>JBGAJQ010000093.1:0-16959 GCA_044224875.1 Gemmatimonadaceae bacterium | reverse complement strand
GGCGAAGACTCTCCCGCGCCGTGGTTGTCGCGAGCGTGTGCGACCTCAATCCCTCGTCTTCGCCGCTCGACTCCAGAACGCGATCACTCCGCACCGCGCATTCGATTGGTTGAATCGGGCTGGCACCCGCGAGCCCCCCGTGTACACCTCGACGGCTTCAATCTCGTTCACCGAAAGCGCGACATCGATCCCGGCCAGGGAATCGAGCGGCATCGGCGTGCCATCCATGTAGTAGGAGATGTGGCACGCGCCACCGTCCAGCCTCGGCGCGGCGCGCTCCGATGCGACGATGTATCGGCCCTCGTATGGAATGATCGTGAGGCCGGGGGCTGCCCGAAGAAGGTCGGAGAGACGCGTATCACCTCGCCGATCGATCTCCTCCCGATCCATGAAGAACCCATTGAGGCGCGACCGGCGTTCCTCGAACTCCTTGAGCCATGGTGTCAGGCTGCGTCGCTCGGTGATCCGCACTTCAGATAACACGGTTGCGGCTGGCGAAAGCGCCACCTGAAGTTTCACGCGGTCCGACCCGTCCAGTTCGAGGCGCTGCGAAGCCGGCGAAAACCCCAGCGCGCGAACGGTGAGGGTCGCGGTCCGTTTGATGCTGTCGGCTTTGGCAATGAGAGCCAGACGAACCTCGCCTGCGCCGCCCGCCCTGCCCTGCGCGATCACCGAATCAGCCTCGTCAAGCACACGCACTTCCGCGCCCTTGATCGGCTTCGAGCTGATCGCGTCCGCAACGGTGACGATCAGGATTTGGGCGCGGGCGGGGGCTGTCGTGAACACGAGTAACGCTGCTGCGCCGAGTAACGCCGCCGCCTTGCGACTGATGTCGCGGCTCAGTTGCACCCGCTCCACACGCAGCCTTTGAACGAGTTCTTCATCCTTGGCACTCAGGGCACGACGCTTTGAACTTCACCGTTGAGTCGCCCGCCGGGAAGAAGGACGTTTGAGCCGAGAAACGATCACTTCGACGGATGCACCGCACATATCGACGATCGACCTCGCGAGGCGCCGAGGACGCGAGGCGTCGACAACCATTGATTCGCGACCAAAACAGGTCGAGTGCTGCACACCCGGCGCAGTGCACCGCTCACTGAGGGCGATCCCTCCTCAGGGCACGCTCCACCCTCCCCTCCACGTGCTTCTCCACCTCCGCACGGCCTTCACACGCTTGGGACCGCCATCAAAATTGGCCCCCCTTCTCACGTCACTCCTGCGTCCCTTGTTCGTCACATGCTCCCCGGCCACCGTCTCCGCGCCGTGTCCTTGCCTGACATGTTCTGCGAGATAGCTAGGAGACACCTCCGCGTTAGGCTCTGATCACTAGACGCGCGCTTGGGTGCGGCGCGATTCGCGATCTCCCAGCGGGGCTCCACAGCCCCCCACGGACCGGGCGCGTCGATCACTCTCTCTCCGGAGAATCTCATGCGCATCATTCGACGCACCACGTGGGCGGTACCCCTGGTCACGGCACTTCTCGCCGCTTGTAGTCGTGAACCTACCGCCCCGGCCGGAATCCCCATGGGCACGCCGACAATTGCCAACAGCGTCGTATCTGGAGTGGTCGTAACCATTTCCAACATCGACACGCTGTACAAGTACGTCAACGATCCCAACTTCGCCGGCGCCACTCTGCAATTGACGGCGGGGACCTATTCTCTCAATCCCAGCAAGCCTAACGCCGGTCGCCTCGAGCCGCAAAACGGGATGTCCATTCGCGGCGTGCAGAACAACCCAACGGCCGTCATCATCGATGCGTCCGCCCTCCCTGGGCCTTCGTTCGACCCGAACAACACGGGGGCCGCAACGACTGGGGCGATCCGCCTGGGTCGAGGTACGCAAACGCTGGAATGGCTCACGGTTCGAAACTCGGCGGGCGTCGCCGCGATTGAGACGGACCTGACCTCAATCTATCCGCCCAATATCACGCTGTCGCATGTCGATTCGTACGGCAACCGTCGCGGACTCGATGCGCGCAATGCCGGTAGCGCTCAAGCAGGTCGTATCATGGTCATAGCGGTGCGCGACTCACACCTGCACGACAACCTCGTCAATGCAGGAGCGGGCATCCGATTCGTGAATCAGAATGGAGCCAACGGAGCGGTCATCGTCGCGACACTGGAGCGGAACAACCTGAGTCACAACAGGCAGGGCATCTTTGCTGGCAACAACGTGACGGTAGGCTCGACCATCTCACTCGTCTCGACCGATGACACACTGAGTGATGGCGGCGTCGGCATCGCGATCGCCGCTGGCGTTGGGATGACGTCGTCGAACACGGTCAGCGCCTCCTTGATGCGCCCGGTCATACAGAACAACATGCATGCCCTGCCGCCTGGATTCACGTTCAACACAGGTATTTCCGTGGAAGGCGGTTCGACAACGGCGTTGACCGACGTGGCGAACAGCAACACGGCGGCGATGAGCGTGATCTCGCCGAAGTTTGGCGGAAACTACCAAAACGCGGGAACGTGTCAGGTCGGCGTCGTGCTTCCGGCAGCGGATGTGCGCGCGTGGGGCGCTCGCAGCACCACAACCAATCGCGCAGGCATGTTCAATACAGGCTCGGTCGCTATCGTCGGCGCGACTCCAGCTCCCTATACGTGCAAGATCGCGAGCGATCCGGCCGAAGCCGTTCCAACCAATGTCGTGAACATCAGCGTCTCGCCGTAGCCGAAGAGGCGAACGCCGCCGAGCCTATGTGCAGACCCGGCGGCGTTCCTCTCAGGTTCAACGTATGGGGATAGGACTCTCCGAGGACACCGCGCGACTTCGCGCGGCGCCACGCAGCGCTATCCGGAAGGCGTGAGACGCTGCGGCTACGGGCGCCGGGGTCGTGTGAGCGAGGGACGAGCGAGCTGAGCGCGCTTGGGACGGCGGGCGCTGGCGCGAACGAGCGGCTTGGCCCTCGGCGGCGCGCGCGGGCCCCCGGGGCAGCCCGCGCCCCCTCTCGCGGGGAGGCCCACGCGATCGAGAATCCGATCATTCACCGCGCGCTGCGTAGTGAACGCGACGAACCGCATCGCGGCACCACCCGTGGGGCACCTTAGCCAAAACGACGTCGAGTCCGACAATACTGCAGGTGCGAACAAGCACCTCCTCAAGCCTAACGACCCCATTGTAGCTACGCCCATCACCGTAGTGCAGACGGCGAAGTCGTCTTCGCACACGTGCGAGCTCCTTTCTGCACGTGCGCAATGATCGCTTTCACCGTGCGAGCGAGTGCCGTGACTCGCGCACCGCCTGGTTGCGGCTGAGAGACGTCCCACGGACGCGGCATGCGACCCGACGACAGGGTGCCGCCGAACGCCGGCGGTGCTGCGGCTGACCTGCGCGCCGACGGCGTCGCCGCCGCCAGCGTGCGGGCCGTCCGACGACGCGTACCGATCGATGCACGCGAGATTGCCGAGCCTCCGCCCAGCGGGCCAGCGACTCACACCGCGATCACGACGCCCGCCGCGAGCTTGCCGACGACTCGCACCGCCTTCTCGACGCCCGCTGCCAGCGTCTCAATTCCCGATGCAGGCGGTGACGTAGAACGCCCATGTTCCCGTGCTGGCCGCTGTGGTACGTCAGGCCGGTGGGTGTCCGGGCCTAACGACTTGCAATCGTGCGTCATGCGTCGGCCATGACGCATTCCTGTCAGCCCGCATCCGCGCCCGCGTCGGGCGCATGCGGTCGTGGGCGGGCAGCGTGAGCGGCCTCGAATACCCGACCCGACGATCGCCGCCGTCGAGCGACGAGCGGTTCGTGGACGATAAGGAGATTGGCGGACGTAGCGTGCGGGGCCGGCTGACCGCGCGTGGCCGGCAACGGCAGCATGTTTCCTCCGCTCCCCAGAGCGGGCACGCGTCGGACGGCTGGGTCCCGCAGCACATCGAGCCCCGCCAGTCGACGCGAGACGTGCGTTGTGTGCTGGCCATCCGCACATCGCCGGACTATCGGTGGCGGGAGAGTGTGTCCATGCGACCCTTTCACGAATCCCTTGTAGCAATCGCCGTTGGCATGACGACCGCGTTCGCCGTGAGTGCCTGCACGGACAACACGGCGCCCGTCGTCGCTCCGGCCACGGCGGCAATCGACGCCGACTTCGCCGCGCCGGCGACGACCGGGGTGTACGCGTACGTGACCAATATCGGCAGCGACAACGTCTCGCTGATCAACACGGCGACCCGTGCCGTCGTGGCGACTATCCCGGTTGGCCGCGCACCTATGGGCGTTGCCGTTCGCCCCGATGGAGCGTTCGCGTACGCCGTGAGTATCGGCGATCACTCCGTGTCGGTGATCAATACGGCGACCAATGCGGTCGAGGCCACCATTCGAGTCGGACGGCATCCCTATGGGATCGCCGTTCAGCCTGACGGCGCCTTTGCGTATGTCACGGCGCAGTCCGATGCTACGGTCACGGTCTTCGAGACGACGTCGAATAGCGTGGTCGACGTCATCCCGGTCGGCAACGGACCATGGAAGGTCGCGTTCACGCCAAATGGGGCGGCGGCCTACGTCACGAACACTGGCGACAACACCACATCGGTGATCTCGACATCCTCTCGAAGCATCATTGCCACGATCGGTGTCGGCATCCATCCGATCGGTGTCGCTGTCACGTCGGGTGGCGCCTGGGTGGGAGTCGCGAACTGCGTCTCTGGTTCGGTGTCCCTCATCAAGACCATCAACAACGCACGCTGGTTCGATGCGAACATTGGCGGCGGGTGCCCCTACGATCTGACCTTCTCGCCTAACGGCAACCTGGCGTATGTCACGGTGCCCGACTCGGGACTCGTCGCCGTCTTTGACCGACTCGACGGCTTCAAACGAATTGCGACGATCCCGATCCGCGAGGGCCCGCGCGCCATCGCCATGACGCCGGGCGAGGCGACGGCGTACGTGACAGTCGGCTCCTCGCAACGCGTGGCAGTGGTCAACACGGCCTCCAACACGGTGGAGTCGATCATTCCGGTGAACAGCAACCCATTCGGCGTTGCCTTCGGCCGGCTCCCCGTCGTGCCACGCCCTCACCGCCCGCCTCCCTTCGGACCGCACACCGGCGCGGCAGACAAAGCGTACGTCGAGCTTTGCAACCGCAGCGCCCTCGGCGCGCCGTCCACTCGCTTTCGGGTAATCGCCGACATCAAAGGTGGCTCGACATGGCTCACCAAGGACGAGTACTCGGTCGACCTACCGAGCGGCGGCTGCACCGATGTCTGGTTCAATCCACTCGATGCGTTGTCGCGGGTGCGCATTATGGCAAAGCCGCCCGCGGGATACGCTGTGTCGTGCCTCAACTCACAGGTTGGACCGGGAAACAGGACGTTTCCCCCGACCAACTGCACGGCGAACGACCAATCGATCGTCTTCAACTCGCTCGACATTGGACACCTGATCGAGTTCACCAACGCCACGAAATAGATCGAATGGGTGGTTCCGTCCTGGAGCAAGTTGGCGGTGTGTATGCCGATGCCTAACCGCGGAGCGCCGGATCTGCCCATCGATCCGGCGCTCATCCTTCTGCTATCGTGAGGCCGGCGGGACGATTCCGTTCAGCCGAAGGTACAGCACGAGTTGGCCATAGTGCTCGCCGTTGTGCTCGATGAAGGAGACTAGCGTGTCGATCTCGCCATGCTCCAGCGGGGCCTTTCCCTCCTTCAACCGTGACGTGACTTCGTCGAAGGACTGACGCAACGCCGCCAGGATCTTGGCTTTGGTTGGATAGCTCTTGGGCGCCAGTTCGTTTGCCGCTCCATCGGCTGCCTCGTGACGGAGCGTCTTTCCGGCGTATTGGTTCCAGAAGGCGACATGACGCAGTTGATCGGCAAAGGAACGGACGTCGGCCGCGGGGCGATAGCCGTACTGCGCATCCGGAAGCGCGTCGGCAAGGGTCACGATCTTGTCCGCCAGCTCAGACCAGCGGGCCAGGAGTACATCGCGCATGTGGTCGTTCACTCCGAAGAAAGTCCAGTCGCAGCCGACAGGGAGATGCGGCTGACGCGGAGTGAAGCTATCTCGCGTCCCGTGGCAGACGCTTCCGGTTTCTTGCTCTCTTGGCGGGACGGCCGTTCCTCGTTAGGTCAGACTCGCTGCACCGACCAGAGCGGGGCGCGGAGGGACGAGCGCAACGTAGGACAGGGGGCGCCGCCCTTCGCCTCCCCGGGGTTGATCCCGAACCGTTTCTTGAACGCAGTCACGAAGTGACTCAACGAGCCGAAGCCGACCTCGTAGCACGTGTGCGTCACCCCAGCCCCCGCACCGATCATCTGCGCGGCATGACGCAGCCGAATCGCGGTCAGGTAGCGATGCGGTGGCACCCCCACCATCGCACGGAAAACGCGTGCAAAGTGAAACGGGCTCATGCCGGCGGCGGACGCGATGTCGCGGAGCGTGAGCGCGCGACCGTAGTCGGACTCCATCAACTCCACGGCACGGTCAACCTGGCGCATCAGCGGCGTGACGCGCTCGTGCGCCGGAACGCGCAACGGCGCTTCGTGGACTGCCAGCGACTCGTAGAGGGCGGCCGCCAGCAATTCCAGCCGCATCTCATGGCCAGCGCCGCACGTGCGCAAGCGATGCCGCAGGTAGTGGTGCCTCGCCGACAGCTCAACCACTGGGGGACGCAACCGAGGAATGTCTGCCTGCCTCAAATCCTCCACCGCCCCCTCCTCGAACGTCACGCAGAGGCAGCGATCCGTCGGCGACTCGCAATCGTGAGTGCACGTGAACTCCATGCCTCGCTCCGCGACAAAGAGATGGGTGGCATCGATCTGCCAGCGTCGCTTTGCCATGTGCACGTCGAACGTTCCGCCTTCGACGAAATTGATGGAGTCGCGCGCCGCGACCTCCGAGTCCGGGTCCGTGTGCGTGGTTCCCGCGGGATGTTCGAAGGCGGAGAGCGCTACGGCAGGCGTCTGCAATACGAGGGCAACCCGATTCATGCGCTGAAAGCTAGCGCCGAGCGATCGCGCCTCAAGCAGCAAGAAATCGAAAGTCGCGTGAGTGGGACGTCGTGACGCGAGTTTCTGACGCGGAGGCCCGCTTCTGATGCCCTCATGGCGGTACCAGGGGCCGCACCGCTCCCAAACGAGCGGTGTGGCTCCCTCCTCACGGGATACTCACCCTCCCCTCCACATGCTTCTCCACCTCCCCCCGCGTCCGCCACGCCTCCCGCATCTCCTTCCTCGCAAATAGTTCGAGCTGGTCACCAGCGTGCTTTGACCCCGGCTGCGACGCGTTCCCGTAAGCGATTAGTACCTTCGCCTTGACCGGGTCCGAAAACTCGACCGCCTGGTAGTACGTGTCGCCAGCTACAATGTGCGACTTCCCGTCCTTGTCAGGGGCGTAGTACGCCACGCGGAAGATCCCCAGCGGATCACCCGGACCGCCGTTGCCGGGAAGGTCCTTTCCGGCGAAGCGCAGGCGGTACACGTCGCCGTAGGGCACGTCGAGGGAACCATGCGCCTTCACCGTCTGTCTGGCCGCCTCGCCTAACGCCTTCGCTGCCAGACTTGCACTGGCGATGCCACTCGGCGTGGTGATTGCCGAGTCCAGACGCCAGGGATGCGCGAACGGGTTGCCCTTGGTCGCCTGATACATGGCCACCGCCCATTGCACAAAGAGCACGGCGCCGCGCGAATCGGCGTTGGCCTGTCGATCCCACTTCTCCAGGACGTCGGCGGCCTTCTTGGCGTCGGCATCGCCGTTGGCGCGCGCATCGGTGAGCAATTCAGGAAGGAGGCGATCGGCGAGGAGCATGTGCGTGTCGTGTTTGAACTGCACGAGCTCGTCCAGCGTGATGTTCGAATCCGACAGCAGCATGGTGGCCGAGCGCTGCGGGCGGAAGGCCATGTCGCGCGGCGCCACATAGGGGGCGAAGGAGTCGGGCTTGAAGGGGAGCGGCCAGCTCACGGTCCACGGCGGATCGTTGGCATTCTGCAGCCAACCACTCGCTGGATCGAGCAGGTGCGGCAGCTCGTCGTACGACAGGTACTCCTTCCAGACCAACGCCGACGAATCGCCGGCCACCGGCGCGCTCCAGCGCTCGAAGCTCCCGCCAGGACGTCTGGGCGTCTTGCCGCCGAAGAAGTAGTACGTGTGACCGTCACCACTCGCGGCCATGATGTTGAAATACGGCACGTGCATGCCACGCGCGATGCCCTCGAACTCG
This sequence comes from Gemmatimonadaceae bacterium, assembly GCA_044224875.1. Classification (GTDB taxonomy): domain Bacteria; phylum Gemmatimonadota; class Gemmatimonadetes; order Gemmatimonadales; family Gemmatimonadaceae; genus JABAQJ01. The sequence goes on along the minus strand of JBGAJQ010000093.1, from coordinate 8,798 downwards.
GCCATCGATTTCGCCCCACCCATCTTCCACCACTGCTCGAACATCCCCGGGTCATCGGTGCCGGCGACTCGAATAGCGACCGCGCCCTTCCCCGGCAGCTCAATCACTGGGCCTTGCACCGATTCCTTCACTGTGAGCGTATCGACGCGCGCGATGCCGCATCAACGTCTTCACGGTGAAGCTCGGTACGCGTGGTCGCCCGCCGCCATCGGCCTTATCCATGATCGCCCTTCGCTCGGTACGAGCTTACCTTGAGCGTCCACGCCGTCGCGGGTGTTCACCGTGTCCGGCCACCCGCATGATCGGGCCGGCGCGGGAAAGCCCACGAGGGTAACGCCGTAGAAGTTACGCCCCGGGGTGACGACGTTCGCCTCGAAGAACAGATACAGGTCGTTCCAGGGCAGGTGCGGATTGCCTAACAACAGCGGGTGCCCAGATGCCGACCGCTTGGCGGACACGGCCCACATGTTGGAGCCGGGCTGCGCGTTGTTGTTCAGCGTCGGCGGGAGTTCAACCTGATCGAAGAACATGAAGAGGAAGTTCACCACACGCTGGCCATGGGCGAGCACATCCTGCGGCGTGATGGGGAGGACGACCTTGAGCGAGTCGGGAATCGCCTCCGGGTGCTCCTTCGCGTACTGGTTGATGCCGTCGGCGAAGGCGTCCAGGTTCACCTTCATGTCGGGCGGGAGCTTGCCGTACCACTCGTCGGCGCGCTTGGGGATGCCCATGGTGCGCACGAAGCGATCGGTGGCGATCGACTTCTCACCCCAGTACTCCGCCGAGCGTCCGCGCGACTCGGCGTAGAGCTTCATGAGCAGGTTGCCGTGCGCCTGCGCCTGCGCGTACCCGTACCCTTTGAAGGCGTGGGCGTCGTCGGTGGCGTAGATGTGCGGCACGCCCCAGGTGTCCCAGAGGATCTCGTTGGTCTTGGGTGCTGACGCGTCGGAATTTCCCGCTCCCTTCGAGCAGGCGAGGAGGGCGAGCAGGGCGAGGGCGGTGCGAAGGGGGGCTCTGCGCGGCAGCTGGCGGGCCCCGGCGAGCTGATGGTCGCGGTTGCGTGACGTCTTCATATGTACAAGTATGGACAGAACCGACGGCTCATGCGAGCTCGATCGCCGTCCGTTGCGGACCCACGGCGGTCCACCGCATGTCAGACGAGACGAGGTGCACCATGCGCAAGGGCGGACGCTCGCCACAGGAATCGGAACAAGCCCCGCGGGCCAGCTATCGCGACTTCGTTATCGTCGCCAGACGGTTGGATTCTCGCAGGGTTGGAGTAGGCGTAGATGCCTCACCGGCCGGCAGACTCGATGCGCTAGTCCCCGCTCTATTTTCGGAAAAGGAGTGCGCTGCCTTGCACGCGCGATTCCGCGGCGAGTTGCGTGATGGTCAAATCCAGACGGGAATGATGCTGCTCAACCGCGAGGGGGCAGCAGAGATCGGCGAGCGACTCGCCCGCGTCCTGTTCCCGCCGGAGGTCTTCCGTCTGTTCGCGAATAGCCTGGCCTCTGTAGCGGGCCGTTCTGGACTTCGCATTCGGCTATCAATGGACCCATCGCTGCTCGACATGCCGTGGGAATACACGCTGCGCCCCGACAGCGAATCCACTGGCGAAGGGCTTTTGTCTAGCTTCTTGCTGCTGGACCCATCTATCTCACTCGTGCGGCAGATCGCCGACACGAGTGTTGAACTCGGAGAAATTACTGGCAGAACGCGGATGGCATTCGTTGGTACGCTGTGGGACGGGAAATGGGACACGTGGGAGGTCGGCACGGAATTCCAGCTGCTGGTGGAGGCGCTGGCGCCCGTGAAGGCGTACATACGCCCGGACTTCACGGAAGCGCATGACAAGAAGCGATTCAGCGTGACGTCCATGAGAGACGCGGCGATCTTCCACTACGCGGGTCACGCGGATTTCGACAAGAACGGACGTGCCTATCTTCTCCGGGAGCTGCCGACCCGACGGGGCATCACCGAAGACGACGTCATCTACCTCGATGAACTCGGCCCCATGCTCGGTGCCTCGGGGACTCGGCTCGCCGTCCTGAGTGCCTGCAACGGTGGGTACTAGGCCGCGGTAAAGCCGCTGCTCAACGCCGGAGTGCCGGTTGTCATCGGCGTAAATGGCGCCGTCGCCTCAGTCAGCACCATCGAATTCTGCGCGAAGCTTTACGAGTCCCTTGCCGTTGGGTTGTCGCTGGATGAAGCGGTCTCTCGTGCGCGCCTGCACGTCATGGCGTGGGGCGCGGAGCACGACCTGTTTGACTGGGGTCTTTACATGGTTCACATGGCGTGTCCCGCTGCCGCACTGTTCCCACGGCGTGCCACGTCTGGGATCAAGCAAAAACAGCTGACCGTACGTAGAGCTCACGCCGTGAACATCGCACGCTCGCTGGCTATGGCGCGTGAGATGGATGGCCTCAACTTCGGCGAGATCATGTCTCACCTAGCCGATCACCGCGTGCTCATCCTTGGACGCTTCACTCCCCGCCGGCGCGCGGTGCTCGAGGCAATCGCGACGCACCTGCAGAAGAACGAGAAATTCAAGGGCAAGTACGAACCGCAAATCTTCGTGTTCTCGAAGCCAAAGCAACGTACTCTCGTTGAGTCCATCGTCGGCTTCGCGGCACTTTCGCGCTTCGTCATCGCCGATCTGAGCGAGCCCAAAAGCATACCTCAGGAACTCGAAGCCATCGCCCCGCGGTTCCGAACTGTGCCGATTGTCCCGATCATCGTGAGGACCGGCAAGGAATTCGCCACCTTCGAGAGTTTGAAGGACCTGCGTAACATGGTGACGCCGACAATTCGCTACGAAGGCCTTGAGGACTTGATCGAGAAGTTGGATGCCCAAATCGTGCCTCTAGCTGAGGCGAGGCTGATCGACGTACGACCTCCCGGGTAGCGTCGCGAATCTGCCCGTTCTTTGCGGTCCTTGCAGATGGAAACGCCCATGGTCATATTAATATGACCACTTTGATGGGACTGGTCATGTCGCCTCGATCAGCACGGCACGAGCGTAGGAGTTCAATACCAGCGATCTCAGCGAGCGAGTTCAAGGCCACCTGCCTGGAACTCATGGACGATATCGCGCGGACCGGGACGGAAATTGTCGTGACGAAGCACGGGCGACCGGTCGTTCGCGTGTCGGCGGTGGACTCGCAACCCGAGTCTCCCTGGGGCTTCCTTGCCGGGAGCGTCGTGCGACACGGTGACATTGTTGCGCCTGACGACGCCGAATGGGCTGTCTCAGCCAGTGACCCCTTCGCGATGCGTCGGCCGCGCTGACGTGGCTTCGAAGCGAACGGCGTCCCGCCCGGCGGGAGCGACGCAACGGTCGGTTTCGAGGCGGACGGTGCGCGAACCGACGCCCGCGTACATGGGGCTTCCGGCCATGTGGCGCGCCGCAGCGTCACCCACGCGCGAGACTCCGCTCCTGCTCGATACGCATGTGTGGCTGTGGACACTCGATGGCACCGCGGGAGCCATGGCCGATGAGGCACGCACCCTCATCCAGCACGCCGCAGCGGCGCGACGTCTGTTCGTGAGCGACTTCTCGTACTGGGAGCTGGCGATGCTCGTGAGCAAGGGTCGGTTGCAGCTTGCATCAGACGTCGCCATCTGGCTGGATCGTGCGGCGCAGGCGCCGGGCATCTCGTCGGTGCCCGTGACGCGCGATGTCCTCATCTACAGCACACGGCTACCAGGCAATCCGCATGGTGACCCAGCCGATCGCATTCTCCTCGCTCACGCCCAGATACTTGGCGCGTCGCTCATGACCTGCGATCGGGGGATTGTGGGCTATGCGTCGCGCACACCGGGGATTCCCGTGTGTGACGCCCGGAGCTAGGGCCGGGCGCAATGTCCTCGGGTCAGGGGAGGCGCGCCAGCCGCAGGTCGTGCACGCCGCGACCCGTGAAGCTGACGGCCACCACACGGCCACCCGCGTCGCGAACGAAACGCAGCGTAGGCAGCGCATTTGTATCGAACGCATCCCGGTACGCGAACTCCAACGGCATGTCATTGCCACGCGGAAGCCGTAGCACCAAAGTGTCCCCTCGCACCATGAACTCGTACGGAACACCAATCTCTGGACTCACATAGCGGCCGACGTACTGCGCCAGATCCCCCGCACTCGGCGCCGGCGTCGTCTCAACCCGCACGAGTGTGTCCGGCACGTCGCCGGCGACGTTCGTGATGACGCGGTCGCCGGTCCCCGACAGCTCGAAGGTTCCGGTGGTGTTCACCCACGTACCACTGGTTGCCTCGGACAACCGTGTGGCGCCTGCACCGCCGCCCAGGACGAGCGTGTCGCCGTGCGCCGACAACCGGAGTCTCCCGCCCGACGCCTCGCTTACGTAGAGCCCCTGCGGTTTTGGACCCGGCATGACGCGGATGGGTGCGGGGGGTGTGAACTTGACGAACGTCGCCGCGACTCCCGCGCTTAACGTCGTGGTGGCGGCATCCGCCCGGTTGCAGGTGACGAGAACCCCCACCTGCTCCTGCGGGTAGTGCGTGATCGCCGCGCGGTATCCCGCCCAGGCGCCGCTGTGGCTCACCCGCTCAACACCGCGCACACGCATCCGGTTCAGGCCGGCCGTGTAGGCGATCTCTCGGCCGTCATTGAGCCGGCCATTGGTCATGAGCAAGGCCAGCAGCCGCGCGCCGCCGACCGTGCCGGTCGTTAGGTTCGCCTCCCAGCGAGCGAGGTCGCGCACGTTCGACTGCACCGCACCGTCCCCCACCTGGTCCCAATCGGACATCTCGACCACATAGCCGTTTCCCTCTGGCGCGTAGGCAGTGGCGCGGTGCGGCACGATCTGTCTGGTGTCGTCCAGGTAGCGGGTGGATGTCATGCCGAGAGGCACGAAGATGCGTTCCTGGGCGAACTGCGCCAGCGTCTTGCCGGACACCCGCCGCACGACCTCGCCGAGTAGGAAGAAACCGGTGTTGCTGTACCGGTACGTTGACCCTGGCGGGAAGTTCAGGGCGCGTTGCCGCTGCAGTGAGGTCCAGGCATCCCGGTCCGTGGTGTGGTCGCGCTCGTCGTACCCGTCCAGGATCAGCAGGTCGTTGTAGTCGCGCCACCCGCTGGTGTGGGTGATCAGGTGGCGGAGGGTTACCGTCGCGCCAAGGTCCGGCAACTCGGGCAGGTACCGGCGAACGTCGTCGTCCAGCGACAACTTGCCGTCCAGTTGCAACATCAGGATGCTGGTGGCGGTGAACTGCTTTGACACGGATCCCAGGTCGAACACCGTCGCCGGCGTGATGGGCACCTGCTGCTCGATCGACGCAAGGCCGTAGCCGTGTTCATAGATGATGCGTCCCTGGCGCGTCACCGCCAACGCGCAACCCGGCGTGTTTGGCTTGGCATAGGCAGCGAACACGGAGTCGATCGTGCGGATCTGCGCCGGCGTGGGAGCCTGAGCAGGGACGGCTACAGGAAGCAGGAACGCGAGCAGGTACGAGCGTCGTGGCGTGTGAAAGGACATAAGTGCCGAGTGGCGTGGCGGTGGAGAAGCGTCGGTTGCGCGGCTATGCAAGTGTCGAGAGGAATCTCGTCGCGGGCCAGAGCCGGATTCCGTCGTCCGTAACCCGCGCGTCCTCGCCGCGCAGATGAACCTGGTACGCGTCACACTTGGGGAATCGAGCCTTCAGGTACCGAAGCGACTGGGTCGCACTGGAGGCCGAAAGTTTCGCTTCCACGATCAGAACCGGCTGTCGGCGCTCCACAACTACGAAATCGACTTCTCGTCCGTCAACGTCACGGAAGTACCTCAGCTCGAGATCGCGTCCCTCGGTGTCGAACTGATAGTGCACCCACTTGAGAAGGTGCGAGGCCACGAGGTTCTCGAAGCGCGCGCCCTCGTCTGGCACCAGGCTCCAGTCGTAGTGGTAGTGCTTCTGCTCCTGCTTCACGGCTCGCAGCCGAGGAGCCCCGAATGGTGGAAGGCGAAAGATCGCGTAGAGCCTCTCAAAGATGTCGAGCCAACGTGTGACCGTCTGGTGGTTAAGCTGCAAATCTTCGCGGAGCGCGTTGCGAGACAGGGGGCTTCCCACGCGCTCGGGAAGCGCCAGCATCAGCTGTTCCAGCGCGCCAAGATCGCGCACGGATTCGAGGGAGGTGACTTCCTCTCGAATCAGCCGGTTGCGATACTCCACCGACCAGCGGCGCGCTCGAGCCTGAGATCCACGCAGAAACGGCTCCGGAAATCCGCTCAACGAAAGGAGTGACTCAAGTCCGTCAGTGGACGAAATGCCAAGCTCCGCGACGCTCAAGGGATGCAACCGGAGGAAGTGGTACCGGCCCTGCAACGAATCTCCACCGAAGCGATAGAGGTCGAGTCGCGCGCTGCCGGTCACGAGGATTTGTCGCTCGTGTCGAAACTCGTCGAAGAGTCCCTTGAGGAAGTTTCTCCACCGTCTGTACTTGTGCAGCTCGTCGAAGACCCAGATTGGGGAGTCGGGCAGCTCGCGACGCAGAATGCGCTCGCGGTGCGCTGGGATGTCCCAGCTCAGGTATCCCGCGTCATCGCGCAACAGCTCGCGGGCCAACGTTGTCTTTCCGACCTGTCTCGGCCCGCCGAGGAAGACCATCTTCTCTTCCAGGTCGGCCTCGACGCGCTCCTGAAGGTACCGTCGCATGTCCCATGCATATCACGCCGTATCGTGAATTACAAGCGTGCATTTCACGATGCGCCGGCGGGGGTGCAAGTGGACGCCTCCGTGGATCGGCGCACTCGGACTTCGCGGGTCACCCTTGCCTGTCGTATCCGTCAGCCGATGGTAGCGCTAGCGGCCCCGTGCTTTCCGGCTGCGCTTCTGCGCTGCACGCCAGATTCGATGTTCGTCGCGAAACGATGAGCCGACACTCGCCTTCCCACCGGGCCATCCATCGGCATGGAAGTCTGGGACCGGTGTCAGTACTCCATCGGGCAGTTTTGTCTTGAAAGTACGCGGACCGATCTCGCGATGATCTACGAACCAGACGAACCGCGTCTCGCTCTCGTCCGCGTAGCTCTCAGGTTTCACGAAGGTAGTGGAAGCTGGCTCGTCGTCCAGGTTCCTGACGCTACGAGTCCGATAGTAGACTCTCCGGTAGCCGCCTCGCGAGACTGACACTTCCCTCTGAATCGCTTCGGTCATGGCCAAGAAGAGGGTCGCGGGACGCTCGATTCGGACACAGTAGCGCCCAAACTTCTGGAGGAGGCGAGGTGAGTACACAAGGGACACACAAAGCATCCACGCGTCGGCCGACGTCCGCGATGCACTGTTTCCCCTTAACTCGACTAGACCATCGCCAGAACCGATTTCAAGGCCTAGCCTACGTGCGACCGCACGCACGCGTGGATCACTCGCTCTTCCCCGGATCGGGTCGTGCGAATAAGACAGTGTCCCCTCTCCTGAATCAGCCCGGACGTCATCAGGATGGTCTTTGCAGGCAAGGAGGGTGGTCGTCCACACAGCGCCTTGCAGAAACTCGTCCCGATAAGCTGGACTTTCAAAATAGCGATATAGGTGATGAATCGATTTTGCTTCTGGCATCTCAGGCGTTACGGACCACGGCGTCCCGCTCGGAATGCACGACCAGGCGCCGCACGAACAGCGCAGCGCGATACCTCCGAACAATCGATTGGGCTGGTGGCTGAGGCCTTGAATCAGGTTGGAGCTGCACGCGGGACAGCTCAACGCGAGATCGCCCTGTGAGAAGCGATGAACTGGCGTAGACTCGCGGAAGGTCGCTGCGACCTCCATGTGCTCCGCGACGCTCAATTGGAGCTGCTCGAGGCGACGCACAACGCGTTGGCTCATTGACAGCGGTCCCTTACAAAGGGATACTGCGCATTCGGGAGTGCCGGGGTTGAGATGTCGCGAAAGCCACTCACCCTAGCATTGGAGTTGGACATCAATGGCACGGGAGCCGTCCAAGAATGTACCTGAAGAAGCTGCACGTTCGAAGCTTTCGGCGCTTCTTGGATTCGGGAGAGATCCGATTTGCGCCGGGTGTGAATGTTGTTGTTGGTGCCAACAACGTGGGCAAGACAGCTCTCGTGGATGCGATTAGTGGTCGAGCCGGCGTATCGCCTCATCGAAGCATACTTACTGTTCCTGCGCGCGGGGATGTACCCCCAGCCACCGAGGTGTCGCTCACGATTTCGTACGAGCCGGGTGAGCTCCAGGCCTTGTTCGCGTTGCAAGACGTCTTCTATATCCCGTACGAGGGCCAGACAAAGACGCACGTTGATCGCTTTGCTGCAGCTCTTCGCTGCGGGGGCGATTTCACGTTTCACCGCTCGAAGGGGATTGGTCATCTAAACGGCCTTGTGGACGACTCGGAAGGAGGAGCCCAATATGTGGCAGTTCAGAATGCTGCTCGTCCGGCTGGACTCAACTTAGAGGAAAGGGGTACAAGCTCACGTGCGAACCCCCCTTACGACTTGATCCTGCTAAACGAGTTCATGTCGCGGCTCTACGCATTCCGGGCTGAGCGCCTGAACATTTCACGCTCATCGTTCGGATCGAACGCGCAGCTGGCGCCGGACGCATCAAATCTGCCCGAGGCTCTGAATTCCCTCAATTCAAGCAATCGCGCGCGGTACGATCGGCTGCTCTCGCACATTGCGGTCATCTTCCCTCATATCCGGGACATTACAACTCCGCCCGTCGACTCAACGTGGCTAAGCATCAAGGTATGGGATACAGAACCCAAGCTAGAGCGCGACGACCTAGCGGTCTCGCTTGCTGACTGTGGTACGGGAATCGGCCAAGTTCTGGCCATGATGTATGTGATCGTGACG
>JBGAJQ010000011.1:0-108088 GCA_044224875.1 Gemmatimonadaceae bacterium | reverse complement strand
TGACATTGGGGCGTTAGGCGGCAACCTCGCATCCACTTCCAGAGCAATGATAGTCACCACCGCGCGCGTCGGTCGCCTTTTGAGCTGCGGTGCCGCAGCGGCCTTGGTATACGTCGGTACGGACCTTCTCGCCAGTTGGGCCTACCCCGGCTACAGTTATCGCGGCCAAGCGGTGAGCGAGCTCTTTGCCATCGGGGCACCGACTCGGCTGTGGGTCGCCATGGCGCTTAGTGCATCGAGCCTGCTTTTGTTCGCCTTCTCTCTGGGGATTTGGGCTGGGGCAGGCACCAGTCGGTTACTCCGCGCGCTCGCCATCGCATTTGCCGGCAGTGCACTCATTGGTCTGCTCATTTGGATTGTCTACCCAATGCACATGCGCGGCGAGCCACGGACATTTACCGACCGAATGCACTTAATCCTGGCCAGTAATCCGTTCGTGCTTTTGACGTTGGCGATTGTGATAGCGGCTATTCCGGGTCGCTTCCGGATCTACACAGTGGCGACTGTAGTCTTGATGCTCGCCTCCGCCATTCCAGCCTTCTCATATGCCAAGGCATTGGACCGCGATCAGGCCACTCCGTGGCTGGGAACCGCCGAGCGCCTCTCGCAATACACGTACGCCCTTTGGCAAATCCTGCTGGCGTCACGGCTTCAACGCGCGATTCGGGAACGCAGTCGAGTTGCCGCCTAACCACAGCACGAAGGTTGATCAGATCGGCCGAGTGCACGCGCTTGGCTAGAAGCACGATGGCCACTAGGTGGAGCTGCACGCGATTTCAGCGTCGGACCTCGGCGTGCCTGTGCCTGCCGCAGCCTGATCGTCGGGCAAAGGGCGACACTGGCGGTGCGCGAGCCGTCATTCGCCAAGGGTTGCAGAGAAACTTCTGGGGAGGGCCGCCCGTTGGGCCGAGGTGATCGCTCACGCGCGTAAGGTGCCTGTTCCGCCGTCCATAGTCGATTCAAACCCTGACGCCTTGCTTGGCCATGAGTCAATTCGTGACCGACATTCGGTACGGCCTCCGCATGCTGCTCAAGACGCCGAACGCGAGTGCGATGGTCCTGATCGCCCTGTCGCTCGGTATCGGGCTCTCGGCCCTCATGTTCAGCCTCATCAACGGTGGCATCCTCCCCACGCTCCCTGTGGAGGGAGGCGACCGCGTCATGATGGTCAGGCGCGCCGAACCGATGGCGAGGACGGCCGACGACTTCGTGACATGGTCGGCACGGCAACGATCGTTTGAGCAGCTCGGTGCGGTATCGACGAAAACCGTGACCCTCGGGGTCGAAGGAGCCAGCACCTCGCCGGTGCACAGCGCGGCCATCACGCCATCCATGCTTGCCGTCTTGGCGACCGCGCCAGAGATGGGCCGTCCATTCACCGAGCGGGATGTGCTCCCGGGTGCGGCCGCGGTCGTGCTCGTGAGTCATAAGCTGTGGCGCGAACAACTTTCGGGAGCTCCTGACGCCATCGGGCTGGTGGTCCGCGTGAATGGTCGTCCGGCTGAAGTCATCGGAGTGATGCCGGAAGGGTTCGCGTTCCCGTGGTATCACGACGTCTGGACGCCGCTCGACATGGACCCGCTTCGCGGTGGCGCAGCACTAGCGCGGCCCGCAGAAGGAAACTGGGTCGTCGGGCGGTTGCGGGAGGGCGTGCGCCCGCCTAACGCCGCGATCGAGCTGACCAACCTAACGCGCGACCTCGACAAGCAAATGCGCGGGCTTGCCGGGCCTTCCTCGATCGTGAACGTCTTTCGGTTTACGGACCTGTTCGGCGGCGGGAGTCGCGCCGTCGTGCTGGCCGTCGTCCTCCTCGGGATCGCGCTTATGGTATTGCTCGTCGCGTGCTCGAACGTGGCGAACGTGCTGCTCGCGCGTACTGTGGCGAGGCGTCGTGAAATCGCGACGCGCCTGGCGCTTGGAGCTTCGCGTGCGCGCATCACGACGCAACTGCTCGCGGAAATGGCAGTGCTCGCGATCGGCGGTGCCGTCGGAGGTACCGTCATCGCGCTGATTGGAACGCGGCTCATCACGGCGATCGCGCCGAATGACCTGCCCTACTGGATCGCGTTCCGCGTCGATTGGCCCGTGCTCGGATTTATCGCGCTGGCGTCCATGTTGGCCACGGTCATGGCGGGGCTCATGCCGGCGATCCAGGCATCGCGTGCGAATACGCACGAACTGCTCAAGTCCGATGCGCGCGGGAGTTCGAGCTTCCACCTCGGCCGTGTCATGCGGCGGCTGGTTGGCGTCGAGATCGCCCTCTCGTTCATGCTGCTGGTGCTCGCGGGCCTGTTCATCCGGAGCGGCGCCAAGGTCGCGCGAGTCGATTTCGCGTTCGACCCGAAGGAGGTGTACCACGCCTACGTCGCGCTCCCGGAGACGGGACACGAGAACGCGGCGGCCAAAACCAGATTCGCGGACCAATTGCAGGAGGCGTTAGGCAGCCTGCCGCTCGTCGCCGGCGTGGCGTTGTCTACTGGTATTCCTGGCATCGGGTCAGCAGACGTTGTGCGGTTCCGTGCCGAGGGTACGGCCGATGTTCCACCTAACGCGGCACCCTTGTCCTCGACGCGGTCGATCATTGTGACGCCGAGTTATTTTCAGGTATTCCGCGCCCGAATGCTTGCCGGCCGCAATTTCGATTCGCGTGACCGCGACGGCGCGCCCGCTGTGGCGGTCGTGAATGATGCCTTTGCCAAGCGCTACTTCCCGTCAGGCGCAATCGATCGGCGCATCCAGACGGTCGGCATGAACGGTGATTCCCTGTGGCTGACGATTGTTGGCGTGACGTCGGGGTTGATGGAGGGAGGTCTCGAGGGTGAGACGCCAGAGGCGGTGTACATGCCGCTGGCGCAGCATCCGCAGTCCATGATCACGATGTTCGTGCGTCCGCGGGCCGCGTTCTCCACGTTGCCCACGCCAATTCGCGAGACGATCACGGCACTCGATCGCGACGTGGCGCTCTATGCCGTCGAACCGCTCGCCGACGTTGTGGCATCGGCGAACTCGCAACAGACGTGGCTCAGTATCCTGTTCGCGGTGAGTGGTGGGATCGCGCTTCTCCTCGCGGCGATTGGACTGTACGGCGTCATGGCGTTCTGGGTCATCCAGCGCACGCGCGAGATCGGCGTGCGGATGGCAGTCGGTGGCCAGCGGCGCGATATCGTGCGTCTCGTGCTCACGCAGGGAATGACGCAGACTTCGTTGGGACTGGGGGCCGGCGTGCTGCTAGCGCTCCCCGCCGCGCTGGCATTGAGGTCGGTGTTGTTCGGCGTCGCGCCGTATGATCCGATTGTGTTCGGGTCGGTGTTCGTGGTGCTGCTGACGGCGGCGTGGCTCGGGTGCTGGTTGCCGGCGCGCAGAGCGACGAGAATAGCGCCGCTCGAGGCGCTGGTGGCCGACTGAGACCATCGGCAGGCAATGAGCCACGGTTAGGTGGCCGTTGCGCCGCGCGATGGCCTCCTGGTGTTTGCCGACCTGACGGCGATCTGGAAGGCGGGTATCGGGTGGTGGTCGTGGTGCTCGGCCTTGGCATCCCGCTGCCACCAGAGGACTGCACGAGCCCGTCGCTGCGGGTCAAAGTGCGGATGGTTGCTTTGGCGGACCACATTCTAGCCTGAGAGGAACAAATGGCTCGCGTACGCGTGCACAACTTCTCGATCTCGATCGACGGCTACGGAGCCGGCCCGCGCCAGGCTCGCGAGGAGCCCCTCGGCGTCGGTGGGGAGGCGTTGCACGAGTGGCTCTTCCCGACGCGCACGTTCCAGCGCATGGGCGGTAAGAGCGGCGGCACCACGGGTGTCGATGACGAGTTCGCTGGGCGATTTGGCGATGGCGTCGGCGCGTGGATCATGGGCCGCAACATGTTCGGCCCAATTCGCGGCGGCTGGCCCGATGACACGTGGCGCGGCTGGTGGGGAAAGAACCCCCCGTACCATGGCCCAGTCTTCGTGCTGACGCATCATGCCCGCCCGTCGGTCGAGATGGAAGGTGGTACGGTCTACCACTTCGTTACGAAGGGAATTCGCGAGGCAATGGAGAGCGCGGTGGCGGCCGCAGAGGGCAAGGACGTGCAGATCAGTGGTGGCGTGTCGACGGTCCGGCACCTTCGAGGCAAGACTCATCGACGAGCTACACGTCGCGATCGCACCCAGGCTGCTAGGCTCCGGCGAGCATCTCATGTTCGGCCTCGATCTCACGGCCTTGGGCTATGCGTGCACGGCGTTTGTCCCGACCGCCGCCGCAACTCATGTCGTGCTGACGAAACGTCCATGACTCGCGGGCCAGCCCAGTCATATTCTCTTGTAAGCTTGGCACACGAAACTGCATGAACCTGTTTTGGCGGGCAGGAAAGATGCTGAACGTCGCCTTCGTTTCACTGGCCATATTGATCGCTGGCTTCGCGGCCGCACTCGTTCTGGGAGCACGCCGCTGGAACGCGGAGACACAGGGACTGCGGGCTCGACTGGATGCGGCGCGCGCTCCTGTGCGGCCATCGACCGTCAGCTTTGGCGAACTTGAAGGTCTTCCCACGCCAGTTCAGCACTTCTTTCGTGCCGCCCTGACGGAAGGCCAACGCATGGTGGCTGAGGTCCAGATTCGTCATTCCGGCACCTTCAACACGGGCGAGGTATCCGACCAGTGGAAGGTATTCACGTCAAATCAGAAGGTCGTCGCACAACGGGCCGGCTTTGACTGGGACGGACGCATCCAGATGATGCCCGGACTTCCCGTTCGCGTGCATGACGCCTACGTCGCGGGCGAGGGGCTCCTCCACGCTTCGCTGCTCGGCCTCTTCTCCTTGGCCGACGTGCGAGGAACCGACGACATGGCGAACGGCGAATTGATGCGTTTCCTCGCGGAGGCGGCGTGGTACCCGACTGTCTTGCTGCCGAGCCAGGGCGTGCGTTGGGAGCCCGTTGATGATCGCTCGGCCCGGGCCACATTGACCGAGGGGCGCATTGCCGTGACAATGGTCTTCACGTTCAACGAGGCGGGGTTGATCGAGGCCGTGCGGGCGGACGCCCGAAGCAGAATGGTGGGTGGGAAGGTTGTCCAAACACCGTGGCAGGGTCGGTTTTGGAACTACAGCGAACGGAATCGTATGCAGGTACCGCTCGACGGCGAAGTGGCGTGGCTTCTCCCAACCGGCGCGAAGCCATACTGGCGCGGACACATTGAGGAAATTGCCTATGAGTTCGCGAAGTGAGGGACTACAGCTCGCACGAGTGGCTGCCTAACGGTCCACTGGAACGCCTAACGGCCTGTCGTGCCACACTAGTCAGTCCGAATCGTCATCAAGAGAGGCCGCCATGAACATCCTGCTCTGGGTTCTGCAAATCCTTGCAGCTGTGATCTTCGCCTCATCGGGCGTCATGAAGCTCTTCATGTTTGACAAGATCAGCCATGACATTGCTTCGTTCGGCGCCTTGCCACGGCAGGCGTGGGCCGCGCTGGGCATCCTCGAACTCGTATGCGTCGTTGGGCTCATCCTTCCCGCCGCCTTGTCGTGGTAACCGCAGCTGACCGTCCTTGCTGCGTATCTCCTGGCCTGCGAGACCCTCGTGTTCATTTGGGTGCATATCAAGTACCGCGAGATTCCACCCATCGTAATGAGCGCAGTGTTGGGTCTTGTCATGACATTTGTCGCATACGGCCGGCACGTGCTATGGCCGAGCGCCGCCGTTGGCCTGATCGGGGCCGCGGCAGGCGAAGGGTTGAACGGGGAACAGGACAAGAACTCCGGGCTGAAGATCGTGGGTGCGGGCGCGGCAGGCGCCTTGATATTCGGCGTCATCGGAGCCGGAATCGGCGCGCTGATTCCCTAGCGCTGCCGCCGACCGCCCAACTATGGTTGGCGGCAGCACCGCGGCCGCTCCATATTCCGTGACGGAAGTCCGTCTCTGGCGTTAGGCGCTCAGGGCGCAGCGATCGTTCGACTCACATCACTTCAAGCAGGCAATGGCTCGTCAGATCATCTTCACACCAAAGGCCGCGAAGCCACCGGCGACGTACAGCCAAGCCGTTAGGGCCGCCGGCCTTGTGTTCGTTTCGGGCACTGCACCAACCGACCCCGCTACGGGCACGTTCAAGGGGACCACGATTCAAGAGCAAACCAGGCAGTGCCTTACCAACATCCAAGCCATCCTCGAGGCTGCTGGTAGTTCGCTAGACAAGGTCGTCAGCGCAACCGTTGTACTCGCAGATGAAGATGACTTCGGTGGAATGAATGAAGAATGGCTCAAGTGGTTTCCCTCCAACCCGCCAGCACGGCAAGGTGCCAAGCTGCCCGCTCGCATCCCAGGTCTGAAGGTCTCGATTGCCGCCATCGCGGAGGCCTGACCGTTCGCACGCGACGCGTTTGCGGCTGCCGGCACCGGCCTCCGCGCCGGTGAGGTCCAACGTTAGGCGGCGCAGAGCCGACCACGACGACGAAACGGATGCAGGCCGTGCGAGGGTGACGCGATGAAGCGCGCGGCACTGACGCTGCTGCTGGTCGTGGCCTGGTCCACTCTGCTTCTCACCGGCACCCTGTTTGGCTGGTGGCGGCGGCCGCTGACCACATCGGGCGACCCGCGGGCCTTTCTGCAAGCGGCCGTCCCGCTCATCACGGCGGGCAATAAGGCCAACACCGCCCTGATCCTGATCGACAGCGGTGAAGTCGGGGCCGAGTACTACTCCGCGACGGCGGACACGATCGACCGGAACACCGTCTTCGCCACGGCGTCCCTGAGCAAGTGGATCACCGCACATGCCGTGTTGAAGCTGGTCGAACAGGGCAAGCTCGACCTCGATCAGCCCGTCGAGAGCTACCTCACGAGGTGGCACCTTCCGGCAGGCGCGTTCAATTCGCGCGACGTCACGGTGCGGCGACTCCTGAGTCACACGGCGGGGCTCACCGACGGGCTGGGCTTTGGCGATTACCGACGCGATGAGCCGCTGCCGAAATTGGAGGAGGAATTGGCCGCTCCTCGCGCATCCACCGGCCAGCCCGAGCCACCCGTCGCAGTAGGGATCGAGCCCGGCACCGAGTTCCGGTATTCTGGTGGTGGCTACCTCATACTCGAACTGCTGGTCGAGGAAGTCTCTGGGGAACCCTTCGAGGCATTCGTCACCCGAGAGCTTCTCCAGCCGCTCGGCATGTCGCGCTCTGGCTACTTTGACCTGGCGACAATAACAAACTCGGCGAAGTCGTACGATGGGTCCGGTCGACCGGTCCCGGTGGTGAAGTACGCGTCGAGAGCTGCAACGGGGTTCACTACGTCCGCGGGCGACATGGTCACCTGGGTGAATGCACAGCTGCAACCCATGGCGGGCCGCACGCTCGCCCGGACGACCCTCGAGTCCATGCGCACTGTTCAGGCGAGGTCGATGGGTGTCGACCTTTGGGGGTTAGGCACCGTCCTGTACGCCCCGGCACGGCATGGCGGCTTCGTCTTTGGTCATGACGGCATCAACGACCCGGCGATCAGCGCCGCGGTTCGCATCAATCCGAACACGGGGGACGCGATCATTGTCCTGGCCACGGGGAGCAAGTCACTTGCGTCGCAACTCGGCGCCGAGTGGGTATTCTGGCAAACCGGCTTACCGGACGTACTCACCATTCCCACAGAAGTTCGCGCGGCGATGCCGGCGCTCTTCGCGGGCGCCTTCGGAATCGTCCTCCTCAGTTTCGCACTTGCGTGGCGCGAGCGACGCCGGAGAAGTCGGGCGGCGCCGTGATCGAAATGGAACCCTATCCCAATAGCGGCGTCTCTCCGACGAACGGCTGCTTGTACGCCCGCTTCCCGGTGGCCTTGTAGAGCGCATTGGCTAGCGCGCCAAAGATCGGCGGAAATGGCGGCTCGCCGAGTCCCGTCGGGTCAACCTCGCTCTTCACGAAATGGACGTCGATCGCCTTCGGCGCCTCGCTCATCCGGATCATGCGATACGTGTTGAAATTGGTTTTCTCGGGCACACCGTTCCTGAACGTCATGGCACCAAAGAGCGCATTGCCAATGCCATCGATCACGGCGCCCTGGACCATGTTGGTGGCAGCGTCCGCATTCACGACGACTCCGCAGTCGATCGCCGAGGTGACCTTCTGCACGACGAGCTTACCGTTCTCGATGGTGAGGTCCAGTACGTGCGCCGCATAGCTGGCGTGGCAGAAGTACGCGGCGACGCCGCGACTCGTGCCCGCGGGTGGGTTCGCCCAGCCTGACTTTTCACGTACCAGTTCGAGCACGCCACTGTAACGGTCGATGTCGTACTCGTTGTTTGAGCCGACGGGGTTGGCCTTGGCCCGGCGGAGCAACTCGAGTCGGAACTCGATGGGGTCCTTACCCGCCGCTTCCGCCACTTCGTCCAGAAACGACTGTTCGGCGCCGGCGATGAAGTTCGATCGGGGCGCCCGAAATGCACCGACTGTAATGCTCGAGGGGATCGACCAGTCTTCGGCCAGATAGTTGTCGACGGCCCCCGCCGGGAATCGATTGGCGAAGAGCGGGCTCTCGGGCACACCACCGGCCTTCACGTGCAGCGCAATCAGGTTGTTGTTCGCGTCGAGCGCCGCACGATACGTCGCATGATACGATGGCCGGTAGATGCCCGTGCTCATGTCATCTTCACGCGTGTAGATCAGCTTCACCGGCGCGTTCACCTTCTGCGAGATGAGCGCGGCTTCGATCACATAGTGCGAGTAAGCGCGCCGGCCGAAGCCGCCGCCCATACGCGTCATCTCGATGTCGATCTTGTCCGCGGGGACTCCAAGGCGTGCGGACAAGGTTGGCTCGATGAACCCCGGCGCCTGCAACGGGCCGGCGACCTTCACGCGGTCAGCGGTCACGTGGGCGAAGAAGTTCATCGGCTCCATGCAGTTGTGCGCCAGGTGGGGCGCCGAGTAGCTGCGCTCGATGACCTTTGCCGCACGTTTGAAGGCGCCGGCAGGATCGCCGTCCTTTCGCACGACGCGTCCGGGCTTGGCCGCCGCGGCCTCCATGGTCGACTGGTGTGACGAGGTGTCCTCCAAACCGGCCGGAACATTGACGCTCGACTTGTTCCCGAATCCGGCGACGACGAACGAGGCGGTGGGCGCAGGCTCCCATTCGGCACGAAGGGCTTTCTTGGCCTGCATGACCTCCCAGGTGCTGCGCCCAACCACGGCCAGCAGCTGCGGGAACGCGTTCACGTCGAAGGGCCCGCGCTCTTGCGCGTTAGGCAGTGTCTCGATGGGAAAGACATCCGTGATGCCGGGCATCGTCTTGACCGCGGCGTAGTCCACGGACTTCAGTCGCATGCCGAACGCGGGCGGATGCACGATCATGGCGATAAGCATGCCGTCCACTTGATAGTCCATTCCGAACAGCGGCTTCCCAGTGACGATCTTCTTTCCTTCCACGTTCTTGCGCGATGTGCCGATGATCCCGAAGTCCTTCACCTCCTTGAACTTCACTTCCTTTGGCACCGGGAGCTTGGCGGCCGCGGACGCCATCTCGCCGTAGGACGCCGACTTTTTGCTCGCGGCGTGCCGCAGCGTGCCGGCGCGTGTCGTGATCTCGTCCACGGGGACGTTCCACTGTTGTGCGGCCGCCTGGCGCAGCATCTGACGCGCCGACGCTCCCGCCGTGCGCAACGCCTTCCACTTGCTGGCGACGCCGCGGCTTCCGCCGGTGAACTGCCCCAACATGGCGTCGGGAAATTTCGCGGGATCGTGCGGCGTCTGCTCAACTATCACGTCCTTCCACTCGACGTCGAGTTCGTCAGCCACAACCATCGGCATGGACGTCATCACGTTCTGCCCGAACTCCGGGTTCGGCGACATGATGGTGACGACGCCGTTCTCGCCGATCTTGAGGTAGCTGTTGAAGTCGAACCATTCTTTCGGCAGGGTCAACAGCTCCTCGTCGGATGGCGTGCAGCCGGCGAGCCAGCTGAAGCTGAGCATCAAGCCACCGCCGGCCAGGGCGCTGGTCTTGATGAAGGAACGTCGGCTGTAGGGGGAGCTGACGATAGTCATGTCCGTGATGGCTGAAGTGCTGCCGCCCTGATCGCGGTTCGGATGCGCACGTACGTGGCGCAGCGACAGATGTTGCCGCTCATCGCAGCCTCGATATCGGCGTCACTCGGCTGCGGGTTCTGCTTGAGCAATGCGGCTGCACTCATGATCTGGCCAGCCTGGCAGTAGCCACACTGGGCCACGTCTTGCTCGAGCCAGGCCTTCTGCACGGGGTGAGTGCCGTCGTCGGACAAGCCCTCGATGGTCGTGATCGCCTGATCTCCAACAGCCGATACCGGGATCGAGCACGAGCGAACGGCCGCGTTGCCAAGATGAATGGTGCAGGCACCGCACTGGGCAATGCCGCAAGCGTACTTCGTGCCGACGAGTTTCATGTGATCCCGCAGCACCCACAGCACGGGTGTTTCAGGCGCCACATCCACCTGTTGGGTCTTGCCGTTGATCCTGAGCTTGAAGATGGCCATGGCGTGAAGGGATTAAGGCCACTGCCGAGTGCAGGCTCACCGTCGTGGCGTGCCGTGCGTGCTGAGCTATCAGCATGCATCGTATGTACGAATTGCACCGCCCGCAATGCTCTCTCAAGCAGCGCCCTATCGCGTGCTGCTGCGTTTCGCGGGGGGTCGACGGATTCGGAATGCCGTGCACGCGCACCGGGCCCCGCAATACCAGCCACCTCGCAGTGAACACTGCCGCCTTTCGAACGACCCGCGTCCCGCAACGCCGAGCCGTCATGTCACGCAGCGGCGCGCCGACTGGCCAACCGTTGCACGGCCAGAATGATGCTGAAGGCGCCGGTCACGCCAAGCACATAGAGCGTCCAGATGAATAGCAGCGCCCCGCTTTGCTCCAGGAACTCCGGACGCAGTCCATTCCGCATATGCAGGGGGAGCATCCCGGCGGCCATCACGCCTCCGAGGAGCATGATCACGGTACCCCAGGTTCGGTCTCGCAGCAGCACGGCGCCACAGACAATGACGAGCAGGATTGCCACGCCAACAAGATGATTCAGCCCGGCGCGGTCCAGGCCAAACACGATGTCCTGCGAGATGTGCAGCGCGAGCAGCAGGACCGAGGTCAACGAGGTTCCACTCAGGAGGTTCTTCTGTGTCACGGGATGCTCCGTCGGAAGGCTTGCGAGATCCGTACGACGGCCTGATGGGTGGGTTTCGGTGGCTCCATCCACCCCGGCGCCACGCTCGTCGGTGCCCTCTGCGCAACCATCAGCAGCATCGCCATGATGCTCGGCTACGCCAGCGCTACGACTTCGCGTCAAGAAAATCGTTCACCATCGGGACGATGATGGCCGTGCGCTGCATGAGGGTCACGTGGGTCGTGTTGGGCAAGATGGCAAGTCGCGATGCAGAGCGAGAGCGAAGGTCGCCGTGAACCTCGCCACCCTTCAGGCGAAACATTTCCGCGACGTGTTCGAGACGAATGCCGTCAGCATCACCATGAACGAAGAACATCGGGGCGGTGGTTGACCTCAGCTGATCGGCAGTCAGGTCACTTCCCTTGGAATTGCTCGCCACCATGCGCTCGATGAACTTCGAAAACTGATCCGGCGTGGGGCTCAGTCGCCTGTACTCGGTTTCTATGGGCGAACCCTGGAAGACTTCCGCCGTGAGTTTCGAGATAGCGTCGCGGCCTTCTTCCGTCATGCCGTCACGGCGGAAGGTGGACGAGATGATGACTACCCTTCGGACGCGGTCCGGGTGACGCACCGCAACTCGCATCGCGACGCCGCCGCCCATGCTGTATCCAATGAGGTCCGCTCGCGCAATCTCGAGATAGGTCAACAGCGCGGCTACGTCATCGGCGAGGTTGTCACTGCTGAGTTCTCGCGGAATATCCGCCGTTCGCCCGTGCCCCTGCATTTCGACCGCAATGACTTTCCGTGTCTTGGAGAGTTCATCGATCCACCCGTCCCAGTTGCTCGTGATCGTCATGAACGCGCCGTGAAGCAACACCACCGGCTCTCCGCTGCCGTGGACTTCGTAGTACATCTTGAGTCCGTTGATTGGCGCGTAGCCCGTCGTTGCACGCTGCTGTGCCGATAGTCCAGTGCTCGCAATGGTCATAAGGAGGAAGGCAATTGTTCGCATCATCAGACACTCCCGTCCGTAACATACGATCGTGAGGCAGACGCATACACGTGCCGCGTCGTGCTCATGATCGCATCAAGGTGGCAAGGACTTCGTCCAACTCCTCGAATTGTTCGCCGGCCGCGCCTGGGCTCCCAGACGACATAGCGTCATCGAGCGCTTGTTTGGACGGGTAGAGTTCGTGCAGGACCAGGAGCGTCTTGCCGCCTGTCTCCTCGAAGGTCAGGGTGGAGACGGCACCATCGGCGCTCTCCTCATTCGTCCAGACGATGCGCGAGTTGGGCGTCACCTCGATGTACTTGCCGAAGAATGCCATCGGTTGCTCGAAGGCAGGGTGACTGAACACGAAGCGGTACGTGCCCCCCGTACGAACATCGGCCTCGCACGAGAGGAACGACATCCCAAAGGACTTTGGCGTCCACCAGCGCTTGATCAACACCGGTGTGGTCCAAGCCTCGAAGACCAGGTGCGCAGGGCCGTCGAAGGTTCGCGTGATAACGAGCTCGCGCTCAGACTTTCGTTCTACCGACGTGGGGTTGCTCATGCGATTGGTCTCACCGTGGCCTTTTGGATGCGTCGACTCTCTTCTTCCGTTTCAGTTCCTCAACAATCTTGTCCAACTCGTAAAAGCGGGCGTGCCACAGCTGGCGGTAGCGTTCGATCCACGCGGCCTCCTCTTCCAGTCGGCGAGGGCCGAGCTTGCAGGTCCGCACTCGGCCCGTTTTTTCTGTGGTGACAAACCCCGTCTGCTCCAACACGCCGATATGCTTCTTCATGCCGGTGAGGCTCATCTGAAACTTCCCGGCGAGTTCTGTTATCGAAGCATCTGCTCGTCCGAGACGCTCCAGAATGCCACGACGTGTGGCGTCGGAGAGCGCGGCGAAGGCGGCATCCAGGTGGGTTGGTTGATACTGAACCATAAGGTTCAGTGTACAGTGACGGCACTCGCCGCGCAATAGTGAATTCGATGCACGGCCGCATCCCGCCGCGGGAACGCGTGGTGCGCCACAATGGGACTCCGGGTATGGATCTCCGCTTGCGCCGTGCTCGGCTCCGGCACGACGTTGATTGATCGGTTTCGACGCAACCCGCCAAACGGTAGACCCCATGATTGAACCCGCGGTGCAACGTCTTGTCGTGGACGACCTGGTCTTGGCAACACGAATCGTCCGAGAGATGGCGGGCGAGCCGGAGGTGAGCGCAGACCGCCTGGCGGAGCTTCTATCGGATCCTCGGAGCATTGTCGTGGCGGCGCACATACGGGGCAACCCGCTCGGCTATCTTGTTGCGTACAGTTTTCCGAGTCTCAGTGGGGAGCGACTGGTCTACCTCTATGACATCGAGGTCGAGATCGCGCATCGGCGACAGGGCATCGCCACGCGGTTGGTGAATGAGTTGTTGGCGGTATGCCGCGGAATGGGCGTGAGCAGTATCTGGGTTGGCAGCAGCCTCACGAACATCGCAGCATGCGAGCTTTGGCGTGCGACCGGAGCGCAACGGGACGGCGATCAGTATGTGGAGTTCACCTACGACTTGCCGTGACGTCCCAGGTGGTTTACGGCGCGAACCTCGCGGCCGCGGTTTCCGAGCAGTGCCGTGGCACGGTGTTCGAAGTCGAGCAGCCATTCAAACGGAGTGCAACGTGAAGACGCAGTATTACGCGGCAACGAGTCTGGACGGCTTCATCGCCACCGTCGACGATTCGCTCGACTGGCTCTTTCCGCTGGGTGCGCTGGAGGAGACGGGGTTCCCGGCGTTCATCGCGGAAGTAGGCGCCTTGGCCATGGGCTCGGCGACCTACGAGTGGATGTTCCGGCACCTCGTCGGTCCTCAAGCTCCGACTCCAACGCCCTGGCCGTACCATCAACCGACGTGGGTGTTCACGACCCGCGTGCTGCCATCGGTGGAGGGTGCGAAGATCCAGTTTGTCCGAGGAGACGTTCGACCGATCCACGCCGAGATGCTGCGTGCAGCTGGCGGAAAGAACATCTGGATCGTTGGCGGAGGCGAGCTCGCCGGGCAGTTCCACGACCAGGGGTTGTTGGACGAGATCATCGCGCAGGTCGCGTCGGTCACGCTGGGCTCGGGAAAGCCGCTGCTGCCACGTGCGATCACCAATCCGCCACTCCAATTGGCCTCGGCGCGCGCCATGGGCCAGGGATTCGCCGAGCTGCGGTACCTCGTGCCCAAGTCAGGCTGAGTCGGCGAGTCACCACGTTCGTTGCAACCGACGAGCGACGGGCCGTGGAACTACTCTCCCTTCAGCACCCGCGCCACGTCCAGTCCCGAGGCCCGCCAGCCAGGGAGCGCGCTGGCACCTAACGCAACAAGAACCATGGCCCCTGCGACGCCGCTGAACACCAGCGGGTCCGTGCCCGACTGGTGAAAGAGCAGTGGCTCCAGCCACTTCGCGGCGACGGCGGCGACCGTCAGCCCAATCGCAGCTCCTACGAGCGTGAAGCGAACGCTCTCACCCAGCGAGCGGGATCTGCATGTCGAGTGAGTCCTGTCAGGGCAACAGCGAGGCCTTGGTCAGAACGAGGACACTCAGACGCTGCAGAGGGTTTGACCGGGCGTCACTTCTTCAGGGACGCCACGTGAGCGACAAACTGGTCGACTGCGATCTCCGTCCCTTGATAAAAACCCGATGCCTTGTTCTTCTCGAGATCGGCTTCGTCACGGTGCAGGGCAGTGAAGACATAACGGGTGCCGGTACCGGCAGCTTCCATCGTGACGATGGCGGTGATCGGGATGTCGTCGAAGACGGCCGGACGGTAGCCCGGGAACAGCATTGAGGTCCAGACGAGTCGTTGCATCGGCACCACGTCCAGGAAGCACCCAAGGTTCGGCACCTCGTGGCCGTCGCCCGTTGCAATGTCGATGCTGAAGGCGCCGCCAGGTCGCACGTCCATCTCAGTGTGCGCCACACGCCCCCACGCCTTGGGCATGTACCATTCCTTGAGATGCTCCGGTTTCGTCAGCGCTTCCCAGACGAGGCGAGGGGGTGCGTCGATGAATCGTTCGATGGCGAAGTCCAATTTCGGATTGAAGGCGAATTGAGCACTCATGATCTCGATTCCTTTTCCTTGAGTTGTTTGACGTATTGGTCGAACCGGTCCAGACGAGCCTCCCATTCCTGACGACGCTCGGCTAGCCAGTTCTCCGCGACTTTGAACCGTTCGGGTACGATTTCGTACGTTCGCACGCGCCCGCGCTTCTTCGACTTCACCAGGCGACTCTGTTCGAGCACGGAGAGGTGCTGCACGAACGATGGGAGCTGCATGTCGAACGGAGCCGCCAACTCGCTCACGGTGGCGGGCCCAACGGACAGGTGCTCCAAGACCTTTCGCCGTGTTGCATTTGACAGGGCGTGAAAGACGTCGTCGGCAACTGCGAGCTGTGCCATGTCATCACCGTCACTGGTTAGGTGCGTGCCTGATGGACGGAACGTACACCGTAGCAATACTAAGGTCAATACCTAAGTATTGTCTCGATTTCCGTTCGGGGCGGTATCGGGTCGCCACGCTCGGACGAATGCCGGTCTGCTAAGCCGGGGTGGTGACGTTGAGATGGGGAGTGTGCTGGGCATCTCGACGTGCGCAGTTGACAATGCGGGAGACGCGCGTCACCCAACGGGCCAGCGCCAACGTCAGGTGAAACGCGCCACGAACAAGACGACGATGGCAAACGCGGCGAGCGACGTCACGCCGTAGATCGCGCCGATCGCGATCTCCTTCGCCAGAGTGCTCACGAGAGAGCCTCCATATACTCGGCGAAACGCGAGGGTGGCGTAGAACGGGATCACCACTAGGGCGCCGATTCCACTGGCGATAACAGGCGTCGCGTGGCCGGTGAACTTCACCAGTTCGGTGATTGCGAGCGCCAGGAAGATGAAAGCGTGGAGGTGCAACGCGAAGTACAGGTGCTCAGGATACTTCCGACCGCGGTAGAGCAGGGCGACGATGGCGGCGAAGACAGGAAGCAACGCAAAGAGCATCCGTGGGAGCGCGACGAGGATGTCCCGCTTGAACGCCTCTGGGTCGTCAATGGCGCGGCGCAGAAACGGCCGAAGGAGCGCCGGTGCAGCTTCGACACTCTTGAGGGCATTCTCCCGGTCCGCGGGGGTGAGCGGACCGGAATCGGTGCGCGTTGGGCTCGAGGGCAGCGCGACGCCAGCGGTTGGCTTCGCTCCCGACGCACTCACACGCAGTCCCGTCCCAAGCGTTTCGCCCGACGCCAACGTCACGTTAGGTGCCGACGCCGCGAGCAGGAAGTACACGATGCTCGCCATGAGGTACAACCGTATTGGCGCGAGGTACCGGGCCCGACGTCCCTCGAGGAATTCGCGTGTCAGCGAGCCGGGGCGGAACAGGAGCGCGCGGGCGGTGACCGCCAGCCGGCCATCCCATCCCGAGAATTCCGAAAACGCGTCGAACGCCAGTTCACGGAGGCTCGGGTATGGCGGAATGTCGCGCTGTCCGCAGGATGCACAGAAGAGTCCGGTGAGCGGCGCGCCGCAATTCAAACACGCCGCAGCCCCGACTGGCGGCGGCGCGTCTGTCGCGGGACGATCGGTGCTCGGTGTTGCTGACGTCCGGTCACCTGGCATAGAGCTCACGTCCCGCGATCCACGGTAAGGTATGGAGTACGCTGGTTGCGTTGAGCCTGCGCGGGACGGGTTGCATCATGCGAGTTCGCGTTGATGGGGCAGGCGCCGGGTTTGACCTCCAGAAACTCACCGTCGCGCGCCCCATCGTGCAAGTACTTCCGCATGGTGACGCTTCGTGGGGCGTGGGTGAACGCCCTCTGGAATTACCCGGTGGCCGGCTCGCCAAACCAGGTCGCCAATGCGTCCGCCAATCCCTGCGCGGTCCCATCGCCAACCCACGCCACGTAGCCGTCAGGTCGAACCAACACGGCGGTGGGCGCAACGACGTCGCCGATCACAGGCAGTGACCACGTGCCCGTGTACGTCGCGCCGACGTGCTGAACGCGATCTGCCCAGCGCGAGATGTCGATCGAAGCGGGAGCACCGAAGTTCAGCAGCACCGGTCGTGCACGGTGCAGAAAGGAGAAGATGCGCCGCGGTCCACTCTCTGTGACGATGTCGAGATCGGGGATGCGTCGCCCAAGGAGCGGGTGCCCCGGTCCCAGGTCGTACCGGATGTCCAGGCCGGACATCATGCCGGCGATGGACCGGCGAGGTTCTTCCATCTTGAGCAGGTCGCTGACGATGTCGCGAGCCGCGAGGGTGCGATCGTCCTCACGATGCAATGCGACTTGCGCCATCGTGGCCTTGAGTACGCGCGCGCCAACGGGGTGACGTTCGGCGTGATAGGTGTCGAGCAGGGTGTCGCTCGAGGTGCCATTGACCACCGCCGCCAGCTTCCACCCCAGGTTCACCGCATCCTGCACGCCCAGGCTGAGCCCCTGTCCGCCAATCGGCGAATGCACGTGCGCGGCGTCACCGGCAAGCAGCACGCGTCCGCTGCGGTACTGCGCTGCCTGTCGCGTCGTGTCAGTGAATCTGGAGATCCAAGTAGCGTTGTGCACCCCGTAGTCAGTGCCACATGCTGCAATGAGCAGCCGCTTGAGGTCATCAAGCGTCGGCTCGTTGGTGATGGAGTCGGTGTTCGGTTCCGTCACCATCACGCCGATCGGCCCGACCTCCTTGTAGACGATCTCGGTGCCCTTGAACTCGAACTCTTCACGTCCGAACGCATAGAGTCCTACCGCCGAGCGATGCACACCGTAGGGAGGTCGCTCCGTCATCTCGACTTCGGCAAGTAGGTTGCTGGTGGTCGCGTCCCAACCGGGGAAGTCGATACCCGCCGCCTTGCGCACAACACTTCGCCCACCGTCGCAGCCGACGAGGTATTGTGCGCGCAGTGCCGATCCGTCGTTGAGACTAACGTCGATTCCCGCGCTGTCTTGCGTGAACCCGGTTACGTCTCGACCGTAGAGGATTGGCACGTTGAGCTCCGTGACCCAGTCGGCGAGTATGCGCTCGATGTGCTTCTGTCGGAGCGCGAGTCCGTAGTTGTGTCGTGTCGGGAAGTCGCTGATGTCCAGTCGGGTGACGGCGAAGCCGGTGACTTGCGCCGTCTTGCCCGCTGCAAGGAAGCGGTCGGCAATGCCGCGTTGGTCGAGGACCTCGATGGTGCGCGAGGAGATGCCGAGTGCCCGGGCCCCCGAGAGCTGCTGGTTCGGCCGTCGCTCCACAACCGCCACCTCCACTCCCGCCAGCGCCAACTCACCGGCGAGCATCAGGCCAGTTGGGCCTCCGCCCGCAATCACAACCGCATACGATTTCATCGCGACACTCCGGGTGAGAACGGCGCGAACTATGGAGTCAGACGGGGGGCTTGCCGCAAGTCCGCCTACCATAGATATATGTACGTGGGGAAAGGCACTGGCCCGAGTTCGCGGATGTGAACGGCCGTGGCGACCACCGGTCCGGCGTGGATAGCGTGTCGATTGATGCACGCAAGCTCGTGGGAGGTACGGAAGAGGAGATGGGTGTCCTCACCTGCCACGTTGTACCGTCAGCAGCAACACTCACCTGTGTGATGCCGCAGGGCACGTGGCGCTTTGTTGTCCACCGTGACAGCCTGGTTGGTGAACTGCGCCTTCCAGACAACACGAAGTTTCGCGACGTGAAGACGGCTCGCGCGTTGAGTCGACAGATGTAACGACGAGCGATGACTGGGGAAAGCGCGCTACTTCGCCTTTCCAGTCCCGAGTAACGTCTCCTTTTCCCGCTCGGTGAGGCCGACGTCGCTCAAGTCCTCGCCGGCCGTGATGGCGTCGCGCCGAGTGGCGCGCCGCGCCAAGGCAAGGGACCCGGCGGCGCAGGCCGCGCCCGCGAGGGTGAACGACGGGATGATCGCCAAGGCCTCGCCCCATAGCGGCTCCCCGCTCAGTGTCACACCCACTACCAGAAGGCCGGAGAGGAGCGCTCCGCCTAGTGCACCCCAGCCGGCCATGCGGCGAAACGAGGTGTGCTCGAGTGTTCGACCGCCTTGCGTTGCCGCGAGAAGCCCGGAGAAAACGATGCCGGCGAGGAAGCCCATCGCGCCAAAGAGCAGCGGGAAGGGCGCATCGTTCGTGAAGCCCGTGGCAGCGGCCAGCAGCAGACCAACTCCAAACATCGCGGCTCCCCACGTCACGCCAATTCCCAAGGCCGCTCGAATCCGTCGCATTGCCAGCTTCATGGATGGCCTCCGATCCTCACGCGAATGCTCGCCGCGGCGACAGCGACGCCCTGCGTCCGCGTCGCTGCCGTGAGTCGCGCTTTGTATCGCAAAGTACAGGCGCCCGCTACGCGATGCAAGCGCACGACCGTTGTTGTAGAATGCGTTTCCTCCATCGCCAATCGTCTAGCCTGCTGACATGACATCGCGCAAATGGACGCAGGTCGAAAAGCTCTCCACCGCCGCCGACGCCCATGCCAGCGCGGGGGACTTGGGGGCGGCGTGCACATTCGCCGAACAGGCCGCGCGTCTTGCGCTTGAAGCTGGCGGACAGAAGGACCCCAGGGTCGCCGAGTACCTCCTGCGCCTTGCGCGTCTGCAGGCACAGAGCGGCGACCTGACGGCGGCGGAGCCCAGCTACAACGCTGCGTGCAGTGTACTCAACCCCACCGAGGGGGAGGCCACGCCACTCAAGGCCGAACTTCTCTTGGACTACGGCTCGCTCTATACGAAGATGCGACTCGGTTGGCGTGCGATTCTATTGCTCGGCCACGCAAACGCACGCTTTGTCGAGCTCTTTGGACCGGACCATGAGGGCGTCGGTCGCTGCCAGAGCATGCTGGCGTTGTCGTACGAGAATGCCGGCATGGAGGATGAAGCACTGGCGGCGTACAGCGAAGCGATTCGGATCATGAGCTTGGCCCTGGGCGGCTTGCACCCGACTGTCACCTACATTGAATGGTGTCGGGCCGACCTCGCGTTTTGGCGGGCGATGAAGGCCGGCGACGAAGCGAGCGTCGTCCGCGCCCTCGATGCCTTCCACGTCGCCCTACAACACTCCGAGGACTCTAACGGGCACGATAGCCTCGACGTTGCGCGTCGGCGGGCCATGCTTGGGTCGTATCACGTGGTACATGGACAGTTCGAGGAGGGCGCGCACCTACTATCCGACGCGATCGCGGTGCTGGATGGAGCTGGCGAGAACGTAGCAAACTTCTGTCGCCAACTGGCGAAGGCGCGGGTTCGCCTCGGGGACCCGGCCGCCGCGTTGGCGTTGCTCCGTCGATCGATTCGTGAGGACCCGGTGGGTCACTGGGTGGCGCACGGGTCCGAGCGAGAGCGTATGGGCAGCTTGAGCCTGGTGTATTGGAACGTCAGCCAGTACCTGGACTTGGTGCTGGCGGCCGCGCCGCGGGATGCGTCGATCATTCAGGAAGCCTGCGACTTGATCCTTGCCCGAAAGGCGCTTGGTGCCGAACTACTGGCCACGCAGCGGCGGGCGGTTTCGCGCGGCACCGACCCGGAGCTCGCGTCGCTCATGACGGCGCTTGCGGAGGAGCGAGGCAAGGTCGCGGAGTTGAGGCTGACGGGTGGCGATGTTCCCGCAGAGGCGATGGGAGCGATCGAGCGGCTCGAGTGGGAAATCGCATCACGCATCCCGGACATGGACCTCGACCCCGCGCTGCGGGACGTCACGGCGGCGTCGATCGCCACCCTGTTGCCCGACGATGCGGCGCTCATCGAGTTCGTCAGGTTCACGCGACGTGAGACGATGTCGGTGGCCCCAGATGCGCTGGAGGATGCCTCACGGGATTGGTACATCGCCTTCGTAGTCTTGGGGGGTGCGCACGCGACCACGCACCTGGTGGACATAGGTCCGGCTCCCGACGTCGACCGGCTGATTCGCTCGTACCGAAGTGCCGTGGCGCATACCACCGAGTCCGACGATCCAGCAGGTGGGCGCCGAGACCTTGGTCGGGCGGACGACGACGCTCCTGTCGAAGACGACGGCACCCCGTTGCGCGCTCGGCTGTTGGAGCCACTCCTGCCGGCGATCGCCACACGCACGCGGCTGTTCATTGCACCCGATGGTGAGATTGCGCGAGTGCCGGTTGCGGCGCTGCCGGATGGTGCTGGCGGTTGTCTGATCGACACGTTCGATATCAGCTACTTCGGTGTCGGTCGAGACCTACGCCGACTGTCTCGGGCTGTGGCATCGGCCCGCGGGGGCTCCACCGTGCTGGCGGACCCCGACTACGATGCAACGCGCGGTGCACTCGCGTCGGCCCATGGAGCAACGAACGTGGACAGCCGCGTCGAGCCTGCGCCATCGATCGGCGATCGGGAGCAGCTTCGTCAGCACCTCACGCGGAGTGGTGTGACATTCGCACGACTTCCCGCCACTCGCGCGGAGGGAACCGCGGTAGCGCGCCTCCTCGGCGTGGAGCCCCATCTCGGCGCGGCCGCGCGAGAGGAGTTGCTCAAAGGGGCGCGCTCACCG
Source organism: Gemmatimonadaceae bacterium (assembly GCA_044224875.1). Taxonomy (GTDB): domain Bacteria; phylum Gemmatimonadota; class Gemmatimonadetes; order Gemmatimonadales; family Gemmatimonadaceae; genus JABAQJ01. Next base: position 86,515 of record JBGAJQ010000011.1, on the reverse strand, counting down.
GCCGTAATCCACATTGCCACCCACGGCTTCTTTCTTGGTGAGGCGACTCAAGTGTCAGGCGCGCCCGTCGACACAGCCGAGGCGCGATTGACGGCGGCTTCGCAAAACCCTCTGGTTCGCTCTGGCCTGGCGTTGAGTGGCGCGAACGGGTGGTTGCGCGGCGAGTTGCTGTCGCAAGGAATAGACGACGGCATAGTGAATGGCGAGGACATCGTCGCGATGGACCTGACGGCCACGGAGTTGGTCGTGCTTTCCGCGTGCGAGACAGGGCTTGGCGACATGGTCGCGGGTGAAGGGGTAATGGGTCTTCGCCGCGCCTTTGCCGTGGCCGGGGCCAGGACGCTCGTGCTGAGTTTGTGGAAGGTGCCGGACGAACAAACGCAGCTGCTGATGACACACTTCTACGAGGCACTGATCGCAGGGAAGGGGAGGGCGGATGCCCTGCGCCACGCGCAGCAGCTCGTTCGGTCGCGATATCCCGCGCCGTACTATTGGGCAGCGTTCATCTGCCAAGGTGACTCTCAGCCGATCGCACGCATGGTGGGAAGGCACTGATCGTGGATTCCGCAACGGTGAATGACGCGGCGATGTTCGGAACGGGCCAGCGAGAGGGTGGCGCTCCTGCGGGGGGGAGGCGCATGGTGGCCTGGCACGCCTCGGCCACTTGCTCAGGGGCAGTCCGCGATCGGAACGGGGCGAGCCAAGGCGTGTAGGGAAGCTGATCGGCCGTGGCGCTCAGGTCCAGAGCGACTGCCGCACTCCTGTGAGCTCGCGAGTGTGCAAGCCTGCACGCTCGATGTCGTCCCCTCTCCACACACAGGAGTGCCGTATGGTCCGTTCCTTTGTCAGTTCGATGGTCGGCCTGTCCTTCGTCGCCATCACCGCGTCGCCACCGCGACCACTCGCGCTCGTCGCAACCGCTCCGGTCCTGCAGGGAACGGTACGTGAGGCCACGACCGCGCGTCCCGTTGCAGGCGCCCAAGTTGGGATTCGAAGCCATCACCTCGGGGCCGTCACCGACAGCGTCGGCCGTTGGAGTCTCCGACTCCCAGACTCACTGCGTGGGCGCGACGTGACGCTTGACGTGCGTTTGATCGGGTACCAGGCGTTGCAGCAGACGGTGCGTGTTGACGGGGATACCGTGCGGGTTGACCTGACCATGTCGCAGGCGACCCTCTCGCTCCAGCAAGTCGTGGTGACGGGCGCCGCCGCCGCGCCCACCATGATGCGAGCACACGCGTCGGTTGCACCGCGCGGGAAATCGGCGAGAAAGCAAGAGCGCGCAACTCGGGATAACGAGTGGAACACCGAGTCCTACGATCGCATCGAGGAGAATCCCTTCCGTTCGGCGCGCGATGTCCCGCTGTCAACGTTCAGCGTGGACGTGGATCGCGCCGCGTACTCGAACGTGCGACGGTTCATCCGGTCCGGACAGCTTCCGCCGGCCGATGCGGTTCGGCTGGAGGAGCTGGTGAACTACTTCCCGTATGACTATGCGACGCCGACGGATGCGCGCGTTCCGGTGAAGGTTGTCGCCGATGTAGCCGTGGCACCGTGGGCGACGCAGCATCGCCTGGTCCGGGTGGCACTTCGCGCGCGCGATGTGGATCTAGCCAAGCTGCCCCCGAGCAACCTGGTGTTTCTCATCGACGTGTCGGGGTCGATGGCAGATGTGAACAAGCTGCCGCTGCTCACGAGTGCCTTTCTCATGCTCGTGGACCAGCTGCGGGAAAACGACCATGTCGCCATCGTGGTGTATGCCGGTGCGGCTGGACTCGTGCTTCCGTCGACGCCCGGATCGCACAAGGCGGAGATTCGCGACGCCGTGGAGCGCCTGGAGGCGGGTGGGTCGACCGCAGGGGGTGCGGGGATACGCCTCGCATACGACGTGGCCAAGGCAAACTTCATCTTCGGCGGGAACAACCGTGTCATCCTCGCCACCGACGGTGACTTCAACGTGGGAGTCTCGAGCGACGCCGAGATGGAGCGTCTGATCGAAGAGAAGCGTGCCGACGGCACATTCCTCACCGTGCTCGGATTCGGGATGGGTAACTACAAGGACAGCAAACTGGAGAAGCTGGCGGATCGGGGGAACGGCAATTACGCGTACATCGATTCGCCACTCGAGGCGCGCAAGGTCTTCGTCCATGAACTCGGGGGCACGCTGCTGACGGTCGCGAAGGACGTGAAGGTGCAAGTCGAGTTCAACCCGGCGCGCGTGGCATCGTATCGGCTGCTTGGATACGAGAACCGGCGATTGAACGATGAGGATTTTACGAACGACGCCAAGGATGCCGGCGACATGGGGGCTGGGCACTCGGTCACGGCGCTGTACGAAGTGGTGCCAGCGGATGCGGTGATAGATCCCGCCACGACGACGGGCGACCTGCGATATCAGGGGTCGCGCATGCCCACGCGTGCGGCCGCAAGCGCTGAACTCCTGCAGGTGAAGGTGCGATACAAGGAGCGGGATGCGTCCACCAGCCGCGAGCTGCGCACTGTTGTTGCTGACGAGCCCGTTGCGCTAGCTGGCGATTTTGCATTCGCCAGCGCGGTCGCTGAATTCGCGATGATCGCGCGCGATTCGCAGCTCCGGGGCAACGCGTCGCTCGAACAGGTGGTGGCCCGGGCCGAGGCGTCGCGCGGCCCTGACGTGCACGGATACCGGCGCGAGTTCCTCGAGCTGGTGCGGCAGTATGGAGAACTGTCCTCGACGCTAGCGGCGAAGCGGTAGTGACGAGGATCTGTAACCCTCGAGGGGCTCAGGGCATGCAGTATGCCCTGAGCCCCTCTGCTCGACACGCGTACCAGAGGCGGCGTACGCGGTCGGTTTCGCGCGAGAGCTATCGTCTAATTGAGGTGAGCGCCGGGTCGTCGTCGGCCCACGGTGCGCGCTCGAGCCGCCGCGCCTCGAAGCCCTTGCGACGTGCCACAACGCGATAGCTGAACTCGACTTGCTTGTCGCCCCCACGTCGCACGACGTCAAAGCCCGTCGCAGTCCGCTGCGCCACGTACAACTCGGCGTCGCCGTACGCCTGCACGAACACATGATACGGGGCGTCCGCGCTCACCGTCTCCGAGAACTTTGTATCGAGGGCGATGGATGCCCGGCCATTCGTTAGGCGCCCAAAGCCGTAGTCGGTGAACCACACCTCTGTGGATTCCTCGGTGTAGAGGGCCCGCGCGCCATCGGAGGTTCCCACCACGGCGTTCTTCGAGCCACCGACGACCTGGAGCCCTTGGCCTCCAGCCGTCGCGATGTATACGCCGCCTCTCCCAACCGCCGATGAAACGAACCGCGCTGCCCAAGGGCCGTTCGCGTTATTTACCTCGAGGGCGGTGCCCGAGCCGTTGTTCTGGATGACCACTGTGCGGCCACTGCTGGCAGGGTTCGACGAATAGAAGTATGCCGTTTCGCCACTGTTATCGTTCTGGAAGCGCACGGCAGGCTGGTTGCCTGTCGAATAGAAATATCCTGCGGGTCCAGTCCCGTGGTTCGCGGCGGCGAAAGCATTGCCGCTCCCGTAGTGATGAGCCTCAAGCGCGCTCGCGGTGGCGCCAGGGCTCATCAGTTGAAAGATGCCTACTTGGGCTGAGCCGGTGCTGCTCGCGCTCAGCGCGGCGCCACTTCCATCGGTGTTCACGACCAAGGCCGGACTCGGGTTAGTGTTGTTGCGAATGTCGAATTGCCCCGCCGGTCCCGTGCCGAAGTTGACGCCGAGCATCGTGCTGCCGTTTCCACTCGACGTGGCGACCACCGAATTACCCGCGCCCGACGTGTTGGCGAGCAGTGCCGGGTCGAGGCTGGCGCTGTTTGACATGAAGAACTCCGCCGCCGGTCCACCACGCCCGGACGTCTCGCCATAGATGGCGCGACCGAGCCCCTGGTTCACGACATGGAGTGCGTTGCTGGTGCTTCCCGCGTTCGTGATCTCGAACAGTCCGGCGCGTCCACTTCCCGTCATCAGGCCGCGAACGGCGGCGCCGAGCCCATTGGAATTGCCCTGCAGCGCGTTGGCTGTGCTGGCGGCGCTGGTGATGACGAAGTTCGCGCTCGGACCCGTACCCGTCTGATTGATCCGAAGCGCGACTCCCGTCCCGTTGTAGGTCTGGTTGACGGGGAGAGGTAGGGTCCCGAGCACGCCGGGGTTGGAATCCGCGGCGGGGGCAACGGCTGCAACACCTGCGCTCCCGCCGGCGTCGGCCGTCAACGCCCGAGACGGCGACCCCGAGAGCGGCATGCGCGTACCGGTCGGCCCGTCCTCACATCCAATGAGCAGGGCAGACACCGCGAGGGGGAGGCAAAGGATCCGTTGCCAACGCAGAGCGCTGTGCCCCGAGGCGCGCCCGCGAGGGGCTCGAGACGGGTCGAAGGTTGCAGCGAAGCAAGGCGCATGTGGAAGCTGGCGAGCGGTGTCTTTCATGGGGGGCTTTCCGTGTAAGGGACGCTGAGGAACAACACTTACCGGAAGACGCGCAATGGAGCCGCGAAATCAGACGTTGTGGCAACTCCCCCACATCCGAAGCAGGCCCAGCTTAACGGGTGCCGGGGCGTTCGACTCACGACGAACCGTCATGAGCATGTCCGCCGCCTTGGGGCCGCCCGCGCCGTGCGTGAGCTGGTCCTCCGAGTACGCTTCGAGGAGAAGGATACCGCCCGGCTTCAGGGCTCGTTCGACCAGGGGATACAACCGGTGTCGAACCACGCTCGGGAGGTGCGCAACTGTTCTGCTCGCGTTAGGGCGACCTCACCGCCCGCGATCTGCACCTCACCCGCGAGCGTCAGGACGGAGTTGAGCCCTAGCCCCAGGCTGGTTGGTTCGGCTCCAACGGAAGGCACCCTGTGAAGTGGCCGGGCACGCGCACGTAGCGCAGCGCTTTCGTCAATCCCGTTTCAGTTGAAAAGAATGCCTGCTCCGCCGTGCGGCGGACCACGTGGTACCAGTGTCCCTCGCCAGTCTGTTTGGCTTCCGCATCGAACACCAGCAGCAACCCTTCTCGCTGCGTTGGCGACAGCGAAGCAAAGCCACTCCCCTTTTCAGTGCTCCTTTGCTCGATAGCGGCGAGGCCTGTTCGCACCAGCGCCAAGTCGTTCGGGTCTGCGCACTCCTCGAGCAATAGCGCCATCACCGGTCCAACCTTGGCTGCCTTCGCTCCCGGCGAGGACGGCGTGGTCGGCAGGATGGTGTCGGCGACGTCCTCGAGCAGCTGGCGTTCTGCTGGCGAAAGCGCCGCGAGGACTGGGGCGTCCTTTGGCGCGCACGCACTGAGTCCCGCGTTGGACAGCACCAACGCGCTTAGCGCGGCGGCCGTCTTGATCACCTCACGGCGAGTGAGCGAGTGGTCGGACGCCGTCTCCCCGCGGAGGGAAGGTGAGGGTGTCATGCCGGCGAAGTGAGTCACTGTGGGACAATCGTTGCGGGTCACGACATTGTTCCTCGCGTCGAGGTCAAGTACAAAGCCTTCTACGGCGACGCCGTCGTGCGCGGCGTCAGATGTTCTGCCTGGAGAGTTCTTCAGCGGCGTGGTTTACGGCGCGCGCCGTAAGGGCCATGTAGAGAATGGACGGCGACTGGTTGCCGGTCGACGCCATGCACGCACCGTCGGTGACGAACACGTTAGGCACCGCGTGCAGTTGGTTCCATTTGTTGAGCATGGACGTGGTAGGATCCGTGCCCATACGACATCCGCCCATCTCGTGAATATCGAGCCCCGGCGCCTGATGGTTGTCGCGGGCCTCGATATCCGTGCAGCCAACCGCTGCCAGCATTTCCTGTGACTGCGTGAGCCAGTCCTTGATCATCTTCTCGTCGTTGTCGTCGTAGCCGACGGAAGTCACCAATCGCGGAATTCCCCATGGATCCTTGAGCGTCTCATGCAGGCGCACGTGGTTCTCGTACTTCAAGATCGTCTCGCCCTGCATATACATATAGATGCCCCACGGCCCGGGTTTCGTCTGCGCGTCCTTGTACGCCCCGCCGAGCGGCGCGTCGCTGGGCACACCACGGGTGCGGTACCCGCCGGTGAAGGTGGTGTAGCCGCCCACGAAATCCGTGTCTTGTTTGCCGAGGTTTCGGAAATTGACCAGGATGCACTCGGTTGGGTTGCGGCCGTAGAAGTAGCGATCCTCGTAGCCGGGCAGGGTGCCGTGCGCGCCGGCGCGGTAGTTGTGGAAGGCCACATAGTGCCCAAGGATGCCGTGATCGTTCCCAAGTCCCTTGGGAAAGCGGGAAGAGGTGGAATTGAGGAGAATGAGCGTGGAGTTGAGCGCCGAGGCGTTCACAAAGATTACACGCGCGTGATACTCGGTGACCGCGTGCGTGTGGGCGTCGATCACGCGCACCCCGGTTGCCTTCCCCTTGGCTTCGTCGAACAGGATCGAGTGGACCACCGAGTCCGGGCGTATCGTTAGGTTCCCGGTCTTCATGGCCCACGGGAGTGTCGACGACACCGAACTGAAGTAACCGCCGAACGGGCACCCGCGCATGCACAGGTTGCGCGCCTGGCAGGTGCCGCGGCCCTGTTGCAGGTGGATCTCCTTCGGTTGTGACAGGTGCGCCCACCGGCCCTGCACCACGTGCCGGTCCCTGTACTTTGACCGCAGGGCATCGCGCAGGTGCTGCTCGGCACAATTGAAGTCGAAGGGAGGCAGGAACTCGCCATCGGGCATTGCCTCCAACCCGTCAGCTGCACCGCAGACGCCGATGAACTGCTCCACATGCGAGTACCATTCGGCCACGTCGTGGTACTCGATCGGCCAGTTCATGCCGTAGCCGAGCTTCTCAGGAGCGACGAACTCGTGCTTGCTCCAGCGCTGGCAGGCACGTCCCCAGATGATGGACTTGCCGCCGACCTGATAGCCGCGAATCCAGTCGAATGGCTTTTCCTGGACGTAGGGATGGTCCGCGTCCTTCACGAAGAAGTGCGCCGTGTCCTCACCGTAGCCGGCGGCCTTGCTGATGAGCGGGTTCGCGGCGATGAGTGCGCGCGACGTGGCACCGTAGTGCGGCAGTTCCCACGTCGCGAGATTGGCGGTGGGGTAGTCCTTCAGGTGTTCGACGTTTCGCCCACGCTCGAGGACGAGGGTCTTGAGGCCCTTCTCGCACAGCTCCTTCGCGGCCCAGCCGCCGGAGATGCCGGACCCGATGACGATGGCGTCGAAGGATGTTTGCAGTGCGGAGGCCAGCATTCTTTGTGTGTTGATGAATCCTTCCTCTTCTCGGCGGAGATCCTTCAACGGGTCGGCAGAAGCTCGATGATCGAAGCGAGGTCCTGATCGAATCTTGGCGGCCATAACGCCGCTTGCACTGCAGTGCTTGAAGCACTCGCCCGTCTTTTTGAGGTTCGAGAGTTACGGCTCGCTAGGTGAAAGCTGAGTACTGTGCCTCCTCACGTCCTGTGCTGCCGCTGGCCTCGCCGCCGTCCACGATTGTCGAGGATGCGCCCATTGGACAGCTCGCCAAGGGAGGAAGCGGACGATCTGACGGCTCTCTGACGCTGTCCAACTAGTCTGCCTAAACATTCAGCACTGCGAAGGAGTAAAGAATTGATGCGAAACAGGCGACCCATCTGGGGGCCACGGCTGATCACGTCGGTCCGTTACAGGGCGGCTTCAAATTTAGTTACACGACTTTGGTTGTACGTAGGAGTCGCTGCAACGTTCGCGTGTAGCGTTTCGCCGGCTGACAGCTTGGCTGACCACTCGGAGACCATAGCGAGTCGCGACCTCTCGCCGAGTGCGCAGGGATCGTCCTGCGACCGAGCGTTCTCGGGATTTGCCTGGAAGGTACCACCGCCGGATTCGCCGAACATGAAGGATTCCCAGTGGAGCTGCGATACAAGCCTATCGAAAATCGTAACAGTCGGTGCGCAGCAGCAACTGCAGCTCTCGGTTGCACTGCGAAATGGTAAGTGGTACGCCCCCGAGCTTCAGCTGACAACGGCGTCTGGGAACGCCTTACTCGGTTTCGGCGACTATGCAATCGACGTGCAGTCCGGACTCGGCACGTTGCCGGACGGTGCGGTCTTCAGCCTCTACTCATACGAGCCTTCACCGGTTGGAGGCACCAACGAGATCGATATCGAAGTCAGTAGGTGGGGCAACCCAAATTTGACCCAGATTCTGCAGTACGTCGTCTGGCCCGACGATCCAATCTCTCCTACACCGCCTCCGATCTACTGGGGAGGGCCATGTTTGCCTTCGCCGAATTGCAAGCCGTCGAACATCTCCCCCAGTCGTTTCGCCGGTCCGACTCGTCTCGGCTTCCGCTACCAAGCGGGATCTGTACTCGCCCAGTCGTTCTACAAATCTGGTTCAAACTACATTGGCTTCGCTCCGTCCGTGTGGCCATCGGCTAACGCGACATTCCATTGGCCCTCTAGGCCGATGCTCCCCATCGTCAATCTCTGGGTCACCGACCAGAGCAAAATGAGTGTGTCTCAGGCGACAGTGGTCGTCACGGCTATTCGGTTGCCGGTACCGATATTCAGCGAGTCCGGTAATCTACAAACCGGTATGGTTAGCACCACGCTTCCACAGCCAATCGTCGTGAGCGTGCGTGACGCAGCCAACGCACCAATGGCAGGTGTCTCGGTCGCCTTCACTCCGGGCGCGTTGAGTGGCGCAGTCAGCCCGTCACTTGTCACTACTGACAACCAGGGGTTGGCGAGAACAAGCTGGACCCTTGGAGCGCAGGTAGGAACGCAGATTCTATCCTCTAGGGTTCAATACGGAACGCTCAGCGCGGTCAATTTCACCGCTACAGCAGTGGCGGGTTTCGGATCGGTTGGGGGCACCGTGTCTTCCACAATGGGCGCGCCGCTGGGCGCCGTGACGGTGAACGTGACAGGGGCGGGATCAACACAGACCAACACCCTGGGGGCCTACGATTTGGCGAGCGTGCCGTCGGGCACGCAGACCTTGACCCTGAGTTCTCTTCCAGCCGGTTGCACGAATCCTGGAGCGCAGGCCGTGCTTGTGGCTCCGAATACGAGCACCGTGGTGAACCTCACGGTAGTATGCTCGATACCCGCCGTTGGATTGCTGGCCCACTACTCTCTCGATGGGAACGGCACCGACGCAAGCGGCAATGGCTTCGATGCAATCTTGGTCGGCGGCGCTGCTGCGACGGACCGTCATGGAAATGCGGCCCGTGCGCTGCTGCTCAATGGCGGCACCGATCAAGTCAACATTCCCGCAGTCGTGACCGACGCGCGTCCAAGTGGATCAATTGTGATGTGGTTGAAGCTGACGGATACACAGTCTCAGTACAGCATCTTCGCAAAGGTCGGACCAACCGGTAACCCTCCGCAGATGCGCGCTCAGTTCGCCGGTCCAACAGGAACCCCGATACTCGATCGATTCTACTTCACCATCAACGGCGGTGACGCGACGAATTCCTCTGTGCCGGTTGCTGCGTACGGCTTCACCAACTGGCACATGTACACCTTCTCCTGGTCTCCAACAGGACGAAGTATCTACCTTGATGATCAACTACTGATTCAGCTTCCGTCCGAAGCTGCTTCATCACCCGTCGGATCGTCTCTCATGGTCGGATGTTGCAGCAAGCCAATTGAGCAACTCAAGGGAATCATCGATGAGATGATGATCTTTGATCGACAACTTACATTGGCTGATGTGAGGTCGCTCTACGTTCCATAGAGTCGTCCGCAATACGGATTCCCAAAAGCGCCGAAAAGACTCTCGCGTCCCAACCGCTCCTTACGGCAACATCATGCACGGGATCTGCGGCGTCAGCGGGTTGCAGTTGCAACCGTAGATGTTCTGGCTGAACGAGTACCCGCTGATCAGTCGCATCACGAGCGCGTTCGGAGCGTTCGCCTTCGACGGCACCGGTCCCTGGCAGTTGAGGCTGGCGCCGCACGCCGTCGCCGACCCATCCCAACGGATGAACCCCGAGCGGAGCATGTTCGGTGAGCGGTCCTCGCGAATGAGTGTTCGCAAGGTGAACACCGAGCGCTGCTTTCCGTAGACGAAGCTGAAGTCGAACTCCGGCTGAAGCCGACCCGTCTGCGTGAATGCATTCGAGGTCGTCAGGTCTGGCAACGTGTCCTGCAACACGCGATCAAACGACAACAACCCTGCCGTATTGGTGGACTGTACCCCGTCATCACCCGGCGCCCGGTGACGCCAAGCCCACCTCCGTCGTTAAGTCCGTGACCTCATGCGCCTCGCCACGACACCCGTCGACCCCCTCTTCATTGCCTTCCAGCAGGCGCTGGCCGGCAAGTACTCCCTCGACCGCGAACTGGGGCGCGGGGGCATGGGCATCGTCTACCTCGCACGCGAAGTCCATCTGGACCGCTTGGTTGCGATCAAGATGCTCCCGCCGGAATTGGCGAGTGACCAGACGCTGCGCGACCGCTTCCTGCGCGAAGCGCGACTCGCCGCAAGGCTCTCGCATCCGAACATCATCCCCATCCACGCGGTCGAGGAGATCGGGGGATTCGTGTTCTTCGTGATGGCGTTCATTGATGGCGAGACACTGCAGCACCGCGTGCGCACGCGAGGGCCACTTCCCGCGGGTGAAGCGGTGCGCGTATTGCGCGACGTTGCGTGGGCACTCGCATACGCGCACGGCGAGGGTGTGGTCCACCGAGACATCAAGCCGGAAAACATCCTGCTCGAATCGTCAACCGGACGAGTGCTCGTCGCCGACTTTGGCATCGCCGGCATCGCTGGTGATGATGACATCGGCGTTGTTACCGGCACGCCTGACTACATGAGCCCAGAACAGGCGCTGGGAAAACCGGTGGACGCGCGGAGCGATCTGTATAGCCTGGGTACGACCGCCTTCTTCATGTGCTCTGGTCGCCTGCCATTCGAAGGCGGGACCACGACAGAATTGCTTGCGCGTCATATCACGGAAGCACCGCCGCAGCTGTCGGGAGTCGTCTCGACCGTTCCGCGGAAGATGGCACTGCTTGTGGATCGTTGTCTCTCGAAGGATCCGGCGCGCCGTCCCGGGACGGCACAGGCTCTCGCGGAAGAACTGAATGCGAGTTTGGAGCAGCGTCGTGAACTCCCCGCCGCGCTGCGCGCCTTTGTCAAGCGTCAAGCCAGGTTGAACGGCGGCGGGACGCTCATCGCGTGCTTGGCGCTGTTCCCGGCAGCCATCACGGCCGGCAGCCTCTACGGCGCAGACGCTGGATGGGTGACGTTAGGTGTTGGCGGCCTCGTGCTGCCATTCACCTACTTCGTGGTTGCCGCTCGACGACTCATGGCGCTCGGGTTTGCGCACGCCGACATTGGCCCTGCCTTTCGCCGCGAGCTCGAACAAGCGAGTGAGGAGCTGTCAGTCACGCGGCAGGTGCGACGCGGCCGCCTCGAACAGGCGCTCGAAGTGGGCGCGCGTGTTGCTGGATTCGCTGGCGCAGCTACGCTGGCGGCCGGGTTGACCGGCATGCTCGGAGGAAGTGCGATCACCTATGGCGCGCTGTCGATGGGCGCCGGCATGCTCGGTGCGCTGGGCCTCATACACCTTAAGGGCCGGTACGAGGACGTCGACACTGGCTTCTGGTCGAAGGTCTGGCTCGGTCGCACAGGTCGCGCCGCGTTCGCCATCGCCGGGAAGCTGCTCGGCTCGCGAGTCCGGCCCGCGCCGGTCACCCACCGGCCAACAGAACTTGCGTTAGGCATGGCAGCGGAGCAGCTCTTTGCTTCACTCTCGTCCGAGGTCCGATCGTCCCTTGGCGACGTGCCCGCTCGACTGCGTCACATGCAGGATGCCGCCCGTCGGCTGCGGGAACGACGGGACGAGTTGCAGCAGGCACTGGGCGAGACGAGCGCGGACGACGACTCCGCCTTCGCGGACCTGCGCGCGATGCTCGACCAGGTGCAGGCGAAGCTCGCTGATACCGTGACGGCCCTCGAGACGATTCGGCTCGACCTGCTGCGCTTGCACGCCGGCTCTGTGAGCGTGGAACGCTTGACGACGCAGCTGGCGATGGTCATCGACCTGTCGAATGAAGTGGATCGCCTCGTCACCGCCCGTGACGAGGTAGAGCGCGCCGCACGGACGCTCGGCTAAGCGCGTCGTCGAGGACGGGAGCGCCGGGCGCTGGGAGCCAGTAGCGCACGTCTGCATCGGGCCTTAGGATTTCCGCCCTCCCCCTTACCGCATCCCTTACCCTCGCGCGCCATGTCCACGTTCAACGCAACAAACCTTGGCTGCTCCCTCACGTGCAAGGACATTGAAGCATCCATCCGCTGGTACCGCGACGCCCTTGGATTCACCGTCCTCAATCAGTTCGAGACGGCAGGCAAGGTATCTGGGGCCGTGATCGCCGCCGGCGATTGCCGCATCGTCCTGAATCAGGACGATGGCAAGCTCGGTTGGGATCGGATCAAGGGGCAGGGTTTCTACCTGCAGATCAACGTCGCCAGTCCGGCGGACGTGGACGCGACGGCCACACGGATCAAGGCAGCTGGCGGCAAACTCCTGAGTGAACCGGCGGACCGGCCGTGGGGTGCGCGCATGTTCCAGTTCAACGACCTGGACGGGTTCAAGCTCGGAGTTTCCACGCCGATCTAACGAACACCGTGAACGACCGGAGCCTGGCGGAGATCTCGAAGACTAACGAACGTGCGTCCTTGCTCGCGTCTTGGTAGAGACAACCATCCCAACGATACGGCTCAGATCCAGGCGCGCTACGGTTTCTTCTTCTTCGGTGGCAACGTGGAGACGAAGTGTTCGCAGCGTTCGAGCCAGAAGCGGAGCTGCGCTTCCGTCTTGAGGCCCGGGGCGTCAACGTACACGTAGCCCTGCATGGGCTTGCCCGTAAAGTCCATTGGCCGAACATGCTTTCGGCTGATGGAGTCGGCGTGGTGCTCCTTGCCCACACGTGCCATCAGCGAGTCACTCGACACACCGACAAACATCAGCCCTTTCCGAAGAAAGGCGATGCCACCGAACATCTTCTTTTCGGTCACGTGTCGGTTGCCTGCGAGAGCGGAGCGAATTCGCTCAGCGAGTTGTTCGTCGTACGCCATCAGCAAGGCTCCTGCGGGTCGATGGTTCGGATGCCAAGGGGCGGGGGGCGCGTCGACTCGAGGAGATCCTAGCGAGCGTTCCCTGGCAGCATGCGCCCGAGTAGGGCCCCGATGCCTCCACCGACGCCGCCGGAGAGAAAGGGGAACAGCAGCTGCACGGCCTGGAATCCCGGCCACTGACCCGTTGCGGCTGCAAACGCTCCGCCGAGGATGCTGCTGGTGCCGCCGGCAATGGCGCCTCCCATCGCTGCCTGCGTCCCTTGAGCACTCGGTGCGAACTTCGCATGAACGACCCCCGTGACAACGGAGAGGATCGTGCCACAGATGGCGTAGAAGTTCGGGATCTGTCCGATCGACGGGACGGCCTTGCCGATCATGACCATGACCGCTTGCAGCACAACGCCGGCCAGGGCCGACTTCATCGTGGGGTTGTTGCCCATGTTGCCTCCGAGGGGTTGTTCGAGCTGGTCGTCGGACCGGCACGCTAACATCAGGCGCGCCGTCGACCTCGTCAAGGCACCTCGCACAAGCGCTACTCTCACTCGTCCCGCCCCTGCTTTCGCATCCAGTCGACGGTGCCAAGGTATCGCTACGTTGCTGCTCGGAGCTTCACGGGAGGTATTCGCATCCCGGCGAAGCAGTTCGTCCCGTAAGGGATGCATTGGCGACATGCAGTGAGCTATCCTCGCGCATGAGGGCTTCCATTTTGGCGTTCGTGTTGCCGCTCCTGGGCTGCGCGAACGCGCGCGTCCCAATCAAACCGGTGTGTTCGAGCTGCCCTGCGATGCAGCGGATCCAGCCCGGGAACGCGACATTCGGTTCCGTCGAGGGTGCGCGCTACCAGCGCCCCGACGAGTTGCCGAGACGCGTCATTCGGATCGTACGCCCATTTGCTGTGAGCCGATTCGAGATCACGCGAGGTCAGTACGCGGCGTTCGTCAAAGCCACCAATCATGCGGTTGGCGGGAACTGCCTCACCGATCGTGTCAAACGCGGCGACTGGCAATACGACGGCGGGACCACGTTTCTGGACCCAGGGTTCACGCAGGCGGACGATCATCCAGTCGTGTGCATCAGCTACGACGACGCGGTCGCCTACGTGACGTGGCTGAACACCGTCACCGCCGGCGGCTACCGGTTGCTGAGCGAGGTCGAATGGGAGTACGTGGCCGCGGCGGGTGTCCGCACCCTCTTCCCGTGGGGCGACGATGCGTCCAAGGGGTGCCGCTTCGCCAATGGTTTCGACGAGACGATCTGGGAAGAGTACCGACCCATCGACACATCGGCGTATCCGGTGTTTGACCCTCTTCCATGTCGTGACGGTTGGATGCACACGAATCCCGTGGGCGCGTTACTGCCTAACAAGTTCGGTGTGTACGACATGATCGGCAACACTAGCGAGTGGGTGGCCGACTGTTACACGCCTTCGCATGAGCACCTGAACGCCAACGGTCTGGCGGAGTCCCCAGAAGTGCCCTGCGACAGGCGAATAGCGAAAGGTGGGTCCTGGGGCACGTTGGCCCACAACCTTCGTACCGCCGAGCGATTCCCCTACGCTCCGACCCATCGAGACGACTCAATCGGCCTGCGCGTCGCCCGAGACTTGGACTCGACCCGTAGGTAGCGACTGGACGATCGAAGTCGGGAGAAGTGCTTCACCAAGTGCCGTCGACCGCCGGCTGCCGCAGAGGCATCCCGCGCAGAAAAGCATCCAACGATCACCTTCCTGTGGCTTCGCGAAGTTGCAGGACATTGCCCTCGGGATCGGAGACGTCGCAGGCGGTGAAACCCTCACCCTGCCAGGAACGCCCATGTGCGACTCCGCCCAGGCTCGTCACGACCTTGCGTGTGGACTCGAGACTCACGACGGGGAAGGCCAGCTTGATCGACGCGTCCTCGCGCAGAGCTGGCGGGGATGCAGTCTCAAACGTGTTGGCAATGTGCTCGGGAATCGCGTGGATCACGAGTTCGATGTCCGCCAGCTGGAGCACTTCGTAACCCGGTTCGGCACGGATCGTACGCGCTTTCAGAACCTCTGTGTAGAATCGCGCCAGACGAGCGTTGTCCTTGGCGAAGATGACGGCCGACGCTCTCAGGGGATTGGACATTGGAGTTCCTGGTTGTAGACCCGCGTGATTGCTCAAGGGGAATATCGTATTCCCGCGATTTGGAAACGAGCGGTCCCACGGTGTCTGCCTTGGCACTCAACGGGTTGCAGCCGAGGCGAGCGTGGGAGGGTGGATACGAGCTACATGCCAGCTTCTTTCGCCACGTAGCGTGCGATCTGCTCGCAGGTACCAAACCACACGCCGGGTTTGGACTTCATGTACCCAACGAGTTCATCGAGATACTTCATCGGGGCGCGGTGACCCACGACGTGGGGATGCAACGTCAGCATGAACGTGGTCCCGAGGTCGTACGCCCCGTCGAACTCGTCGCGATACAGCTTGAACAACAATTCGGGCGATGGCATGGTGCCACCGCGACCGAGGTATGGCGTTTCGGTCAACGTCCAGTCAATCGCCAGCTCCACCATTCCTGTCGCTTCGCCATTGGACATGATCTCGAATGGCTCATCCATCGAGCCGAGGCTGCTATCGTAGAAGAAGCCCGCCTTGCGAATGATGCCGATGGTATTCTCGCTGAAGGCCCACGCCGGGGCGCGATACCCCACCGGCCGCTTTCCGGTGGCCTTCGTGAGAAAGTCGATCGCCTTGTTCAACAGTCGCTCCTCCTCCTCGGCGCTGCCGGTCGCCGGGGGGAACTCGTGAATCCACCCGTGTACGCCGATTTCGTGGCGACCCGACTTCATGATCTTGGGAATCATCTCCGGATGAATGAGCGCGCTCACAGCGGGGATGAAAAACGTGGACGAGATCTGGTGTTTGTCGAGCATCGCGAGGATGCGGTCGAGACCTGTTTGCGCCCCGAAGTCCGCCGTCGAGAGGGTCGTCGGTGAGGTTTGGCCCGACGCGAGGAGGTACGATTCATTGTCGTCGTCGAAGCTCAAGCACACGGCGACCTTGGCGTTGTTCGGCCACTTCTTCGGCGTGAGTTTCCGCCCCGCGCGCACTGGCGCAACGGCCTTCAGGAGTTGTTCGTCAGACCACTTGGTCCCGGGTTGCGGAGCTGGCGGCGTTTGCTGCGTCCAGGCGGCGACGGGTGCCATGATGCTCGCCGCGGCGAGCCTCACGATCCATTGTGTTTTCATGGAAACAGTTCCTCGACGATGTGAGAGTCGGCGCGATGTCTGAGGTGACGAGAATCTACTTGCCGTTCAACTCCTAGGGCTTTGAGGCGCCCCGAAGCCGAGCCGCGTCCTGCAGGCGACCCTCTCGCTCGTACAGCTCGATCAGTCGAGCGCGTGCTGCATCGGTCGGTGGCGCCGATCCACCTCGGGTCGCCACTAGTTGGCGATACGCGCGAACCAACAAGGGCTCCGCCGCGCGTAGATTGCCAATCCGCAACTCGTGTTCGCCCACGAGGCTCTCCGAGGTGGCAATCAACCAGTGTCCCGGCGGCAACGCGGCCTGGCGCAGGGACAGACTCTCTCGGAGCGCGCGTCCCCCGTCAGCCAGTTGGCCCGTCGCATCGAGACTCCTGCCCAGCGCCTGCAACGCGGCCGCGACGGCGGGATGACTGTTCGGCAGTGTTTGGCCACGCAACGCCAACACCTCGCGTGCCAGGGGGATGGCTTCGGCAAAGCGCTGGTGGTCGACCAGGAACTGCGCGTACGAAAACGCCGTCCATGCGTAGTCGGGATGCTGCGCCCCGAGCAAGGTCCGGCGGAGTGCCAGTGTAGCGCGAAACAGGGTGTCGGCACTGGCGGACTTTCCTTCGCGATCCAGAATCGCGGCCAGTGTCGCCATGGCGTTGGCCACCAACGGATGACTGGGCCCGTGCCGGCGTTGGGTGATGCCTAACGCCTCGCGGTGCAGCGACTCGGCAGGTGCGAGCCGGCCGCTTTCTCCGAGCACTACGGCCAGGTTGTTGAGGGACGCCGCAACGTCATCCGACGTCGAGTCGATCGCGCGGCGAATACCCAACGCCTCGCGTTGGAGCTGCTCGGCCTCCGTCAGGTCGCCGAGACTCTGCCGTACGCGCGACAGATTGTCGAGCTGCGCCGCCACCGCGGCGTCGGCGGGGCCAGCCCGCCGGAGCGTGACAAGCACCGCCCGCTGGATCTGCTCGGCCGCCGCCATGTCGCCTCGCGCCTCAGCGACGCCACCCAGCGCACTCTGCACGAGGGCCGCTTCGCGGCTCTCTGGTCCGTGCAAGCCTTGCTGAACCTCCAACGCGCGTTGCAGCTGCTGCTCGGCACGGTCGTAGAGTCCGAGCGAGAAGTAGGTGTCGCCGAGCACGCGCCGCAGCTCGCCTTCCACCGAGGGCTGCGAGGCCAGACTGGTGAGCGATACGCTTGCCGAGTCCAGCACCTCGCGCAGGGTCACGTCACGTCCCAGCTGCGACGGGTCGGCAGACCCCAGCGTGCGCTGCAGGAACGCGGTGACCTGCTGTGCTTTGTCGCGTTCCGCATCGGCGCGGCGCGCTTCCGCCTGTGCATGATCGCGCTCCTGGGCGGCCGCGCGCGCCTGACGCCATGTGGCTACGGTCCCGCCGATGAGCGACACCGCCAACAGGCCTGCAGCAACAACCGTGGTTCGATGGCGCCGAGTGAACTTGGCCGCCCGGTATGACCACGTATCCGGGCCGGCCACGACCGGCTGGTGCTCCAGATAGCGCCGCAAGTCGAGCGACAGCTGCTCGGCGGACTGATATCTTCGCTCGGGTTCCTTACGGAGCGCCATCTGCACGATGGCGTCGAGATCGCCCGTGAGCTCACGGCTCACGCGAGAAGGATCCGGGTATGTCGACATTGCGGTGGCGTCGCAGGCACCGGATAGCCTCGGCGGATCCTGCTCGGTGATCTCACGCATGAGTTCATGCGACGTGCCACCGCTCGCCGCGAACGGCGGCCGCCCCGTCAACAGCTCAAACAACAGAACGCCCAACGAATAGACGTCGGTCGCCGTCGACACCGCCTGACCGCGCAACTGCTCCGGGCTGGCATACGTGATGGTAAAAGGTCGCAGGCCGGCCTCGGTGAGGGTGTGTCCGCCAGCTCCATCGGTCCCGATCAACTTGGCGATGCCAAAGTCCAGCAGTTTGGGAACGCCATCGGGCGTCACCAGTACGTTGCCCGGTTTGATGTCACGGTGTACGACCAGGTTCTGATGCGCGTACTGGACGGCGTCGCACACCTCGCGCACGAGTCGCACGCGATCGGCCACGCCCAGTCGATGCGATGCGCAGTAGTGGTCGATACCTGCGCCGTCCACGAACTCCATCACGAAGTATGGCAGCCCATCCGACGTGACACCTCCATCCAGCAGCGCGGCGATGTGCGGGTGCTGCAAGCTGGCCAGGATCTGTCGCTCCGTGCGAAAACGATGCAAGACCACGTCACTTTCGGCTCCTCGCCAAATGGTCTTGATCGCCACGCGCTTCCTGAATTCATCGTCGGCGCGATGTGCTTCGTAAATCGCACCCATGCCCCCGCGCCCCACCAGACGCGTCACCAGGTAGTGCCCGACCTCCCGCCCGACCAAGGTCGGGGCCTCACGACGGGCTTCCAGAAATCCCAATGACTGCGGGAGAACGTCGTTGAACTGCGCATCGGAAACGTCGTGGGCGGCGAGCAAGCTCCGCAGGTCAGCGGCGAGCGCGGCGTCGGCGTTGGCGACCGTGCGCAGCCGAACCTCGCGTTCAGCCGGCAGCATGTCCGACAACTCGAAGAAGAGCGCCTTGAGTTCCGACCAGGAATTGGGTGAGGCTGTCATTCGACGGCGACGAGTGATGAGCTCAACGCGCTGTGCTCGTAGAGATCATGCGCGAAGGATCGCCGAACGCGTCTCATGCCGGTTCACGAAGGGGTCGACAGTTCGCGAAAGAGCCACGCGCGCGCCATCGCCCAGTCGCGCTTTATGGTGATGGGCGCCACACCAAGAACGGCAGCGGATTCCTCTACCGTGAGCCCTGCGAAGAACCGCAGCTCCACCACACGGGCCTGACGCGGATCCAGCTGCGCAAGACGGTCGAGTGCCTCATCCACGCGGATCATCTGATCCGCCGACTGCAACGCCACGTCCATGCCAGATTCCAGGCGCAGAAGCTCGCCGCTGCCTCGCTTGAGCGCGTGGTGACGCCGCGCGTGGTCCACGAGTACGCGACGCATGGCGCTGGCGGCCGCACCAAAAAAGTGCGCTCGGTTCTCGAAGTCCGCTGAGCCATCTGGCACGAGCTTGAGAAAGGCCTCGTGAACCAGCGCCGTGGGCTGCAGGGTGTGCTCAGGACGCTCGTTCCTCAGCTGCGCGGCGGCCATCTCGCGGAACTCCGGATAGACCAGTCGCACCAGTTCCTCGAGCGCTCCCTCCTTGCCGACACGGAGGTCCGCGAGCAATCGCGTAACTGAGTGAGCGTTCGACATATACGAGGGTCCGACGGGCTCAACCCGCCCGTTCTGTGACGACGTTATCCCGGGGGAGCGACCTCCGCAATATCCGAGCCGTCGGCGTGTGCGGGAGGATCTCTCGCATCGCGCGCGACTGAATTCGGTCAACTGCCACGGCGTGAGTGGCATGAGACGGTCGGCAAGGCATAACGCGCATGGAGGGGAGACTTCGCACGCTGTCATCCTCTCCCTAGTGAGCCGGAGGTCATTTATGAAGAGCCGAGTGTTGGCCTATGTCGTTGCCGTTGTCGTAACCGCGGGTTGCGCGGATGGACCGGCGGGGCCACCCAAGGTCGCGGGAACGCACGTGTGGTCGGCTCGTTTGTCAGCAAACCCACCATGTACACACCACTGGGCCTCGGCCGTCAATGGCAGCTGGTTCGACGCCGCCAAGTGGTCGCCTAACGCTGTTCCTGGTTCCGCCGACGTGGCGTGCGTCGACGTCGCTGGGACCTACACGGTCACGCTGGATCCGACGGTCGATGCCACGCCTGTTGCGGTGACTGGAATCGCGATCGGAGCGGCGAGCGGTGTGCAGACGTTGAGCCTGGCGGGAACGGACGTGCGGCTGGACGTTGCGCAAGGCATCGAGATCGGCGTCTCCGGCAAGCTGTCATACGACGAGTTTGGCGTTGGCCGGGTGAATGCGGCAAGTGTAACCAACGCTGGGGTGCTGTCGCATACCAATGGCTTTGGCACCACCGAGTTGAACGCCGACGTCACGAATAGCGGCAGCATTACTATTGCGGGCGTCCAAACGTGGGGCAAAACGAACGGCGCCTACGTCAACAGTGGTACGATCACGCTGACGAGCGGCACGGGTATCGTGATACCGGGAACGGCGGGGAGCCCAACGTTTCAGCAGAATGGCGGGACGATCACGACGCCAATTCTCCCGGTGTTTGACATGCAGGCCGGCACGTTCACCCTCAACGGTGGGTCTCTGCCCCTGTCGGCGCAGAACGGGCTGCCGATCGTGCGCCTGCGGGGTGCGAGCCTGGTTCTGGGCGCGACGCTGTCCGGTGCACATGACATCGCCGTGGCGTCCACCATCGCGGGCACGAGTGCAATTACCGGCAACGTGCCTGTGGGAACGAAGGTGTGGATCGTGGGACACGGCGCGGTAGGTAGCAGTAGCATCACGTGGAACGGGTCGCCCACCGTATCGGGAAGTGTGCGGTTTGACCAGGCATTCTTTGCCGCGACGGTCCTTACCCTGAATGGCAGTGGCACCCTCACCAACAACGGGTCGGTGATGCAACAGCCAGCGGCGGGCGCCGAGCTTCACCTCAACATGTCAGCCGTGAACAACGGGGCAGTTAGCCTGCCGGGAGCGGGCGTCTACTTCGACAAGGTGGGCGGTGTCTTCGAGAACTTCGGGACCGTCACTGGCGCCGGCGCCTCCGTCTTCACTGTATCGTCAGGCGCAACCTTCCGGAGTCGTGACACCGGCGTGTTTACTTCAGGGCAACTGCGGGTGAACGGAGGCACCCTGACCGGCACGGGCAGTGTGCCGTTTGTCGTGGTGCTGAACAGTGGCGTCGTCGCGCCGGGCAATCCCGTCGGAACGCTCAACGCATCGATGATCGACCTCAGCGGTGGCTCCGGTACCTTGGCGATCGAAGTCAATGGCACGCAGGCGGGCGCCTTTGATCGATTGGCGGTCGCGGGTCAGATAAACTATGGAGGGGTACTCAGCATCCTGACCGGTCCGGGCATGGCGGTGTGTGGCCAGGTGCTGGACATTATCACGGATGGCAGCCCTGGTGCTCGCGGCTCCTTCAACTCGGTGACGGGTCTGAACCCGGGCCTGGGGCGCTTCTGGCGGCTCAACAGCCCGATCCACGTGTTGCAGCTGATTGGGTACGACCAAGCCACCAAGGTGCAAGCATCGCCGACACAGCTGCCGCTGGCGGAGGGTGGTCCCAGCAACGCGTACGCGGTGTGCCTCTCGCAAGCACCAACGGGGACCGTCACCGTGAATGTCTTGCCCGATGCCCAGGTAAGCGCTGGGCCGTCGCCATTGAGCTTTACGACGACGAACTGGATGCTCCCACAAACCGTCACCGTCGCCGCCGTCGACGACGCGGTCGTCGAGCCTGCTCACATCGGCACCATCGCGCACGGCGTTGTGAGCGCCGATCCCTTCTTCAATGGATTCGTTCCGGCGTCGGTCGTCGCCAATATCACGGACAATGACGGGAGCGCCGACTTGTCGGTTGGGATCTCTCAAGCGCCCCCGCCGCTCACGCTCAACCAGGTCTTCACCGTCGGATTCCGCGTGTCCAACGCGGGTCCCACGCTGTCGACAGGCGCAACGGTCACCTTCCAGCCCGCCGGCGGGTTCCAGTTCCAAGGGGCCACAGGCGCAAGCTGCTCCGGCTCTGCCAGCGGACTTACCTGTCTGGTTGCGGGCATTGCGTCCGGCGGCCAGGCGACGTTCACGATGACGCTCAAGGCCGTACAGCGAGGTGTGTTTCCCAAGACGATCACGGTGACGGGCCAGAACCCTGATCCCAACGCGTCGAACAACACGATCGTCCGAAACGTGACGGTGAACTAGCCGCGCTGACGCTGGCGGCGGGCGTCGCGGAAGACACGAACCGCGCATGGGAGCTTTCCCATGCGCGGTTCTCGTTGAAGTCAGATGGACGGCTCGCCGTTAGGCTGACGTGCCGTCAGGTACGCTGGCCGAGCCTCACGGAGTGACCTTCACTTCGATCACGGTTCCCGCGAACTCCGAGTTGTAGAGCCCCTGACGGTAGGTGATGTTGGACGGCGACCCGCAGCCGCCCTGCACACCCATCTTGTACTCCGTGCCCATATCAACCACGGCGGTGAGCCCGCTGCCAGTTGGCCCAGTGAACGTGCGCGTGTAGTCCGTGCCGACGCCGCCCGGATCGTTGAAGCCGTAGGCGTGCAGGGCGTACGATTGCGCAGGCGACGCCTTTGGAGCCCAGAAGTAGACATACACGCATCCATTTCCCGTCGCCGGATTTGTAATTTGCGTTTCGATCGAGTAGTGGCCGATGTAGATGTCCTTCCCCACTTCGACAAAGGCATCCGCACTTCCAAGCCGATCCCACTGAACGAGGAACGAGTTGGGGTTCTGTAGCGTCCCGTTGGGGATCTTGTGTTCGACAAAGAATTCCACGGTGATCTTGTCACCGCGCGGCGGGCGCCCGACCTGGGCGATGGCGGGAAGCGCTCGGTACTGCGCCGTGTTGATCGACGTCTGGAGCCCGGCGGCCGGCGTCGTGGTGCCAACGTAGTTGGTGGATGTGTACTTGTACTGCAACTTGCCGTTGTACAACGAACCGTCTGCCTGGCGCACCAACGCCTGTACATCCACAGTCTTGCCGAAGTCGACGAGCTGCGTCCAGGGGTTCAGCTCAAACGTCAGCCCCAGGTCGGCCGTCACGTTGGCCACCGCCCGGCCAAGCACCTGCACTGGGCCATTTGGGACCACCGGACCAGACACGTCCACCCACACGACGTCAATCACGCCGTCCGGTAGAATCGGTGTGGATCCGATGTACTGCATGGTGCTCCCAAACTGGGCGCCCAGCGCACCGTTCGACTTGGAGCTGTTCCAGGCATACTGGAACTGGCCCCACTGATGGCCGTTGACGATCGCATCGAAGATGACGGATCGCTGGTTGTAGTTGACCTGCCCCTTGTTCGGCGTCAGCGTGACCGTCGGCGCATTGGTTGATGCCCCGAAGGCGCTGAAGCCGGTGGTAGTCCCAGTGATCGTGTGAGCCACCGTGTCCACCACGATGTTCGCGAGTTTGTTCCACTGCCCGTTGCTCAGCCGCTGGATGCCCAAGTCCTCAGGGATGGCCCAAGGCGGCAGCTTGGCGGGATCGTACTTGAGCGTGACCTTTACCGGGCTGGTGAACGTCGTGCCCTCGGGACCAAACTGGTAGAACGTCCCCGACAAGAATGCCCCGTTGGGCCCTGAGGTTGGAGCTGGAGCCTCCTGCACGGTTATCGTCGTGCCGACCGGCGCAGCGCCCGCGGGAACCTCGATCTTGACGTTGCCGCTGGCGGCGCTGACGGTGGCGCCACTGGCCCCCACGATCGCTCCGTCAGCCACCGTGATGGCAGCCGTCGCGGTCTTTCCCTCGGTGCTGGCGGTAATCGACGCGGTGCCGGAAGCCAGCGCCGTCACCAGGCCAGACGAGGTGACGGTGGCCACGGTCGGAGCGCTGCTTGCCCATGCCACGGGGCGTCCGGCCAGCGTCGCCCCCGCGCCATCCTTCGCCGTCGGCGTCAGCTGCAGCGTTTGCCCCGCTACTAACGACGCCGTCGGGTGATCCAGCGACAGCACAGCAATCGGCGCCAGCACGGTGATCGAAGCGGAACCCGTACGTCCTTCGCTCGACGCGGTCACCTGCGCGGTCCCGGCGGCCACCGCGGTGACAAGTCCAGACGTGCTCACCGACGCCACGCCGGCATCGCTGCTCGACCATGTCACCGACCGACCGCCGAGTGCGTTGCCGCCAGCATCTTTCGGAGTGGCCGTGAGCTGCACGGTGCTGGAGGGGGCCAGCGATGACGCGGTCGGCGTGACATCGACGCTGGCCACAGCCACGGGAGGTGGATTGGTCGCGCCGCCGTCTCCCCCACCGCCACCACAGGCAGTGAGAACACCGATCAGCAGGAGAGTCGTCCGAGTCGTTCGCATGGTCAGCTCGCCGAGAGAGGTCCACCTCCTCAGGCGCAAGGCAGCGAGTTTTCGGCTCACGCGACCATATCGCGCGTCCGCCAGCCGCGTCTCCGCCGTCGCCCGTCGAGATCGCACGGCTTCGGAGTGCGAGTCGCCATGGCTCGACTGGCGGCATGGTCAACGGCTGGCACGAGTTCATTCCGAGCGAGAAATTGCACGCCATGGCACACACATCTCGCGTAACGATCCACATGGCAGCGAGCCTTGACGGATTCATCGCGCGTCGAGACGGGCGCGTCGACTGGCTCGAGACGTCGGACGAGTTCCCCGGCGGCGCCACGATGGACCCGGGCTTCGTGGAGGCGTTCCTCAAGACCATCGACTGTTACGTCATGGGGTCACGGACCTACGAGACGGCGCTGGGCTTCGAGGCCAAGGGATTCGGATGGGCATACGGCGATAAGCCAACTTTCGTACTGACACGTCGCACCTTGCCGCGGACGCGAGACACGGTGGAGTTCTATGCGGGCGATCTGGCCGATTTGGTCAATGAGCGGTTGCGACCCTCGTATCGCACGATTTGGTTTGCGGGAGGGGGCGCGGTTTCCGGCGAGTGCCTTCGACGAGGACTGGCCGACGAGGTACGATACTCCATCCTCCCAGTCCTGATCGGTGAGGGCATTCCATTCTTCGACAAGCTGGACAGGGACGTCGCGCTGCACCTGGCGGAAGCGAAAGCCTACAAGAATGGGATGGTGGAGTTGCGTTACGACGTGCGATTGTAGCTGGCGATGTCGGCTCGTGCGAAGAAACGTGTGGTAAGCACGCAGGCGATGCGCGCCTTTGCGGATCGCAGCCAGTGGCGGGCATGGCTGGCGAAACACCACCTGTCAGGCACGGAGATCTGGCTCCGCTTCTTCAAGAAGCACACTGGACGGCCGTCTGTCTCATATGTCGAAGCCGTGGAGGAGGCCCTCTGCTTCGGCTGGATCGACAGCATCATCCGCCGGGTGGACGATGCGACCTACGCCCAGAAGTTCACGCCTCGGCGCATCGACTCCAAATGGTCGGAGCTCAACAAGACGCGACTACGGAAATTGATCCACGAAGGTCGCATGACCCAAGCGGGTCTCGCCAAGGCGCCGGCCGTCGCTCCAGAAGTAGATAGCGCACCGCCGTCAGATACTGACGCGGTCGCGCGGCGCATGGAGCGAAAGTTGGCCCTGCATGACAGGGCGTGGCGCAATTTCCAGGCACTGACGCCGGCAAGGCGACGGGCATATCTCCGACTCATCACGGAAGCCCGGACGGAAGAGACTCGCGAGAAGCGACTGCAAGAGGTGATCGCGCTCCTCGAACACGGTTCGGGCCAGTCGAGCGACACGCCGGCGTTCATCACTCGCGCGCTGCGAGCGAACCGGAAGGCGTGGGAGTACTTCAACGGCTTGGCACCATCGCATCGACGCCAATACGTGGGGTGGATCATGCTCGCCAAGAGACCCGAGACGCGCGAGCGTCGGCTGCGAGAGGCCGTCACACGCCTGGCGCAGAACCGGACGCTCGGCCTGAAGTAACACGCGCTCCGGTTGTCATTCACCTGTGGAGCATCCGTGTGACCGGGCTCGCGGGACATCTCAGATATCGCACCTGAGCTCGTTAGGTACCAAGGAAGAGATTGCAGCGCGCGATCCCCGGATCTTGCATAGTCGAGATCGTTAGGCAAGCTGAAGCATAACGACACTGTGCGTTGGCACGCCCCTTGACGGATGGGCGCCGCATGTCGAATGCTTCCGCCGAGCAACGCTCGCGGCCAGCGAGCGGGCCGATTCGACAGGTCAGCGGTTGCATGCCGACCTTGGCGCGTCCGTCAGTCGCAACACGTGCGGCACGTCAGGGAAGAGCGGGGGCGGAGTCATGGTGCAACTTGCAACTCCAGTTACTCAAGGCGTACTTGGCGCCGACGCGCCCAGTAATGCGCGCGACGTGGAAACGCCGACGCGCGTTTCCGGTCACCGGCGTGACATTCAGGGACTCCGTGCGATTGCCGTCCTCGTCGTCGCCCTCAGCCATGCGAAGGTCCCTGGTATGAAGGGCGGATACGTTGGCGTCGACGTGTTCTTCGTGATATCGGGATTTCTCATCACGGGGTGGCTCGTCCGTCGCGGATTGGGCGCCGAGCGCATGCCGTTCCGGGAGTTCTACGCAGGCCGCGCGCGACGCATCCTCCCGTTGGCCACACTGAATACCGTGCTCACGGTGCTGGCCGCGTCGGCGTTCTTGAACCCGGTGAGAGCGCTCGGCGCCTATCGGGACTCGATCTGGGCCACCTTCTTCTCGGCCAACGTATACTTCGCGCGGCTACGAGTGGACTACTTTGACGGGTCGCGGCCGGCGTCGCCGTTCCAGCACTATTGGTCGCTCGCCGTGGAAGAGCAGTTCTACCTCGTGTGGCCAGCGATCGTTCTCGGCCTCCTGTACGTATTGCGACGTCGAGCCCGCGGCTGGCGCGACCGAGGTGAGAACGAGTCGCCGCAGGCGGATACTGCGTCCTCGGAATGGCTCGTTAGGCGCCTGGGTCTTGTGGTGGGCGTGCTCGTCCTGCTGTCGTTCGCATGGAGCCTGCGCAGCACCGCTCACAATCACGAGATGGCGTACTTCTCCACGTTCACCCGAAGCTGGGAGCTGGGAGTCGGGAGTCTGGTCGCCATCGCGAGCGCATGGCTCGGGCGCATCCCCACGCGCATTCGCGCGATGGCGAGTTGGGCAGGAATGGCCGCGATTGGAGTGAGCGTCATGACCTTCACTGGCGCAACGCCTTTCCCCGGGTTTGCGGCGGCGTTGCCCGTGTTGGGAGCGGCGTTGATCGTGATGGGAGGGATTGGGGGCGGACATCCATGGGGTGCCGGCCGACTCCTTGAGAGAACTCCACTCACCGTGGTTGGGGATGCGTCGTACTCCTTCTATCTGTGGCACTGGCCCGTGTTGACGATCGCGGCGCAACACGCGGGGACGCCACTCTCGGTCGCTGCCAGTCTCGCGTGGCTGACGGTGGCGTTTGCGATCAGCGTCGTCACGTACAA
Source organism: Gemmatimonadaceae bacterium (assembly GCA_044224875.1). GTDB lineage: Bacteria > Gemmatimonadota > Gemmatimonadetes > Gemmatimonadales > Gemmatimonadaceae > JABAQJ01. The sequence goes on along the minus strand of JBGAJQ010000011.1, from coordinate 59,243 downwards.
GTACTACGAGTACCCGTTGCATCACGGGCGATGGCTGGCGCGGCCGTCTGCTGCACTCGCCGTGTGGCCAGTGGCCATCGCGGCAGGGCTCATCGTGGCGGTGACCGGCACACGAACCGTGAAGGGCGCCTTGGTGGCCCGCTTTCACCAGAACGCGCGGGTGAGCCCGCCGTTCGTGTGGAGTGGCGACAGTTCGCGCGACGTCCAGACCCGATCGGGCGCGGAACCCGCGGGGGAAGGGGAGGCGGATCCCGCAATGGCCGTCGTGACAGCGAGCGCCGATCCGGAGCGGCTTGCTGGCCTGGTGCCTAACGGATTGATGCCGCCACTCTTTGACCTGCGGATGAACGATTTCGTGCCAAGGAAGTGCGGGGCAACCGCGCATCGCCGAACCTCATCGAGCATCTGCCATCTGGGTGCGGACAATCCCACGCAAACGATCGTTGTGTTCGGCGATTCTCACGCCAAGATGTGGATGCCCGCACTGTTGCGGGTAGCGGGAGGCCATCGTTGGGACATCGTGCCGATGTTCAAGGAGGGGTGTACCGCGGCTGGCGTCGCGTGGGGCACCGGAGTCGTCGGGGGGGCGCGTGCTCCGTGTGTGGAGTGGTTCGCATGGGCAGTCGAGCAACTCAAGACGTTGCATCCAGATGTGATCGTTCTTTCAGAGTTCTACAGCCGATCGCTGCAGAGCGGCTATGGTGGTGGCTCCCAAGGCGTGTACGCTGGGCTAGAGGCGCAACTGCACGCGCTGGTGCCGCTCAGCGCACGGACCGTCGTGTTCGAAGACATACCGTATCAGGATCAACCGCCCGCGGACTGCCTTACGGCGGCCGGATCGACCGTCGCCGGTTGTTCGACCGCTGTCGACACCGCGCTGACCACGGCATTGGGAAAGGTCAGACAGTTGGTCGAGATGCGTGGCGCGTACTTTCTCTCGACGTCCCAGTGGTTTTGCGCGCGGGGTCAGTGCCCGGTGATCATCGGCAGCACCATCGCCTACCGCGACCAGAGTCACATGTCGCCGCTATACGCCATCCAGCTCTCACATGTGGTTGGTCGGCGACTGGCCGACGTGATCGCACTCGGGCCCCCATCCCCGGAGTGAGGTCGATTCTTCGCGCATGCTGGACAGGGTCCTGCGATGCGTCGTCGGCAATCACTGGAGTACGGCGCCTAGCTCGCGAGGTGGCGACGCGTCATAGTGCCTTGCGCGGACATGGTCATGGTACCGCGCCACCATTCTCGGCATGAGGCACGTGTGCACGCGATCGCCTACGCCGGCAGCTGCACCTACTTGCCAACGAACCAGTTCACCCCGATCCGGAACCGGCCCGTTTGCGCTTTGGCGTCGAGGCCGGAGATGGTCACGTTATTGAACTTGACCTCGTCGTACGCACCGCCCGTATATAGGTAGTGGAGATCGAGCGCCACCGACGGATTGAAGAAGACGTTCAAGCCGGCTCCAAGCGTGAATCCGGTTCCGTTGACATCGGCACTGTGCGAGTCACCCAGGTCGTCAACGAAGTCGACCTTCGCCGTGCGTCCGCTGACAGCTCCAACAATGTAGGGCACGACCTGATTCGGGCCGGACCGGAAGGAAACGCGTACCCCAAGGTCGCCGTGGCCCAGTGTGTAGCTTCCGATTTCGTCGGAATCGATGGAGGCGCCGCCCGCGTTCACGAACAGGGCCCATGTCTTGTTGAATCCGTACCCAAGCGTGAGACCCGCACCAGCTCCCGATTCGGTGTTGCTGTCTTCGACCGACTGCGAAGCGCCTTCCAACCCAGCGCCGAGAAAGAACCCCTTCGTTCGTGATTTCGTCGCGCCCTGCGCCTGCGCGCCCGTCGCGTGAACCACGCCAGCCAGGATGAGTGACATCGCGACCGCAGTTCGGATCCTCACGGTTCCTCCGGAGTTGAGTCGTCTGCAGTAAGCTGCATAGCGGATGCAGAATTAATATCCATCGACTGCATGCGGCGCAAGTGCCCTCGCGTCACGGCAGTCGCACGTGTCCGCGTTAGGCCGTCCGAATATGCTACGCGGGCGTGGAGGTGCTGGCGCTCCCGGGCCGTCGCGTTGCCGCTTCAACTTCCTTCTGCGCCTCGGCAAGTCGACTCACGTCATCGCCGATCGCACGGGCCGCATCCATCAACGTCGTGATCGGCGCCAGGTCAACGGCGCCCGCGCGGAGGCGCAGGAGGTCCAGTCGAATGCTCTCCAACGCAGCCACCGTCTGGGCCAGGCGCGCGGCGGCTTCCTTCCGTCGTACCGCCACCACGGGCGCATCGTCAGGCCCCGATGGGCCGAGTGCCGACAGCTCCAACTCGGCGCGTGCCTCCGCTGCCCGCGCCTCCAGCGTTGCAACGACAGACGGCAGCTCCGCCAGCTGTTCCTGGTACGTCGTGGGCAACGAAGCAAAGAGCTCCGACGCGGCAACGCCGAGCGCGACCTCCGTCGCCCGAAACGCGGACGCGGTCAACGTCGACCGTTCAGGTGCCCCAAGTCGTCGCGCGAGCCACTCACCCAACCGCCCGCTCCATAGCCGATTGCGAATCCCTGTCTGCCACCACTTTTTGAGCCGTGTGGGGATGAACTGGACGTCGAGCGCATTGCTCGCGGCGCCCAGCGCCAACGTGCTGAGTCCCGGCCCTATGATGAGCAACATGCTATGGTCCCGTTCGTGCGCGAGACCCGACACCAGCAACACAAAGGACGTGGCGAGCCAACTTGCCGCGGCGATGGTCGCCATTCGAAGCACACGGTGCGCTTTCGGCTCAACGGCTCTTTCGACAACGGCCTCAGTTTCCGCACGCTCCCTGCGTTCGACCTCCATCGCCGCTCGGAGCTCGACGAGGGTGTGGCCCGCACGGAATTGCCGCAGTGCCTGATTGACGTGAAAGCCGACCACCGGGACAAGCGGCGCCGCAGTGATGGCGCCGAGGAGCACGATGTCCGCGGGACCTGCCGGACGCTGACCGGCCAACCAGACTACGAGATTCACGAGCGTCAGTGCGCCAAAGCCACCCGACCACGCCATGTACGGAACAATCAACGGATTTCGCGCGGCGAGCCACGCACGCAGGGTCGTCGGTAGCGCCGGGCGCACATCGAGCGCTGGCGCCAAGGCCCCCGCCAGCGCCTCCCCGTCCGCAAAGCGATCAGCCGGCTCGTACGCGAGGCATTGATTGATCGTCTCTGCGAGGGCCGTTGGGAGTCCCGGAGCGACGCGCATGACGTTCGGTGTGGTGCCAGCCGACGGCTGCAACAGGCGCGTTCCCGATGTGGCTGAGTCGAACGGGAACTGGCCGCTGACGGCGAGGTACCCGACCACCCCAAGCGCATAGATGTCGCTGCGCCCGTCGATGGTCTCACCCGCCGCTTGTTCGGGGCTCATGAAATGAGCCGTTCCCATCACCTTCCCCGGGTCAGTCGTGGACGTGACGTCGTCACCGTTATGCGCGATGCCGAAGTCGGTGACGAGCGCTCGACCAGAGCCCGCCTCCAACAAGATGTTGTCCGGCTTTACGTCTCGATGCACAATGCCGCGACCATGCGCGTACGCGAGCGCCCATGCGACCTCGCGCAGCACACGCGTCGCATCGGCAGCGGGGAGCGGGCCGTGAGTTCGAAGTCGCTCGCCGAGTGTTTCTCCGTCGATATAGCTCATGACGAAGAACACGAAACCGGCTTGTTCGCTGACGCGATGGATCGGGACGATGTGAGGATGCGAAAGGCCCGCCGCCATGCGTGCCTCGCGGAGAAAGCGCTCGCGCGCGGACGGCATGCTCGCGAGGTGGCCCGGCAGCACCTTGATCGCGACGTCACGATCGAGCTGTACGTCGCGTGCCAGATACACGACGCCCATGCCACCACGACCGAGCTCACGCTGGAGTGAGTACTCGCCAGCGAGCGCCGCTTGCAGTTCGAGGAATTCGGTGGTGGGGAGCGTCACGTGGCAACGAGCGACCGTGTTACTTCCGCGGTCCGAGTAACTGACGTGCTTCGGCGTCAGTCAATCCGACCTGTTCTACGTCGGCATGCGCGGCAAGTAGCTCGCGATCATCGGCGCGTCTGGCGAGTGCGAGGGAGCAGGCCGCGGCAAACGCGCTGCCAAGTGTGGTGACGCCAAGAAAAAAGACGGGCGCTCCGAGCAGCACAGGGCGAAGACCCAGAAGCAAGCCCGCCACCGCCCCCCACGCAGTAAAGCGCGGCAGCGACAGTTCGTCGAATCGTCGCCGACCCTCAGCGATTCCCAGGACGACGGCGAACAGCGTGCCGCCGATGAATCCAATGATCGCCAAGGTCTGCGGCCACATGTCGACAGCGGCGGCCATTGGAAAGCCACCGGGCAAGACGTTGGCCAACAACTCGATCACCCCGCCGACCCCCGCCATTCCCGCCGCCCACAGCAGCCCCATCCCCACGACGCCACGCAGGCGTCTCAGCAATCGCTTCACGACCTACTCCTTGTGTCGCAGGGTGCGTCTGATCGAACGTTTGGCGTGATGCAAGAGACGATTCTCACTCGCGTCGCATTGGGCTGTCGAGAGTCAACAATCCTGGCACCGGGCGACGGGATCGCCGACACGGCCGCTGGGAAAACACCCGTGGTCGGATGTACTTTGCAGTATAAAGTGAAATCGCGCCGGCGCAAGGCCGAAGGGCCGGGCGCTTCCCGGGCACGCTGTGCAGTCCCTGTGAAGCTGACGGGCCCCTTCCTCGCGACAGGCGGACCGGACAGCGGATATTCCCGACCGTTGAGTTGGTTTGGGCGACACGTCTTGGGTTCGCACCCTGTCGATTCGGACGTCGCTCGTCCGTCATTCGGATGTCCGCGATCGTCATCCAACAAAATGAGGACTTCCAACATGAAATACGCATTGCTCCTTCACTATCCGCAGCCCGCTGTCATGAACATCTCCGAAGAGGAGATTAAGGCGGGCATGGCCGCATTTCAGGCATATGCGAAGGCCCTTGAAGACGCAGGGGTCCTGCGCTCCGCGGAGGTGCTACAGACGATCCAGAATGCCACGAGTGTTACGATGAAGAAGGGAACACTACAGGTGCAGGATGGTCCGTTCGCCGACACCAAAGAAGCGTTCGCCGGCATCTTCATGCTGGATGTTCCCGATCTCGACTCGGCGTTAGCGTGGGCGGAGCGATGTCCGGCAGCACACTGGGGCACGGTGGAAATTCGCCCCGCCGCCAAGAGCTTCGTCAAGGGTGCGTGGGTCAACGCGAACTGATCTCAATCGGGCGCCGCATTGACGAACGACGAAAACGTTCATCCACCCATTCGCGAGTCGGAGGTGGCGCTGCGCGCAGAGCAGGTGGCCCGCCTGTCGTACTGCCGCCTGCTCGCCATCCTGGCCGCGAAGGACGGAGACATCGAGTTTGCTGAGGATTGTCTCGCCGATGCGTTTGCCAGGGCCCTGTCCACGTGGCCGACGTCGGGCGTGCCGGACAATCCGGAAGCGTGGCTGCTGACGGTTGCACGCAATCAGCGACGCGACCGTGAGCGGTCGGCAGCGCATCGCTTGGCGGATCCCTTCGACGAAGTCGTTCACGGGAATCGGACCGCGACGTTGCAACTGGACGATGACGATGCGATCCCGGATCGAAGACTCGCGCTGCTCTTTGTGTGTGCGCACCCGGCCATCGACGCCGCGGTGCATACACCGCTCATGCTGCAGACGGTGCTCGGTTTCGATGCCGCGCAGATCGGGCGGGCCTTCGTCATCCCAACGTCGACAATGGCCCAGCGTCTGGTGCGTGCGAAGCATCGCATTCGGGACGCGCGCATTCCGTTTGCCATCCCGGAACGCGACCAGATGGCAGCACGCCTAACGCCGGTCCTCGAGGCGATCTATGGCGCATACGCGATCGACTTCCTCGTTGCGGGCACGGAGCGCCGTGAATCACTGGCGGCCGAGGCGTACAGTTTGACGACGTTGCTTGCCGACCTCTTGCCGCGTGAGCCCGAAGTGCTTGGACTCGCCGCGATGATCTCACTTTCCCTCGCTCGTCGCGAGGCGCACGGCACCGACGCGGAGTTCGTCCCACTCGAGGAGCAGGACACGACGCGGTGGGATGCGGCGCTCATCTCCCGTGGCGAGCGTTACCTGCAACAAGCGAACACACTTCATCAGGCGGGCCGATTTCAGGTCGAGGCCGCGATACAATCGGTCCATTGCGCTCGTGCGCATTCTGGCGTGACCGACTGGGTGGCGCTTCGCACGCTTCATGGCGCGCTGCTCTCGTTCGCACCGACTCTAGGTGCGCTGGTGGCTCATGCCGTGGCCGTGGGAAGGGTCGACGGGGCGGAGGCCGGATTGCAGGCGTTGGATGCGATTGACATGGAGGCAATCAATCGGTTCCAGCCTGCGTGGGCGTCGCGCGCGCACTTGCTCGCCGAGGCGGGGCGCTTGGGCGAAGCGAACGACGCGTTCACGCGCGCGACCTCGCTCACGACGGACGCACGGTTGCGTCGCTATCTTGAGCGGCGCCGCGCACAGGTGAATGGCCTATAGCGCACCTGATGCCTTCAGGACCATCGATTCCGCCGTCCCATATGAACCCTGCATCCCAGACACCGAGCGACCCGGTCCTCTCCTGGCTCCTCGACAGCGACCCGTCCATACGATGGCAGGTGATGCGCGATTTCTGCGATGTGCCTGACGACATTGTTGCGGCTGAGCGGTCTCGTGTTGCCGCTGAAGGGTGGGGGGCGCAGCTGCTGGCCGCACAGCGGTCAGACGGACAGTGGGGCGACGGGGTCGACCTGCCATTCTGGTGGTCAAACTTGTACACGCTGGTATTTCTGCGTGACCTTGGTGTTGACCCTGGGAGTCCGTCCGTGCGCGCGGCAATCGATCGCGTGCGTGAGCACGTCACCTGGGGGCCGGAGTTTGGCGACTCACCGTTCTTCGAGGGCGAGGTGGAGCCGTGCATCAACGGACGTGCCGTCGCACTCGGCGCGTACTTCGGTGTGCGAAGCGATCGGCTGGTTGATCGCCTGCTGAGTGAACAGCTGGAGGACGGCGGATGGAATTGCGAGGCCGAGCGTGGGAACTCGATCCGTTCGTCGTTTCACACGACGCTGTGTGTGCTCGAAGGCCTCCTCGCGTTCGAGCAGGCGTTTGGCGACTCGCCTCGCGTGAGCCATGCCCGCCGTCGCGGGCAAGAATATCTGCTCGCGAGGAAACTCCTGCGTAGACTGTCCTCCGGCGAACTGATCGACCCGGGATGGACCAGGCTCGTGTTTCCGCCACTGTGGCACTACGACGCACTACGCGCGCTCGACTACCTGCGCAACGCCCAGGTGCCGGCGGATGCGCGAGTCGAGGAGGCTGCCGGTATCGTCCGCCAGCAACAACGACCTGACGGACGTTGGGTTCTCGCCCATAGGCACCGTGACACGCTGTACGAGGAGATCGCCGGCGAAGTTGGCGCTCCGAATCGCTGGCTCACGCTGCGCGCGCGGCGCGTCCTGAACTGGCTGGCGCGCTGACGCGACGAAGCTGCGGAACGCCTGGTGCCGTACGTCAAACATCGCGGACGCAGACGACATCTGTCACAGACTTGGAGCCCGACCTCATGTCACTCTCGGAATCAATGATCGGCACGTGGGAGCTGCTCAGCCGCATGGACCGGACGGCGGCTGGCGAGCCTCGCCCCGAGCCGATGCTGGGTAGTGATCCGGTGGCGCTGCTGTATTACGACCGCAGCGGGCACTTTGCCGCGCAGTTCATGAAACGGGATCGCACCTCGATGGGGTCGACCGATCGGTCCATGGCCCAATCGGTGGCGGCGCCGAACAACTCGCGCTCGCAGGCGGGTTACGATGCGTACTTTGGCACGTACACGGTCGATGACGCACGGGGAACGGTCACGCAGAAGTTGCTTGGTGCACTGTCTGCGGAAAACGTGGGACTCGTGCTCACCCGCACCATGCTGGTGGATGGGGACACACTCACCATCGCGCTGGCCACCGCCACGGCAGGCGGAGAACCCGTGACGCGAACGCTCGTGTGGCGGCGCCTGGCCCCGACACCAGCGTAACGGTTCGCCCGCGAGCGCGCCGCTGGCGAGAGGACGACGCCTTCCTGCTGGAGCGGGAGCCTGGCGTCCTGCACTACGAGGTCCTGACCAGCGTGGGACCGCCGCCGGTCTAGCCGCGGTGCGACGGCGAACTTCGCGTTAGGCGCTGTCCGTTTCGTCGATCGTTGCGACGGTCGGCATTGGGTGCCGGCGGTCTTGACGGCCGCGGGCTGGGAGGCGAGGCTAGCGCATCGTCAACGCGAGCAATTTCCATGGCTTCCCGCCTTTCCGTGCCCGTCGTCCGTACCGCCCTGCTGGCTGTCATCCTGGCTACGCGGCTGTCCGCACAGCCAGCGAGCACGGTGGCCAACGACCCGGACGTCCTCGCCGCTGAACGGCTCTTCTCGGCGTGGCTCGACGCCCAGATCGCCTACCGCGGGCTGCCCGGCATCGCCGTTGGCGTGGTGAGCGACCAGGAGCTGGTATGGTCGAAGGGCTTTGGGTTCGCCGACGTGAGCACGAAGCGGCCCATGACAGCGACCACGCTGTTCCGCATGGCCTCGCACAGCAAGTTGTTCACGGCCACCTCCATCATGCAGCTGCGAGAGCAGGGGAAGTTGCGTTTGGACGATCCGGTCAAGAAGTACCTGCCGTGGTTCTCGGTGAAACCGGCGGAGGAGAACGATGGCGAGGTGACGATCGAGCAACTCCTGACGCATGCGTCGGGACTGCCGAGGGAGGCCGGGGACCACTGGGCCACGAACGAGTTTCCATCGGGGGACGACATCAAACGCCTGATCGCCGATCGACAGGCGGCTTTTCCCCCAGCGACGCGCTGGAAATACTCGAACCTCGCCTACACGATCGCCGGGATGGTGGTAGAAGCCGTCAGCGGGCAACGGTGGTCGGACTATGTACAGACCCACATCTTTGAGCCGTTAGGCATGACGGCGTCGAGCGTGGACAAGAACGATCCCGCGTTGACGGTGGGATACGGCCGCCGCATGCCCGACGGTTCGCGCGCCGTGATTCCATTCATCGACGCCCGGGGGATGGCATCGGCCACCGGCATTTCGTCGAACGTGGAGGACATGGCCAAGTTCGTGGAGGCCCAGTTCCGGACCGGGAAGATGGGCGGCCGCCAGATCCTGAGTACGGGTTCGTTGCGGGAGATGCACCGCGTGCGCTCCGTGGAGGAGACCTGGAACTCGGGAACGGCTATTGGCTTCGCCGTCAGCCGCATCAACAATCGCACCTATGTCGGTCACGGGGGCGGATACCTTGGCAACACGACGAACACGCTGAATTCAACTGGACGACAAGGTCGCTGTGATCGTGTTGACCAACACCAATGACTCCGACCCTGGCGGGATCGCGCGCCAACTGATGTCCACGGTCGGCGCCGCGGTGGCCAAGGCGGCGAAGCCAAACCCGACCGTGGTGGCTTGGGACCCATCGTGGGCGCGTTTTGCGGGACTCTATCGCGGCGCGTGGGGCGACGAACAGGTGGTCCTGATGAAGGACCGACTCGTCCTCATTACGCCCAACGCGCCTAACGTGGACAATCCCGTGACGCTCGAGCCACTCGGCAACGGCCGGTTCAAGGTCATTGCCGCAACCGGCGGGGGCGAGATCGGTGAAGTCGTGCGCTTCGCGGAGGAGGGCGGAAGGGTGACGCGGCTCTACGTTGGCGACGGCTATTTCGCTCGCGTTCCCTGACGCTGTGACACCGCGGAGCCTCTCAAGCTTTCGTCGGGGTGGCCTTTCATACTTTGGGCTTCGCGAACCACCGGTCGTACCAGTTCATCGACCGGATGAGCGCGTCGATCACGTGGTTGGTCTCGCGTAGCCCGTGCCCCTCGCGCGGATAACGGATCATCTGCGTCTGTACACCTACGTCCATCAGGGCAATGTAGAATTGCTCGGCCTCAGCGATCGGCACGTCGTTGTCGTTTTCACCGTGCAGGAACAGCACAGGCGTGCGTACACGCGAGACATAGCGAATCGGTGAACGTGCCCAGAGCGTGTCCATGACCGAGCCCTCGTGCGGGAACGATCCGAATTCCACGGCCAGGTAGTCGTGATAGTACGAGAGGTAGTTCTGGGTGACGAGGTTGCTGATGCCGGCGCGAGGAATGGCCGCCTTGAAGCGATCTGTCCGCGTCACAAGCCAGTTCGCGAGTTGTCCGCCGTAACTTCCACCCTCGACGCCTAGGCGAGTGGAGTCGATCCACGCATAGCGCGCGAGTGCGGAATCGACGGCTACCAGTACGTCCTGCGCCTCTGCTCCATTCTGGTCGCCGAAGATGGCATCGGCGTGAGCCTGCCCGTAGCCGGTGCTCCCGCGATAGTTCACGAGGAGTACTCCGTATCCGTGGGCGGCGTAGACCTGTGCGCTGGCATTGAACGCGGCGCCTTGCTGTCCGTGCGGTCCACCGTGGATCAGCGCGATGAGTGGCGCCTTGCCGGTCGTCAGATCCAACGGGCGGACAAGAAACGACTGCACGGGAACTCCGCGCACGCTGGTCACCGTGAAGGAGTCGACGCCAGCTGTCCGCCGCTGCGCCATCAGGCTGTCGTTGAAGGTCGTGACACGGCGTGTGGCGCCTGCGCTCGTGCGGATGTACAACTCGGCGGCGCGGTCGGTGGCGGTGAAGGCATAGGCGATGGTCCCGTCCCGGCCGACGGACCAGGACCCTACGGTACCCGTCCCCCCAACGACCCGTTCCGGAGTCGCGCCGCCTAACGTTGTCCGATAGAGATGAACATTCCCGTGGTCCTGCAGGGTGAAGTAGATCGCACGGCCGTCCGCAGACCAGGCGGGCGCTCCCTGGCGATTGTCAAGTGTCACGATTTCTCGTCGGTCGCTTCCGTCGGCGTTCATCGTCCACAGGTGCGTGTCCTCCATGGTCGTTTCCGAGGAGGTCAGCGTGCGCTTGGTGCCCTGGTACGCGATGACGGTGCCGTCGGGCGACCACACCGGCGCGTATTCGGCATTCTTGGTGGTGGTGATGCGGCGGACAGCGCCGGTGGCCACGCGAACCGCAAACACATCGTAGTTGAAGAAGCGGTCCGGATCGGGTTCGCGATTGGAGACGAAGAGCACCTCATCGCCGCCGGGTGACCAGTCGAGGGAATGCTCGTAATAGTCGCCCGTGGTGAGCTGCCTGACTGCCCCCGTCGCCGCGTTGGCGACGAAGACGTGCAGGCGCCGATTGTCGTTGAACCTCGTGAGACCTTCTCCGGCCGTCGGTTTGTACAGGTAGCGGGTGATCACCATGGGGTCGCCGTTGGCGTCCACCTCGGGTCCGGCGGTCGCCGACACGTACGCGACCTGCGTGCCGTCTGGTGACCAGCTCAAACGCTCACCGCTGGTCGGGAGCGGGTGGTTCGTGCTTGCGACGTCGGCGATGAGGCGGGCATCGCTGCCGTCGGCGCGGGCGACGATCAGGCCATACCGGTCACCCTCGCGCCCGAAGTACGCTAGCCAGTCCCCCTTCGGCGACCAACGCGCGCCAGACACGCCCTCACCTTCTCGTCCGAGTCGGCGCGACAAGCCGGTGGCAAGGGTCAGCAGCCTTACCTCAGAGCGCGGACGTCCTGGGGATTCCGAGCTGGTTACGGTGATGAGGGCCTGAGTCCCATCGGGTGACAACTGCACATCGCTCACCGTGCGAATGAGACGCAGGTCTTCCGGGGCAAAGGGCCGAGGATTTTGCGGTCGCGCCGGCGCGGCCATGACGGGTGTGCCTAACGCCAGGACGAGCGGGATGAGAGTACGGGCAGACGACATGGCTTCTCCGGCCGGGTTGAGGGCGACGTGCGGGTACCACGGCGCCACCTATCTTGTGCTTTCGAGCGGGCGGAGGGAATGAGCTGCGTGGCACGGGTTCTGCTGCGCTCCAAGGTGCCACGCGAGCGTCGTCTCCGGACCTAGCTCCCCACGCGCGATCCGGTCAGTAGCTTACACCGCCGTCTCCCGTCCCACACAGGCGCAACCCGGTATGCCAGCTGTCGTGACATTCGAAGCGAGGCGCAGTGCGCTGGCCTTCTGGTTGGGCTGCATCACGGTGACGGCGGGGGTGGTGTTACATCTGCCGATGTTCCTGATGGGGCGCAGCAACGGCTACGTGCTTGCCGGCATGCCCATGGATCAAGGGATGCTGTGGGGGATGGCCTTGATCGTCGGCGGCGTGCTGCTTGCCGGGTACGGTCTGTTGCCGACGACCGTACCGACGGTCGATCGCGTGGTCGAGACCATCGCGCCGCCAGAAGATGCGCCGCTCACTCGCGCTCACTGGACGCTCGCGGCACTCCTGGCCCTGGCCCTCATCATCGACATCATGAAGCCGGCGAGTCTGGGCTTCGTCACGCCTGGCATGCGCAAGGAGTACTCCGTCGGCAAGGAAATGGTGGCGTGGCTGCCGCTGGCGGCGCTGACGGGGACGGTCATTGGCTCGTTCATCTGGGGGGCGTTGGCTGACCTGTACGGAAGGCGCGCCTCGATTTTGCTGTCGAGCGTCATGTTCATTGGGACGTCCATCTGCGGGGCGATGCCGAGCTTCTGGTGGAATGTCTTCATGTGCATGTTGATGGGCATGGCCGCGGGGGGCATGTTGCCGGTGACCTACGCCCTGCTTGCCGAGATCATGCCCACGCGCCATCGCGGCTGGACGCTTGTGATGATCGGAGGCATCGGCGCGGTGGGCGGGTTCTTTGCCGCGAGTTCGCTGTCAGCCTTGTTGCAGCCGGAGTTCGGTTGGCGGATCATGTGGTTCCTCAACCTGCCGACGGGTTTGATCCTCATTGCGCTAAGCCCGTTCCTCCCTGAGTCGGCGCGTTTTCTTCAGCAGATGGGCCGAAGCGGGGAGGCTCGGGCCGTCCTCGCGCGGTTCGGGGCCGTGGTACAGTCCCACCGCCAGGAGCGCGCGGCCAGCGCGCCGCGCTCGACCCGTCTCGCCGCCATGACCCCAAGCCAGAAGCGCCTCACGGTGGCGCTGACCTTCAGCGCGCTCGCCTGGGGCCTCGTGAACTTCGGAATCATGTTGTGGCTGCCGAGCGCGTTGGTGGCAGAAGGACGAAGTGTGGCGGCGTCGAGCGCCCTGATTGCGCAGTCAACGGTGATCGCCGCGCCCGTGATCGTGGTGTCAGCGTGGCTCTATGCGTCGTGGAGCACCAAGGGGGCGCTGCTGGTCATGACGGGCATCATGATGGGTGGATTGATCGGACTGTTGTTGCGCAGCTCCAACCCGGCGACCAGTCCAGTGATCCCACTGTCGCTCCTCATCGTGGGATCCAGCGGCGTGATTTCGATCCTGCTGCCGTACACTGCCGAGAGCTATCCGCTGCGCGTGCGGGGGCGCGCCACCGGTTGGGTGGCTGGCTGCAGCAAGTTCGGCGGGTTGGTGGCGCAGGGACTGAGTCTAGCCGGCGTCGTACCGCCGTTAGGCGCCGCGGCGCTGGCAGTCGCGGTCCCGACGGCGGTGGGCTTCCTGCTATTGGTCGTCTTCGGCGGAGAGAGCCGTGGGCGGGATCTCCGCGAACTGGAGATCGAGGCGGCGGCGTAGGTGTCGACGACGATCCTGGCCATTTCCGGGAGTCTGCGCGCGCAGTCGACCAATACCGAGGTTCTGATGGCTGTGGCACACCTCGCCTCTCCCGAGGTGCGAGTGCCGTTGCTGACCGGACTCGCGGACGTGCCGGCCTTCAATCCGGACCACGACGTCGAAGGTGTTCCGCTTCCAGCGACGGTGCAGTCATTGCGCGCACAGGTTCGAGCGGCGGACGCCATGCTGATCTGTTCGCCTGAGTACGCGCATGGCGTTCCCGGCGTGCTCAAGAACGCACTGGACTGGCTGGTCAGCGGACCGGAGGTTCCTCACAAACCCGTCGCCCTCGTGAATGTGTCGCCGCGTTCCTCGTACGCGCAGGCCTCACTGGCGGAAACACTTCGCACCATGTCCGCTCGTCTCGTGTTCGACGAGGCCGTGCCGCTCAGGCTCCCGGGTCGCGATCTGACAGCTGCAACAATCGCCGCGGATGAGCAGTTGGCTGCAGCGTTGCGAGAGGTCTTGGCGGCGCTGCTGCGTGCCGTGCCCGTGTACCGGAGCTACCGCGCGTCGATGGGCATCTAGGCCATCAACGACCGGCGACCACGCATTTCGTCCTACCGCCAGCGACGCGTCTCGCCGAAGGCAGCGATCCAGAGTCGGGTGGGGTCCAATGTCCGACGAGCCCATTCACGTCGCACTCGTGACGGGGGCTCGTCCATGGCCTCGTCGGTGAGGCGAAAGGTTCCCCAGTGAATGCCAAGCATCAGCGGCTGTACATCGTGGGCGCTACCCACATCGACGTAGGCCTGGACGGCTTCCTCGGGATCCAGGTGCACGCTGCGCATCATCCAACGTGGATCATAGGCACCAATGGGCATCATGAGAAAGTCGAACGGCCCGCAGCGTTCGCCGACCTCACCAAACTCCGGATGGTAGGCGCTGTCGCCGACAAAGTACGCTCGGGCGATGGAGCTGGCGATCGTGTATCCGCACCACAAGGTCGCGAATCGATCCGTCAGTGAGCGTCCACTGAAGTGCCGGGCCGGTGTAGCCGTGAGGTCCAGGCCACGCACGTTCGCGCTCTGCCACCAGTCGAGCTCCACCACGTCACGAACACCCCAGCGCGTGAGTGTCTCTCCCAGCTTCAACGGTGCGACCCACGTGGCATTCGTCGTGGCCGCCAGGCGCTCGGTCGAGTCGCGATCCAAGTGGTCGTAGTGGTTGTGGGACACCAGGACCACATCCAGCGGCGGCAAGGCGTCCAGCGGCATCGCCGCGTCCATCACACGCCGCGGGCCAAGGCTCGCGAATGGGGATGCGCGTGCGGCAAACACCGGATCCGTGATGACGTTGAGCCCCGCCATCTGCAACAGCACGGTGGAGTGGCCGATCCATGTGGCCAGGTGCGTGGACACGTCGGCTCGCGGATACTCGACCTGCGATACGGCCGTCGGGAGACTTCCGCGCGCTGGTGTAGGCGCAAGCCTCTGAAGGTTGCGGATGAGTCCCCAACGCAGCGCACGTCCCAAACCGGCCGTACCGCTGCGCGGCCACGGATTCTGGAAGCGACCGTCAGGTGCATGGTGGGGGAGCGACTTTGGCAGTGTCATTGATCCCGTACGAGCTGAAGGAAGGCACAGCCCGCGCGGGGCTGACGTTCTGAAGTGACCGCTCGTAGTGTACATGCGTGCCTCCGCAGACCACATCCCGCACGACAGCGAACGACGTGCAGTCGGGACTCCCGTCCCGGCTCAGGGAGCTTGCCACGCTCTTCCTTCGCCTGGGTGTCACCTCGTTCGGCGGCCCGGTCGCGCACGTGGCCATGATGGAAGATGAGATCGTGAACCGGCGCGGGTGGCTGACTCGCGAGGACTTTCTCGACCTGGTCGGTGCCACGAACCTCATTCCCGGGCCGAACTCCACCGAACTGGCAATCCACGTTGGGCGGTTGCGCGCGGGATGGCGCGGGCTCCTGGTCGCCGGCGTCTCGTTCATCATGCCCGCTGCCACGCTCGTCGGATTGCTGGCGTGGGTGTACGTGCACTTCGGCTCGCTGCCAAGCATGACTGGCCTCTTACACGGCATGAAGCCGGTCGTCCTGGCCATCGTGCTGCAGGCGCTGTATCGGCTGGGACGCACGGCGATCAAGACGCCACTCCTCGCGGGGATCGCGGTGGTGTCAATCGTCGGCATCGTGGCGGGTGTCGACGAGCTGCTCCTTCTGCTCATCGCCGGACTTGCCCACGCAGCTGCAACGTCCGGTTCGGAGTGGAAAAACCAGTCCGGGCGAATGGCAGCCTTCACAAGCCTCGCAACTCAGGTCGGAGGCGCGGCTCCATTCAGCAGCTACACGATGTTCCTCGCGTTTGCGAAGGTGGGCGCCGTGCTGTTCGGAAGTGGGTACGTTCTGATTGCACTGCTGCGCGCGGAGTTTGTGGAGCGCCTCGGATGGATCACCGAGACTCAGCTGTTCGACGCAATCGCCATTGGCCAGGCGACTCCCGGACCTGTGTTCACGGCCGCCACCTTCATTGGCTACGTGCTCGGTGGCGCGGGCGGGGCCATGCTGGCCACCATTGGAATCTTCCTGCCGGCGTTCATCTTTGTCGCCGTAAGCAGTGCGCTCCTCCCGAGTCTTCGCGCGTCGCCTAGGTTCCGAGCCGGATTGGCCGGCGTGAACGTCGCGTCGCTTGCGCTCATGGCAGTGGTTACCTGGCAGATGGGCCGAGCGGCCATCGACGACGTCCCAACGGCCGGCCTCGCGCTCGTGAGCGCAGGACTGTTGTTTCGATTCAGGCTCAACTCCGTCTGGCTGGTGCTTGGTGGTGCGGCTGCCGGACTGCTCATGATGCGGTAGGACGCGGCTGATTGACCTAGGAGAGACTGCTCGTGGCCATTCACGTCGTGCTCGTGCATCCCGAGATTCATTGGAACACCGGCAATGCGGGCAGAACATGCCTGGCGACCGGTGCCACCCTGCACTTGATCGAACCCCTCGGCTTTTCACTCGACGATCGCGAAGTAAAGCGCGCGGGCCTCGACTACTGGGAACACGTCGAACGACGCGTGTGGACTGGATGGGATGCGTTTGAGCGCGAATTACCCTCGCTTGGCGTGCCGTTCTTCTTCTCCACCAAGGCGACTCGCCTGTTTTGGGATGCCCCGCTGGGCCAAACCGAGAACGCCGTCCTGGTGTTCGGGCGCGAGACCGGCGGGCTTCCCGCCGAACTCCATGAGCGGTATAAGGCGCAATTCGTGGGAATGCCAATCGCGTCGACTCACGTGCGATCGTTGAACCTCTCCACGTCAGTCGCCGTCGCAGTCTACGAAGTGCTGCGCCAGCGGCGGGAGCGCCTGCACTCCGATGCGAATCGTGGCTAAGCATGCGCCTTGTGATCCGCATCGCTCCGTCACACAATCAAGCGCGCTATCGGCCCCGCTCCGCCCATGCACCGCCGTGCGCGCCCATGAGAGCGCTGCCCTGAGGGCTTTAACCAGTAATGCGTTTGCGACGTCGTGCTGACAATCCTGAGGTCGCGAGGAGGAGCGTGTGAGACGCGTAAGATTCTCAGTCGCCATGAGCCTGGACGGATACATCTCCGGTCCAAACGGAGAGAGTGATTGGATCCTCATGGATCCCGACATCGACTTCGCCGCGCTGATGGTGCAGTTCGACACCGTAATCCTTGGCCGACGCACGTACGAGCTCACGAAGCGACAGGGAGGAGGTGGCGGGATGCCAGGCGTTCAAGTCTTCGTCATCTCGCGCACGCTGAATCCGGCCGAGTGTCCTGGCGTCACGGTCTCTGCCGATCCAGCCGCAACGATCGCTGCCTTGCAGAATGAACCGGGACGCGACATCTGGCTGTTCGGTGGGGGACTGCTGTTTCGCAGTCTTCTGCAACTGGGGCTCGTTGACACGGTGGAGGTTGCGATTATTCCGGTGCTGCTTGGCGAGGGCCTGCCGCTCCTCCCACCGCCTACCCCCCTGACATCGTTGAAGCTGATTGCGCATCGCACGTACCAGAAGACCGGGACCGTATCCCTGGAGTACGCCGTTCAATGAAGACGACCGACAAGTCGCCTCTCGCGAGTTCGCTGATCGCGGCCTGGCGCACGACGGCCCGAATGAATGAAGACCTCGTATCGCAGCTTCCCGAGACCTTCTGGAACAGCGCGCCCCCCGACGGGATGCGCCGCTCCGTGCGCTCCATCGGCGGGCACCTGCACAACGCGCGCTGCCGTTGGATCAAGACGCTGGGCGCGGAACATGGCATAAAGGCCCCACCGTTTGTTGACCTCCATCGCGTGTCACGCCGTCAGCTCATCACCGCGCTCAAGAAGAGCACACAGGCCATGGAAGCGCTTTTGGTCCTTGGACTCGACGCTGGCGGGGTCGTGCCGCCCTCACGGGCGTACGTCTGGCGCAACCTCCCTCTCGATGTCGGTCACGTGCTGTCATACTTTGTCGCGCATGAAGCGCACCATCGCGGTCAACTCGTGCTCCTCGCGCGGCTCACTGGCGCGCCACTTCCGCGGGACGTCTCTGACGGTCTGTGGTGGTGGATGCCGCGCAAGCCGAAGCGCTCGCCACGACCAACGCGCGCCTAACACCCTGCGACCTGCTTCGAGCACCTCCCAGCCTAAGATCCCGTGAAGAAGCACATCCTCATCTATGGGCTCATGGGTGGTGCACTGATCGTCGTGTTAAAAGCGATTGAGTACCGCTATTTGATGGTGGAGCACGCGGTCGAGATCTATGGCGCGCTCATCGCCGCCCTCTTTTCGGCCGTGGGCATCTGGCTGGGTCTGACGCTCACCAAGTCGAGGGAGCGCGTAGTCGTGAAGGAAGTGGAAGTTCAGGTCCCAGTCCCCGTCTCAGCGACCTTCGTACGAGATGACCAGAAGGCCGAGGCACTTGGCTTGACCAAGCGCGAGCTCGAAGTTCTCGAGCTCATCGCGGCGGGCCTCAGCACGCGCGAGATCGCCGAGCGCGTCTTCGTGAGCGAAAACACCGTGAAGACCCACGCCAAGCGACTCTTTGAAAAACTCGGCGCTAAGCGACGCACGCAAGCGGTACAGCTCGCGAAAGAAGCCGGACTGATTGGGTGAGCCTCACCCAAACGCGTGATTTTGGGGGCAAAAAAGCAAAATCACCCCTTCGTGTGACGCCCCTACGCGGCACTCGCGCTACGCTCGAGGCACAACCAACACCTCATGGAGCGGAACGATGCGACGAATTGTACTGACCTTTGGGCTACTGTCCGGGACCGTCTTGTCCCTGATGCTTCTTGTCACGGCCATTTTCCGTTCCGAGATCGGCTACGACGGCGGCGCGATCATCGGGTATACCACGATGGTTGTGGCATTCCTGATGGTGTACTTCGGGATCCGATCGTATCGCGACAACGTCCTGAAGGGCCCGATCGGATTCGGTAAGGCCTTTCAGGTGGGGTTGCTGATCACCGTAATCGCCAGTGTCTGCTACGTCGCGACCTGGGAATTCATCTTCTACAAGATCTCACCCGACTTCGCCGACAAGTACGCCGCCGCACAGATGGAAAAGGCACGCGCCGACGGCGCTTCTCCGGCGGAGTTAGCCCAGCAGGCGCAACGGATGGCGAAGTTCAAGGAGATGTATCGCAACCCCCTCGTGAATGTTGCGCTGACTTTCCTGGAGCCACTTCCCGTGGCCCTGGTGATGACCTTGGTGTGCGCGGGAATCCTCTCGCGCAGTCGTGGTGGCATCGGACCCTCCGTCGCGCGAGCCCCCACCACGACGTAGTCAGGTAACACAACTCACTCGACGTCGTCGCTCCGCATGCCTGACCTTTCGCGAGCCGCTCAAGGCTTTCCATCCGTACATGGCCGCTCCCCAAGAAAAGGGGGGCGGCCAGCCTGCTAGACTCGCAACACTCTCGATAACAGGGAGCTACGGGCGGCGGAGTGCCGCCCGGATGGCCGCCTCGGCAATCGGCGCCATGATTGCGTAGCCTTTCTCGTTAGGGTGTACGCCATCCGAGGCAAGGTCACTCCGCATCCCCTGACGTTCATCGGCCATTGCCGAGTGGTAGTCGCAATAGACCGCGTCGTGCGAGGCCGCATAGGACTTCATCCACGCGTTGAGTGCCACAATCTTGGGAGCGGGCGTAAGCCCAGGCTTCCACGGGTAGTCGTAGACCGGTAGAACCGAGGACAGGATGACGCGGACGCCGTTGGCCTTCGCCAGCTCGGCCATGGACGCAAGGTTGTCCTCGATCATCTCCAGGGTGGATGGCCCCGTGTTTCCCGCGATGTCATTCGTCCCGGCCAGGATGATCACAGCCGCCGGGTGCAACGCAAGGACGTCCTGTCGGAAGCGCACCAGCATCTGTGGTGTCGTTTGACCGCTGATGCCCCGCCCAACGTACGGTTTGCCGGGAAACTGCGTGCCGAAGAGTGGCGCCCAACCCTCCGTGATCGAGTTGCCATAGAAGACAACACGTTGATCCCCCTTGGCCGCCGCTGCGAGCTCGGCGTTGGCCTGGCGGTACCGTTGCAGGTTCGCCCAGTCTGTCCGGAGGGGGTCGTTGGCGGTCTGCGCCAATCCTGCGGACGTCGCGACAGTTACCATCGGAAGGGCGGCGAGCAGCAGCCGCGCGAGCGAACATTTCATGGGAGTATGTGGTGGGCCTTGAGTTGACTGGGAACGTACCGGCAGTGAGCGACAATGTCACCGTCTGATCGATCTGGCCCGCGGCCTTCAGGTAGACGAGATTGCCTGCAGGCAGATGTCACGACAGGGGCGACCACCGAGATTCCGTGGGGAGGCTATATGGAAGAAATCAGTGTTTCGGCGGGCAAGCTGAAGGAGAAGCTCAAGGAGATCATTCACGAAGGCAACGTCAGGCGAATCATCATCCGCAACGCCAGCGGTCGCACGCTGATCGACTTTCCATTGAATGCGGGGATCGCCGGTGTTGTACTCCTCCCCTTCTGGGCAGCGATTGCCGGCATCGTCGCGCTCGCGAAGGAATTCACGATCGTCGTGGAGCGTGACCCAGACGCCGGGAACAAGCCCGCGAAGAGCACGTGAGCGGAGTGAACAACCCCGTTCGCACATTCCAGCCCACCGTCTGCCCCAACGATCGCACGCCAACCCCGAGGCACGCCAATGAGGACACTGCTGGCTGCTTTCTCTTGCTTCGTCGCAAGCCTTCTCGCCGGCTGCAACAGTAGCAACACGGACGCCAACGGCGTCGATCCGCAACTCGCCCGTGACATCGCCGCCATCAAGGCCATAGACAACCACGCGCACCCCGTCCGGCCCACCGGGTCTGGAGAGGCGGCCGACATGGAGTTCGATGCACTCCCCGTCGATCACCTGGAGCCTCAATCGGATCCGGTGCAGCAGCGTGGCACCTCGGCAATGGTCACGGCGGCCACGCGCGACATCTTTGGTGCGGATCGCGACGCCACGGTCAAGGCGCACGCGAACGACTACGCGACCTTCATCCTCGACAAGATGGGCGTTGAGACCATGATGGCGAACCGCGTGGCGATGGGACCGGGGCTTCCCTCACCCCGCTTTCTCTGGGTGCCCTTCGTGGACGCGCTCATGTTTCCGCTCGACAACACGTCCATGATCAAGACGCCTGACCAGCAGGCGTTCTACCCGTTGGAGGAGAAACTACTTGCCCGGTACTACAAGGAAAGCGGTGTCTCCGGCCGCCCCGCCGCCCTGGGTGAATACCTCGACAAGGTCGTGCGTCCCACTCTGGAACGGCACAAACAGGGTGGGGCAGTCGGCGAGAAGTTTGAGCTGGCATACCTTCGCACACTCGCCGTCGGCAACCCATCGCGCGCCGACGCGGAGCGAGCGTGGTCGGGGAAGGGTGACTACACGGCGCTGCAAGACTACCTGTTCCGTTTCATTGTGAGCGAGTGTGGTCGGCTTGGCCTCGTGGTGCAGCTCCATGTGGCCCATGGTGGTGGTGGATACTTCTTCACCAGCTGGGCCGATCCAATGCACCTGGAACCGCTTCTCAACGACCCTACGCTGCGCAAGACGAAGTTCGTGATGGTCCACGGTGGCTGGCCGTACACGCGCATGATTACGCCCTTGCTGACGAAGCCGAACGCGTACCTCGATTTCTCCGAGCAGACGGCGTTCGACACCCAGCACAACGTCGCCGAGGCGCTGCGTGGATGGCTTGCCTACGTACCGGAAAAGGTCCTCTTCGCAACGGATGCATATCCGTTCTCAAAGGAACTGGGATGGGAGGAAGCCGGCGTCGTCGGTGCCAACAACGCCCGCATAGCCCTCGGGCGCGCCCTGACCGCGATGATGCACGATGGCGAAATCACACGAGAACGCGCGGTGGAGCTGGCGACCATGGTCATGCGGACCAATGCCAAGACTCTCTACGGACTGCAATAGCTCCCCCACGCTGAACGCCACCCACCGCTGACGCATGCGCATTCGTCTCCTCAGTGAAGCCGATGCCCGACGGCTCATCTCACCGCTGCAGGCGATCACCAGCTGTAAGCTGGCCTACATGCGTCTTGCACAGCGCAAGGTGGAGCAACCAAGCGTCCTCACGATCCACGTGAAGGAGCATCGCGGCGACGTCCATGCCAAGGGCGGCTACATTCACGGCGACCCAAGGTACTCGATCAAGGTCGCCACGGGATTCTACGACAATGCCCAGCGCGGGCTCCCCGTCACGTCAGGCGCGGTGTGGGTGTTCAGCGCGCATACGGGGATGCTGGAATTGATGATCGCGGACAATGGTTACCTGACGGAACTGCGAACTGGCGCGTCGGGAGCTATCGCCGCCGAGTTACTGGCGCGTCCGATCATTCACACGGTGGGGATCATCGGCGCAGGCGGGCAAGCGCGCTACCAACTGGAAGCGTTGCTGCAAGTACGCCAGCCCGAGCGAATTCTCGTCGTCAGCCGCAACATGCCGCACGCCACCGAGTACGCGGCAGAGATGACGTCGCGCACGGGACTTCCGGTGGACGTCGCCGAGTCCACGGAACACCTGGTTAGATCGTCGCAGCTCATTGTCACGACGACGACCGCCGAACGGCCGCTGGTTCGGTCGGATTGGGTGCAGCCCGGCACGCACATCACGGCCATTGGCGCCGACATGCCGCACAAGCAGGAACTCGACGCAGCGCTCCTAGGCCGAAGCAAAGTCGTCGTGGATCTCGTCTCGCAGTGCGTCACACAGGGGGAGTTGCATCATGCCGTCGACGCGGGCTGCATGACCGTGGATGACGTGTACGCCGAGATCGGCGAGATCGCGGCCGGTTGGAAGCCTGGGCGCACCTCCGACGACGAGATCACCGTGGCGGATCTCACGGGTGTCGGAGTGCTCGATGCAGCAGTTGCGAATGTCGTGGCAGACGCCGCCGAGCGGGGTGACGTGGGGCGGTGGATCGAGATGTAGCGCCCTGAAACGATCGGCCTACGGCGTTCGTACGGGGGTGCCAAAGCCACCCTAGCCCTCGCCTTCCCATGGCTGGTCGACGCGCATTCGCCCTTCCGCTGCGGTACGCCTGGCGCTCGCTCCGGCGCGCCCCCGTGTTCACGATGACCGCCGCGCTCACCCTCGCGCTCGGCGTAGGGGCGACGACCGCCATCTTCAGCGTGGTCAATGCCGTCCTGCTACGTCCCCTGCCGTATGACGACGCAGACCGCCTCGTCGCCATCGGACACACGGCCCCCGGAGTGAAGTTGACGGAGGTCGGCCACTCGTTAGGGACCTACTTCACCTATCGGAAGCTGGCGACGGCTTTTGATCAAATCGGACTCTACAAAGGACTCTCGGCGTCGCTCGCCGATCCAACAGGACGCGCCGAACCCGAACGGCTGAATGTCGCGTACATCACGCCATCTGTCCTCCCCGCGTTACGCGTCTCACCAATTCGCGGACGTCGTTTTCAGGAAGAGGAAGGGATTCCCGGCGGTGTCCCCGTTGTGCTGCTCGCGGACGATTTCTGGCGCCGTCGATTCGGAGGCGATCCGACGATCGTGGGAAGAACCATCCAAATGGATGGTCGAGCAACCGAAGTGATCGGTGTGATGCCTCCGTCCTTTCACTTTCCGGATTCGCGAACCCAGGCTTGGCTGCCGTTACGCCTGAACCCAGCCCAGGAGCAAGCCGGAGGATTCGACTACAGCGGCATCGCGCGCCTGCGGTCAGGCGCCACGGCGGCGTCTGGTCTGGCAGACATCAGGCAGGCATTCCAACGGCTGCCGGAACTGTACCCGACGCTGGCGCCTGGAATGGCGATGCGCGCGGTGATCGAGAATGCCAGGATCCAGCCCACCCTCGTTCCCCTGCGTGACGTGGTAGTCGGCTCCTTTGGTCCCGTCCTATGGGTTGTGGCCGCAACGGCTGGGCTGGTCCTGCTGGTGGCCTGCGCGAACATCGCCAACCTGTTGCTGGTTCGGGCGGAAGGACGCCAGAAGGAGCTGACGGTACGCTCAGCGTTAGGTGCCGGGCATGGCCAGGTGTTGGCGCACTTCTTCGCAGAAGGGGTGGTACTGGCGTTGTTGGGCGGAGTCATCGGGACTGCGTTGGCGGTGGTGAGCGTGCGTCTGCTGGTGCAGTACGGTCCGGCGGAACTTCCTCGACTCAACGAAGTCCGTGTGGATCTCGTCGCCCTGGCGTTCGCGGCGCTGGCGTCGCTGGTCGCCGCCTTGCTTGCCACGCTCTTCCCGGCATTCCGTCAGGGCAAGGTGAACCTTGGCGCCATGCTGCGCGAGGGAGGACGGTCTGGGACGGCCGGTCGGCAACGTCAGCGCACACGCGGTGCCCTGGTGTCTGCCCAAGTCGCGCTGGCGTTGGTGCTGCTGAGCGCCTCTGGGCTCTTGGCGCGCAGTGTGCTTCGCCTTAAGGCGGTGCGCCCCGGCTTCGACGCGGCGAACGTGCTGACATTGCGAGTCGACCTCCCCCGGGCGACCTATCCGAAGCCATCGGACGCGGTCCGATTCTTCTCGCAGCTTGTGGATCGAGTGGCGACCATCCCCGGTGTGCGAGCGGTGAGTGTCACGTCGAAGGCCCCGTTGCTCGTTGAGGGGGCCAACCTGAACCCGATCGCCCGTGAGGATCGGCCGCCAGGACCTAACGAGTTGCCGGCGCTCGCCACGTTCATTCGTGCGGGGAACACGTATTTTCAGGCCATGGGCATTCCCATGGTTGCCGGCCGTTCCTTCGGCAGCATGACTGAGGCGCAATCGCCGTTCGAGGTAGTCATCAGCCGGAAACTCGCGCGTGAGCAATGGGGTGACTCCACTGGCGCCTCGGTCATCGGCGCTCGCGTGAAGGCCCTGAGCGGGACGGTCTACACCGTCATTGGAGTGGCAGAAACCGTGCTCGATAGCTCGCTGGCCGCGCCACCCACCGCGCAGGTGTACTTCCCGGTGGTCCCCGCCGCGGACACGGGAGCCGACAACGACTTGATCGGTGTCGGCGAGATGAGTCTTGTCGTCCGCACCATCGGTGATCCAAATGCGCTCGCGCCGGCGGTGCGTCGCGAAGTCGCGGCCCTCGACCGAACGCTGCCGATCTTCAACCTGCGCGCCATGGACGACGTCGTCGCAAGTTCGTTCGCCCGTTTGTCCTTCACCTTGATGGTGCTGGCTGTCGCCGCGGGGGCGACACTCTTTCTTGGAGCGGTCGGACTGTATGGGGTCGTTGCGTACGTGGTGAGCCTGCGCACAAAGGAGATCGGCGTACGAATCGCGTTAGGCGCCCCGCCACGGGCCGTCGGTCGGCTGATCGCCCGGCAAGGCGTCGTACTCGCTATGGCCGGGGCTGCGGTGGGATTGGTCTTGTTCGGCCTGCTGGCACGTTTGCTCCGCTCCTTCCTGTTCGAGGTCAGCCCGGTTGACCCGCTGACCCTCGGGCTCGTCACCACCGTGCTCATTCTGGTCGCCGCCGGCGCTAGCTGGCTTCCGGCGCGCCGGGCCGCCCGCATCGACCCCGTCGAGGCCATGCGTTCCGAGTAGCGCGCGTCCGCCCGTCCCGCGCGAAGGCGAAAGCGGCTGTGTGCCTCGCACTCTGCTGGGATAGCGACAGGCCACTGACGTCAGGAGCCTAACGTCGTGCCTGCCGTCGCTTCCAGGCGAGCAGCACGCGCCCGCCCGAATCTCGCGACAGCTGTGCGTCATCTTGCGGCATCACCGCCGTCGCGCGCTTGAGTCGCGCCGTGGCGAGACCGGGGATGTAATCGCTCGACGTGCCACGCTTGACCGTATCTCCCGCCAAACGCGTCCAGATCGAAACCGCCTTGTGTCGCTCGCCCTGATTGTAGTATATGTCCGACAGCAGCCAGTCTTCGAGGCGTTCATCCACATCGGCGTCGTAGGGTCTCCCTACGCCCAGCCGTTCAGGCCAGAGTCGCGCGGCGGCCACAAGCTGCTCTGCCCTCTGCCACTCATGCTGGCCCGTGGCAATGAGGGCCAGCATGAGTTTCGCCTGACGGTACATGTCATGTGCCTCGGCGGCACCTTCATGTGGCAAGACCTCGAGCGTCTCGAGTACGGTGTCGGCGGCGAAGAACTCAGAGTTTGCGAGGAGCGCCTTGGCCAGCGTGAGGCCAAGGAGGTAGGAGTCTGGGAACCGGTTCAACCCTCGACGTGCCACCTCCATCGCATCTTGAGCGCGGCCGTGACTTCGTAGAAGCTCGGCCAATAGCCTGGGGTACCGCCATTCGGTTGTGTCCATGGCCAGCGCACGTTCCAGGTCTTGGCGCGACCCTTCGAAGGGCCATCCCGGAAAAGATGCGCGTGCGGCATAGACCGGTGCGTAGTCCGGATCGCTACGCAGTTCCTGAAAGAGCGA
Source organism: Gemmatimonadaceae bacterium (assembly GCA_044224875.1). GTDB lineage: Bacteria > Gemmatimonadota > Gemmatimonadetes > Gemmatimonadales > Gemmatimonadaceae > JABAQJ01. Next base: position 32,809 of record JBGAJQ010000011.1, on the reverse strand, counting down.
TCGCGCCTCCTCGATGCGGCCCAACGTCCAGAGTGTGAGGGCGGCATAGTAGCGCGGCTTCCAGTGGCCCGTCAGCTTCACCGCTTGGTGAAGGGAGGGGAGCATTTCTGGCCGAAACGGAAAGACCAGTCGTGGTGACAGGGTGTTGGCCGTCGCGCGAAGTGCCTCGGCGGCGCTCGAGGTCGGGTCGTCCATCAGGGACGCACGCCAATAGAGCGCCTCCGGCTGGTTGCCGAGCGATTCCAGCAACTGTCGCGCAATCTCGACCTCTTTGACGTCGAGATACCATGCCGCGAGGTCAAACACTGACTGTTCCGGCAGTTCGCTACGCAGGTCCCGAAAGATCGTCAGGCCAGCCTTCGGATCTCCGGCAAGCAACCGACGCTCGAGGCGCGCTTGCAGGTTGAGGGCGTCCGCGCCTTCGAGTCGCTCAAGAAGGGACGTGGCGGCGACCCCGTTGCCGCGGCGTCGCGCGGCAACGAGCGCCACCCCCAATGCATCCAGGTTAGCGGCATCCACAGACAGCGCCTTGCCGGCGTACGAGGCTGCGGCATCCGAGTACCCCGCTGACAACGACAGGCGACCCAACTCAGTCCACGCGGCACCGCGGTACTCCGGTGACATGGCCGCCAGCTCAAAACCGTCCTTCGCGTCCGCCAGGCGCCCCAGCCGGCGGTTGGCGAGCCCGTAGTAGTAGTTCGCGCCGCCATCGTAGGTGTCGATGCGGAGTCCCGTCGCGGCGTACGCGCGGGCCGCGTCGTACAAGCCACTACGGTACGCCACCATCGCCCGATCGACCAATGCCGGCAAAAACAGCGAGTCGCGGGCCAGGGCACCGTCCAGGTACACGCGCGCCGAGTCATACTCGCGCTGGCGAAGCCATTCCTTCCCCCTCAGATACTGTCCGTAGGCCGACTGCCAGTTGAAACTGGCGGGGGCGTCCAGCGGGCGCGATAAGGCGCCACTCCGGCGATCGAGGTCATGCCGCAGCAACCCATCGCCGAGGACGACGTGAAGGGAGTCTGGGGCGACGCTGCCGATGGCCACGGTGTCCACGAACACCTCGAGCGTCTTGCGCGCAATGAAGCGCCGGGCGATCTCTCGCGCACCGTCGAAAATGCGAAGGGTGTCGGCGATGGGCTGCACGGGCGAAAACGCGATCGCCAGCCGTCCTCCCGTGACCGTGACGTTCAGGGCACCAACACGCCCGGCAGCGACTATCCCCTTCGTTCCTGCCACGGGGTACCAATACTCCGTCCAGCGATCCACGGTGTGCGGGGCAAATCCGCGATGCTTGAATGGCGTGAAGGTGCTCTCCTCCGCGGACTGGTTGAACAAGCGTCCCGACTGCACTTCGGAGTATTGGCCATCCACATCGGTGAGCAACGACTCCCAGATCATTCCCTGACGGGACAGTCCCCAGATCCAGATCTTCTTGCCCGCCTTCTCGTCGCGTGGCGCGTAGCGGACCATCCCAAAGTCATCATCGTGCCAGTAGGCCCCAAAGAAGTCGGTCGCCGCGCCAAAGACGTGGTAGGACTTATAGCCACCAAAGTCGTTGCGGTTGTACCACGAGATGTCGCGCCCGTCAGCCGCAATTGGCCACGGTCCATGCTCCCCGGCATGCCCGAGGTAGCTGGTCCCCGGATACACATACTGCAGGTTGCCCTTCACCGTGATGCCGACGTTCATCCACGAGTAGTACGGTTGCTCGATCGGCGAGGCATTGTACCAGAAGGACGTTGTGCTGAACGCCGCGTCCGTAGCTCCGAGGCGCACTTCCAGTCGCCACGGCGTGCGCGTGAGCAAATCCAGCGCGCCAATGATGCAACTGACTGAACCGTCCGGGTTTGTGCGGACCGCGTATTCCACAGGCGTCGCGACATTCGGCGTGTGCCCGATGATGCCGTAGTTCGCCTCGATGCCGCCACTGGTCCACGGGCCACGCATGGCCACGTCCCGAAACTTCACGGATTGATTGAAGTAGATGAACGAACGGTTCGTACGCTTGTCGACCGCGTTCCAGATCTTTCCCCCGATCTCCGGCAGGATCATCACTCGGAGGTAGTCATTCTCCAGCTCCACCACCTTCCACTGGCGCGGCAGTGATGAGTGGGCGAACCCGTCAAACCGGAAATACGGGTAGATCCGCCCGACGACAGGAATCGGGTTCGGGTCGCCAAATGGATACGTCGGAAAGGCCCGCGAATATTCGCGCACGGTCGCACGACCCGCCTGTGCGGCTGTGTGTCCAATGGCGGCGAGCTGTGCGATCAGTAGTGCGATGAAGGTTCGTCGTGTGTGCATGGTTGCCTAACAAGGCGACACGTGGCTCGGGTGACCTGCTGTTCGGGGATCGGTCGACGCCCGACGGGGACGGGCCAGGAACTACGCGGGGACAGGTGTGAGGATCCTCGTTCTGCCCCTATCGGGCGCGACGAGTGCAAGGGAGTGTACCGCCCGCTGGAGCAATGCTCAACGTGTCAGACCGGCACCGCATCGAATCGCTTCGTCCCAGCGCCTCTGGCACCACATCGCGGCGCCGCCTAAAGTTGCAGTGCGCAACGTCCATTCACTGTCCACCACCCACCGCCGATGACTCCACCCTCCAGCGCCGACGCCCGCATCCGCCGGTTTCACGAGCTGCATCAATCGGGCTGTTTCGTCATCCCAAATCCGTTCGATGTGGGAAGTGCCCGACTGCTCGTTCAACTCGGATTCCAGGCCCTGGCAACGACGTCGTCCGGGTTCGCCTGGACGCTCGGCAGGTGCGACACGAAGGCGACCGTCGACGAAGTGATCGCGCATGCTCGCGCACTCGTCGAAAGTGTCCCTGTGCCCGTGAGCGTCGACTTCGAGGGCGGCTACGCCGTACAGCCCGACGGAGTCGGACGCAACGTGAGCGCCGCAGTGAAGACCGGCATCGCTGGACTGTCGATCGAGGATTCGACGGGGGACGAGTCGAAGCCACTGTATGAATTCGACCTGGCGGTCGAACGCGTGCGTTCGGCTCGGCAAGCGATTGATCGTTCGGGAACGGGGGTGTTGCTCACGGCGCGATCCGAAGGTTACCTCGTCGCACGTCCGGACCTGACTGAGACCCTGCGTCGATTGCAGGCCTACGCCCAGGCGGGTGCCGACTGTCTGTACGCTCCAGGATTGCGGAGCAGCAGTGACATCTCGGTCGTCGTGCAAGGTGTCGCGCCCAAGCCCGTGAACGTGCTCGTCGGCAGTGACTTCACCACCGTTGCGTCGCTCGCCGCGTTAGGTGTTCGGCGGATCAGTGTTGGTGGTGCGCTCGCCCGCGCCGCATGGACCGGATTCCTCGCGGCCGCCGAGGAGATCAGTCAACGGGGGACCTTCACGCAGGTAAGCGCAGCGATTCCGTTCGCGACGATCGATGGCATGTTCGCGGCGAAGTCGTAGCGATGCGGCGCGCTGACGGTGACCGACACGCCCGATGTGCCGAGCGGCCAATCAGGGAGCTCCCCAGGCGAAGTGCCTCGGGAGCTCCATGATCACGCTCCTGTCGTCGCTGTCTGGGAGGAGGACGTCGGTGAGTCGAGCGATGACAGCTCATACGGCACACCACCTCCGCGCACGTCATCCTTACATTATCGTTAGGCTATCTGCGGTGGCCGCCGCCCACTCGCCGGCCAACGATGATCGGGTACCCGTAGCTGAGGCTGTAGTACGGTCGGAACCCATACATCCCGTAAAATCCGAAGTACCAGGGATCGTAGAAGGGGTACGGCGGCCCGTACGCGTAACGGTCGCGTGACCGGGTGTTGTTCGCCACATCCAAAGGACTCACACGCACGGCGGCGTTGCCCTGCACATCCTTGCACGAGCGCTTTTCCTTCATGGCTTTGGCGATCAACTTGCCGTCCATCCACAACTCCATGGCGTTCTTGGACGTTGACGCCAATTCCACGGACTCGCGGGCATTGAGCGTCAGCTTGGTGTGTTCGGTGCCTTTCTCAAGGCCGTACTCGAGGTCAATGGGTTTGGTACCGTCGTTGCGAATCACAAACCGATCGTCGCATAGGTACCCGAAGGTGATCTGCGCGGCATCGGCAATGGGTGTTCGCGATACCTCGGTGATCTGCGCGTGCAGGCCGGCAGCTGAGAGGCATGTGCTGGTGACCGCGCTGATGATCATGAGTTTCAGGTTCTGCTTCATCTGGACTCCTCCGCTGGTTCTGGCCGCGCGGCGTTGGCAACCGCCACGCACGATTGCGGCCTCCATCCTGATCAACACGGTCGGCGCGCGGCACCCTAACGCTGCCAGACGTATTCGCACACTCACCACTCCCCGACGTGGGCTGCTCCGCCAGATGGAACTTTTTTCGCATGAACTTTTCGCGAGCCCCGGTTGCACTCGGACATGTCCCGCTCCCGGATCACCAATCGCCTCGAGGCAATCGTGCCTGACCGCGACACCGCGTTAGCCATCAGGCCAGTCACACCACCTCGCGTGATCGCCAACACGCCACCGGCGCCGATGCGACTCGACCGCCAATCGCTTGCCGACGCCGTCGACTTACTCATCGCACGCGATCGTGGACTGGAAAGGATCGTAAGGGCACACGGCACACCGCCCTTGTGGGCACGACCCGGTGGCTTCAAGACACTCGTCCGCATCATCCTCGAGCAGCAGGTCTCGCTGGCGTCGGCTGCATCCCTGTATCGACGGCTGTCCACGCAGATTCCAGGAGGGTTCGAACCTGCGGCCGTCCTGGGCACCGGCGAGATGGGGTTGCGAGCCCTCGGGGTGACGCGACAGAAGTCCGCGTTCCTTTGTTCGCTCGCCACACACTTACAGGAGGGCCGGCTGCGACTGGATCGGTTGGCGAAGGTTTCGGACGAAGAGGTCACCCGTCAGCTCACACAGGTGACCGGCATCGGGCCATGGACGGCGAACGTTTACCTGTTGATTGTCCTTCGGCGTCCGGACGTCTGGCCGCACGGTGACTTGGCCCTGCACAAGGCGCTCGCTCGGCTACGAGGGCTGCCTACGCTGCCCAGCAGTGACCAGGCGACGAAAATGGCGCAACGTTGGGCACCATTTCGGGCGGTCGCTGCGCGAATTCTCTGGCACGGCTACTTGTCGGAAGCGCCGTGAACGAGCTCAACTGTTAGGCGCTTCGCATCCGCGACAAATCCTGCATCATCATTACTATTGTGCAGGCGGTGACGCTCAGCATCCCTCGTCCGTCACTCATTCATCAACGTGCCGGTCTCGCTCCGGTGCACCCACTCGCACCAGCTCCAACGTGAACACCCGGTTGAATCGCGGTCTGCTTCGCGCTTCGCGAACGGTGAGGTAAGCGTCCGTGCGCACGCGCCTGTCCCGGGCACTCGCCGACTGGATTCGGGGTGGCACGCCACCCATACACGAGCTGGACGAGGATACCCAGTCCCGGATTCGCGCGGCCCAACTTCAGGCGGTCTTCCGGTTCACGCCGCTCACGATGGTCGTGAACCTCGTCAACCTGGCCTTGGTGGCTCAAACGCTACGAGGAGCGGTTGACTGGCGCGGCGTGGCGGTGTGGGGTGCGTGTCTTGCCTTGGTTGCGCTGATTTCACTGCGGGGATGGCTGGCTGATCGACGCCGGCCACCGCGCACGCGATCATCGGCGCGCGGATTCCGGCGCGCGACATTCCATGCCAGCATCCTCGCGGCGGTGTGGGCCGCGGTTCCGATCTTCTGGTTCGCGTCGGTCAATCCCCAGGCACAACTCGTCGTGGCGACCGTCGTTACCGGAATGATCTGTGCCGGCGGGTTCGTGCTGGCGACCGTACCGCCAGCTGCTACGGCCTATGTGGTGATACTCTCGCTCGGCTCCTTTGTCGGGATCGTTCGTTCGGACAACACCTACCATTTCGAGTTGGCCGGTCTCCTGTTGGCCTACGCCGGTGTGGTCATCCGAGGCGCGCTCGGCACGTCGCGACTCTTCGTCGATCGCTTCATCGCGGAAGGCAAGATCAACGAGCGAGGACAGGTGATCGGCATGTTGCTGGCCGAATTCGAGGAGAAGGGATCGGACTGGTTATTTGAGCTGGATCGCGACCTGTGCATCGTGAAGCACTCGGCGCGTTTTGCGGAGGTGTGTGGCGTCTCGAGCGCCGAGCTGGATGGCGCGCGACTCCCTGACCTGATTGCTCCAGCCAGCCGAGAAGACCTGCTGAACCGCATCAGTGGTGGGCGTCCATTCAGGAAGCTCGAGGTATCGGCGTTAGGTCGGGATGGTCTGCGCTGGTGGTCCATCGGGGCCAGTCCGATCGTTGACGACCGCGGGCGCTTCAACGGATGGCGTGGCGTAGGATCCGACACCACCGACGTGCGAAAGGCGCAGGATCGCATCGCCTGGATGGCGGCCACCGACATCCTCACCGGCCTGAAGAACCGCACGGCGTTCCGCGATTCCGCGGCAGAAGCGCTGGCGAACGCGCGAGGCCGCGGTGCCACGATGGCGATCGGCTGTCTGGACCTCGACTACTTCAAGTCGGTAAACGACACGCTCGGTCATCCGGCAGGTGACCTGTTGTTGCGCGAGGTCGCGCGGGATCTCGCTGCCTTCGAAACGCAGGGCGTGACCGTCGGTCGACTTGGTGGTGACGAGTTCGGGCTGCTCTTTCACGGCATGCAGTCCTCGCGCCATGTGCACCTCGTGGCTGAACAGATCATTGAGCGCATCTCCATCGCCTATGAAATCCAGGGTTCCCGTGTCACCGTCGGGGCATCGGTCGGCATCGCCTTTGGCCCAGAGGATGGCGAGACCATTGACGAGTTGCTGAGAAACGCCGATCTCGCGCTGTATCGGTCGAAAGACCGCGCCCGCGGCAAGGCGGTGCGTTACAGCGGGTCGATGCTTCGAGAGGCGGAGGAGATGCGGAGCATCAAGGAAGACTTGGGCGTGGCGTTGGCACGCGACGAATTCGTCCTGCACTTCCAACCCGTGGTGGACGTCGCCAGCCTTGAAACGGTCGCCTTCGAGGCGCTGGTGCGGTGGCGACATCCTTCGCGTGGCCTGCTCCCGCCGGACGCGTTCATCAGTATCGCGGAGTCCACCGGGATCATCGTACCCCTGGGCGATTGGATCATCCACGAGGCGTGCCGGCACGCCGCCCAATGGCCGACCCATATTCGGGTTTCAGTGAACCTGTCCCCGGCGCAGCTGGGCAGGGCATCGCTGTTGCATACCGTCGTGGAGGCACTCGGGCGCTCGGGTCTTACGGCGGACCGGTTGGAGCTGGAGATCACCGAGGCGCTGTTACTCTCGCACGAGGCGCAGACGCTGCAGTTCATCTCGGAGATGCACTCGCTCGGCATCCGCATTGCGCTGGACGACTTCGGGACGGGTTTCTCGTCACTCAACTACTTGACCCGATACCGGGTGAATACGATCAAGATCGATCGTTCCTTCGTGTCCGGCGGAGCGTCGTTGGCCGATCGCGGCGCCATCATCGAGGCGGTGACAGGATTGGCCGGAAAGCTGGGCTGCGTTACGACGGCCGAGGGGGTCGAGACGTCGGACGCCCTGTCATGGGTCAAATCGCTCGGTTGCACGCAGGCCCAGGGCTTCCTGTTTGCCGAGCCGATGCCGGCGTCGCGGATCGCCGCGTTCCTTGCAGGCCGTCTCGACCACGAGTCGGGGGCGGAGCGCGGCGGGCTGCGTCTCGTAGTTTAATCTGACGGCGTCGGCGCGACGCCGGCTATGCGCGATCGCCAGCCGCCGAGGCGGCACTCACCACCTGCAGGATGTCACCGCCATACGCTTGCGCCTTGTGCGCACCGATCCCTTCGATGGCGCGGAGCGCCAGAATCGAACGAGGTTTCACGCGCGCGATTTCCTTGAGCGTGGCGTCGTGGAAGATGACGTAGGCGGGGACTGCGTGTTGACGCGCGGCGCCCAGGCGCCAGGCACGCAGGGCTTGGAAGAGGTCGGCGACGGCCGCGGGCAGCGTCACCTCGACGTTTCGATCGGCACGCGATCGTGGTCGTTTCACCGGCTTTTGCCACGCCCGCAGGGTCACGCGCGCTTCGCCTTTCAACACCGCACGGCCGGCGGCGGTCACGCGAAGTGCACCGTAGCCTTCATGATCGACGCCTAACGACCCGAGTGCGACGCACTGACGTACGATCGCCCTCCATTCCTTAGCCGCCCGGTCGCGTCCAATGCCAAAGGTCGGCAACTCGTGGTGACGCCAGTGGAGCACCTTGTCCGTGTCCTCCCCCCGTAACACGTCGATGACGTGGCCGGCGCCAAAACGTTGACCGGTCCGCACCACGCAGGACAGTAGCTGCTGAATCGCCACGGTCCCGTCAAACGACGCCGGTGGCTCGAGACACGTGTCGCAATTACCGCACGCGGTGATCGTCTCGCCGAAGTACGCCAGGAGCCTGGCCCGTCGGCATTCCGATGTTTCACAGAGCCCCAACATCGCGTCGAGCTTCACTGCCTGAATGCGCTTGTAGGAAGCGTCGGCGTCTGATTCCTCGATCATCCGTCGCAGCTGGACCACGTCCTGGAGCCCATATGCCATCCAGGCGTCAGCGGGTTCGCCGTCGCGTCCTGCCCGCCCCGTCTCCTGATAGTAGCCCTCGATGCTCTTCGGGAGGTCGAGATGCGCCACAAAGCGCACGTCCGGCTTGTCGATGCCCATGCCGAAGGCGATGGTTGCCACCATCACGATGCGATCTTCACGCTGGAAGCGCCCTTGGTTGAGCTGACGAGCGTCCGTGTTCATGCCAGCGTGGTAGGGCAGGGCGGGGATGCCACGCTCGCTTAGCCACGCCGCCGTTTCGTCGACGCTCTTTCGAGACAGGCAGTACACGATGCCGCTATGGTCCGCGTGCTCGGATCGAATGAAGCCCAACAGCTGCTGGCGGGCGTTGTCCTTCTCCACGATGCGATAGCGTATGTTCGGTCGATCGAACGACGACACAAAGACGCGTGCACGGGCGAGCTGCAGCCGTACGATGATCTCCTGACGCGTTTGGTGGTCGGCCGTGGCGGTGAGCGCGATGCGGGGCACATTGGGGAAGCGCTCGTGGAGGATCGACAGGCGAATGTACTCGGGACGGAAGTCGTGCCCCCATTGGGACACGCAGTGCGCCTCGTCGATGGCGAACAGGGCCAACGGAGTCTCCGCCAGCAACGCCAGGCATCGAGCGGTGAGCAGCCGTTCAGGTGCAACGTACAGAAGGTCCACCTCGCCGGCACGCACCCGTTGCTCGATCTCCGCGGCTTGGGCGTAACTCAGCGACGAGTTCAGGAATTCGGCGCGAACGCCAAGCTCGGCGAGCGCCGCCACCTGGTCTTGCATGAGGGCGATCAAGGGCGAGATCACCACCCCGACCCCCGGACGCTGAAGGGCGGGAATCTGGTAGCACAAGGACTTCCCGCTCCCCGTCGGCATCAGCACCAGCGCGTCACCTCCCTCCACCACATGCTGAATGACGTCGGCCTGGTGTCCGCGAAAAGCGGGATAGCCAAAGACGTCCTGCAGGATGGAGAGCGATGTAGCGGTCATGGATAGGTAAAGTAGTGGAGCGAGCGTGATTGCGCCTTGTGGAGTAGGCAGAGGTCGCGCCGTCGTCGGTCTCCCGTTGCGCCCAATTCGAAGTCCGCTTGCTCGACAGGGTCTGACCACTGGGAGCGTGTCTGTAGCCGTTAGGCAGCGATCGTCTTGCGCGCGCTGCTGTGCCTGCGCGATGTGCGGGACGTTACAGACGCCATTTCGTACGCGCTCGCAGCATGCGTTGTACACGACCCAGCTGTCCCGGGTGAGTTTGGCGCGCCACAAAACCGGTGCGCCGTGCGGTTGGATGCGATGAGGGTGAAGCAATGCACAGACGTCAGCTGAGGCGGCCAGTTCGAGTACGCGTAATAGCCGCGGTCGCCGCTTTGTGGTTTCCCGAGCTTGCCTCCGCGCAGTCCCTCCCCATTCAGTCCACGATCGGGGTGACTCCAGTCAGTGGATGCGTCAGTGCGCCGGAGCGTGCGCCGGTCAGCGGAGCGCAGTCGAACGCCGAACAGTTGCGGGCCCTGATCAACCGGGCGCAGGAAGCGTCACTGGTTGGCGACCACGTGGATGCGCGCGACGCGTACCTTGGTGCCTTGTCTATTGCTCCCTTGGAGCCACGTCTCACGTACTACTTGGGACGTGAGTACGAGGCGCTGAGCGACGGGGCGTCGGCGGTTCGCTCGTACTGTCGATACTTGTCGCTCTCCCCCACCTCGTCCGACGCCGATGAGGTACGAGGCCGCATTGCGCGCCTGACCCCCGCGAGCGAGATCGAGAAGCAGCGCACCACGCTCGCCCTCTTCCAAAGCGCCGTCACCGTCCTGACACGCAGCGACTTCGTGGCGGCTGACTCGCTCTTCACGGAGGTCGCCAGAATGGATCCGTCGCCGGCGGTCTACTACAATCGCGGGCTGGCACGCGCTGCGCGTGGCGAGCGCGACTCGGCTGTTGCCGACTTCCGGCGGTACGTCGCGGCCACGCCATTGGGCGTAGATCACGTCTCGATCACCAGGGCCTTGAATGCCCTGCCTCGCCACGTGTACTCACCAGGGAATGCGCTCGCCTCGGGACTCATCTTCCCGGGTGTTGGGCAGGTAAGGACGCGACGGCCACTCCTGGCCCTCGCTGCGTTAGGCGCCTTTGGTGGTGCAATGACGCTGGCACTGCAGTGGACGCAGGAGTATCAGCTGGTGGCGCGGCGTGATGCGCAGGGGCGCCCGTTTGCTGACTCCGCGTTGGTCACCGTTCATCCAACGGCGGCTGTCGGGTACACCGTAGCGGCCGCCACGTGGCTCGGCGCGGCCCTGGAGGCGTACTTCTACGCGCGACGAACACACAGTGCAAGTGCGGCCGTGATCGAGCGCGGGCCAAGTGGCGCGCCACGGCTCATGGTACAGCCGCTCGTGGGCGGGCGAACCGCCGTCGGCCTCGAGGTCGGCTGGCGCTAGCACCACCAGCTCTTGACGGGCAGCGGACTACCCATATATATAACCAAACGGTTATGGAACACTGTCGCGGATGCCTTTAGCCGCCGTCGCCTTCCAAAGAGAGCGCTATATGAACAAGATCGTCCCCTTCCTGTGGTTCAACGGCAACGCCGAAGAAGCCATGAACTTCTATGCGTCCGTCTTCAGGAACGCGAAGATTGGTCGCGTGACTCGGTACGGTGAGGGTGGTCCAGGTCCGAAGGGCACCGTGATGTCGGCTACGTTTGAGCTCGAGGGCCAGTCGTTTTACGCACTGAATGGAGGCCCGATGTACAGCTTCACGCCTGCCATTTCCATGTTCGTCAATTGTGAGACACAGGAAGAAGTCGATCACTTCTGGGACAAGCTGTCCGCAGGAGGCGAGGAGCAGCAGTGCGGATGGCTGCGCGACAAGTTCGGGCTGTCCTGGCAGGTGATCCCAACGGTTCTCGGGCAACTCCTCAGCGATCCCGACCCGAAGCGCTCGATGCGCCGCCATGCAGGCTATGCTGCAGATGAAGAAGATCGACATTCGGGCGTTGCAGCAGGCGGCAGACCACGCCTGACGCGCGAAGATCCGCACGAACCCTATTCCCGCGCGCCATGCCGCATCACCTGGACGCCACGTTCGCTGCACTCGCCGATCCCACGCGGAGGGCGATCCTCTCACGGTTGGCCATGGGAGAGGCATCCGTATTGGAGCTGGCGGAACCCTTCTCGATGAGCCAGCCGGCGATCTCCAAGCACCTCAAGGTGCTGGAGCGGGCCGGACTGATCTCGCGCGGCCGAGTGGCTCAGCGGCGGCCGTGTAAGCTGGAAGCGCAGCCGCTCGCCCAAGCCAACGAATGGCTGGAAGACTACCGCCGGTTCTGGGAGGGTCGCTTCCAGAAGCTGGACGACCTGCTGGACTACATGAAGACCACAGAGCCCAAACGCACCCGCCGGAAGCGGAAAGGAGATCGTCCATGACCACCACGCGCGCGGTTCAGGTAACGACGCCCTCGGATCGTGAAGTCACGATCACGCGAATGTTCGATGCCCCACGCGAACTCGTGTTCAAGGCACTCACGACACCTGAACTCATCAAGCAGTGGCTGCACGGCCCAAACGGTTGGACGATGGTGACATGCGAGTTCGACCTGCGTGTGGGCGGTGGAGTACGCTATGAATGGAAGAAATCTGGCGGACCAAAGATGGGCCTCACAGGCACCATCCGTGACTTCAAGGCGCCCGAACGGATCGTCCATACCGAGCGCTTCGACGACGATTGGACAGGAGGCGAGACGCAGGTCACCACGACCTTCACCGAGCATCGCGGCCAGACGACACTGTCCATCACGGTGCGTTATGCATCGGTCGAAGCTCGGGATGCGGCATTGCGGACCGGCATGACCGAGGGCATGAACGCCACGTACCAGATGCTGGATGCGTTGCTGGTCACGTTACAAGCCGCCTGACGTGGGGTGCAATCGCTTCCGGCGCCAAGCTGAACTGTTACGCAGCAGTTCGGTCGCACTCACGACCGAACTGCTGCGTAGAGGCGCACGATCAAGGCATGCGTCTGAGGCCACCGCTCGTCGGCGGCGGTGGCCAATGGTTGACCGGTCGGCGAACGCCCGCGTGGCGTTAGGCCTTCGACCGCGTGTGACCGACGATACGGCGAGTTGACGTTAGGTCCCCCATGGTTGCCCTCCCATTGCCTGACGGTCCCTGTCGGGCCGATTGGCAATGCGGTGATTCCCCCCGTGGAGGTCCTCATGAGCGAGGTCGAGCGGCTGCCGCATGTAAGCGTCAAAGTCCCGCCGCCGCTGTTGTTCGCGATTCCCTGGGTCGCTGGTTATCTCCTTGGCCGCGTGAAACCGATCCCTATTGTCACACGAAACGCGGCCCCAGAGTTCAGCGTGTTTGGATGGGCGCTCATCGGGATCTGGTTGGTGCTCATGCTGTGGGCACTCGTCAGTTTCCGCGCGACGCGCGGGTCCTGGTGGCCGCCCAGACGGACGGCGGCCTTCGTGACCTCGGGGCCCTATCGTCTCAGCCGCAACCCGATCTACGTCGCCCTGGGCGCCCTCTACTTGGGCGTGGCATGCCTGCTGAACACGCTCTGGCTGGTGGTGCTGTTTCCACTGGCCGTGTGGCTGCTCCAGCGCTTCGTGATCGAGCGCGAGGAGTTGTATCTGACGAGCGTCTTTGGCAGCGAATACTTGGAGTACTGCGGGCGCGTGCGGCGCTGGATCTGAGGCGCGACGGAAGCCTGCCCTGGGGGTTACTCTCCCCAGGGCGAACTCTGAGGGCCCGACACGTCGCGCAACCGGAACGAAGGTCCCCGGGAGCCGCTGCTCGTAAAGAGCATCTGGTCGAGATCTCCGGCGGTCGCCCCTGTTTGCATGAGGTTAATGCCCGCCGCTTGTAGCGCATCCATGTCGCTTTCTGACTCGCACCCTCGTGCGATCAGCGGAATACCATAGTCGCGTGCCAATTCGGCAACGGCCGCCACCTCGCGGAACAACTCGGGAAGTTGTCCCACGCCACGCACGATGTCCGGGCCAAGGCGCAGGTACGCGGGACGCACTTCCGGGATCAAGCCAAGGGTCGGCATGATCCAGCTGCCGCGCAATTCCATGATCGTCTCGATCCCGACCTCCCGTACACGCTCAACCGTGGAGGCGAAACGCCTAACGAGAAAAGTCGTGGAGTTGGTCAGGATCCCAAGCATCAGGTTCTCACGACGCGCCTGCATGGCTTGCAAGACCGGCAGCAGCTCGTCGTCGATCTTCGCCAGGTTGAGCGGATCGGGATACGCCACGATCCCATGGTGCACAATTGTAGAGGAGCGAATCGCGGGACGATCCGCTTCCGCCAGGCTCACGTAGCGCCGCAATGTCTCTCGACGCAGCAGGAGGCGTGGCAGCCGCTGCGTCGGTTCAAGACCCGTCATGAGCCGGCTCACGCGGTAGGGAGTCGGCACGCGCGTCGCGATGGTCTGGCGCCCGTTCCAGCGCCGTCCGTGTGCTGTTCCAGCCAGATCAGTGCGGGTGGCGCATAGGAGCCGCTGGCTCCCCCGCTCGGAATGCGTCGCTCCGCGGCATCCGTGAGTGCGAGATTGAACACACCATCTGGCCAATCGCGGAGACTGCCGACAACTGCCTGGTACGAGAAGCGCTTCACTAATGCTGCGGCTTCAGCCGCATCGAGCGCCCAGTCCACCTGGTAACCCAGAAAGACCAGTCGCTGAGCAATCACGCGCGTTCGAGTGTTCTCGCCAAGGGCGAGGACGCGCGACGGTTCGTTAGACATGAGTAGCAAAAGAGGATAGGCAAGGACACGATCTCTGTTGGCAAGCGGTGCGCCAACCTACCACTCCGGTGCTGCGCCCCTAACACATTGAATTACAACAACGTACGCAGCCACTCGAAGGGTGTTCTGCGAACCGATCCGAGACCCGGACAGCCGTTTCCGGAATTCGGATAAGACCGTCATTTGGCGCACGATTCGACGCAGCCTAGAGCCGATTCGCGCGGTCCCATTTCGCGTCGGGGGCAAGGGCGCAGACCCGGGGATTCGTCGATCGACGTGAGAGGACGAAATGGCCGTCGAGCGCAACGCGACAGTAGCTTCCCATGCTCCACAACACGCCGCCGTGCGGCGTGTTTCCTCTCGACTATTCATTCACGTTAGGCATGCCGTGACACGCACACAGGTCCTCAATGCATCAGCGGTTCTCTTCGACATGGATGGTGTGCTCGTGGACTCGCGCGCCGTGGTCGAACGCGCCTGGCGAGTTTGGGCCGTGAACCATCACCTGGACGTCGAAGCGATTCTCCGCGTCGCGCATGGCCGGCGAACGCGTGACACGGTGGCCGAAGTCGCTCCGCACCTCGACGCAATCGCCGAGGGCGAATGGCTGGACGCAACGGAGCGGAACGACGACCACGGGCTGGTGGCGGTTCCTGGTGCGGCCCGTCTCCTGGCGTCACTCCCTCGCGAGCGCTGGGCGATCGTGACGTCTGCTGACCAATCGCTGGCGAGGGACCGGCTCAGCGCTTGCGGGCTGGCCATTCCGGATCACCTCGTCTCTACCGATCGAGTGAAGCGCGGTAAGCCGAGTCCCGACGGATATCTCATGGGTGCTGCCTTGTTAGGCTTCGCGGCGAGTGAGTGTCTCGTCTTCGAGGACTCGGCTCCTGGCATCGAGGCCGGCCGGGCGGCCGGAATGCGCGTGATTGGGGTTGCGACTACGCAGCCCAGGGACGCCATTCGCGGCGTCGAGGCGGTGATTGACGACCAGACGGACGTCTCCGTCCTGGCGTCGTCCGCAGGACTCGAGCTCACCCTTCGCGTCCCCTCGGTCGGTTCGACCTGACGACAAGTTCCGAACTGTCCGCCGTCCGTCCCCCCAGCGCAGTGCCGTGGTGGCCAGCGACAACGCGTCGGCTGGCACCACGGCACCCACCTACTCAGTCGCCGATTCGGCGTGACCCCTTCGATCAGGCGATCGGGTTGGCGATCTTGCCAATGAAGATGATCGACCCCGACAGGCGCTCGCGAATCGCGAAGATGAACGGTCGGTCGACCTTCACGACAGGGGGCGGCGCCGGTGCGGACGTCACGCCGACTCCCACCGTGGTCACGGCCGCTGCCTCGGTTCCTTCCTCGTTCACGTCAACGAATGTGTTCTGATTCACGAACGAGATATACAGGTGTCGCCCGGCGCTCTGCGACATTCGCGTGAAATCGGCGCCGTCAGGCACGAACGCCTGCCGCATGCCGAGCTGCTTCAGGGGCCCATTCAGACTGTCCTTCCAGGTCAGCTTGAACTTTGGCAGGTGAAGTTCGGCTTTGCCTTCGTTGAGGCTGGCGAGCGCACTGGCCCACACGGCTGGCGTGAGCGAGCCCAGGTAACCCTCGGCGTTCATCCCCGTGTTCGGGAGCAGGATGGTCATGGCAAAGGCATCGCCGCCATACGGCAGTTCGATCACCTGGGCACCGGGAATCGTACCCAATCGCAGCGCTCCGGTCCGTTGCATGGTGGGCACGTTGACGCTGCCGCTCGATGTCGCGAATGGCTCTGGTGCCGTCTTGGCCTTCTCGAACTGATCGCGCCAGTCTCCCTTGAACCAGATCGCGTTCGCCAGGAGCATCACGATGTCGTCGCCCAGTGCGTCGAGGACCTTTGGAATCTTGCCGTTGGTGTTCTTGTTGGCCCAGGCGTTGATCGTCGTCAGGGCCTGCGGGGAACGCATGTCCAGCGCCGCAACCTCGGCGTCGAAGTACGTCTTCGTGTCGCGCAGGAACGCCGCCTCGAATGCCGACGCCATCGTCTGGTCGTACCAAATCGCGTTCGCCAGCTGAAACTGCACCTTGGGATCGAGGGATCGCAGCAGCTTTACGAGGGACTGATAGCCACCGTTGATCTCCGCCAAGTCGCGCGTGCCGAACCCCAGCGTGCCGCGCATCTCCGCATAGGTCGACCCGGCAGCTCCATTCATCGTCATGCCCAACGCCATCGATGCCGAGAGCGGCGAGATGAAGACGTTCTTGCCCGTCCATGAGGCGTTCACCTCTCGTAGCAGGCCGAACGCGAATTGGTTGCTGCTGGCGATGAGTTCCTGCTCGGCCGGAGCCAGGGCCCGCGGCAGTGACGTGATGGGCGTTGCCGAATCGGGGCTTGACGGCTGGCTACAGGCCGCCGCAAGCGCGGAACTGCCCAGGACCAACATCGACTTCATACGATGCATGACACACCTCATGGGGGGCTGGCAGGACGCCATATCGACACGCCGCGTCGTCGGACTCCCCGAATATGCCCTCGTGAGTCAGTGCGCCGAACTTCCGTACGTCACAAAGTCCGGATGTCACCTCAGGTGATTGACCGCTGACGGTTCGCTCGGCAGTATCCGGTCGCGTCACCAGACGCGTTTCCCAGTTCACGTTGCGCCGACCCGACACCCCATTGCACCCGAGGCGTCCTCTTTGACCGTTGAGCTCCGCCCGATTTCACGGCACCTCGGTTTTACCACAGCGGTTGCGGTGATCGTATCGAACATGGTCGGGACGGGAGTTTTCACGAGCCTTGGGTTTCAGGTTGGCGGAACGCACACGGGTTTTGCCTTGCTCGCCCTGTGGGCGGTTGGGGGCATGGTGGCCTTGTGCGGCGCGCTCTCCTACGCCGAACTCGGGGTGGCATATCCCCATTCCGGCGGTGAGTACGTGTACCTCGGCCGCGTCTACTCGAAGCTGATGGGGTTCCTGGGCGGATGGGTTTCGATGACCGTCGGGTTCGCCGCACCGATTGCGCTGGCGGCATTGGCCTTCGGCCGGTACCTCAGCGCCACTATCCCGATCCAGCCGATGGTCGCGTCGTTGGCCGTCCTCGTGGTGGTGTCGATGGTCCACGCGTGGGACCTGCACCTGGCCCGCCGCTTCCAGGTCAGCCTAACGAGCATCGTGTTGACGCTGATCATCGGGTTCATCGTGGCGGGCGTGGCCTACCGGACCCCGCAGCCGCTGTCGTTCGCG
This sequence comes from Gemmatimonadaceae bacterium, assembly GCA_044224875.1. Classification (GTDB taxonomy): domain Bacteria; phylum Gemmatimonadota; class Gemmatimonadetes; order Gemmatimonadales; family Gemmatimonadaceae; genus JABAQJ01. Next base: position 15,290 of record JBGAJQ010000011.1, on the reverse strand, counting down.
CCGTCGCCCGACGCCTGGCGCGAGCTTCGCGAACCGGCGTTTGCCGTCTCGTTGATCTTCGTGTCGTATGCCTTCTCGGGTTGGAACGCCGCCGGGTATGTGGCGGGAGAGGTTGAACATCCTTCACGCACCATCCCGTGGTCCCTGACCGTGGGGACGCTGCTGGTCGCCTGCCTCTACCTGCTCCTGAACTGGACGTTTCTTCGCACCATCCCCACGGACCGCTTGGACGGCGTGGTGGAGGTTGGAGCGCTTTCGGCGCAGGCCATGTTTGGCCCGTCGGGTGGTCGCATCATGAGCGGGATGATCGCCATGGTGCTGGTGGCGACGATCAGCGGGTTGGTCCTGGCGGGGTCCCGCGTGACGGAGGCCGTGACACGCGACCTCGTACGGTTGTCGCTCATCGGCCGTCGAACGTCGCGAAACGTTCCGCGCAATGCGATCCTCCTCCAGATCGCCTTCACGGTGGCGCTGCTCCTAACGGGATCGGTGGAACGCGTCATGACGTACGCAGGGTTCACGTTGAACCTGAACACGACCCTCGCCGTGATCGGAGTCTATGTGTTGCGGCGTCGTGAACCGGGACGTGTCCTGGCGTATCGAACGTTCGGCTATCCGATCGTCCCGTTCTTCTTCATCCTGACCAGCCTGTGGACGCTGGGATTTGTGCTGACCGAGCGCCCGCTGGCGTCGGTTGCGGGGCTGGTGACTATCGTCATTGGGGCGACGATCTATTGGTGGGACAGCCGTGGGGCAATCGCCTCGACTGGAGCAAGATAGGCGCTTGATGAAGTAAGAGCGCGACGAAACGCAACGGCGGTATCAGCACTCGGCCGAGGTTTGAGGGGGATCGTTATGAGCGAAGCTCGGATGCTGCGTGTTCGTTTCATGACCGTCGCCGCGTGGTGGTGGCCACACGTTTTCGCGGGAGCCTGCGCGCGAAACGAACCGGCGTCGACGGTGGCGATCACCGTTGATTCCACGCGTGGCTATCCGGTCGTGACGTCATCAGGCGATGCGGCTGTGGTTCCCAGTTCGTTAGGCTATACCGCACCGCGCCTTCGTTCTGGGCCGTCGGCATTCGCCCGGCCACGCCGCAGCCTCAGACCGTTTACGTTCACTATGGACCCGCGGGACCGCGCGACACGCTTCCCCTCGTACGACCAACGATCCCCAACGCGAATATTCGCTGCACGAACGGGAAGGAGGGTTTCTCGTTCTTTGCGAATCCCTACGGTCCCCAGCTCGTTGCCCTTCCAACACCTGACGGCCAGATCGTGGTCGCGCGCTCAGATCAATACCGGTTCACGTTCCTCACCAAGTCGGGGGACACAAGCCGTGTAATTGAGCGACCGTTCCATCCTGCTCCGCTCACGGACGGCGAATGGGCTGTCGCCCAGAGCGAGTTCACGGCGTATCGCAGGAGCCGGCCGTCGAGTGCATGCGATCAATCGGCGTTCGAACGCCCGGCCAACAAACCGCCGATTGCATCTGCATTCTACGGTGCTGGTGGTCATCTGTGGGTTGAGGTGGTGACATCCGACGGGCGGGTCTACGACGTCTTTGACCGAATGGGTCGGCTGATCGCGACCGTGCGTGGACTTCCGCCGACCGGCGGCATCGACCCTGCCGTGACCGACACCCGGCTGGCCGTCGTATCGTCAGATACGGCCGATGCACCACAAGTTCTGGTGTACCGGATCAGTCAGTCTGCTCCGCGATGACGGCGTGCGCCGCGCGGTGGGTTTCCGTTCACGATGGACGGCGAGCCAGAGCCGACGCATAGATCTCACCCATTCGCCGGACGGACTGCTGCACAGAAAAGCGCTCGCGTATCTGACGGGTACCAGTCTCGGCCAAACGCCTGCGCAACTCAGGGTCATGCACCAGTCGGTTGAGCTGGACCCCGAGTCCTCTCGCGTCGCGCGCCTCGAACAGGAGCCCCGTCTCCCCTTCGCGCACCAATTCCGGGTTGCCGCCGACACGGGATGCCACGCAGGTGCAGCCGCACGCCATCGCCTCCATCAGCGAGTTGGAGAAGGCCTCCGAAAGCGACGGCAACACGAACACATCCATCATGTGAAGCCAGGGTGTGACGTCCGACTGGTTGCCGACAAAGTGCGTGACCTCGCGCACTCCGAGTTCCCCTGCACGCTGCTCGAGCGCTTCCTGCATCGGCCCCCCACCCACCAGCACCAGGTGCACACGACGTTCAACGGGTTGCACCTGCGCAAAGGCCTCGACGAGGGTGAGCAATCCCTTCTCCGGACGCAACACGCACGCGCACCCGATGACGAGGTCAGCATCGCGCAGGAACTCCGGACGCACCCCACGCTCGGGGTGAAAGCGGTCCAGGTCGATGCCATTGTAGCACAACGACACATGCGAGGCCGGTACCTGCTCATCCTCGATCAAGTGCGTTCGCATCGCCTCGCAGTTCACCACCACGCCATGCGCCAGACGATCCGTGAGGCGAAGCAGCGCGCGCTCCCGTGGGGATGACAACGCGCGATAGGCGCGTTGCGAGGAGAGCACTACCGGGCACTGGTAGAAGCGCGCCGTCGGGACCCCAAAGATGTTCATCGGCGTGTCGAACGTGTGCACGAGGCGAATCGCATGCTCGCGCAGGTAACGCCCCATCAGGCGGGCGCCAGTCAGCAGGCTCGTTGATCCGAACGAGGTCACGGGAAAGCGCACGACCGGGACGCCGGCTGCTCGCAATTCGTCTCCGCGCACGCCTTCGTCGCGAAAACACCCGACGTGCGGGCTCCAGTGGGCTCGGTCGAGCGACTTGGCCACTTCCGTCAGCTGCCGCTCGCTGCCGCCCGCCGTCAACGCGCGGACGAGCAGAAGGATCGGATCCGGCATGTCGTATGAGGTCGATGGAAGCGTTCGCGCGATCCTAACGCGTGGCGCCGACCGGCGCCAGCTCGCGGTACAGCTCCAACACGGCATCGAGATTCTCTCGACCAGACAGTGCCTGCTGCGCTCCTTGCTTCCGGTCCTGAGACAACACGGTAGCGATGGCCTCATCCAGCGCGTCCGCGTCCTGCTTCGGGATCAGGTGCACGCCACGCGGTCGCATGCCGTTGTCCGTGCCAATGACCGGCGTGCCCAGGAACAACGCCTCACGAACCGAAACCGCATCGCCGTCGTAGAGGGTCGTCCGAAGCAGCACACTGGTGTCGTTGATGGCGCGGAGCGTCTGTGGGTGTGCGACATCGCCGGTCAGCAAGATGTGCTCGCGGTACGGCTTGGAGGCGATGTGCGCGCGCAATTGACCCTCCAGCGAACCCGAACCGATCATGGCCAGCCCCGCCCGTGGAAAGCGCGCCCGGACCCGCTCCAGGATATCGATCTGCAGGCCAAGATCGTACTCCGGCTCCAACAAACCGACGCTCAGCAGCACTGGGTCATGCGATGCGAAAAAGCTCCCCAGCGGCTCGGCGAGTGTCGGAGACATCTCGTCGAGATCAACGGCATGCGGGTAGATCAGGCGAATGCGATCCGGTTTGACCCCGTAGCGGCGAAAGACGTCCGCCAACTGGTCGTTCACGACAATGATGCGGTCGAAACGACGGAACGCGAATCCGCGAAACGAACCGGGCTTCGCATTCCGGCCTTCCTCGGACGACGGGTAACCTCCTGAGTGGAAGGTCAACACACTCTTTCGTCCGGGCAGCAACCCGCAGAACATGCCTAACGCCGCAACCCGTAGCGGCACGTGCCCGCCAATGTGGAGGTGCAGGATCTTCGCCGGCAGTCTCCACAACAGGGCGGCGGTTTCTCCCGCCGTATGCGGATAGAAAACACCGTTTCCGGACGTCGCACGGTGGCGCGTGAGGTTCACGACACCGGAGTCGATCCCGCACCGACGGAGGTGCTCGCGAATGGCAACAATGTTGGCCTGCACCCCACCGTATGGCGGTGGGTATGGGCCCAGCTGAACGACGTCCATGCTCAAGCGAAGATGGCGTCGACGTCGATCGCGCAGGGTTGGCGGGTCTTTGCAGCGTCCAGCATGCGAAGGCAGCCGATCGTCGCCCGCACACCGTCGCGCAGGTTCACCGCTGGCTCCCGCTGCTTGCGGATGGCGTCGACAAAGTCGTTCATCTGCACGTCATAGCCCTTGTCCGCCCAGAATTTCGACTGGGACCGCACCATGCCGCCGTACACGCTCAGCTTCTTGAAATCCTGCGTCATGGCGCCGATGCCCTGCGCGAACGCCTCCACGCGCTCGCCGCCGGATGTCTTGCTCCCCACCGTACAGTACGTGAGGTTGCCCACGGACCCATCGGCAAATAGAAAGCTCGCGGCAATGTTGTTCGAGCCGATCGGTGCCTCGACGTCGGTGGGCAGCGAGTACGCTGACACGGACACCATCTCGGAGTCCAGCAACCAGTACATCAAGTCGACGAAATGGCACGCCTCGCCGAGGATGGCACCGCCAATGGCGGGATCGGCCATCCAGTAGGCGCCGGAAATACCTGGCGAGTTGACTCGGCAGTTCAACACCGCCGGCCCGGTCCTCTTGCTGAGCGCTTGCTTGACCCCGCGATAGTACGGCGCGAAGCGGCGGTTGAATCCGGTGCTTACCCAACGCCCGGAGACGCCCTGCGCCCGTACGATCTGGCGGCACTCGTCCTCGGTGAGCGCCATCGGCTTCTCGACAAAGACGTGCTTCCCGGCCTCCAACGCGGCGACGGTCTGTGAGGCGTGCACCGGATTGCGGCTGACGATGACGATCGCGTCGATGTCCTTGTCCGCCAGGATCTCCTTGTAGTCGGTCGCTGCGTAGTTGGCACCAAAGCGCGTGGCGTAACTCTTTCCCCGTGCCCCGCTGGATGAATGCACCGCCTTGAGCGTGACGCCGGGGGCGTTCTTGATGTTGGGCAGGTGTGCCCAGCGCGCCAGGTTGCCGGCGCCCACCAGGGCGAACTCCAGGTTACCGGCCTTGGGCTGAGCCGGATGCACGTCGACCCGTCGCTTGGGGACGGCGCGCGCGCCATTCTGCTCGCCAGCGACAAGCTCCGGATACTTGAGCAACACGGCCATGCTGTTGGTGGCCGGATCCATGATGGTCTGGTACGCCTGCGGGGCCTCTTCCAGGGCGTAGCGGTGCGTGACCAACGGGTCCACATGAACGAGCCCCGCCGCCATCAGGCGGAGGAACTCCTCCATGTTCCGGTTTTCCGTCCAGCGGATGTATGCAAAGGGATAGTCAATCCCGCGCTTCTCGTAGTCAGGGTCGTAACTCCCAGGTCCGTATGCGCGCGACATGAACAACTGAATTTCCTTCAGGTACATGTCGTTCCACGGAAACTCCATGTTCACCGCGCCCACAACGACAATGCGTCCACGGTCGCGGGTGATAGCGAGTGCTTGATGGCAGGGTGCCGCCGACTTCGCTGCGGCCGCGATGAACGCGCAGTCCACGCCCTGTCCGTTGGTGAGGGCCGAAATCTTCGCCACCGTCTCGGAGTCTGCGACGAGCGCATGGTCGGCGCCTAACGTCCGAGCCAAGTCGATGCGTTCCTGCTTGAGGTCCAAGGCGATCACGACGGCGCCCTGCAGCTTGGCCAGCTGCGTCACGAGCTGGCCCACCAGCCCCTGGCCGATCACCGCCACGCGATCGCCAATCCCGATCTGCGAGATGCGCACGGCGTTCATGGCAATACTGCCTAACGTGGCAAAGCAGGCCCGGTCGAAGCCGAGGCCATCGGGAACACGTGCCACCAGCTTCTCGCCGGTCAGGATGCGTTCGCCGTGTCCCGTGCCTTCACCACCGTAGGCCACCCGATCCCCGATCTCGACGTCTTTCACCGTCGGGTGCTTCTCCACCACCACGCCGGCCCCCGAGTACCCGAGCACCGCATACTCGCTGAACTTCGCCATCACCTCGGACACCGTCCGGCGCGGACCCTGAATCTTCATGACGTCGAGGATCTTCTTGATATGCGACGGGTTGTCGGCAACCTCCTTCAACAGGCTCTCGTTGTGGATGCTCGCCGTCTCGGTCCCGCTGCTGATGAGCGAGAACTGTGGCTGAACCACCACGTGGTGCGCCGAGGCGATGGGATCTGGTACCTCGTCAACGATGATGTCCTTCAGGCCCTTCCGAATTACCTGTCGCATTCTGCCGCTATGTTGAGAAATGGTGTGGTCTTAGACGATTTGTCGGGGCTGCATATCCCGCGCTCGCGTGCGTGGGCAAAGTCTATACCAGCCGGCCCCTTTCGCGCAGAGGGGAGACCCGAAAAAGACGACTTTGTTGGCCGGGCCGACACAATGCGGAGCCCGGGGGCCAAAGAGCTGCCGAACGCTGCCATTAGCGCCGAGGGCCGACACGACCGCTAGCCAACCACGTTAGCAGCAGATTCTTTCTTGAAATCGCCCGGAGATCGGCCAACCATTCATCTATGTGGCGCTGTCTTACGCCACTGAGTGGAAACACTCTCGCAGCCGGGGGTATTTGGCGGCTGCGCGCTGACAGTCAAAGCGAGTTCCCCCAAACTCAGACTCGAGACTGCATTAATGCGAATTCCCCGGCCTCGCTGGTCAATCGCCGCCGCGCTGATCGCGCTCCTCGTGATCCCTGGCGCGTGGTTGCTCGCTCGTGATGCGGGCACTCCCGATGGAGCCATCACAACGCGAGTGAAACGCAGCGACTTCAAGGTCATCGTCACGACAGCGGGCGAGCTCCGTGCCAAGAAGTTCGTGCAGATCCAGGGGCCGCCGAACGCTCAACAGGCGGAAGCCTACCAGATGAAGATCTCCTCCATCGTGCCCGAGGGGACGGTGGTGAAGGAGGGCGACGTCGTGGCCGAGCTGGATCGCTCGACCATCACGGCCAAGGCCGCCGAGGTGGGCCTTCAGCTGCAAAAGGCGGAAGCACAGCTGGAGCAGGCACAACTCGATTCGACGTTGAACCTGTCCAAGGCCCGCGAAGAGATCAAGACGATGGAGCTTTCCCTGGAAGAGAAGCGCATCGCCAAGGAACAAGCGGTCTACGAGGCGCCGTCGGTGCGACGGCAGGCGGAGATCGATTTCGAGAAGGCCACGCGCGCCTTGGCCCAGGCCCGAATCGACTACAAGACGAAGACAGAGCAGGCGCAGGCGAAGATGCGCGAGGTGGGTGCCGATGTGGAGCGATCTCGCAACAAGTTGAATATCGTGCAGGCCGTGATGGCGGGTTTCACCATCAAGGCCCCCGCCGCGGGCATGGTGATTTACGTCAAGGAGTGGAACGGCAAGAAGAAGACGGCGGGGTCGCAAGTGAATCCATGGGACCCGACAGTTGCAACACTTCCCGACCTCTCGCAGATGGAGTCCATCACCTACGTCAGTGAAATCGACGTGCGAAAGGTCGCTGTCGGTCAGTCGGTCGTCATCTCGCTGGATGCCGATCCATCCAAACGGCTGACGGGAAAAGTCATGGGAGTGGCCAATGTCGGCGAACAGCGCCCCAACGCCGATGCGAAGGTCTTCGAGGTGCGGATCCTGGTCGCAGAGTCAGACACCACCCTCCGTCCCGGCATGACCACCTCGACGGCGATCGAAACCTACGCGGTCAAGAACGCCCTCTCGGTTCCCCTGGAAGCCGTGATGTCCGAGGGCGAAACGCCATTCGTGTACAAGCGTTCGCGCGGAGGTGTGCGGCGCCAGGAAGTCGAGACCGGGGCGCTCAACGACGACGCCGTGGTGATTGCACGAGGACTGGATGACGGTGACGAAGTCCTGCTCTCACCGCCGAAGGACCGCGAAGGCATCCCAACCGATCGGCTCCCCGGCTCGGCGGATCGCCCCAATGGCGCCGCGGGCGATACGGGGCGAGGCAGCAAGCCCGTACCCATCACCCCGCCGGAGTCCAAGCCGCCAGCTCAACCCGCTACTGCAACGCCGCGTCCGACTCCGGCAGGAACCGCCGCGCGCAAGGACTAGCGCATGTCGGACGAATCAACGGCGCAGGTGTCCGCCTGGCAGGCGTTCGTCACGCACGCGTCGTTCAGCATGCGAACGGCGCTGGTCGCCGTCGGTCACAACAAGTTGCGCGCGGGTCTGACGTCACTCGGCATTCTCTTTGGCGTCGCCTCGGTCATCGCGATGCTGGCGATCGGGAAGGGTGCCGAGCAGGAGATCCTCGAGCAGATGCGACTCCTCGGCTCAAACAACATCGTCGTCACACCGTTGGTGGAACAGAAGGAGGAGAAGGCCAAGGACGACGATGGCAAGAAGGAGCCCAAGAAGTTTTCTCCTGGGCTAACGTATCACGACGCCGATGCCATCCGGAACGTGATCCCGAACGTGGAAACGGCGAGTTCCGAAGTCGTCTTGAATTCCCTGGTCACGCGTGAAGGCCGACGGCGATCGGGGAAAGTCGTGGGCGTCGACACGAACTACTTCCAACTGTTGAACCTGGACCTCGCCCAAGGTGAATGGTTCAATCGGTCGCAGGTTGAATCGGGGCGCCCGGTGGCGATCATCGGCCATGGACTACGCACCCGCTTCTTCACCACCGAGGACCCGATTGGAAAGACCATCAAGGCCGGTAACTCATGGCTGACGGTGGTGGGCGTGCTCGCCGACCGTTCGGTCACCAAGGAAACGTCACAGCGACTTGGTGTGCGTGACCCGAACATGGATGTGTACGTGCCGCTGCATACCATGCTGCTGCGTTATCGAAACCGTGCCCAGCTCACCCAGCAGGACATTGAGCAGGCTGCTCGCGCCGAGAATGGCAACGACGACGCCAATGCTGCCACGGAGGATCCCGCGGTACGTGCGGAACGGCTGAACTACCACCAGCTGGATCGCATCGTGGTGCGCGTGACCGAGGCGCGCTTTGTTTCGCCGGTCGCTGAAATCATGCAGCGCATGTTGGCGCGCCGTCACAACTCCGTCGTCGACTTCGAGATCACCGTTCCGGAGTTGTTGCTGAAGCAGGAGCAGCGAACGAAGACGATCTTCAACATCGTCCTTGGCGCCATCGCCTCGATCTCCTTGATCGTTGGCGGTATCGGGATCATGAACATCATGCTGGCCTCGGTGCTCGAGCGCATCAAGGAGATAGGCGTTCGACGCGCCATGGGTGCTCGACAGAAGGACATCCTGGCGCAGTTCCTCTCCGAAGCCATCCTCATCAGCGTGGTGGGGGGAGTCGCCGGGATCCTGGTGGGTGGAGGATTGAGTTTGGGCATCGAGCAGTTTGCCGGCATCAAGACGTTGGTGTCGGCCATCTCTGTCATTGTGGCGTTTGGCGTTTCGCTGAGCGTGGGCCTCGTATTCGGGATCGTTCCCGCGTACCGAGCGGCCCGTCAGGATCCCGTGGCCTGCCTGAGATACGAATGAGGAATACTTCTGGTCGATTCCGTGCGCGCCTCGTGGGCAGCGCCGTTGCGGTTCTCGCTGCGTCGGTTGCGCCTGGCGCCCCAGCCGGAGCGCAGGGAGCGCTCACGTTGCAGCAGGCGATCGAAATGGCGCAACGCCAGTCGTACGGAGCCCGAGCAGCCACGAGCGCGCGCGAGGCGGCACGGCAGCGTAGCCGCGCCTTCGACGCCAGCTTGCTGCCACAGTTGTCCCTGTCGGGCGACCTACCCGTCTACAATCGATCGATCATTCCGGTGACGCAGCCTGACGGGAGCACGCTCTTCAAGGCACAACAGCTCAACTCGCAGGCGCTGAACCTTCGCGTTTCTCAGCGCTTGCCCATCACCGGTGGCGACCTCTTTGTGCAATCGTCGCTGTCACGCTTGCAGATTGCGGGGCAGCAATCGGAAAAGAGCTGGTCTTCGACGCCATTCCTTGTCGGGGTGCGACAAAACATCCTGCGACCAAACACACTGGCCTGGGATACCCGGGAGCAAGGGTTGTCCCTGACGGTGGCCGAGCGGCAATACCTGGAGAGTCGTGAGGACGTGGCGATCGGCACCGCGAACGCGTTCTTCGACTTGTATTCGGCGCGGACAGAGCTTGAGAATGCGGTGACGAACGCCGCGGTCAACGACACGCTCTACACCCTGAGCAAGGGTCGGTACGAAGTCGGCAAGATCGGAGAGAACGATCTGCTGCAGAGCGAACTGGCACTGCTGCGGTCCCGGAACGCCTTGGCGACCGCCAAGTTGAATTACGACCGAAGCCTCGCGGCGTTCCGGTTGCAGTTGAACCTGCCGATCGATGCGCCGCTCGATGTCATCGTCACGAACGAGGTCCCCCCGGTCCAGGTGGATACCGCGCTGGCTGTCACGCAAGCACTCCGGAACCGGTCATTGGTGACGAATCAGGAACTCCAGACCGTTCAGGCTCGGCGCCGCGTGAGCGACGCCAGATTGAACACCGGGTTGGGGGCCACTCTCGAGGCGAGTGTCGGCTACAACCAGACGGCGCCCGACGTGAACCTCGCCTACCGCGACCTCTTGAATGCCCAACGCCTCACCCTTTCCGTGTCCATGCCCATCCTGCAATGGGGAGGTCGCGGTGCCCAGATTCAGGCGGCGCGGGCAGATCAGGATCGTGTGGAGTCGAATGCTCGACTGGCCCGGGAACAGCTCGCGCAAGACGCATACTTTGCCGCCCGCCAGATCGACCAGTCGCGGGATCAACTCTCCGTCAGCGCCAAGGCCGATACGGTCGCCAACAAGCGGTTTGAGGTGGCGAAGAACCGGTACGTGATCGGGCGCATCGGCATCGACAACCTGTACATTGCGCAGAGCGAGAAGGACCAGGCCCTGCGTGCCTACGTGGATGCCTTGCGCGGTTTTTGGCTTGCCTACTACCGGCTGCGACGTACCAAGGTACGGGAACGTGAGGTGGCGTCGCGTCCTGTGGGAGCGTCGCCTGCTGGTCGTCGGGTCGGCGATGGCCATTGGGGCGTGCCGGGAAAATGGCGGCGTGATGAATCCGCTGGCACCAGTACCGGCCTCCGGCGCATCCTTGGATGTCATCGCCGCTTCCGGATCCGGCGGACAGTGGCTCTTTGTCGTGCCATCGCTCGACTTGGTGGTCGTCGTCGTGGCCTCCGAGGGTGCGGGGCTCGACCTCTTCTATCAAGCGGTACTTCCCGCGATCGCCAGCGGCTCGTAGAATCGCGAGAATTCCGCCGACCAGAGTGTCGGCCCTGATGATACCTCGTCCGCTCGGATTGCAGCACGGGATCCGGCGCATGCCTGCCTCAAGAAGGGAAGAATGGCTACCGTCCTTCGCCGACGAATCGTAGGGCATGTGATGGTGGCCGTTACGGCCGCGACGCCAGCGGTTGCTCGCACGCAAGCACTCGCCATCACGCGCGTCACCGTCATCGACGGCAGCAGCCCCGTGCCGCGCGCCAATCAAAGCGTTCTCCTTCGCGGCAATCGCATCGTAGCAGTTGGCGCGAGTGACTCGCTGCTTCTCCCATCCGGAACTCGACGCGTGGATGGCAAGGGCAAGTACCTGGTCCCCGGTCTGTGGGACATGCACGTGCATACCGTGATGCCGGGAGGCCGGAGTGTTCTGCCGTTGTACCTGGCGAACGGCGTCACAGGGGTCCGCGACATGGCCGGAGACTGGTCGCAGCTGCAGGTGTGGCGAAAGGACATTGCCGCGGGTCGCTTGCGTGGGCCACGCATGATCGTGTCGGGTCCGTACATCGAAGGTGGCGACGTGCCCATTCCGCACCTCCTGGCTCGCACGCCTGACGAGGCACGGCGGGCCGTTGACTCGCTGGTCGCTCTTGGCGTCGACTTCATCAAGCTGCACAGCCAATTCCGACGAGATGTGTTCTTTGCCGCTGCGCGAAGAGCGCGAGAACGCGGCATCCCATTCACCGGACACGTGCCCCGCAGCATCACCGCGGTCGAGGCCTCTGACTCCGGCCAGCGCAGTCTGGAGCATCTGCTCCAGATTCCGAGCCCGTGTACACCTGCGGAGTCGACCGCCTTGGCACCGCGTTTTCAAGTGCAGGAGGTCCTGGCACGGTGCTCGTCAGCCGACCTTGCTCCAATCTGGGCCACGCTCGTTCGCGATGGGACATGGGTAGTGCCCACACTGGTGGCGCAGTACGAGGTCGCGAACTGGCCCGACCGAAGTGTGCCGGGGGATGCCTATGCCAAGTACCTCCCCGATTCACTGCGACGATTCGTCTCCGAAATCTTTCCCATGCCTGACGATGTGCCTCCGGGTGCGAACGCGACGGGACTGCAGCTGTTTGACCGCCGTGTGGCGGTTGTCGGGATCATGCACCGAGCAGGTGTGGCCATAATGCCCGGTACCGACGCTCCGCTCCGGAACAGCCCACCCGGATTCGGGCTGCACGAGGAGCTTGCGTTGTTCGCCCGTGCCGGTATGTCCAACTTCGATATCCTGCGCGCGGCGACTTGGGAGCCGGCCAGGTACTTCGGAATGACCGATTCCCTTGGCACTGTGGCCGCGGGCAAACTAGCGGACCTCGTTCTGCTGGATGCGAATCCACTGGAAGACATCGCCAACTTGCGTCGCGTTGCAGCTGTTGTGGCCAACGGCCGGCTAATGACCGCCGCGGAGCGCGCGCGGATCCTCGCGGAGCTGATGCGGAAGGGGCGCGCGCAATAAGTCGCTTGAGCCTACATTCCGCGCCATGCCGTCACCTCTTGCTCACGCGGTCTTTGGCGCGTCCCTCTGGCCCCTGTTGAAGACAGCCAAGGCGCCGCCGCGCGCCTGGGTGTGGGGTGCGGGGTTGGCCGTCCTGCCGGACATCGATTTCGCTGGGTACGTCATGGGCGTGCCCTACGAAACCATCTGGGGACATCGCGGCATCACGCATTCCGTTCTCTTTGCCGTAGGTCTGGCGTCGCTGCTCTGGTGGGTGACACAGCGCAGGGCAGATGCGCCACCCCCATTCTTTTGGCTCTACCTGGTTCTGGCGGCGCTGTCGCATGGCGCGTTGGACGCCCTCACCGACGGCGGTCTCGGCGTCGCATTCTTCGCGCCCTTCGATGCCACGCGATACTTCTTTCCGTTCCACCCAATCCTCGTTTCGCCGCTCAGCCTCGAGAAGTTGCTGACGATGCGCGGCGTCCGAATCCTGCTGAACGAGATTCGATGGGTCGGCATTCCGTCGCTCCTCTTGTTCCTCGCGGGTAGATTGAGACAGGAACTCCTCGCGAAGAAGGCGTCGCGCGCCTGAGCTGGTTGGTCCAGTCGCACGTTAACCCCGAGAAAGCAAAACGCGGGGCCGGCGATGAGTGCCGGCCACGCGTCTGTCATCCCTCGGAGTCGAAGCTTAGCGCTCGACTAGGATGAGGAACTTTGAGGCTGCCCAGAACTTGCTGGGATTCGTGATGCCCAGTTCGCCTCGGATCTTTGCGTCCTTAGCGGCGCACAGCCAGCTGGGTGTACATAAGTCGTGGCGAGAGACTACGCGATAGTCCTTGTCGGTCCGCGGCAGGGAGATCGACGTATCGTGCGACTTGGAGAGCACACGGAACACGTTCATGTCGAGGTTGCGCGAAGGTACGAGCGTCTTGCCGCGCCCAAACAGAACTTTGTCCCGCCTTCCTTGTTCAGCACGCCCTTGGCGATCAGCTCGCGCTCGGTACCAGCTGCAACGAACACCGAGTCGTCCTGCGCAAACAAGGCATTGGCCCGCGCCGTGACGGAGTCGTTGCGCGCGGCCAAGACGACGTTCGCGCGGGTGACGCTGTCCACACGGGTCTGCAGTACGGCGATCTGCTGGCGCTGCTGTTCCACGCTGGCGCGCAGGTCGGTGATCGACCGCTCGTACTCGCGGGCTGGGCTACCTGGGCTTCGTCGCGTGCCGTGAACGTCGTGCTGTCTTCGCGAAGCTTGCGCACGCGTGCCTGACTCGCGTTCAACCGAGCCATGACGGTCTTGATCTTCTTCTGGATCGTGGCCAGTTCCTCGGCCGTATTCGGCGCCGCTGATTCAGGCTGCGCCTTGGAGCCTGCACGATCCAACTTCACGTTCGCGAGGTCGCGGCCGATTTCCGACACCAGCCGGGCGCTCGTCGCGGCATCCCCAATCAACTGACTTTGCTCGCTCAGTTGGCGTTGCCGCTCACCCAACAGGCTGTCCTTCACGGCGATTAGCGAGTCCTTCGCCCGTCCAGACCGGGCTAATGCGAGCCCCGTGTCGGCGCCAGACGCCAAACGCGGCGTGCGATCGCACGCGACCGCTGCCAGCAGCAACAACACAAAACTCCGATTCCGTATCATTGAAGCACTCCTCCGTGGCCCGCAGATCCCATGGCCAAGCTGTGAAAGAAGCTCAGCCGTGTTCGACAGGTTCAAATGTAAAGCATTTTTCAGTGTGAGCTACTCGGATGTCGCGCGAAAGTGCCCCGTGCGTCAGCTGAACGCGGCTTGTGATCGCCTGAATGTCCAGGCCACCAATGACCGCTGACCGTGACTTGGCGGCTGACAAGCGTTCTCGCGATTTCAAAATGGTAACATTTTGGTCGGTCTGCGGTGGCAGAGATCACCTTGTTGCGATGTCGTGTGAAATCGCGTACAGAAATTGTGTGATCTATATCGCAAAACCCCCGAGCTCACTCACCGGAGTACGCGCAGAGCCCTCAGCGCTGCACCTCTTGAGCAGTCAGACGAACAGGGCCTGAAGGACGCCGGACGACACGGCGGGCGACTATCGCGCCGGCCCCCAGTAAGGCCCCGACGGGGACAATCCAGCCCAATGCGGCGATAAATCCAGCCACGAACAGGACGAATGTCCGCCAGGCATTTACAAATGCTTCGCCAATCACGTTGTGCCCGGGGTTGGAGCTGACCACAGGCGCCCTTTCGTGCACATAGATGGTGAGCGTACTCATGGCCACCCTCGTCTTCAGGAATCGCAGCCGGCCTTCGTACCGTTCGATCTCTTCGCGAATGCGTGCCAGTTCGCGTTCGACCTGCAGGACATCATCCAGTTTTCCCGTGCGCTGGGCGAGCAATTGTACCAGGCGCTCTTCGAGGCGGCGACTGTTCGCGATGCGCGCACTCACGTCGACAAACTCCTCTCCGACATCTTCGGCGCCAACATTCACGGCTTCCACTTTGCCAAGCGGCGTCAACCCATCGGTCGCCTGCTGGAACCTGGCCGTCGGAATCTTCAATTCGAGCGTCGCCGACCGCACCTGCGCCTCGCCGGATTGAATCTGGGTGTTGGCTACGAACCCACCCATCGATGCGGCGAGTTGCGCGACTTTGGCGATGGACTCCTCCAGCGAGTCCACGAGCACAGTTGCAGTACCGTTCGAATGATCATGCTGTTTGCCACGGTGGAATCAGTCGCGCGCGAGGGGCAGCGAGGTTCCCGTCTTT
>JBGAJQ010000092.1:0-17596 GCA_044224875.1 Gemmatimonadaceae bacterium | reverse complement strand
TCGACACTCGCGGTCACTGTGGCAGAACCGGCGCCTATGCCCTGAATCGTTGCCGAGTTGCCGTTGACGGAGCCACCAACGATCGATGCGTCGGAAGTGAGCCACGTGACGGTCTTGTTGGGAACTGCGTGCCCAAACGCATCCAGAACCGCTGCGGTCACCGTTGCGGTGGCCCCAACGTCAAAGGCGATGCTCTGAGGAGCTATCGTTACTGTGGCAACGGGCGGCTGCGTAACCGTGACGATCGCACTCCCGCTCTTTCCCTCGCTGGTGGCGGTAATGGTTGCCGAGCCGAGCGCGAGGCTGGTTATGAGACCCGCCTCATTCACCGAGGCGATCGCAGGAGCTGAACTTGTCCAGGCAATCGCGCGCCCGGTGAGCGTATTGCCCGCAGCATCCTTCAGGGAAGCCGTCGCCGTCGCTGTGGCGCCGAGCGGCAGTGAAGACGCCGATAGCGCAACGCTCACCGTCGCCACCGGAGGTGGCAGGACTGAGATGTCCGCGCTGCCGCTCTTCCCCTCGGCCGTCGCGGTAATGGTCGCCGAACCTACCGCAAGGCTGGTGACTGCGCCCGTGGCATCGACGGACGCGACGGTCGGGGCGGAACTGGTCCACCCAATCGTACGTCCGGAAAGGGTGTTCCCGGCGGCATCCTTCAGTGTTGCTGTTGCCGATGCAGTACCGCCCAGCGCCACAGAGGTGGCTGACAGCGCAACGCTGACCGTCGCGACAGGCGGTGGAGGGGGCGGGCCCGTGGTTCCACTATCCCCACCACCACCGCCGCACGCAGTTGCGCACACGAGTCCAATGCAGAACAGCGAATTCCACCGCATCACTTCCTCCCGGACCAGCCTACGAGTGCCACTTAGCGCTCTCGACAGCAAATTGTCAAGACATCGCGAGATCGCATCTCGGACAAGTCTCGGACGAAGTAACAGCTAAACTGCGACGGGGCGCGGCATTGCAGGAGGGACGGAACCGAGTCGACATGTCTCGTGGGTCGTTTTCGACCCGGGATGCTAGCGCTCTCCTATCGATGGTGAGCTGTCTGCTCCGGCGGCTGCGGCGCCGCGCGTCTACGACCCCCCCAACCCGCGCCGACCGGAGCCGAGGGGTGACCGGTTGCGTTGAAAGCACGTTGCCACGGAACGGCTCTCGCGCGGTACTCGTTAGGTTCCGAGTGCCAGATCGCGTCGGTAGCGTCTCACGGCCCTTTCGGCGCCCTTCAGCGACATGTGGTCGCTCAGACATTCGCGACCTCCCTCCACAAAATGAGCGAACACACTGTAGAAGTCCGCGGGTTCACCTGGCTCGCATCCGCCATCGGGCAGGAAGATCATCGCATCGACTTCCAGGTCACCGTCGGAACGAGTCCAATCGAAGGGCCGCTCCCGCGCTGGCAGGGCCGCATACGGCACGTCGAAGTGTGGCGAAATCATATGTCTCCAGGATCACACGTGAACTCGCCCGATTGGGTGGACGCGATAGCGAACCGAGTGTAGTGCCGAGCAGAGGCGGACAATCCCCATCGACTTCCTCAGCGACATGCAGCCTAACGATTACAACGTGGCGTCAGGCGACTGCATAGAAGACCCGCCCGCGGCGGCCAGCTCCATCGAATGTCGCGCCTCAGCGGCAGCTAGACAGCGCACCGACTCAGCCCGCCTTACGAAATTGCTGATATCGAATCTCCAACAACTCTCGGTCGGGACGGAGCGCCACGGGCCGCGGGATCGCAATGCGCACTCCGTGAAGAGCCTGAATGGCGTGCTGCAGTGTCGGGCCGTCATGCTCGCGCAGCAGGTCGTTGCGTACTTCAATGACATAGTCCGGTCGCAGTCCCAAGAACGAGCGGTCAAAGGCGGCATGATGTAGAGTGCACAACGCCAATCCGTTTCGGACCTCGGGTTCGCCGGCTGGGTGGCTGTCTGGCACAATGTGCGCCGCATCGAGCAACTCCTGGTGACGGAAACGACAAAAGGCGCACTCGTATCGATACGCCTCAAGAACTCTTTCTCGGAATGCACGCTGGTGCAGTCGCACGCGGACAGCGGCGGTGACGTACTCACGTCGGATGATGTCGTGGTCTTCGCGTACTTGCCGCGAGGAATCAACCTCCGCCTCCGGACGCAGATGAGCAGAGTCGTCTACGGCAACGGAGAAGGCCAAACCGGCCGGATCATCACCGACGATGTACACAGGCCAAGCCGCCACGTACCTCCCTGGCACGACCCCGTGAAAGTACACCAAGGGCGTCCGCTGAAGCATGGCCGCACGCAGACCCCGATTGTCAGGATGCTGCGGGTCCGATCCGCGATATCGATATCGCAGGAGACCATGGGGACCAAAAGCATCGTCGTAAGGACCTTCTGGGGCCGTCGTGATAGAGAGAGGAATTTCGCTCAGCACCTTTGGCTTGAAGATTCCTTTCGGGCCGAGCAGGGGTACGCGAACGCCGTCGAGCTCAAACCCATTCTCGAGGACTGTGCGCGGGAGCACGTCCCCGTGTATTGCCACCTGTGCCGCGAGCCATTCGAAAGCAGCCGTCCGAATGCGCGCGTCATGCCGATTGGGTGCCATCTGGCCGTCGAGCGATTTGAGTTCTTCGCGCTCCTGAACGCCTCACAGCGCTGCTTACAATAGCGCGCCTGCGGCGACAGCAGCAATGCCGTTTGTGGTGCACCGGCAACTCACAGTAAGTGAACGGCAAGGAGAGTCAGGCCGGTTCGAATTCTACCTTGAAAATTGAGCGTCTACCGCTCAGATTGCATGATGCCGAAGATGCTCGCACGATCCCGCGACCTCGCCAGAGTCACCGCCTTGCTTCGCCAGTTCCCGGTAGTCGGCATCCTCGGGGCGCGCCAAGTGGGCAAGACGACCCTCGCCCACCAGGTCGTCGAAAAGCACCGCGGAGCAAGCGCTTTCTTCGACCTCGAGAGTGCGGCCGATCGCGCAAGACTGAGCGATCCGACCCTCGCGCTCGGTGACCTTCGCGGCCTGATTGTCATCGATGAAGTGCACGAGGCCCCTGACATCTTCCGCGTCCTTCGTGTCCTCGCCGACGAGCCTGCGACGCGTCGCCGATTCCTCGTGTTAGGCAGCGCTTCCCCGGAGCTCCTGCGGCAGGGTTCTGAAACGCTGGCCGGACGAATCGCGTATCACGAATTGCACGGATTCCGGCTGGATGAAGTCGGGGTTGCACGACTGCCCATGCGGTGGATACGTGGCGGCTTCCCGCGCTCGTTTCTGGCGCGCAATGACACCGTCAGTGATGAATGGCGGGAGCAGTTCATTCGGACCTTTCTGGAACGCGACATTCCCCAGTTCGGCTTGCGCATTCCGGCTCCCGCCCTCCGTCGATTCTGGACGATGATGGCGCACTACCATGCCCAGACGTGGAACAGTTCCGAGCTCGCGCGGGCGTTTGGCGTAGCGCACACCACCGTGCAACGGTATCTCGATGTGCTCACCGAGACCTTCATGGTCCGTCAGCTTCCTCCGTGGCACGAGAACCTGTCCAAACGACAGGTGCGCGCTCCGAAGGCGTATTTGCGGGACACCGGCTTGCTGCACACGTTGCTGGGTGTGCGCAGCTTACGAGACCTGGAGCGCCATCCCAAAGTCGGCGCGTCATGGGAGGGGTACGCGCTCGATGTCGTGCTCGATCACCTCGGAGCGCGCTCCGGCGAAGCGTATTTCTGGGGCACCCACGCGGGGGCGGAGCTCGACTTGCTGGTCGTGCGCGGCCGGACGCGGTTCGGTTTCGAATTCAAGCGCACGTCGTCCCCCACGGTGACGCCATCGATGCGTTCGGCACTGGCCGACCTGCGGCTGCAACGCCTCTATGTCGTTCACGGCGGCACAGAGACGTTCCCGTTGACCAATCAGATCCTGGCCGTTCCGCTGGCGCGGATCGTTCTGGACGTCCCGGCGCTGTGAAATGGCGGACGGTTGCTCGGATCGACAGCGTCCCTCACGCAACCCGTGCCGGGCCTTCAGCAGGACAGGCCATGATGCTGGTTCTTCGCCCCGACGAATGTGACGGCCTACGACTCACGGCGTGACCGCCTGGTGCTGTTCGGAGGAGTAGCGAGACGCGAGGGCCTGAGGGACGCCCGGCAGTTCGGCGGTACGCCTTGGACAGCGCATGGTCGACGTCATGGCGAGACATACCTCCCGCGCAGGTAGCTCGTGACACGCTTACCTTCCGATCGACTCAAAGCGCGATCGTAGGCAATCACTTCAGCCAGATCGCCGACGAACCAGTACTGACTTGCGACGCTCGCCTCCGCCGCCAAGCGGCCGGTGACACTCCGACCACGCGAGTGAATGCTCGGCTGAATGACGCCTCCGATTCGTAGCCGACCGCCGCGGCCACAGCCGCCACCTTCGCATCGCCATCGAAGAGAAGTCGCGCGGCGGTCTGCATCCGCCAACGCACGAGATACTGCATGGGCGGTGTGCCCACAAAGTGAGCGAAGCGTTCGGCGAGCGCCGAGCGAGAGAGGCCAGCCTCGCGAGCGAGTTCAACCAACGTCCACGAGCGTTGCGGCTGCGCATGCAAGAGCGATAGGGCTCGACCCACAGTCGGGTCCCGCAAGCCCGCCAACCATCCCCTCTCCTCCGCTGCCAGCGACGCCACGTGACGGCGCACCACCTCAACGAACATGAGCTCGGCCAGCCGCAACAGCACACAATCACTGCCGGCGCGCCGATGGCTTGACTCCTCCATGGAAAGCTCGACGAGTTTTGCAAGTCGCGAATCGTCGGTGCCCGGTGGCCGCGGCACATGCAGGACGGCCGGCAGCGTGTCCAGCGCGGGGTTGTACGGCACTATGTCGCAGCCGAGGAAGCCGCAGAGGATATGGACCTCTTCGGAACCGTTGCCTCCCTCCTTCACCACAAATGGCAACCGGCCGGCGGCCATCTCGCGAAAGAACGCGAGGAGCGCGTCGTGTGACCACTCACAGGGTTGCGCGGCGGGGTGCGAGAGTCGATAGGGGTCACCACGCGGCATAACGACGACGTCGCCCGTCTCCAGACAGAACGGTTCCATGCCCGGCGCGTCGCACCAGCACCGGCCCTTGATCACCATATGAAAGGAAATAATCGTCTGCGCGCCCGTCAGGACCGCTGGCAGAAGCGATGAGCCTGCCGGAATGGCGACGGACCACGGCGACGTGGCGTCCGTCAGAAAAAAGAGCGCCCCGCGAAGACGGACCGCGCGCAGCACGTCCGAGAGCACGTCGATCGACTCGGGAGATGGCCGGACGTCCTCAACGGTCGCAGACGAACGGTCAAGGACGCTGGACGAATGGTCATTGTCGGCACGCATACGTCGATCCTACGCTGCAGCGCTACGAATACCAAGGAGTATTGCATATGAGAAGCACGCATGGCGCGGCGTTGGTACTGGTCGCCTGCGCCCCCGTCGTCCTCGCGATGTGTCGTTTCGACGAAGACCCGCTGGAGGCTCCGCCGAGCGCGTCGGTAGTGGCGGTGTGGAATGCCCTTGCCTACGAGATTGTCTTTGCCGAGGATAGCTTCCGCACCTTCAAGGGGCATCGTACGCTCACCATGATGCACCTGGCGATGCATGATGCCATTAACGCCGTGTCGCCTCGTTATGCATCGTACGCGTTCAGTGGGCGCGATCCCCTGGCGGACCCAGTTGTGGCCGCGGCCCAGGCGGCCCACGACGTGCTCGCGTCACAGTATCCCTCTGCGCGCGCGGCCGTCGAAAAGGAGCTGACCCGTCAGCTTGCGGCTGCTTCGGAGGGCACCGGTGCGTCACGTGGCGTCGTACTTGGGCGGGGAGCGGCCGCGGCGATTGCCCGCGCGCGCGATGGCGACCACTGGGATTCCGCCGGAACGTACTCCTACGATTCGCGACCGGGAGCCTACCGTACAACACCGCCGTGGAATGGGTTCGTCGCTCAACCGGGGTTTCGTTATGCCACGCCGTTCGGCCTGACGACACCGAGCGAGCTTCGTCCTCCACCACCACCATCGCTCTCCAGCGCCAACTACGTCGCGGCCCTGGATGAGGTGCGTCGCATGGGAAGCCTGACGAGCACCGAGCGAACGGCCGATCAGACGTTGTACGCCGTATGGTGGATGGAGTTCGCCGAAGGGTCGGTGAACCGGCTCGCTCGTCGCCTCGTGGTCGCCCGCCAGCTTCAACTCGCCGAGTCCGCGCGCGTGTTTGCGCTGCTCAACGCATCGTTGTATGACGTGTATGTCGCCGTGTGGGACGCGAAGTACGAGTACAACCATTGGCGCCCATACACCGCCGTGCGTGAAGCGACCGGCGATGGGAATCCGGCGACGAACGCCGATACATCATGGCAGTCACTGCGTCCCGCGCAGCCATTTCCAGAATACGTGAGCGCGCACGCGGCCGGATGCGCCGCGGCCTTTGCGATCCTCGAGTCGCTGCTCGGCGATCAGGCGTTCACCTTGTCGACGATCACGGCGCCTGCGCGGATGCCAGAGCGCCAATTTGGTCACTTCGCGGACGCGGCCAACGAGTGTGCAGACTCGCGCGTGCGATTGGGGTATCACTTTCGCTATTCAACAGACGCTGGGCTCGCGTTGGGACGGGAGGTCGCACAGGCGCTCTTGACGCGCCGCCTGTTGCCCCGCTAGTCCGCATCTTGGCTGTCGCAGGCGCTTCTATAGGTTGGGAGGGGATCGGACGGGTTGCGCGCTGACGCCGCCCGTATGGGATGGTTCGGGTCTCATCGCTACATCGCCCCGTTGCCAAATTTGGCAACGGGGCGCGGCGACGCATGAGCGATTCTATCGATGCTGCACCTCAGTGCACGATCACATTCCGAGAGATCACGTTGTTCGTCTTGTTCCCGTCAGTCTCCTGCCCCTTCAAAGTGAGCAGGACGGGGAACGTACCACGTTGCACGGGCTTCACCGTCAGGGTGAACGTCTGTTGACCACCGGAGGCTACTGGGCCTAACGTGCAAGCAAGCCCGCCGGCTGCCGGACTACATGTGGTACCGCTCGAGCCGACGACGCGGAAGCCGGGAGTCGCCGCCACCTGCATCGTGGCCGCCGTGGAAGGGCGAGTCCCTGCATTCGACTCCCTAAACGTCACGACGGTATTCTGGTTCAGGTTGAACGTTGGCACGGGTGGGACCATCGCTAAAGACAGATCAGCAAGACAGTCGGTCGGCGACGTTCCGAAACAGAACGACTTGAGCGCCGTTAAGCTGCGAGACGGGGTTGAGGCGGGCCCAAAACTAACGAATGGATCCGCCAACGAGGTCGTCGGCACTCCGCTGACCAGCACCGAGTCGTCGTACGTCAACGAACCCAGTCCGGCGTGAACAGCCACTCGGAAGGTATGGAATCGTCCGTCGGTAAGCGTCAACGGGTGGAGGGGTTGGTTGAGCAGCGACAACGAGTTGATGGTGTAACCGCCACTGGCCAAACCAACGTCGAATGACTGACCAGCTCCATCTCCCGACAGAATGTAGTAACCCTCCCACGAGCGACTTGCGGGGGAGCTGGGGATATAGTTCGAGGAGTCGACGCGTATGACGGTCTCAGAGACGAAGTCCTGCGAGAAATCGACCCCACTCGCACGATTCCAAACCTCCCAGTTGGTCGTCGCGTCTGATATGAGCGCACCACCGGACACCACCGGAGCCGGGTTCCCACCTCCCGTGAAGTAGCCAAAGCCCTGAGACTCCGGAAGCGTTCCGAGACTCGCGTCGTACGCCCAGCTACTTGCGATCACACCGGCAACAGCATGTGACAGCACGTGGCTGGAACCCTGAGTTGGCCCACTCGGCGCGTCGATGCTGCAGCCCGTAAGAACCATCGCAAGGAGCACCGTTGTCACCGACGGCGGTGACCAGACAACCTGCGAACCGAGGCGTTGCATGTATTATTCCTCCCTTAGCGTAAGCAATGCCTGACATCTCGATGGCCGGCTCGCCGATGCTGTCTTATCGGCCGGCTCATTGACCGGTGCGATCGAATCCCCACCCGACCGCGTCGGCCAACTCGGCTAACCGAACCATGTCGAGCCCTTCCTGCCGCCGAACGATAGGAGTCGACCGTCTATTCTGCGTTAGACGTCCGCGGTCTTGACGTTTCGTAGTGCCGATGACGCCCGAGGACCACCACCAAACGGCAAGCATGCATGCTGACTTGCTCGATCGCACGCAGGCAGACGGCCACATAACGCTGACGACGCTTGGGCGTGCGTCGCTTGACCGCATCAGAGCCGACGGCAGTCAGGTGCACCTGCTGGAAGCGGGAAAACCCCTCGCCCTGATCGCGTACCTGGCCTGCGCAGACCGCCGTGACACCACGCGGACGCACCTTATGGATTTGCTGTGGTCTCACATGGAGCGCGAACGCGCCCAGAACGCCCTCAGGCAAACACTCTGGCTCATCAAGGAGCGTGTCGGGAGCCACCTGTTGGCTTCTTCGCGCGATCGGGTTGCGCTCAGCGGACCGCTCGACACGGACAGGGATGCGCTGATTGAAGCGGCGCAGGCAGGGCATGTGGACGAAGTCGTTCGCCTCTACACCGGCGACTTCTTTCCGGACTTTGCAGATCCAGGGTGCGACGAGTTCGAGGAGTGGATCACCAATGAACGACTCCGTCTGAGGAGGACCTTCGTCCGCATGGCGGGCGAGCAGGTACAACACCTCCTGTCGGCAGGGCGAATGCGCGAAGCCCTGACCATCGCCAAGCGCGTCCGCGATGCCGACCGGTTGCGAGATGCAGGCTGGCGGCTGGTCATCGAAGCGCACCTCGCACTCGGTGACTCCATGGGCGCCCTGGTGGAAGTGGATGCACTGACTGAGCTGCACGCATCGGAAGGTGTCGACGCCGAGCCAGCGACGCTGGCGTTGATCCAGCACGCACGTGCCGATGCGAACAGGGCGACCGACCGGCCTCCGTCGGCCGCAACCGCACTTTCGGCCGATCTGGTGGGACGCGAACGAGAGTTCGCAGCCGTCATGGCAGCGTGGAACATCGCGCGGCAAGGTGCTGGCCGCCCACAACACCTGCGCATCCTCGCCCCGCCTGGACTGGGGAAGACGCGGTTGCTCCGTGACGTTCAGGCGCGATTTCGTACCATGGGAGGGGGCGTGCGCACGGTCACCGCGTCCGCTCGCCACGGCTCACGCGACATCCCCTTCGTGTTTGTCGGTGAGGTGACGCAGAAGCTGTGCGAGCTGCGCGGTGCACGGAGTGTGTCGACACAGACGGCGGCGACGTTGGTCGCGTTGAATCCGGCACTCGCATCACAATTCGACTGCGTGCCTGACCCGTCGTCCGGTGACGACGCCATTCGGCGCCGCACCCTTGCGGTTCGCGAGCTCCTGAAGGCCATTTGCGACGAGCAGTCACTCGCCTTGTTGCTCGACGACTTGCACTGGAGCGATCCGGCATCCACGCGCGTGATTCAGGCGGCGGTCGACGGCATGGAGTCTGGCTCATTGTTGGTCCTGTCGGCGGCGCGTCCGTATCCCGCGGTTGTGCCACTGTCGTCGTCGACTATCTTGCCCCTCCGACCCTTCGGGGCGACCGACGTGCACGCGCTGCTCCTAAGCATCGCCTCACTGCCAGCGGCCACCTGGGGCGAGCGCCTCCCGAACGCACTTTGCGAGGCCGCGTCTGGGTCACCGCTGCTGGTGATGGAGACACTGCGACTCCTCATTGACGGGGGTCTGCTCGTACGCGCGACCGACGAATGGCGCGCACCCGATGCGTCGGCCCTGTTGGAGTCTCTTGGCCGCGGCGGCACGCTCTCTCAGCGAGTGTTGCAGCTCTCAACCGACGAACGCACACTCCTCCTTTTGCTGTCGACCGCTGGGGTGCCGCTACCTGAGGAGATACTCGCCGTCGCTAGCGACCGTGCGGCGATCACGATACGCCAGACCTTGGTCGGCCTGCAGTTGCGAGGCTTCGTACTCGAGAACGAGGGCTCGTGGTCGGGAGCGCACGATGAGTACACTCGCGCGCTGTCGGAAACGGCGACCGCCGCGGAGCTACGTTGGACTGCACTACGTATCGGCGTCGCGCGCCTTCGTCAGGCGGAACGTGAGGCGCGATGGCGACGCTGGGACTGGCTGCACATCGGCAACATGCTGGCGGCAGGTGGAGACGCGGCAACCCTCGCCCGAGCCTTCGCCACGTTCGTTCGACGCGCACGGCTGGACGGCGAGACCGGTTCGGACCGGTCGCTCGCCCGTGAGTTTGTTGGCGCGTCGGCATCGGATGACGCGTCGATTGCGCTGGTGCGCTCGCTCCCGATGACGGTGCGCGCGCGCCTCGTTTCACCGCGTCGCATCGCCGCTGCTTTCCTTGTTGCAGCTCTCGCGCCTGCCACCGTGCTCGCCGTCGCCGGGCTACTGGACCGCCGCGTGCCGAAGCCGGACGTTGTGCTCCTCGCGGGCCGCTACGACTCGTCGTCCACGCGCTGGCAACTTTTTCCATTGCACGCTCGCGAGGCGGAGTGGAGTGCTGGGGATTGGAACGTCAACGTCCGCGGCCGCTCGACGTGGCGCGTATCGCTGCTCGGTACAAAGGTCGCGTCACTGAGACCGGACGGGACAGGATGGTTGGCCAGGGCGACTGTACCGGATAGCGGCGTGGATGACCTGTACGAGATCGCATTCAATGATCAGAAACGCCGCGTGACCTATACGCCCGGTGACGATCAGGATGCCGCATGGTCGCCTGACGGTCGCCAATTCGTCTTCAGTTCGGCGCGGTGGAACCAGCGCGATCGACTGTATCTCACGAAGTACGATACGTTGTCGCGTCGCTTCACGCAGCTTAGCACTGTCGACGGCTGGGATGGGAGCGTGGCTTGGAGTCCGGACGGTTCGCGACTTGGGTTCCTTCGCGTCCTCTGGAAGGGCGGGTACGCGTTCTGTGTTGTCGATGCTGACGGTCAGAACGAGCGGTGTCGCGCGCCATACCGCCGAGCGCCCAGCTTTCTTGGATGGACAGACGCTGCACACGGGCTGATGTACGTCCGTGACGATTCGGTGCCAGTACTCGTTAGGGTGGCCGCCAATCCGTCGCCGACAGATGCCGATAGCATCGTCGCGTCGGACTTTCGAGCATCGGGACCGATCACTTTGTCGCCGGATGGCCGCTGGATCCTCTGTGACTGCGAAGGCCCGCTGCTGGCGGCACGACGCTGGATCGTGTTCCCACTCGTGCGCCCGCCTGCGTTCCGAACCTTGCGCGTGTCGAGTCCAGACCCAGTGGTGTTTGTCTGGTCTCCGTCCTCACCGCGGCCACCGTACTTGAACGCGATCCGGATTGCCACCGGCATCGGCCCGGCCCGTGTTGGTTCACCCTATCAGTTGCGAGCGACGGGCACCGATGCGGCCGGGCACCGGATAGACGTCGTTGCGGCGCGTTGGCGTTCTCTGGATACCAACCTGGCTCGCATTGACACCCTGGGAGTTGTGCACCCACAGGCGCCCGGGCGGGCACGGTTCGAGGTGACGGCTGGAGGATGGCGGACCGCGACGGCGACGCTCGATGTCGTGCCTTCCCTGACCCGAAGGATCTTTGAGGAAACGTGGCAGCACGGACTCGATTCAGCTTGGGTACCGTTCGGGAGTCCACGACCATTGACGGTGCCGCAGGGTGAGAATGCTTCGGCATTCTACAGTAATGGTGACCGCTACTATTACAGTGGGGCATATACCAAGGCGTCGTTTCCTGCGCGCGACGGACTTTGGATCGAGGCGATGGTTTCAGCGCCACTGACGGAAATCGGCGGCTGGCAGGAACAACTCGTGGGTTTGTTTTCCGTGACGGATCCCATAAGGACGCGAGAGTGGGACCACATCAACGGGGACGCTCCTCCGGGAACGCACTGCACCGCCTACATGCCGTGGGGCGTCGGGCCGAACGTCAAGCGACAAATTCTGATGTCAACGCCCGCGGGTGACCCAGTGCTCCCCGCTCCCCCCGTCGTACCCACCGGTCGGTGGTTCTCCGTGGTGTTGCAGCTATTCCCTGACGGGCGGTGCGGACTTGCCATTGACGGCCAACCACTCTCGGTGAGTGCTCCGGGCCTGTTTGCCCAAACGGTGCAGGTCAAACTCGCGGGCCGGAGCGTCGAAACAAGGATCCTGCTCGGGTCACTTCTTGTGTCCGAGGGGGTGGCGCCCGAAGTGCGGTGGCCATGAGGCGGACCGAATTGTCAGCCACCGCTTCTGTCAGACGCCGGGATCTGACGTGGTGTTGACCGCGCATTGGTTGGGTTTGCAGCCTATCCCGCAGTCACGATGCCCTTGCCCAGACACGCGCCTGCCAACTGCACTTGACCGCACGCGATCGCCGCCTCTTGCAGCGAGCCAGCGAAACAATGCTCCGGCCTTTCGATCACGAAACGCCCACCCGCGTTCATGAACGCCGTGTCGTTGGCGACCCTGGAACTCGTGCAGGGCACGGCCGTGCTCTGCGGAATGCGCCACGGCGAAGGTGTGGAGCTGAGCTCACCGCATTACTCGCCGGCCTACCTCGACGCGTTTCGGGAGTACGACCTGGATGACGAAGGCACGCGTCGAGAGGTGTCGAGCATCATCGCGACACCTACTGCACCGCACGCTTTCAAGGCGAGGGCGAGCAACTGCTGTCGTTGCTGCTCCCGAGCCAGCGAGCGGGCACGGGGTTGCTGTACGCGCTGGGGCAGCATCGTGCACGCCTGGCCCGGGACATGGACACGTTAGGCATCGCGCTGGCAGTGTGCGGCGCCGAGGGACGCGTCATCCACATGGCCGCGCGGCTGTCGGCGCTCATCGCGCAGGACCCAGATGGCGAGCGCGTCGTCCGTCGCGTCCGAGCGATCGCCCGCCGGGTGCTCGCCGGCACGGATGGTCTGCTGGGCCCCGAGGAAGAGCCGGCACGCGCGCATGAGATCGTGCAGACGCGCATGGCGTCGTACCGGGTGTGCGGGGCGCTGGCGACGCACGCCGTGCTATTCGGGAAGACCGATGTGCTGGTGACCGTCACGCCGTTGTCTCTCACGGCAACGAACGCCCAGTCCGTCATGCAGCAGTGGAAGATGTCGAAGCGCGAGGCCGAGGTGGCCGTGTTGATCGCGAATGGGATGCGGAACGATGCCATCGCTCCGCTGCTCGGCTTGAGTCCGCACACCATACGACGACACACGGAACGTGTGTTGGCCAACGTGGATGTGTCGACTCGTACGGAGGTGGCCGTGCGGCTGCGGGACTAGCGCGTGTCCCGGGTGATTAGGTCGTTCGGCCTATGCACCTTGCTGAGCTGCGAGATACAATGAGAGTCCTGACTGGCGATCTTGCGCGTTCCCCCGAGCGGCGGATGGCACGGGCGAGTCGGTGAAGCAACGTCTCTGAAAGCGTCGTGCGCACAACAAAACGGAGGGGAGTTCGTATGCGGACGCGTTTGCGTAGGGCAATGCGATGGGGCGTGTCGTTGTTGGTGCTGGCGGGTTGTCGCGAGGATGCATTGGCTCCGGCCAGACAGCTGAGTGAATTGAGTGGTGCGCAGTCGCGAGTTGCGGGGGGTGGGTTGAGCCCGACGACGATTTATTTGGGTGATGTGGGGCCGGGGGTGGACTGGTTCGTGGAGCCTCACGCCATCAGCTCGAACGGTCAGTGGATAGGCGGGCGGAACCGATTGACAGCGACATCTGAGGACCATGGTTTCGTCTGGCACGCTGGGGTGATGACTGACGTGGGTTTGATGACAGGCCCGGACGGCACCGGGCTGTGGTCGACGACATACGACGTGAATAGCAGTGGTGTTGCCGTTGGCACTGCTGTCTATCCTGAGTTCTTCCCGTGCGCCCAACCGCTGCGAGGATTCAGCTGGTCCAACGGCGTGATGACGCAGCTACCGCCACTGCCGAGAGACTGCGAGTCAGCGGCCTATGGCATCAACGATGGTGGGGACGTCGTCGGTTACAGCAGACCGCTGGGTGGGACTTCGCAAGCTGTGTTGTGGCGAAACGGTGTGCCCCAGGCGATTGGCCCTGCCTCCACTTCCGAGTGGGCAACGCGAATTTCGAATGCTGGATTCGTCTTGGTGAACGGAGTCGACCCGACTTTCGGGGCCTGCCTCGGTCGCCCTTCCGCATTATGGTTCAACGGCCAGTCCGTACCTTTGCCAGCGAGCTTCTGCGGTTCCGACGTCGGAGAGGACGGCACTGTAGTGGGACAGCTCTCAGGGTTGTCTCCGGTATCCTGGAAGAACGGCGTTACGACACCTCTGGTAGACCCTTCTGCACCGGGGTGGATAACGGGGAAGCCAGTGGCGATCAATAGTTCGGGTGACATTTTGCTCGAAGGTGTCGGCGTCTGGTCGAACGGTCGGATCACGCCGCTCGATCGGGATATTGGTCAGCTGTTCGTTCAATCGCTGAGTGACGCACGCGACGTCGCCGGCAGCACGCAGAACGCGCCTCCACCATGGGTCGTCAACCACGGCTATCTCGTCCCCAATACCCCCAATACCTCCGACTACGACTTCGACGGACTCGTCGACGCGGTGGATCGCTGTCCCTTCTATCCCAGCTCCGACAACGCCGACTTCGACCAGGATGGTATCGGCGATGTGTGCGACCCCACGCCCGGCGCGGATCTGGCCCTCACTTTTGGCGCCACGCCACCACCGTTTGTGTTGAATCAACAGGCTGTCGTGCAGCTGCTGGAGTCCAACATCGGGCCCGGCACGTCAACTGGTGCTACCGTCACCATTCCACCGTCGCCGGGTTTCAAGTTCCTGAGTGCGTCAGGTGCAACGTGTGCTCCCGTTGGCGGCAACCCTACGCTGTACGCTCGGACAGTTGCCGTTGAGCAATCAAGCGCCGTTCTCACTGACGGTCTTGCCGATCAAGCGTGGGACGTTCCCGATCTCGCTGACGCTGGCTGGCGTTGAGACGGACACGAACCAAGGCAACAATGTCATCGCGCGGAATGTGAGGGTGCAGTAGATGGGGGACGTCAAACCCGTCACATGTCGGCCGTAGCTTAGGGCAGACCTGGCTGCGGCCGAACGCGCGGAACCTCCCGCCTGACTCCATCCGCAACTGACTCCGTCATGACCGCGGAGGCGAGCCAGTTTGCACTCACGCGCACCTCCGCAGAACAACTAGCAACCTGCCTTAGCGAATCACTCGCGAGTAGAGTTTGATACGAGCTGAGAGGTTCCTTGAAAGCCGTGTCGCGTGGGGTTTCGACAATTGTAGCCCAGTTCGGCTCCGAGTGACCTGCTCGTCGATTGAGCGGCGTACGCTATCAACGGCCAGGCGAGTGCCTGTGTACTCCTTGGCGACCGCCGTGCTATCCTTGGGGTATCACTTTCGCTATTCAACAGACGCTGGGCTCGCGTTGGGACGGGCAGTAGCACAGGCGCTGTTGACGCACCGCCTGTTGCCCCGCTGATCCCTCCTTGGCGGTCGAAGGTGGGGAGGAGGTGAGGAGTCCCCTCCTGCGAGCGGTTCTGGGATTTCCGCATCGAGCGCGAGGGCGCGGCTATTTGCCGGCGACTTTCCGAACGTACTCAACGCCTTCGAGGCCATCGAAGTCATCGTCCTGCGTCCACAGAGTCCCGGCGACGCGTTGCGCGGTTGCATATACGATGCTGTCCGCCAGGGGCAACTTGTGATCGACCCCGACCTTGGCGGCGCTCAACGCGAGCGAGGCGTCCAGCTCGACGATGGTTCCCTGCTGCATGAGGGCGGCGGCTTGCAACGCGTCGCTCTCGCCTCGCTGGCGAAGGACGACCTTGAAGACCTCTAGCAAACAGACGCTCGGGACGACGAGTCGGTCGACGGCTTCGATGGCTGCGGCGAATCGGGTCGCGCTGGGACCGTTGGCCAAGTACTCGAGCCACGCCGATGAGTCGACGACGTTTGCGGCGCGCTTCCCGGTCGCGATCATACGCGATCGCGGTCTCGGCGAACGGTAGTATCGATGCCTGCGAGGAATCCGCGCATGGATTTCAGCGGCCGGACCGGAATGAACTCGATCCGATTCTCGTAGGCCAAGGCTTGGACCTTCTGCCCCGGCTCGAGGCCGAGCCGTTCGCGGATCTCGCGCGGAATCACGACCTGGTACTTGGGCGAAATGGTGACGACGTCCATCAGGGCCTCGATCGATAGCGCACACGTACAACGCATCTTTAATCTATCAAGGAATCGATGTACGCGCAATGAAGCTGGTGGGCCTGCTCGAGCCACGTGCGTGTCGCGGCCTCCGGCTGCGTCAGGAGTGCATCGGCAGCAATTCCTCGAGCGCCAGCCGAGTCTTGGCTGGAATCTGCGACTCGTCGAAATACTGCCTAACAATCTTCATGGCCTCGTCCACCGTCGTGATGTTCAAGAAGCGCAGGAGATACCGCACGTCATCCAGGTCGTGAAATTCCTCGCCCAACCGCATCGCGACGCACTTCATTGCCAGGAGATACGTGGGTTGCGCCACGAACACTTGTAGGTGAGAGCGCTCGAGAAACGGATCGAAGGTCCCGCGGGCAGATAACCATCCCTTGACCGCGTCATTCAACCACGTCTCAGGGAAAGATGCCCGTAGCGCGACTCTGGCCGCGGCCGCCCGCACACGCGACGCTGGCTTGAACCACCCGTCTACATCCCGCGTGGACGCACGCGCGTTCATCACCAGGCACATCACCGCGCCTCCGACCAGGTACAACTCCGCGTGATCATCCTCCGCCGCCAGCTCAGCGTTCAGGAGGTCAAACAGACGGAGCATGTCGGCCTTGGTGAGCTTCACCGATTCCCGCACGCTAGACGCGCGCTCCAACGCCCGAATCGATGAAGATGTTCCGCCGCTTGAATGGGACCGGCGACGCCTGAAGAAGATGTAGGCGCAGGTTCACCAATGTTGTGGTAAAGAACGGCTCGGCGAGGGGCGGTATGTCGGCGACCCATGTGGGCGGTGATTGGGACTTCTGTTCAGCCGCCTGCTCTACCATGGCCGCGACGTAGTTTTGCAGCAGCAACGGTAGTCCGGCGACGTCACTTCGCGCGGTGGCGGTGGCGAGTTCCGTCGGCGGACAGCCGTACAGGAAGTCATTCAACTCGGCGAGGACGAAACGCGACTCCTGTCCGGAGCGAAGGCGCCTGAGCAACGCGCCGAAGGTGTCCGGTAGGCTGGGTAAGGCGCGAGCCAACACATATGAAGAGACGTCCATGCCGGCGGCGAGGGCGTGCCGCTTCAGCAAGGCCTTCTCTTTTGCGGTGACTCGGACCTGGAGTTGGTGCGTCTTCGCGGCCACGGCGAAGAATGACTGGTTCGCACAGTAATGTCAATACAGACGTATTGACACGGTGTCGACGATGCCGCGCGTGGTCCTCGGCGCATGCAGAGGTTCCGTCGTCGACGATGGCGCGCATTGATGTACTGCGGAACGCGGCAGAGACGGCGTTGTACGGCGGGCGCGGCTCCAACGGCGTCATCGTGATCACGACAAAGCGGCCGCGGTAGGTTTGGGGTATTGCAGCTGCTAGCAGACGCTGAGACAAGGCGCATGAGAGCCGCCACGCCGACCGTCGAAGGGGGGCGCTCGTCCTTCGTTCGACCGGCG
>JBGAJQ010000091.1:0-17757 GCA_044224875.1 Gemmatimonadaceae bacterium | reverse complement strand
GTTCAGCGCTTGACTAGTATAGCCGTGTAGGAACCTACAGGGAGCTCTTGGTAGGTCTGCCGGTCGGACGCTGCATCAACGCGCACCGAATACTCCCCGAGATTACGGAGGTCCGGTACCTGGACGCGGACCACGACGCCGGAAGCGATATCACCACGTAGCACGATGCTGGCACCGGTCGATGTGCTGCGCGACGCTGTTTCGTAGCCAACAGGCAGCACGCGTGTGACCGGTCCGGTGATCGCGAGAAGAAGAGCCCCTTCTGTCCCCGTCGCAGAGCTCAGCACGACGTTTGCTTCGCCGGGTTGGGCGAGCGCCGATGGTGAAGGAGCGGCATCTCCGCTGCACCCAATGGCCAGCATGGCGAGTCCAGTTGCGCCTAACAAACGGCAAATCGGACGTTTTGTCATGGACGCTTGGCCGGGCTACGTACCGGCCGCGAAGAGGAATCGACGACGACCGGCCTACTGATGGCGCGAAAGGTCCCAGGAAGCGGGAGTCGCTTGCGATCGAGTAACGCCATGACATCACCAAGGCCGAATCGACCATCGACGTTGCCAATTGCGTCGAGGTATTTCTTCTCAACAGGTCCAAGGCAGGGCTGACCAAACACCTCACTCAATGCGCATTCCACGGAAATCACGGGCTCGTATATGCGAAGTGTGTCAACGACGAGCGCAGGGCTGCCTGATGCTCCAGCGACGACGATGCTGATCGTATCTACGTAGATGCCTGCACCAACACCACGAGGATCGCGCGACCAGCGAATGCGTGCGCTGCCAACACCTGCGGAATCGGCAAGTTTGAGCCACGGCGCCCTCACCCTCGCGCGCCAACCTGCGGTGGTGCTGCCGTAACCGGCGAGCACGACCTCTGAAGAGTCGGCGATAGGAATCGACGCGCCCATCGCGACAGAGTCGCGATTCGACCGCGGAGTTGCCGACACCGAAAGCGGAGGCGCCACCACCAGCCGATCGACAATTGATTGGGGGGCAGCGAATGATCCGGGCGCCTTCACGACAAGTGTGTCCACATATGTGCCGGGACTGAGCCCCGACGCGGTGCGGCGCCAACGGACGTTGCCTGGGCCGCTCCCGGCGACTGACTCGAGCGCGACCCAGTTTGCCCGCGTGGAATGACTGGCGGTCCAAGGCGCGATCGCGGCACCAGGTCCCGAAAAGCCAACCGCTGCACTTCGGACGACGGAAGCCGTCGATCCGACGAGCAAAGTGTCCGCGGTGGACCTTGGTTGCACGGCCAACGTGGCGACAGGTCCAACAGACGTCAGGTCTACCGCTAGTGCGTTCCCATCTGCGTCCAGGGTCAGGGTGACAAGCGAGTCCCCCAGGCGAAGCGAGTTGATATGGCCGTACTGATCGCGCGTCACCGGGCTCACCACCTTGTTGAACCGCATACTACTCGTCGAGAACGCAAACAGGAGTGTTGTGTCAGAGCCCTGCGAAAACACTTCGGTGAGGTAAAGGGCTTGGTTGAGAGGCTCTCGTCGGCCGTTCGCAAACCGCCGTCGACCCAACTCGAAGACTGTCGTCGCGTCCGTATACCACTCGTTCGCCATGGAGGGGAGAAACTCCTGCGGATACTGCACGAAGAATCCGGGTGCGAACGTGCTCCGCAGGTATTGCAGCGAGTCACTGGCGGCGTTGGCGATCAATTGCTGGTGGCGGCCACTGTAGCTAGTCGACGTTCGTGCCAGCAAGTTGTCAATCACGTGGGCAAGCTCGTGCGCGAGCACGATGGAAAAAATGTCCACCACCTTGGCCGTGGCATCCGCCGGGAAGCTGTTCTCTTGTGCCTGGCCTGGTGTGATGCCGGAGATGTTGATGGCGTTGACGCTCCCTCGGACGAGTCCAAGGAAGTGATACAGTGGTGGCAGCTGAAACACTCCCAGGAAATCATTCACGGAGATGAAGCCAAGGTCGCTGAGTGTCGGCGGCGTTTCCGAGAGCAGGTTGTCAATGATGTCCCACTGTGCCGTCGAGAGGCTTCCGTTGTCACAGACCAGCGTCGAGTACATCTCGAGCGTGTTGCGATGCCGGCCGGTCAGACCCAGTGCCCCGATGAGTTCCTGTTTGACCTCCGTGGTCAGGGGGCGAGCATTGACGAGGCTGAACCAGACGATCCTCCGCAACATGCCGATGTAGCCTAACGTGGCACTCTTCGACGCCGAGAAGATCGCAGGGTAACGTGCGACAAGCCCGAGGTACCTGACGTACACGTCCGATCCCGCGTCAGGCACCCACGCCACGAGTGTGCTGACGAATGCGAACGACATGGCGACGTCGTCGCGAAGGATCGGATCGGCCACCATCGACGCGTTCAGCCCGTTGCCCTGCACGGACATGAGGGAGTCGACGTTTTCTACGAGGGTGAGAATCAGCGCGCCGCGCAGGCCTGGATACGCCACGGCGGATCCCATCAAGGTGTCGTATAGCCCTCGCGACATAGGCTGAAGGGAGAAATAGCCGCGGAA
Organism: Gemmatimonadaceae bacterium; assembly: GCA_044224875.1. Classification (GTDB taxonomy): domain Bacteria; phylum Gemmatimonadota; class Gemmatimonadetes; order Gemmatimonadales; family Gemmatimonadaceae; genus JABAQJ01. The sequence goes on along the minus strand of JBGAJQ010000091.1, from coordinate 15,266 downwards.
GTATGGCGTCCAGCCCTCGACCGTCAGGCGTGAATTGCGCGAGAGAATGGCACTAACGGCTGAAACGGTTGCTGGCGGGGGTGGCCAGGAACTCGGGCTAATGGCATTGAGATTGGTGGTGAGCGCCGCGCTGTCTGACGGGGACAGTTGGGCGGATGCGGTAGGGGCCACGGCGAGCCCTGACAGTATCATGCCTAACGCGACGGCGCTCCGGACCACCACACCGCGACGGGCTTGAGCACGGCGGACCACAGGTGACACGCGTAGGCCTCGAGGCACCAGAGGGATGTCCAATGTCGGTCCGACGGTTCCACTACCAGTCGCGGACGTTACGAGGTTGCGGGACGGCATGATCCCTGTCAAGCGGCCAGCGACCTGTTGGCCCTTCGGCGAGGCAGGTGACGCGTTGCCCAGCCGCCCACTGGGAAGTACGCGGCGCACCGACTGGATGACGGGCCCCGCGCAACGCGGCGCCAAACGTTTGGATTCGGTGCTCGCTCCCGATCGCCGGCGGGTGCATCTTCCCCACCCATGCACCCGAACGCTGACCGACTCGCCGCGGCCCTCGCCGACCGGTACCGGGTCGAACGCGCGCTGGGGTCGGGGGGGATGGCCACGGTCTATCTCGCCCGCGACCTCAAGCACGAGCGCGACGTCGCCATCAAGGTCCTGAAGCCGGAGCTCGCGGCCGTCCTTGGCGCGGAACGATTCGTCGTCGAGATCAGGACGACGGCGGCGATGAGTCACCCGCACATCCTGCCGCTCTTCGACTCGGGCGAGGCGGATGGCTTCCTCTACTACGTCATGCCCTACATCCAGGGCGAGACGATTCGCGAGAAGCTGCAACGCGAAACGCAGTTCGGGGTGGACGAGGCGGTGCGGATCGCCCGGGAGGTCGCCGACGCGCTCGACTACGCGCACCGCCACGGGGTGATCCACCGCGACATCAAGCCGGAGAACATCCTGCTGCACGACGGGCGGGCGATGGTGATGGACTTCGGCATCGCCCTCGCCGTCTCGGCGGCGGCCGGCGGACGCATGACCGAGACGGGGTTGTCGTTAGGTACGCCGCACTACATGTCGCCCGAGCAGGCGACGGCGGACAAGGCCATTACCGGGCGCTCGGACATCTACTCCCTGGCCTCGGTCCTGTACGAGATGCTCACCGGCGAGCCCCCGCACATGGGCACGTCGGCGCAGCAGATCATCATGAAGATCATCGCCGAGCCGGTGCGGCCGGCGGTGGAGCTGCGCAAGACCGTTCCGCCTAACGTGGCGGCGGCGCTCAGCCGGGCCCTGGAGAAGCTTCCCGCGGACCGGTTCGAGTCGGCGCGCGCCTTCTCGGACGCACTGGCCAATCCCGCGCCCGTGTGGGCCGCGCCTCAGACGACGGGGTCCACACGCGCCACGAGACGCTGGGCGACGGATCCGCGCACGCTTGCCACGCTCGCACTCGCCGTCCTTGGCATCGCGATCGCGTCGACACTCCGCCGGGACGCCGGCGTCGGCGCCCCGGCCGAGTACGATGTCGGCCTCCCCGATACCGCCGGCATGACGACCGTGGCGCAGGACGTGGGCTTCGACGTCTCACCCGCTGGAGACTTCGTCGTCTACGAATCGGTGCGGAACCGCAGGAGTGAGCTTTGGTATCGATCGCTGCGCGACGCGACCGTGCGCCGAATTCCTGGCACCGACGGGATGATCGCGGCCTGTCCCTCTCACCGGACGGACGCCACATCGCGTTCTTCCGCCTCGCCGAGGGGAGCTGACTGTCGAGGTCGTGCCGGTGGAAGGCGGGAGTGCCACCACGATCGGTCGTGGCGTCAGCTCCATCCGGAAGGTGTTGTGGCCGACGAACGAGCGAATCTTGCTGCTGCTGAGTGACATCAACGAGGCGCGCTGGCTCGATCCGGAGCGCGGGCCACTGGGGACCGTCTCAATTCCTTACTGCGAGAGTCAATCGTCGATTCGAGCCGGCGGTGGCCTGTTGTGTGGGGGAGGAACGGACAAGTGGGGCACCTGGATCACACTCGGGGATAGTGTCGTGGCCCGCCGTCTCTGGCGCGCCGAGGACAGCACGCGAGTGTTTGGTTCGTCCTTCCAGTTGGTGGATGAGCGCTACCTAACGTACCTGACCAGCAGCGCCGATCTGCTCGCTGCGCCTGTGGACCTCACGACGGGTCGTGTGGGTCGCGCGGTGCGGATGGCTGCCGGGATCGGGCTGGCCGACTTCACCGCCCGCGGGAGCTACGTCATCTCGCCGTCCGGCACCCTGGTGTATGCGCAGCGCGACAACAAGACGATGGGACACTTGGTGCATCTGACGGATCGCGGGATCGACACGCTGCCGGTTGGCCGCGAGCCTTTCCTCACCTTCGCCTACAGTCCCAATGGTCGCAGCCTGGCCGCGGTGGTGCAGGCGCTGGATGGGATGGAGCTGCGGATCTACGACCTTGCCACGGGGAGGTACCGGACGTGGGTGCGTCGCCCGACGCTGGTGAACCCGGTGTGGAGTCCGAAGGGCGACCAGATCCTGTTTGGCGATGCGGACTCGCTCTTCCTTGGGTCGCCGGAGCGGTCCGACGTGCCGGAGTTCCTGTTGCATCTGCCGGGCGGAGTCGAGATGAACAGCTGGGTGGCCGATGGCCGCGTCGTGGGGTGGCGATACAAGCCGAGGCAGACCGTGAGCTTTCACATCGACCGCCGGCCCATTACGCTGGACACCTTGCTATCGAACAGCGGGTTCGCCTTTCCCTCGGCGGATGGGCGTTGGCTGGGCTATGCGGACGCGGCGTTTACGGAAGCGTGGGTGGAACCGCTCCCGCGCGATGGTCGCCGATACCAGGTGGCGTCCGGTAACCTGGAGGATCCGCAGTGGCTGTCGCCGTTGGAGTTCGGCGTGCCGATGATGGACGGTGGGCGGGCCCGGATCGAGCGAGTGACGATCGATCCCTCGGCGAATCCTCCGGTGCGGAACCGCGGGGTCTGGGCCGAAGCGCCCGACTACCGGAACACCAACGGACCATCGTTCGCGACGGCACCGGGTGGTGGGGTCATTTACCTGCGTGGTGCAGCTGACCGGCCGGCGGCGTTCCTTCGCGTAGTGCCGGGCTGGGTGGACCGAATGAAAAAGGCCGTGGACGAGGCGAATCGGTGACGGAGCCGATGTCACGCCGTCGTCTGCGGCGGCCAGCTGCGGTGCCAGGCCACACTCACGAAGCAGCCACCACGATCATGAACTCTTTGTCCTTGACATCGCTCGCCGTAATTCTCTCGCTCGCGCTCGTCGCGCCAGCTGCAACCTCCACCGCGCAAGCCCCGATGGTGGTCCGCATCGCCGAAGTCGACATCGATCCGAAGTACCTGACCGAGTACACCGCGATCCTCAGGCGAGGCGCCGCGGCGGCCATGCGGCTGGAACCGGGAGTGATATCGATCTTCCCGATGTTCGAGCAGGAGCACCCGACGAGGATTCGAATCCTGGAGATCTACGCCGATCGCGCAGCGTACGAGGCACACCTCAAGACCCCGCACTTCCTCGAGTACAAGTCGACGACGCTCAAGATGGTGACGTCGTTGCGGCTGGTGGATATGTCCGCCATCGATCCGGAGACGATGGCTGCACTCTTCCGGAAGATGCCGTAGCGTCTGGAAGGGGACGTCACGCGCAGCTGCACCCCAGTGAGCCGGGTAGGTGACGCTCGCGCGAGGCGAGCACCTAAACCGGCGCTTAGTGTGCGCGGCAACCACACGCTTGCAGCGACGCCTCAGGCGACGGAGATTGGCGACAGGAATTCTCCGACCGCCTACGTCTCCATGACTTCCGTCCCGATTCGGCTTGCCGCGCGATCCTTGGTGCGACGGCCGCGCGTCGCCTCGATCGTTACCCTCACCCTGGCTCTGTCGATCGCCGCGGTGTCCAGCGTCTTCAGCCTGTTCGATCCAATCTTCCTGCGCGCCATGCCCCTGCCGGCGGCGGATCGCCTCGTGCGCATACAGACGCGCGACCTGGGGGCTGGATCGGTCCTGATGGACGTGTCCCTGCCAGATTTCGACGACATGCAGAGGGAATTGCGGTCCTTCGACGGACTCTCGGCTCACGTGATCTTTCCCTCGACCATGAGTGTCGGGGCGGCCACCCGTGCGGTGCAAGTCGCATTCGCCACCCCAGGATTGTTCGGCATTGTCGGTGCACGACCGCTCCATGGTCGCTTCTTCGGCCGCTCCGACAATGTCCTGTATGGCGACGTGCGGAAGGCCGTGATCTCCCACGCGCTCTGGCAAGAGATGTTCAACGGACGACCGGGCGCCATTGGCCAGAGCGTTCAGCTGCGCGGCCAGTCGTATGAGATCATCGGAGTCATGCCCCCGTCCGTGACCTACCCGGATCGTGTCGACGTCTGGGCGCCGCTGATGGCAAGGTACTCGTCGTTCCCCGATCGCTGGTGGGAGCGACGCGACATGACGATGCACACTGTGATCGGACGGCTCGCTCCCGGACGATCCATCGCGCAGGCGTCGTCCGATGTCGAGACGCTCATGAGCGACATCCGAAGCAAGTTCCCCGATGAGAGTCGCGAGCGATACGGGGTGGTGCGATCGTTCCGCGATGTTGAGCTGAGCACACTCCGTCCCTACGCCCTGGCCGCGTCACTTGCGGCGCTCCTGGTGCTGGCAATCGCCAGCCTCAACATCGTGAACCTCCTGGTGGCGCAGGCCGTCGCACGCGAGCGGGAGACGGTCGTGCAGGTGGCCCTCGGCGCACGCGGCCGGCAGCTTATCACTCGTATTGTCGCCGAGCAGGTGATTCTCGCGTCGCTCGCGGCGGCCATGGGCATTGCGTTGTCCGTCGTGGCCACGCGTTGGCTGGCTGCCGGTATCCCGGTGCAGCTTCCGTACTGGCTTTCCCTCACGGTCGATGGACGTGTGCTTGGCTTCACGATCGCCTGTGCGCTCGGCTTGGCCGGATTGCTCTCGCTTGCGCCCCTTCGGCACTTGCGCCGGCTGGACGTAGCCGTCGCGTTGCGGCAGGTCAGCGCGGGAAGCGGCGAGGCACGCGGTATGGTGATCTGGCGGAAGGTGGCGCTGGCGGGCCAGGTCGGCCTGAGCATGGCGGTCGTCACGACAGCAGCGCTGATCCTCGAGTCGATGCGCCGCATCGAGCGCGCGGACACCGGCATGCGCACGGAAAGCATCCTGGTGGTGCGAGGCAGTCGGTACGTACCGCACCTGACGCCGGACCAGGAGTCCGTGGTCCACACCGACGAGTGGTTGCGAATCGCCCGTCGGCTCGAACAGGTGCCCGGCGTGCAGCGCGCCAGCTTCACCGACGACCTGCCGTTCGAACCAGACCGGCTGACGCGGCCGTCGATTCGCATCTACACGCGCGAGCACGCGACCGATGAATCGGCGCCCATGGTCCCGATCGGCGGCGCCTTTGTGCCGCCCGGCTACTTCGCCACACTCGGCATTTCGCTGCTCGAGGGCCGCGACGTGCGCGACAGCGATCGTCGTGACTCACTCCAGGTCGTGGTGATCAGCGAACCCATCGCGCGTCTGCTGTTTCCAGGCCGCACGGCGATTGGTCAGGAGATCAAGTTCGGGTCTGATCCCGACTATCCGTGGGCCACCGTCATCGGCGTGGTGTCGCCAATCCGATGGACCCCGGAGGAGACAGGCGCTGCGTACGAAGCTTACTTCAGCTTTCGGCAGCACCCAACAGCGTATCCGCGATTTGTCATCCACACCGCGGGCGACCCGCCGCTACTACGAGACGATGTGGTACGCACCATCCGCGAGACGAGCCCGGAGTTTGGCATCGAGGCGATCAAGCCGATGACACAGGCGCGGCGCGACTCGGTTTGGCGCCGCGTCGTGGCGGGTTGGGTGCTGACCGCGTTCGGCATCCTTGCGCTCGTCCTGGCGTCCATCGGCGTGTACGGTGTGGCCGTGCACCACGTCACGACGCGGCAGCGAGAACTCAGTCTCCGCATCGCGTTAGGCTCGACGCCCGGGGCGCTGTGCTGGCTCGTTGTGCGTGAGACAGCGCTCGTCGTAGCTGCCGGCATCGCCGCTGGCGTGGTGTTGTCGCTGGCCGGTGCGCGTCTCGTGCAACCGCTGCTGTGGAATGCATCGGCCGTGAGCCCGGTGGCATTCGGCGCGGCCGCGCTCGTGCTGCTCGTTGTGGCACTCGCGGCGACAGTGGCGCCCGCGCTCCGGACCCTGCGAATCGCGCCGATGCAGGTGCTCCGGGAGGAGTGACGGCGGCGCTTACGGCTGCTTTTCGTACACCCAGACGATCACGCGCTGGACACCATTCTCCTTGATGGTGCGTTCCAGCGTCATCGTCTTGCCGTCCGAGGTGAGGCTGCGCACGTCCTCCTGCGATCCACCTTTCCAGGCGATGCTGGCTTTGAGCAAGCGGTTGCCGTCCCACCAGAAGCGCGCGGTGGCCGGGCCGCAGCACGGGGTGGGCGGCAGCTCCACCGCAGGCGCGCCAATCTCAATGGCCTCGCGCGCTCGGCTGAGCGTGTCGTCCTCGAAAATCGTGATCGCAAACGTGGTGCCGGTGTGCTCGATGCGATGCACCAGGTTCGGCAACGGCGACGTGAACGGCGATATCTCCTGGACGAGCTTCCACGTGCCCGTGAAGTTCGGACGTGCGCCGTCCGCCTGGGCGGCGAGTTGCGCGCCAGGCAGGAGCAGGGCAAGGCAAAGGGAGAGCGCGGTCTTGTTCATGGTCGAAGTGCCCGGCGCACGAGAGAATGGTGTGCGGCTCAGCCGGCCGCCAGCTCAATTATGAACCCTCTGGGGCTCCGCGCCAAGGGGTGGAGCGTGCGCTTTGCCGCGGCGGAGCTCGATCATCCTCGGCACGGCTCGCGGTACGGCGCTGCTGGCGGCAGTGTTGGAGCTGGTGAAGGCGCCAGAGGCGGATCGGCGTGCATTCTGGGAGCGCGGGCAGGTGCGGCACCGGCGACGCGCGGCTGGCGCAGCTCCAACACCTTCCGTTCGTATGCCTGCGCTTTTGCGCTTCGTTGGTGGTCAGCCCGCGTGCCGCCGTCGAGTCGAGCGTAGCCAGCACCTCCGCCGCTTCTCGGCGGTACCAGGGAGCGGCCGCCTCCCTCTGCAGCGGAACGGTCTCCACGGCATCCCTACTTTCGATTCACAGCAACGCGGCTTCCGTCGCGTAGTCGATCGTCAGGGTGGATGACAACGGAGTCACCGGCGGCGACGCCGGCTCGGACTTCGGCCGCCAGCGTCCCACGCCGTCCGATCTCCACCTGCCGTAGGCTGGCACGCCCGGCCGAGACGACGAACGTCCCCCATCCAGAGCCGACCGGAACCAGCGCACTCGTCGGTAGACGCGTTACGTCCGGAGATTCCCAGACCTCGATTGATGCTTCGACCTCAAAACGGTCGCCGGCCGTCACGGGCTCGAGAAGTTCTCCAATGACATTCACGCGCTGTTCTTCGATGCCCAGTGGCGACACTTTCGTGAATGCCGCCGGCTCCAACCTGCTCACGCAGCCGCGGACGGCCTTACCACCTCCAATGTGTATGAGCATCGGTGCGCCAACCCTGATCTCGGCGGCGTCGCGGGTGAGGACATCCACGACAACCTCGAGGCTGGCAGGGTCTCCGATTTCGATGAGCGACGTCCCAGCGGCCACGACGCGATCGTGCTCCTCAAAGAGCCGCAGTACCCGTCCGGCAATCGGCGCGCGCAACAGCACGCGCGACGCCCGTTCCTCCGCCGATGGATTCGACGAAACGAGCGAGAGCCGCGCACGCCGTTCTTCCTGTTGCGCCGCATGCAACCTGGCGTTGGCCGCGGCGAGGTCGCGACTCCGCAAGCGGTCGGCATCGACGGCCTGCTCGAGCTCGCGCTGCGAGGCGCCTCCCACCTTCTCGAGTTGCGCCGTGCGCGCGCGTGCGCGGGTCGCCTCAGTCAACGCCACTCTGGCTTGCTCTACGCGAGCCTCTGCCTCCTGCCGCAAGGAAACGGCCGCCTGAAGCGACGCTTCAGCTTGCGCGCGCGTCCGTGGATCGAGCGGTGCTGGCGACATGGTGGCGACAATCATCCCCGCGGTCACGGAGTCACCCACCCGCACCCGGCCCTCGGCCAGACGCCCGCTCACCGGCGCGGTAATTTCGGCGTGGTGCTTGACGCGCGTTAGGCCATCTTCGTCGATCGTCACTTGCAGCGGACCGCGTTCAACACGCGCCAGCTCGACGGTCAGCGGCATGGGTCGCAGGGCGATACCGACCGCCAGCGTTAGAGCGCCGACAAGGGCCGCCACGATCAGGTGCTTGCGTTGCATTCGCATTGGTCACTCCCTGGTTTTCAGCACGGCCACAAGGTCGAGGCTTCTCACACGGCCTCGCACTGCCAGCGCGGAGAGCACTCCCGAGACCAGCACCACCACCACGCCAACAAGGAACGACGGCAGCGTCACGACTACCGGAATCCGATACAGCTCAGACTCAAACCGGGCCGAGATAAGCCAGCAGAGTGAGTAGGTGATCAGGAGACCCATCGGTATTCCGAGCCCGATCAGCAGCGCCTGCTCGCCGAGCAGCATCTGGGTCACTTCCTGCTTCGAGAAGCCAAGGACGCGGAGGCTGGCGAGTTCGCGTCCTCGCTCCGACAGCGCCACGCGCGCGCCGTTGTACACGACGCCGAACGCGATCACGCAGGCGAAGATCATCGTGGTGTACAGCGAGATGTTGAAGCTCTCGGCGATCGTGCTCTCGAAGCCCTTCAGTTCGGCGTCTCGGACGCTGACGCCGCTCACCGCGGGGAGCCGCTTGAGCCGCGCGTACAGGCTGTCGGCGAGGCGAGGGTCGACGCTGAGATACGCTCCGGACACCACCGCACCGCCTCCCATCAGTCGATGGAGGGCGTCGTCTGCCATGTACGCCGTGGCACCGAAGAGATCGTCAACGACACCGGCCACCTGGATGGTGCGCGTCTGACGCTCTCCTTCGAGCACCGCGAGCACAACGGTGCCACCTCGCCTAACGCCGAGTATGTTGCTGAGAACGGCGGAGACCAGAAGGCCGTCCGCAGGCAGTTGCTGTTCATGCCACTTGCGGTCGATGACGCGATGCAACCGCCCGTCGCGCGACAGGCCAACGATCGCCGTGCGATACGTGCCCCCAGGGCCGCGTAGGCGAACGGGTACGGCTCGGAACCCTTCCGAACCGAGCACACCAGGAAGCCGTGCCAGTGATGGTGCCGCATGGGTCTCCCGCGGTGCATCAAAGACGACCGTGACATCTTCGCGTGAGATCGCATGAAACTGCAGGTCTTTCATCACCTGCATGACGTCGAAGAGCGACAAGGTCGTGACGACCATGCCGACTGCGAGTGCAATACCGGTCACGGAGAGCGCCGCCTTCAGCGGATGCCGCTCGACGTTGCGCACGATGATGCGGAACGCTGTCGACATCGACCGGAAGGCGTGGAAGCGTTCGAGAATCCCAGGACGGTAGCGCGCTGGCGCTTCCGGTCGCATGGCGGACGCGGGAGCAAGTCCGACGGTTCGTACCACTGCCCCCAGCGCACCGAACGATCCCGCTCCTGCACCGATGGCCACGGCGATCAAGACGACCCACCAGTCCGGACGGAAGTCGACCGTGGGAAACTGAAAGAACCTGGCATAAACGTCCGCGAGATTGTTCGCGAACACGAGGCCGGCTCCTGCGCCAAGCACGCTGCCCAATCCGACGGGAATCAGGGCCAGCGAGAGATAGTGCGCTCCGATCGACGCATTGGAGTACCCAAAGGCCTTGAGCGTCGCGAGCTGCTCGCGCTGCGTGCCAACGAGACGGGACAGGACGATGTGGAGCAGGAATGCCGTGACTCCAAGGAAGATCGCGGGGAGAAGGATGCTCGTGACTTGCGTCTCGTCGATCTCGCCACTGAGGAACTGGTGCGACATCTGCCCGGAGCGACCGAACGCTCCGACGCCGCCGTACCGGCGCAGCAGCCGGTCGACCTCATCGATGACGCCGCGTTCCGAAGCACCGCGTGCAAGGCGCAGCGTTAGGTCGTTGAACGCCCCGCTCATGTCGAAGGCGTTCTCGAGGGCCTGTTTCCCCATCCACAGGACACCAAAGCGTCGGCTGTCCGGAAAGATCGCGGCTCCACTGACCTCGTAGACATACTCCGGCGAGATCCCAGCGCCCGCAATCGTGAGCCAGTGCCAGCGGCCATTGACCACCGCCCCGACCGAGTCGCCTGGCGAGAGGTGATTCGCCCGCGCGAAGGCAGCGCTAACGATGACCTCGTCAGGCTCACCAGCGTCCGGCCACCGTCCGGCCGTCAGGTGCACCTCGTTCAGTGACGGCGTGCGAGGGACGGCGACCGAGACGAGCCGGCCGACCGCTGGCTCCCTCAGCCCCCTGACATCGAGCGTGACCTCCTTGACCACTCGGGCAGACACCGCGGCCACGCCTGGCAGTTCAGCGGCGGCGACCGAGACTGCGTTAGGCGCGCGCTTCAGCGGTGCGAAAATATCCGCAAAGCGTGATGTCGCATAGAAGCGGTCGCGCGAGCCGCGAAGAAACCCGTTCATGCTGCGGAGCGTGACGAAGAGCGCGATGCCGCAGGCCACGACGGCAATGATCGCCGCCAGCTGGCTGCGGTAGTGCCAGGCATCGCGCCACAGTTTGCGGTCCAGGGCGCGCATCGCTCACCACTCCAGCTCCGCCGGCGTGGCGCGCGTCGTATTGCGCTCTTCCGACGCAATACGGCCGCTCCGCATGTACAACACGCGATGAGCGAGTCGTGCGATCGCGGCGTTATGCGTGATCACGACGGTGGTGGTCCCGAGCTGCGCGTTCACTTGCATGAGTGCCTCGAGCACCAGCTTCCCGGTCTCTGCGTCAAGGGCGCCGGTCGGTTCATCGCAGAGGAGCACGTCCGGCCGCTTGGCGATGGCTCGCGCGATCGCCACGCGCTGCTGTTCTCCGCCGGACAGCTGGGCTGGGAAGTGATCGAGCCGCTCGCCCAGACCGACGATTCGAAGCGCGTCCGCCGGTGGCATGGCGCACTCGGCGATGTCCGTGACGAGCGCGACATTTTCCAGCGCCGTTAGGCTGGGAATGAGGTTGTAGAACTGGAAGACGAACCCGACGTGCTCGCGACGATAGCGTGTGAGCTCCCGATCGTTGGCGCCAACCAGGTGATGGTCACGGAACACCACCTTACCGCTGGTCGGCGCGTCCAGCCCACCGAGGATGTTCAGCAGCGTCGACTTTCCACTGCCGGAGGGACCCAGGATGACGATGAACTCCCCGTCGAACAGGTCGAGGTCGATACCCTGCAGCGCTTGCACGGTGACCTCACCCATCTGGTACATCTTGGTGAGGCCTTGCGCATGGAAGATCACGGAGGGCGCGTCCCGCCTGCGCTCAATGTCCGGCGCAATGATGGTCGCCATCGTTCCTCACCGAGTCACGTGGTTCCCGTGCCTGAACAGTGCCGATCGAGCTCTCTGCCGTCCGTCGGGGAGATGCGCCCTGCTGTCAGGGATCAGCGGACAGGGACGGGGGCGTGTGCGTGCGGCGAAAGTGCGCTCGCGGAGCGTCTTCACTGACTGGATCCCATAGTGCTTCCTTCCATGACCTTCTTGGATCTATTGTCCTCAGGCACTCTCCGAATTCATTTCACCCAACGTTAGGCCACGAGCAACCATGGACGACGAGACTTTCTGGAACACCCGCTACGCCGCCGGGACGTACCTGTACGGCACAGAACCGAACTCCTTCCTGGCTGAGCACTGTGGACGACTCGCCTCCCCCGTGTTGTCGCTGTCGGAGGGTGAAGGCCGGAACGCGGTGTTTCTGGCCTCGCGTGGGCTCAAGGTCGTCGGCGTGGATATTTCGAGCGTTGCGCTGGCCCACGCCGAGCAGCTCGCGCGCGAGCGCGGCGTGGCGATCGAGACGGTGCTGGCCGACCTTGGCGAGTACGAGCCCGAGCCAAACCACTTTGGTTCGATCATCTCGATTTCGGCGCACCTGCCGAGCGCGATTCGCCACAGGCTCTATCCCATGTTGGAAGCAGCGCTCAAGCCCGGTGGCATCCTGTTGCTAGAGGCGTATAGCGAGAGTCAGCTGGCTCGCAGCACGGGTGGACCGAAGGACGCGGACATGCTGATGACGCAGGACAAACTCCGGCGGGAGTTGCCGGGCCTGGAGGTGCTTCATCTCCGCGAGGTTGAACGTGAAGTGGTGGAGGGGCAGGGGCACACGGGGCTGGCGTCCGTGGTGCAGTTCATTGGGCGGAAGAAGGAGTGAGGTGAGGTTTTGTGCCGCGCGCGTCGCGGCGATACACCACTTTGCCGCCCACCATCGTCATCAAGACCCGCATCCCCGGGATCTCTTCTTCCGGCATCGTCAGCAGATCCTTGCACATGGCGCGCGTGTGGGCGACTCGGTCGTGTAGAACACACGCCCTTAGATTACGGCGAATCTCAACGTCGCAGCTCGCAGGAGCGAGGATCATTGAGCCCTCAAGACGCAGAAACGGAGCACCTGTTCTCCTACGGTACGCTACAGACTGAGGCCGTTCAACTCGCGACGTTCGGACGGCGACTGGAGGGGCGTCCCGATAGTCTCGTCGGCTATCGGCTGGCGACGGTTCGGATCGACGACGCGGCGTTCGCGGCGGTGAACGGAGCGATTCAACGCATCATACAATTCACGGGTGACTCGGCGGACGTGGTGGAAGGTGCCACCTTGACCGTCACCACGAGCGAGCTTCAACAAGCTGACGACTACGAACCTGACGGCTACGAGCGCGTTCCGGTTCTGTTGAAGTCGGGAACGAGGGCGTGGGTCTACGTCGACGCGCGTCAACGTGACTTACGCGCAGGCGAGCCCGACACTTGACCATGCTCGGACCCTGCGCTGGCCCAGCATTCATTGGCGCTTGGCCGAACAGTACGCGAATGCGGGCGCGGCGCAATAACTATATGCTTCCCCTCTGGATGATCGCGTTAGGCGTCATCCTGCTGCGGTGGCGGCCGCGGGTTGTGGCGCCGGTGGGGTGAGCAAGCGGAAGTCAGTAGCCATCCGCGCAGCCGCCTGTTCGTGCCGACGGGTTGCCAACCGGGACCAAGGTGACTCGCGTGCTGGTTGCGCCGGTGATCAAGAAATACCTCGTGGCTCGCGCTCGGCGCCTAGGCGGACATCGCCTGATGATTCCTCGCGGACGGGGGCGAAGCCGGGAACCAGTGCCGAGTCCTGTTGCAGAACGAACATACCGACAGCATCACCGGGACCTCGACCAGGACGCCGACCACGGTCGCCAGCGCGGCCCCCGATCCTGGTCCGAACAGCGTGATGGCCACCGCGACGGCCAGCTCGAAAAAATTGCTCGCCCCAATGAGCGCTCCGGGAGCTGCAACGTTGTGCGAAATGCCGAACCGCTTCATCAGTCCGTACGCCAGCGCCGAGTTGAGGTACACCTGGATGAGGATCGGCACGGCAATGAGCAGTACGTGGGTCCATCGCCCCGTGATGTTGTCCGCTTGAAAGGCAAAGATCAGCACCAGCGTCGCGAGCAGGGCGAGCGTGGTGATGGGATGGAAGAACGGCAGGAAGCGGTGCTCGAACCACGCTCGTCCCTTGGAGCGGAGCAGCACCACGCGACTCACGCTACCAAGGGCGAGCGGAATCACGATGAACGCCACCACGCTGTACATCAGCACCTGGAACGGCACGGTCAGCGCGCTCGCGCCCGACACCAGGAACGAAACAATGGGCGCGAACAGGACGAGCATGATGAGGTCGTTCAGCGAGACTTGCACCAATGTGTAGGCAGGATCGCCGTCGGTGAGGTAGGACCAGACGAAGACCATCGCGGTGCACGGTGCGGCAGCGAGTATGATCGTGCCGGCCACATACTGGTCGGCAAGCGCCGGGCCGATCCACGGTAGAAACAAGTGCTTGAAGAACAGCCAGCTGATAAGCGCCATGGAGAACGGCTTCACCATCCAGTTGACGAACAGCGTCACCAGGATCCCGCCCGGGCGCTTGCGCACGCCGAGGATGCTGGTGAAGTCCACCTTAAGCATCATCGGGTAGATCATCAGCCAGATGAGCACGGAGATCGGCAGGTTGATCTGACTGTTCGTTCCGAACTCGAGGCCGCGCAGGGCGGAGGTCACGCCTGGCGCGATTTTGCCGAGCAGCACGCCCGCCACCATGCAGAGCGCCACCCAGAGCGCGGGCGTGGTGGCCTCGGCGATGAGGCTGGCGACCAGACGCTCGATGCGGTCGCGCACGGCACGGAAGCCGTCGTCATCCAGGTGCTTGGGGTCGGGCAAGTCCCAGTCGAGGCGGTGCGTTGCCGGCAGTGCGGGGCACGCGTCACCGCAACCCATCGTAACGATCCAATCCCAGTGGAGCTTCGGCAGGTCCTCCAAGCTCTTCGAGCGTTGCACCGAGATGTCGATGCCCTGGTCCTTCATGAACCCAATCGCTCGGGGATTGATCTGGCCAGAGGGACGGGAGCCAGCGCTGAAGGCCAACACGCGGCCGCGTCCCAGGTGACGCGCGAATCCCTCCGCCATTTGGGATCGGTTCGAGTTTTCGATGCAGACGAAGAGGAGATTAGCCTTGGCTTCACGCATGAGCGCGGTCCTTTCGCCTGCGCCCGTGCCGCGCGGATCGCGACGGTACCGGCACCTTTCCGGCGGGAAGCGAGCACAGCTCGGTCAGCGGGATTGCCTTGATCTCACGCAGTCTCTGGCGGTCCGCCATGACGAGATCGTCACGGTCGAGATCACCCGACAGCAGGGCAAGGACCCGCGGGGCATGCGAATTATGGGAGTGGCGCGTCAGCGCATACTCGATCCACTTTCCGTCGCGCTGATCGTCGACAAGGCCGGCGACCTTGAGGATCGCGAGGTGCTTGGAGACGGTGGAGGGGGCGAGGCCGAGTACGGCCTGAATCTGACAGACGCATAGCCCGCCACCTTGCAGCAACTTGAGAATGCGCGTGCGGGTGGGGTCGCTGACGGCCTTCATGGCCAATTCGAAATCGCGCATGCACCTCCGTTCGTCATTTCGTCACATGGCGAATCGTAGTGAGGTCGCGTATTACCGTCAAGTCCACTGGTGGCATGGCCACGCACGGGGGCGGGCCATCGCCGACTTGACCTCGTCGATGCCGGGCTTCGGATGATCGCGTTAGGCGTCATACTGCTGCGGTGGCTTCCGCCGACTGGAGCGCGGGTTGGGTGAACGAGCGTAGC
>JBGAJQ010000010.1:0-113814 GCA_044224875.1 Gemmatimonadaceae bacterium | reverse complement strand
GGTGGTCGCGGCAAGTCCGGCGGCGACGTGCGACAACACGTCGAGTCCCGAGATGTCGCCGGTTCGGAACGTCGCCGACTTCGGTCGGCCAATCAAGGGACCGGTCAGGGCATCGACCTCGTCGATCGTCAGGTCAAACTTCTCCATCAATCGCAGCGCGGCGACCATCCCGTGCAGCCCCAACCGATTTGCGACGAACCCGGGAACATCCTTCGCGATCACGACGCCCTTGCCCAAGATGCGCTCGGCGAAAGAGCGCATGGTCGCCAAGGTGCCCGGCGAGGTCTCCGCCGTTGGGATGAGTTCGAGAAGATGGAGGTATCGCGGCGGGTTGAAGAAGTGTGTGCCCAGAAAGCGCTCGCGGAACGCGGCACCGCGGCCCGACGACAGCATCCCCACGGGAATGCCGGACGTGTTCGACGAAATGATCGCCGAAGGCTTGCACAACGCCTCCAGCTTGGCGAAGAGCGTCTGCTTTGGTTCGAGCTGTTCGACGATCGCCTCAACCACCCAATCGCAATCGGCGAGAAGGCCGAGATGGTCCTCGGTGTTTCCGATCGTGATCGCTGACGCGCGCGAGAGGTCCATGAACGCCGCAGGCTTCGCCTTCATTGCGCGCTGCAATCCGCCGCTGACCACCGAATTCCGCTCGCGCTCGCCCGGGACGTCGAGCAGGACGACCGGGATTCCAGCCGATGCCGTCAGCGCGGCGATGCCGCTACCCATGGCGCCCGCCCCGATTACACCAACCTTCGCAATTCGCATGTTCGATTTCGGTCCACAGTCAGGGTGCGTGAAATTCGCCGTTCTCACGCGTCGCGGGGAAGGGGGCGGGTCGAGTTCATGGACCCACTTCCTTGCCGAATGCGCGTGTTGTAGCGTCCGCGACTATGTGGCGAGTGCGCGGGTTTGCGATGCTATGTGCCTCCCTGGCACTTCCTGCGGGGCTGTCGGGGCAGGGCCGACCTGTCGCCGATTCGCTGATGGGCCCGGGCGTGTCGCTCGCGCTCGCACAGGCGCGCGCCGCACGCATCAGTCAGGTGCGCTACGACCTATCCTTGGACGTTTCGGAGCGCGATACGGCCTTTGGACGGGTGACGATCGAATTTCAAACCGAGCGTCCCGCGGATGTCATCATCGACTTCCGTGGGCCTGCGCTCACGAGGTCGCGCGCCAACGGGCGAATCAGCAACGCCATTGCCTGGAACGGCGCTCACATTCGTGTGCCGGCCTCCTTCGTGAAAACAGGCGTCAACCGGCTGGACTTCGAGTTCCAGGCGCTTGTGGCAGCTGCCGGCGCGTCGATCATCCGGGTGCGTGATCCCAGCGACGGGGCCGTATACCTCTACACTCTGCTCGTGCCGTCGGATGCGAACCAGCTGTTCCCGTGCTTCGATCAGCCAGACCTCAAGGCACGCGTCAACCTGACACTCACGACGCCGTTAGGTTGGCGCGCGGTGGCCAATGGGCGCCAAATGCGCGCCGACTCGACCTCGCGCGGAAGTCTCCATGTGTTCCAGGAGTCAGAGCCGATCAGCACGTACTTGATCGCGTTTGCCGCCGGGCCATGGGTCGAGAAGACGGCGAGCGGAACGCAGAAGCCGATCCGGCTCTACGTTCGCAAATCGCGCGCTACCGAAGTAGACGCCGACTCGGTCATCGTGGCGAACGATCGCGCCGCGACGTGGTTGGAACAGTACTTCGCGCGACCGTTTCCTTTCCAGAAACTCGACGTTGTCCTGGCGCCGGCGTTTCCGTTCGGCGGTATGGAGCATCCGGGCGCGATCTTCTACTCCGAGGAACGCTTCGTCTTCCGGGAACGCCCGACGCGCAGTCAGATGCTCGGCCGAACGGCGACGATCTACCACGAGGTGGCGCACCAGTGGTTCGGCGACCTGGTCACGATGAAGTGGTTCGACGACCTCTGGCTCAAGGAAGGTTTTGCGACGTACATGGCGGCGAAGATGCAAGCCGCGTTGGATCCGTCATCCGAGGCGTGGAAGACGTTTTACCTGCGCAACAAGCCAGCGGCGTACGCCGTGGATGTTACCGAGGGTACTACGCCGGTGTGGCAACGTCTTGGAAACCTCGACCAGGCCAAGTCGAACTACGGCGCGATTGTGTACAACAAGGCGCCATCGGTGCTGAAGCAGCTCAACTATGTGGTGGAAGAAGCGGCCTTTCGCGACGGGCTCAGGGACTTTCTCCGGCGACATGAGTACGCAAACGCCACATGGCGCGACTTGCTCGATGCCGTCGGGACAGCATCCAAGCGCTCACTCCGGCCGTGGGGCGATTCGTACATGCTGCGTCCCGGCGTGCCGATCATCGAGCAACGAGTCGAGAGCAAAGACGGCCGTATTGCGCGACTCAGCTTGGTGCAACGCCCGGCGCGGCCCATGTCGGGTCCGGAGCCGTGGCCCGTGAGGTTGGAGGTTGTAGCTGGAAGCGATGGCGCAGTACAGGCCCACCTGCCGGTCCGCCTGAGCGCGGAGTCGACCGTGGTGTCCTTGCCCGACTCCGTCAGCGCTAACTTTGTCTTTGCGAATGGCGGGGACGAGGCGTACGCGCTCGTGCTGATGGACTCCGGCACCGTGTCCGTGGTCGAGCGCACGATCTCCGGAGTGCAGGACGGCCTGCTGCGCGCTCAGCTCTGGGGTGCCCTGTGGGACCTGGTGCGCGAAGCCAGATTGCCGCCCGAGCGATTTGTGCGGCTGGCCCTCCGTGAGTTGCCGCGGGAACGCGACGACCAGATCGTGTCGGGTATTCTCACGCGGCTGACGCGCGCGACCGCCGCGTACCTAACGGGGAACGCCGAAGAAACGCTCGCGCCAGAGGTGGAGCTGGCGATGTGGCGTGGGGTGGCCGACAGCTCGCGATCGTACGATATCCGCAAGGCGGAGCTGGATGCCTTTATTCGTGTGGCTTCCACACCGGCTGCCGTCGCACGCCTCGAAGGCATTCTCGATTCCTCGTCCATCGCGGGGGCGCCACTACGTCCACCCACGCGCTGGTCGATCGTCACCCGCCTCATCGCGCTACAGGCACCCAATGGCGAGCAGCGACTCGCCGACGAGATTCGCCGCGACAGCTCGGCGGAGGGTGCGCGCCGCGCGTTTGTGGCCGCTGCCGCACGTCCCGATTCGTCTAGCAAGGCATCCTTGTTTCGACGTTACTTTGGCGATTCGACCCTGAACGAGGACTGGGTGACTGCCTCCTTGGAGGCGTTCAACGATCTCGAAGCTCAGAACCTCAGCCGACCCTACCTTCGGGCCGCGCTCGATTCGCTGCCGTGGATCCAACGCAACCGCCGAATCTTCTTCCTCGGGTCGTGGATCAACGCATTTCTCGATGGCCAATCCGACGAGGACGCCCTTCGCATCGTCCAGTCGTTCCTGGAATCCAAGGTCATCCCGGCCGACCTGAGATCCAAGGTTCTTCAGGCCGAGGATGAGCTGGAGCGCACGGTACGAATCCGGCGTGCTACGACGAGTGGACGCGTGTCCGAAGACGCCTCCCAGGCGGACCGACAGCGACCGTAGAACGCGTTACATATCAAGCGGTTGTCGCGTTTCCAGTCGCTTCACTTGTTAACGAGGATCGGCGTCGCCGCGGTGGCGTGGGTTTTGTAATGAATCGTCTTGTGCAACGCGGACCGGACTTAAATATTGGACCGGCTTAACACCCTCCAGGATTTCCATGCTTGCAGTCGAAAGCCCACTAGAGGCTTACCGAAGCGACCTAGAACGCAACGCCGGCCAAGAAGACTTTGGCCCCTCCGATACGCTCTGGTTGCTCGTCGCGCACTGTTTGGGCCGCGTGTCGCGGGCGCACCCTGATTCTCAGGGCGAGCTGGCTGTACTGTGCGCTAAGGCACTAAGGGAGTTTTCAGCCCCGCAAACGGCGCTCGGCGACCAGCTGGCGTTGAATCTGGAGATGGTGTACTTCGGGCTCGGCAACTTCACGACAGTTGATGGGGCCAACGCGCTCGCGCGAGGTGTGCGCGGGTTCGCGTCACAGATGTGTGAGGCCGGCGCGTACTCCACGGGCTATACCACTGTGGCGCTGGCGCGGCAGCTGGTTGCGTCAGCTTCCCCTCGCGAGCTGGGTCTCTTGGCCGCCGACCAGGCTCGCATTGCGCGACAATTAGGGGATTTTGAGGCAGCGGAGGATTTGTATCAGGTCGCCGAGGGCCTCGCGACGCGTGGCGACGACGCCCTGTTGGCGTCGCGAGTGGCCACTGGACGCGGTACTCTGGCCCGTATGAAAGGCAACTATCCGCTTGCACGTGAACTATTCGAGCGCGCGCTGGTGCTTGCTGAGAAGTCTGGCAGTGACGACGTCACGTTCATCGCGCATCAAGGCCTAACCATTACGTCTGCCGTCGCCGAAGACATCAACGCGGCGCTTCATCACGGTTGGGCGGCCTTCGAGCACGCCGGCGGTGACCGGACGCGCCAGTCGGAAGCGCTCAGCAACCTCGCGCAGCTCTCCCTTATGGCGGGCTATCCCAAGGCCGCGCTGTCCGGGTTTGCCGCGGCGCTCAATCGCACGCATGCACTGCGGGTGCGTTTGCCGCAACTCGGCGGCGCTGCGCTCAGCGCTGGCCGCTGCGGTGATAGCTCGTCCCTCGAGAAGATGGCGAGCGAGATTGACCGGGCAACGGAGCTAAGCGCGCTGCCTTACGAGAACGCTCAGGCGTTCCTGTGCCTAGCGCAGGCGTTTGCGCTCGCGGGTGACGTGCGTCGCGCCACACGCTACCGAGAAACGACGAGGCGCATCGCCAAATCGCGTGGCTTCTTCGAGCTGATGCACGCGATTCAGCCGGAGCAGTTCGACAGTTTCGTGGCTGCATCGCACCCACCTGCCGAACTTGCACCGGCTTCACGCAATGTCATCGACGCGCTCATCGGTTTTGATACCGAGAGCGACGTCGTTGCCTTAGTTACTGGTCAAACGTAACAACGGAAGCGTTCGGATTTACGAAGTCGGCGTTCGGGTTGACGAAGTCGGCATTCGGGTTCACGAAGTCGGCGTTCGGATTCACGAAGTCGCGCGACGTGCAGGACTCGCCCTTTCGGCAGACACCGTTGGTCGGACCAAACGGGCTGGCGGAACAGGCGGCAAGCGAAGCGGCGGCGGCGAGAACAACGAAGCGGACTGAACGGCGCATCTGATGGCTCCAAGTGTGGACAGGGTTCCGAAACCTTGCGCCAAGAGGTCCGTTGCACCTACATCGTATGTGAAGTCCCCATACACGGTGTAACCTGTCGCTCGAGATTTCATGACTGTCGCTGCACTCGTCTGGGAGCCCACGGGGCGCGCCCGGCTGCAGGAAGCGTTACGCGGGCAGGCTGCCCTCCGCTTTGCGGAGAGGCAGGAGGAGCTCATTGCCCTGGTCGCCAACGATCTGGTCAGTGTCGTGGTCGTTGACATTCGCGACCGTGACTCTGTCTCAACGCTCCCGATGGTGCGGCGAGTGCGCGCCGGATATCCAAGCGTACCAATCGTTTTGTATTGTGCGCTGGGTCCCGATACCTCTCACGACGTTCTCGAGTTCGCGCGAGCCGGGGTCAACGATCTGGTCATCCGCGGAGTGGACGATCTTCGGCATCCCCTCCGCTCGGCCATTACTGCGGCGCAGGACCACTGCTCGGCCAAGTCCATCCTTGAGGAACTCGGGAGCAGCATTCCGGCGAACGTCCTGCCGATTATTCAGTACTGCCTCGAGAACGGCCGGCGCGGGCTGACCGTGGCGCAGGTTGCGTCGGCGATGGGCGTACATCGCAAGACGTTAGTCGACAGGCTTTCTGGTGCGGGCTTTCCATCGCCAAGCGCCGTCATTTCGTGGTGTCGCTTGATGGTGGCCGCGCGACTGCTGGAAGATCCCGCTCGCTCGATTGAGCAGGTGGCGCTGGTCCTCGATTTTCCCTCGGGGACGTCCATGCGGAACATGGTGAAACGCTACACTGGCCTGCGCCCGGCCGAAGTGCGTGAGAACGGCGGCGTGCGCTGCATCCTGCATGCGTTCAAGCGAGAAATCGGCCATTGGCGCCGGCCGTGCTAGCCGAGGACGGAATCCGCTAGCGCAGGCCGTCGTGTGCCCCGGTGAGCCTGACGAGGCCCCCGTCCATCAGCTCCAACGCGTACGTCCGCTCCGGGTGCATGGCGCGGAACACGTCCGACACCAGGAAGTGATGGACGTGCGGTTCGCCCGCCTTTTGGCAGGTGCACATCATCTGTTCCAGGTGCCCATGGCCAGGAAGTGCATCGAGTTCGAGCTGCAGCGGTGACGCGAGCGGCGTCAGCCGGCGAGCGGTGTTCTCCGAAATTTCAAAGCGGCCATCGCCCGGCGTCTTCCGCGAGGCGGCACGGACTTCAAGCAGCACGGTGCCTCCGCTCAGCGAATCTTCTTGCCGCCCTGTATGACCGTGCGCACGTCGCGCATCACCGTCATGTCGGACAGGGATCACCGCGGACCAGGATCAGGTCCGCATATCGACCGGGCGCGAGCACTCCGATCCGGTCGTCGGCCTTGAGAAACCGGGCCGGCCACAGGGTGGCCGCCTGGATCGTCTCCATGGCGGGAACGCCAAGCTCCACGAACTTCACCATCTCGCGCCACGTGGCATCGCCGTGGAACATTGCCGGAATCCCAGCGTCGGTGCCGATCATGAGTCGCACGCCCGTAGCGCGGAGAGCGGCGAACTTCTGCGGTAGAAGCGGGATGCGCGAAGGAAAGAGGGCGTAATACGGGAGCTGGGGAATGTGCTCCAGCGACTGGCGGATTTCCGTTGCCATGTCGTTAGGCATGAACGTTCGCCACGACGGATCGTCGAGGCGCTCAGGAAAGGTTGTGCCCGTATAGAACAGCGTGTACAACGGCGAGAGCGTTGGCGTCCAGTACAGCGCGGCATTGCGTTCGCGCAAGCGCTGAAGGACGTCCTCAGCGTAACCCGGCGCGGTGCCAAGTCCCACGTGCTCGAAGTCGTCGACACCGTGCTTCAGTCCCACGCGGATCTCGTCCATGCGATGGGCGTGCGCGACTACGGGTTTGCCGTTCTTGTGCGCCGTCTCAACCACCGCCGCCACTTCGGCGTCCGTCATCTGGTCCTGGTCAATCAGCTTCACGACATCCACGCCGGCATCGATCACGCGTTGGACCTTCTGTCGCGCGTCGTCAGCGCCGTTCACTCCCCATCGAAAATCCTTCTCGTATTCCTCATACGCCGCGTGCTGGATGAAGGGACCGGAGACGAAGAGTCGTGGCCCGGGAATCTCGCCGGCGGCGATGCGTTTCTTCACGGAGAGAATCTCATCGAGGCGCGACCCGAGGTCGCGCGCCGACGTTACACCGGCCATCAGCAGCTGCTTGGCCGCGATCGGCATGACCACGTCGGCGTCGTGCTTGCCATACAGGTCATCCCACCGCTTGTAGTCGCCATGCCCGAGGATGTGGAGATGCACGTGCATGTCAATCAACCCGGGCATCACGGTCATGCCGTTGGCGTCGATCGACGGCACGCCGGCCGGCACCACGACCTCGCCCTGACGGCCGACGGCGAGGATGCGTTCGCCCGCAACCAATACGACCCCGTTCTCGATCGGCGGCGCGCCAAAGCCATCGATCACTCGGCCCCCAACAATCGCCAGGGTCGCGCGTGGAGCCTGAGCGGAGGCGGATATCGGCCGACCCACAGCGGGTGTGATCAGCACTAGAACGGCCAATAGTCGGACAGAACGCGAGATACGATGCATGGTTCCTTGGGGCATGAATGGTTCAGGAAGTGTGCTGGCTCACAGCCGCCTGCGCAAAGCGCGCGACGATCGAAGCAACCGATTCGATCGACGAAATGCCGGCCACAGAACGTCCAGCCTGCCAATAGTCGCGTGTGGCGTCACCACGGTTCAACGACCGGCGAAGGGACACGAAGGAACGCAGGCCGTACCACGTCCGCATCCAGCGTTTGGTGCGGCGCCCACGGAATAGCCAACGCGAAAGTGGTCCAATCGACGTCCCGATGCGATCAATGTGAGGCGTACGAATGACCGCGACTGGCACTCCCGTCAGACGTTCGGTGAGCGTGATGTCCCCTTCGGCTGCCTCCACGATGGCCTGCTTGTACCGTTCGTGGGCGCTGCACTCTGGGGTGGCAATGAAGCGCGTGCCCATCTGCACGCCGGCGTACCCGGTACGAAGCGCGTGTACGAAGTCGCCCGCGGCCCCGATACCTCCCGCGCAGATCGTCGGTAGGCCAAAGGGTTGCAGCTGATCGTACAGGTCTTCCATGGTGAGCCGTCCGGCGTGCCCACCGGCGCGGTTGTTCACGGCAATCAGGCCATGCACGCCGGCGTCGCGACCCTTGGCCGCCCACTTGGTCTCGGTGACGTCGTGATACACCTTGCCGCCGAGTGGATTGACGCGGTCCACCACCCATCTGGGGTTCCCCAGCGAGGTCACGAAGAAGCGAACGCCCTCCTCGAGCGCGACGTCCACCCAGCGCTGCATGCGCTCGTGGTAGGCGCGCGAGCTCGCTTCAATCAGCGCGTTCATGCCGATTGGCGCATTTCCGGCTAGACGGCGCATGAGACGAATGCCTTCACGGAAGTCGTGCTTGTGTACGTAGGTAAGGGAGATTGGCTGGAACACGCCAATCGCACCGGCCGCGGACACCGCCGCCACGAGTTCCGGGTT
This sequence comes from Gemmatimonadaceae bacterium, assembly GCA_044224875.1. Lineage (GTDB taxonomy): Bacteria > Gemmatimonadota > Gemmatimonadetes > Gemmatimonadales > Gemmatimonadaceae > JABAQJ01. The sequence goes on along the minus strand of JBGAJQ010000010.1, from coordinate 105,119 downwards.
GCTACACGGATACATGGCACCGCAAATCAATGGTACACGAATGCCGGCATCCCGCGTCAATGCGGTGGAGAGCAATCCGTCAGGTGCAAGTGGCGGCTTGTCAGCCATGCGCCGACGGCGCTCCTGCCGCCCCTGGTGCCGTACGTTCAGCGCCAACAAGCCAACGAACGGTCGCCGTGGCAACCACGTCGCCGGCCCCATCGCGAATCACGGACTGAAGCTCCAGGTCAGTCGACTGTTCGATGGGTGGCAACTGCACGTGAGATTCGGCGACGAGCGTACCACGGGCTTTCTTGACGTAAGCAATCGAGAGTCCCGTCACGATTCCGCGAATCCCCGGAGGCAGGGCAGTGAGCATGGCCAGACCGCTCACCACCTCGCCGAGGTTCACGAGGGCCACGGCGTGGACGGACCGCAGGTGATTTCGGACCCGACGGCGGTCCCGCAGTGACGCGCGGGCGTAACCCGGTCGCAACTCCTCGATGCGCGCTCCGATCGTGCCCGTATAGGGCACTTGGCGTCCGAGGATGCGGCTGAAGAGCCACTTGCCGCCTGGGCGCGTCGCGACCTGGGTCCACAGGCGAAGGAGGCGTTGACCGTGAGTCTCGGGCATTTCTCGCGCGAAGAAGGAAGACGAAAGGTAACGCTATCCCCGAGCGCGGGCTTGAGTCACCGCGCTCAGAGGTGACGGAGAAAGCGTTCCGGGTCAGCGAGGAAGTCCCTCGTTAGGTTCACGTGTTCGAGTTCGGCATATGGCACCTCACGCACCGGTGTCTCGTCGAAAGACACGATACGGGCGCCCGGATAGGCCAGCAGCAACGGCGAATGGGTCGCGATGATGAACTGTGCCTCCTGCGCCAGCATGTCCTTCAGCAACGCCAGGAGTCCGAGCTGGCTCTGAGGCGACAGGGGTGCCTCGGGTTCGTCCAGGAGATACAATCCACCCGGGACAAAGCGCGTCTGGAAGAGCTTGAGAAAGCTCTGGCCGTGCGAGTTCGCGTCCAAGTCCACGCCGTACCGCTGCTGCAGTTCCCCCAGCGATGCGCGGGCGGGTCCGGACGCGAGGCCGCGCGCGTAGTCGGAGCGGTCGGCGTACTCCACCTCCACGTCTCGGACCCGCTGTTGCAGCTCCTCCCGCAACTTCCCCAGCATCTTGGTAAAGCCGAAGAAGTCCTCGGCACGGAGGAAGAAGCCCCGTCGCGTGCGATGATCCCAACTCAAGCGCAGTCGTTTGGCCAACGATCGCTGCGCGGTCAAGGTAGCATCGTGATCAAGTCCCGTTGATCCCACCACTGGCAGGTTGGCTGCCAATGCGATGCCCTCGAGAAGGGTGGACTTGCCGGACCCATTTTCGCCAACAAAGAAGGTGACTGGCGCGCCAACCTCCAAGGTCTCCAGACTCCGGATTGCCGGGACCGAGAAGGGAAAGGTGCTTTCGCTCCCCGAAATGGCGGACTTGAGCGACAGCGACCGCAAATGGATCATGCGAGGTCTTCCCGAGAACACGTGTCAGCGGCGAACTTGGAAACGCCTCGATCGTCGATTTCTTCGACTGCCCAGGGTTCCCATGCGATCACCAAAGCTCACACTCGTTGCCCTCATTGCGCCACTCGCCTCCGCGGCTGCACAGGCGCGTCCCTTCTCGCCAGCGGACTGGTACCGGGTTACCACCGTTTCGAGTCCGGCCATGTCTCCAGATGGGAAGCAGGTGGCATTCACGGTCACCACGGTCCGCGAGTCGGAGAACAAGCGACACTCGGAGGTGTGGGTGGCGTCGACGTCGGGTGGCGCGCCCCGCCGATTCACCTCGCCGAGTACGGAGAGCTCAAGCCCCCGCTGGTCGCCGGACGGTAGGTACCTGCTCTTCAACTCGCAGCGCGCGAACTCGAAGGCGCGCACATGGGGCATTCGCATGGACGAACCCGGAGGCGAGGCCGAAGAGGTGGATCGTTACCCAGCAGGATCGCTTCCCGCCGACCGCCGCTTCGTGGTTTGGAGCGACAGCACAGTTGGCGATTCCACGCGCGAAGAAGGCAGTGGTACCAACGCCATGCAGCCGATGGCCCGTCCGCCGTATGGCGCCATCACACGGCCGCTGGATCCGAAGCGCTTCGACGGCCGGCACATCACCGACATGCGGTTCAAGGCCAACGGCCAGGGCTACGTGCCGTCAGCCAGGTCCAAGCGAACGTATCGACCGTTGCAGCTGTGGATGCAGGTCCTTGACGGTTCGAAGAAGGTGATGATCGACTCTACGCCGTATTCACGCCGGTCGGCGACCGTTTCGCCGGATGGGAAGTGGATTGCCTTCGTCGCCGACGCTGCGTTGCGGCCGGATTCGGCGGTCGAGGCGGAACGTGACTCGTTGGCCCGCTTGCCATACGATGCCAAGCGAGACGAAACGGCGCGCAATGACGCCGATATCTTTGTCGTGTCCGTGAGCGGAGGAGCGCCGCGCCGCCTCACAACGGGGGCTGGCAGCGAGCACGACCTGGCCTGGTCGCCAGACGGAGCAACACTCGCCTTTTTGAGCGCGCCAACGCGAGTCGCTTCCACGCGTCTGTACACCGTCCCGGCCGCGGGAGGTGTTCCGACGAACTTGCTCGGCGCATGGGTCTACGAGCCGGACAACATCGAGTGGCTGCCGAACGGCGACATCTCCTTCTCGTCGGCAATCGGTGGCCGCGCCGCGTGGCTCAAGGTTACACCGGGTCAAAAGGAAGTTCGGGAACTGGTCGGCGGACGACGACAAGCGCGAGGCTTTTCGCTGGACGACGCAGCGCGCCGTGTGGCATACGTCGCGACGAGTGTCAACCAGCCCACGGAGTTGTATGTGGCGAATGCAGACGGGAGTGGCGAGTTGAAGCTCACGAGCTTCAACGACGCGCTCAACAAGGACGTGTCGTGGTCGGATGCCGAGCGATTCACCTATCCTTCGGTCGGCGGACTGGAGATCGAGGCTTGGCTGATGAAGCCCTACGGATACGAGCCCGGCAAGCGATATCCCGTCGTGCTCTACATTCACGGCGGCCCGCACGGCCAATATGGCGAGAACTGGTTTGATGAGTTTCAGAACCTTGCGGGGGCCGGCATGTTCGTGCTGTACACGAATCCGCGAGGTTCAACGGGGTACGGCGGTCCGTTCACCTACGCCACTCGAGGGCGCTGGTTTGCGGAGGACTACGTGGATCTCATGAAGGGTGTCGACATCGTCGCCAAGCGCAGTGACGTGGATTCAACGCGCATGGGAGTCACCGGTGGGTCGTACGGCGGCGTGATGACGGCGTGGGTGACCGTCAAGACCAATCGGTTCAAGGCCGCGCAGACCGACCGGATGATTTCGAACTGGTGGTCGTGGTACGGAAGCAGCGACGCACAGGGACTGACCGAGTTCGAGTTCTATGGCAAGCCGTGGGACAACCCGGCGCTCTACGACTCCCTGTCGCCGATTCGCTATATCCGGCGCGTGAAGACGCCGACGCTCATGGTCCAATCGGAAGAAGACTTCCGTACGCCCATGACCGACGCCGAGCAGTGGTTCGTGGGATTGAAGAAGCAGGGCACGCCCGTGGAGCTTGTGCGCTACCCGAGGTCGACGCACGACTTGTCGCGTACCGGTGAACCATGGCTGCTCGTGGATCGGCTCGGGCGACTCCGGCAGTGGTTCGATCACTGGCTGCGGTCGGAACCTCGCGCCACCAGCAGCCGCAACGACATGGAGCGCTAACGGGGACCGCGGCGCGACCTTGACGACTCTGTTGTTGGTGCTGGCGGCACTCGAGCTGCTGGCGCTCTCTGTGCTGCTGGTACGCCTTGCGCCCGGGTACCGCCGGGCGTCCCCCATTCGTCCCGTGCCTGGCGGCCTGGTGGGCTCCACGGTGACCGTCCTTGTCCCCACGCGCAACGAGGGAGCGCGCGTGCGTCCGTGCCTGCAGGCACTCCAGCGCCAAGGAGCGCCGCTGATGGAGGTGATCGTAGTCGACGGAGACTCGACCGATGACACGCGAGCGATCGTGCAGGAGTTTGTGCGGGCTGACGCGCGGTTTCGGCTCGTTCGAGAACCGCCACTTCCCTTGGACTGGATCGGGAAGGTCTGGGCCCTCCAGCACGGGCTGACGCTGGCACGTGGCGATTGGGTTCTGGGCGTGGATGCCGATACGGAAGGCGAGCTGGGCTTCGTCGCCGGTGTCGTGGCGGCGGCCCAAGACCGGCAGCTCGATCTCGTCTCCTTTTCACCGCGTTTCGACGGTCAGTCGCCTGGTGAGCGGTGGTTGCAGCCGTCGATGCTCATGACCCTCGTCTACCGCGTGGGCGCCCCTGCCGATCGCCCAGCTCCCGACCGCGTGATGGCAAACGGCCAGTGCTTTCTGGCGCGGCGCCAGGCGCTCGAAACCCATGGTGGCTACCAGCTGGCAAGGGGGTCATTCGCCGACGATGTGACGCTGGCACGAGCCTACGCCGCGCGCGGACTTCGTGTCGGCTTCCTGGATGGTCGCGACCTATACTGCGTTCGCGCCTATCGGGACGTGCGGCAGATGTGGCGGGAGTGGGGACGTTCGTTTGACCTGGCGGATGCGACCTCGCCTGTTCGTCAGTGGTCGGATGTCTTCACCGTTGTGCTCGCGCAGGGACTCGCCCTGCCATTGTTGTTGGTGCTGACGATCAGCGACCCCTGGTCAAGGGCCGCGAGCGTCCTGTGGTGGGCCTGTGCCGCGCTGGTCGCGCTCCGTGTCGGCATGAGCTTCGCGATCGCTGGGAGCTACGCTCGCCGCGGATGGACGTTCTGGCTCTCACCACTCAGTGATCCCATCGCGGCGCTCCGCTTGGTCTGGTCGACCCTGCGCCGGCCCCGTCGTTGGCGTGGACGCGAGTATCGCCTGAACGCCACCAAGAGCTGAACGAGCGCTGCCTAACCGTCTACTGGTTTCAGCGCCACCCGCCGCCGACCGAAGCGGCAGAGGACCCATGCCGCGACGGTCAACACAAAGACCAAGACGCTGTTCAGCGGCCCGAGGGCGGCTTTGTCGATGCTACAGCGCCTTGACCTCGGTGATCAAGGCATTCAAGCTGGACTTGGCGTCCCCAAAGAGCATCGAACACTTCGAGTCGTAGAACAACTCGTTTTCAATGCCCGCAAACCCGGCCGCCATCGAGCGCTTCATGACGATAATGCTCTTCGACTGATCCGCGTTCAGGATTGGCATTCCGTAGATCGGACTCGCTTTGTCATGACGGGCGGCGGGATTCACCACGTCGTTCGCCCCGATCACGAGGGCGACATCGGCGTTGGCGAAGTCGTTGTTGATCTCGTCCATGTCCAGGAGCTTCTCGTACGGGAGGTTGGCCTCGGCCAACAACACGTTCATGTGGCCCGGCATTCGCCCGGCGACGGGATGAATGGCGAACCGTACTTCGCCCCCCTTCTTCTCGATGAGCTCCGTCAGCTCACGCACTTGATGCTGTGCCTGCGCGACCGCCAGTCCGTATCCGGGCACCACAATCACCGATGAAGCGAATGCCAACTGAACGGCCGCATCCTCGGCGGACACGCTCTTCACGGAGAGGCCCTCCGCTGTCTTGCCGGCGACCCCCGCGGCTGGTGCCGAGCCAAACGCACCGAACAGCACATTGGCGAACGAGCGATTCATCGCCTTGGACATGAGGATCGAGAGGATGAAACCGCCCGCTCCCTCGAGCGCGCCTGCGATGATCAGCACGTTGTTGCCGATGGCGAATCCGGTGGCGCTGGCGGCGAGGCCCGCATAGGAGTTGAGGAGCGAGATCACCACCGGCATGTCGCCACCGCCGATCGGCAGTACGAGCGAGATGCCGAGGAAGAGCGCGAGCCCCACGACGCCGTAGAAGGCCCACCCGGTTGAAGGCGCATAGATCAACATGCCGAAGCAGTAGATCGCGATGAGCGCGATCGCGCCGTTGAACAGGTTCTGTCCCTTGAACGTGATTGGGCGCCCGGTGATGAGCTCCTGCAGCTTGCCAAACGCCATGAACGAACCAGTGTCGGTCAAGGCGCCAAACAGCACCTCAAATCCCAACGCCGCCGCGAGCGATCGCGAGATTTCCTGGGCAGAACCGTCCACACCGGGGGCTGACAGGTGCCGGTATTCGACGATACCGACGAGTGTGGCGGCGATGGCGCCAAAGGCATGCGAGAAGGCGATGAATTGCGGCATCGCCGTCATCGGGACCTTCATGGCCATTGGATAGCCTAACGCGGTGCCGATGGCGAGGCCCGCCAGGATCCACGTGTAGGTCAGGATGCCCTGGTGCAGCAACGTGCCAATCACCGCCAGCAGCATCCCGACGGCTGCCTGCTGCATGCCCAGGCGTGCCTGTTCCGGTCGTGTCAGCGAACGCAGGCCGAGAATGAACATCACCGACGCGGCGAGGTAACTGAGTTGCACGAATGACTCGCGCGCCGAGTACGTCGCTGTCGCGGCTTCCTGGACGAGCCAGAGCGCCGCTGGAGCTGTGGTGAAGGCGATCACGCGTGGCTCCCGGGCTTCGAGGCGGACTTGGCATCTGGCTTCCGGCCGAACATCGCCAGCATTCGGTCAGTGATCAGGAAGCCCGCCACCACGTTGGTCGCCGCGCAGATCACCGCGATGAAACCAAGAATTGTGGACAGCCGGCCATACTGCCCGCCAGCTGCTACAATGGCCCCCACGAGCGAAATGCCCGATATGGCATTCGTGGCGGACATCAGTGGGGTGTGCAGCAAGGGAGGCACGCGGGCGATGATGATAAAGCCCACGAAACCGGCAAGAATGAAGACGTATAGCTGAAAAATCGTCGTGAGATCCACGGGTCGAGTGGCTGAAGTCGGAAGAAGTCGAACTTGAGAGTGAGGGTCAGGCGCGCGCCGCCGTGGCAACGCGGGTTACCAGCATGGCGCCGGTGATTTCATCCTTCGCATCAACGGTCAGCGCCCCTTCCTTGCTGATCAAATGCGAGAGTAGGGTGAGGACGTTCTTGGAGAACATCAGGCTCGCGTGATACGGAACGGACGCCGGAAGGTTGGAGGCGCCAATGACCGTTACCCCGTTGTGATCGATGACTTCTCCGGCGCGCGTCACCTCGCAGTTGCCACCACTATCCGCCGCCAGGTCCACAATCACGGCCCCTGGGCGCATGCTCTCGACCATGGCGCGCGTGATGAGGCGTGGCGCAGCCCGCCCAGGAATCTGTGCGGTCGTGACGACGATGTCCTGGTCCTTGAGGTGTGCGGCCATCGCGTCCATCGTCTGCTGGCGTTCTTCCGCCGTCTGTTCCCGGGCGTATCCGCCAGCCGCCTCGGCGTCGGCGGCGGGCTTGGGACCGACGAACTTCGCACCTAACGACATCACTTGTTCGGCGGCAGCCGCCCGAATGTCGAATCCCGACACCAGCGCGCCCAATCGCCGCGCTGTCGCAATGGCTTGGAGCCCGGCCACCCCTGCGCCCAAGACGAACGCCTTCGCCGGCGGAATGTTGCCGGCCGCCGTGGTCAGCATCGGGAAGAGCTTGGGAGAGTGTGACGCGGCAATGAGGACGGCCTTGTAGCCGGCAATCGTCGCCTGTGATGACAGGACGTCCATTGACTGCGCTCGCGTTATGCGCGGGACGCGCTCCAGGCTGAGTGCCTGAACGCCACGCGAGGACAGGTTCTCCAGGAGGGGGCCGTTTTCAGCCGGCTGAAGGAGTGAAATCAGCAGCGCGCCGTCCGCCAGCAGCGGGGCCTCGCTGCTGCTTGGGCGCTGCACCTTGGTGACAATCTCGGCGCCAAAGGCCTCGGCCGTGCTTACCAGCGTTGCACCTACCGCCTTATAAGACTCGTCCGTACAAAACGCGGCACTTCCGGCGCCGCGTTCGACGAGCAAAGTGTGACCGCCCTTGACCAGTTTGGCCACGCTGTCGGGGGCGAGCGCAACGCGCCGCTCTCCCGGGGAGGTTTCCTTCGGGACACCAATACGCATGTGTGTTTGTCTGCGAGAGGACTAAAAAGCTGCGGGAGTTTGCCTAGTCGCGCGCCGCGAGGCAAGGGACAAATCCCTGAAGGCCTAAAGCCTTTTAGCCCATGGTGGTTACGGGCTTTGTTTCAAGTACTTCGACGGGATCGGATTGTCGCTGCGTTCGGCGTCCCAGAACACCGTCACGATCCAATACCGTCCACCATCCTTCATCACTTGAATCGAGTTGATCCCGCGCGCGAACGGCGTCGGATCGGCGGACGTTCGTCGAGATTCGTAGGTACTGAACAGATGCGCGATGTTCCCACACGACTCCTCGCGACGGCTGATCTCGCGTTCGAAGAACCCGGTCTTCTCCAGACGCGGGCCGGCCGCCGCTGCATAGTCGTCGACGCTCCACACAACGGCATCCGCGCCGCCGTCCGGCCGCGGCCGAGAGGGAATCAGGCGTGCGTTCGGTACGAACAGCGAGCGAAATCGATTCCAGTCGCGCGCTTGACCAGCTGGACCAGATATCACGTCGTACAGCGCCGCGATGATGGCGTCGACCGAGGAGACGTCGGACGGTTTCGCCATCGGTCGAGGGAGTGTGTCGATCGATGGTCGAGTGGGGGCCTGCGCGTTGGCGACGTAGGGAATGAAGGTGGCCGCGATGACGAGTCGGACGAGGGGTCGCATGAGTTTACCCGGGGACAATGACTGGAGTGGGGCTGCGCGATACCGCACATTCACGTGAATCTTCCGGCGACGCAATGCTCACGCTTACGACAGACGAGCGGGAAACGGCTGACGGCCTGCATGGTGAGGCTCCGGCGATGGCCATGCGCATCGTCGCGGACATGTCGCGGATCATGGGAGCAGAGCGGTTGGTTCCTGTCGCGTCGGCGCACATCGACGGCGCGTTGTACCACGGCGACAGCGGGGTGCACTTCGGCGAGCGGCTGGTGGCTGGCCGTGGCCGGGTTGCGATTCCAACCACCTTGAACGTCGGTGCACTCGACCTGCTGCACCCGCATCGCGTGCGCTTGGGCGCGGATCGTCGCGCCATGGCACTACGACTTATGCAAGCGTATGAGCGGTTAGGCTGCCAGCCCACGTGGACTTGCACGCCGTATCAGGTGGGCCACCGTCCTGCCCGTGATACCGACGTCGCTTGGGGTGAGAGCAATGCGGTGGTGTTCGTGAATTCCGTCCTTGGGGCGCGGACCAATCGCTACGGGGACTTTCTCGACATTTGCTGCGCGATCGTCGGGCGCGCCCCGTACTACGGACTGCATGTGCCAGCGCAACGTTACGCACGCACGGTAGTTCAGCTCCACGCTGTGCCAGCGATGCTCATGGCGAGCGATGCGTTCTACCCGGTGCTGGGAACGTGGTTAGGCATGGAGTTTGGCAATGCCATTGTGGCTTTCGAGGGGTTGCCCCCGACGGTCTCCGAGGACCAGCTCAAGGCATTGGGGGCTGCGGCCGCGTCTACCGGGGCGGTGGGCATGTTTCACGCCGTCGGTGTCACGCCGGAAGCGCCTACCCGCTGGGATGCCTGCGGTGGCGTTCCTCCCGAACGTGTGATTGAGCTGACGGCTGAACGCCTTTGGCCGGCGCGGGATCGGTTGACGACGGCTGCCGGCGACTCGGTGGACGCGGTTGCCGTCGGCAGCCCGCATTTCTCCCTCGACGAGTTCGCTGCTCTCGAGCAGTTGCTCGGCGCACGCCGATTGTCACTTCCGTTCTACGTTTGTACCGCGCGGCAGCACCTCAAGGTGTTGGAGTCGGCGGGCCGCTTGGCCACCCTCGAGCGGGCCGGCGTCACGGTCGTCGCGGACACCTGTGTGGTGGTCACCCCCATCCTGCCGGAGAAGGGCAGTGTGCTGATGACGAACTCCGGCAAGTTCGCGCACTACGGCCCAGCGAACACCGGCTACGACACCGTCTTTGGTACGCTCTCGGATTGTGTGGAGAGCGCTGTCGCCGGACGCGTCGTGCGGGACGACTCCTTGTGGCGGAGTGTCTCGTGAACCGCTGGCAGGCGACACCCATCGTACCAGGCGAGGGAATGGGCGTACTGCTACGATTCGAACGGCCGATTTCACTGTGGGGTGGCGTCGACCCGCAAACCGGCGTGGTCACTGATCCCAGGCACCCACAACATGGGGCGTGCGTTGCGGGGCGTGTACTCGCCCTGACGGGCACGGTGGGATCGTCCTCGTCCAGCTACATCATGTTGGAGCTGCTGTCGTGCGGATGTGCGCCGGCGGCTGTCATCGTGCCCGAGCCCGACGCGATCCTCTCGCTCGGGGTCATCGTCGCCCGCGAAATGGGCCTTCCCGCGATCCCCGTCGTGCAACTCGGCGTCGGCGACCAACGCGCGTTGCCAAACGGAATGCTCCGAGTTTCAGCCAACGGCGAAATCACCATCGCGCCCTGATTCTGCGGCAGGTGCTACTTTGGCGTCGAGAGCCCCGAGCCTCCGACAGCATTCGGTGACGGACCCGCCAGCGCGTGCTTCGACGTGAGCAGGGAAAACGCCCCAAAATCGTAGGTGACCTGGTCACCGTTTCCCGGGGTCGGCTTCGCCTGGCCGCCCTGAACTTCGCGAACGGCTCGTTGCAGCTGAAGAAGCAGCTTCGGATCCGACGATGCCACATTGTGCGACGGAAAAACCTTGACCAGGGACGGCACAAGGGCCGCCATGCGATCCACCGAATGCGCATACGCCGGCCAATCCGTCTCGTCCACGAAGAGCCAGATGGGTCCTTCGTAGAACGAGTCACCGGTCCAGAGATATCCCGCCGTCGAGTCCCACAACGCGGTGGCGTCCGGCGTGTGCCCCGGCACCTGCAACACACGAAGTTGCCGGCCCCCCAAATCAACCCGCTCGTTGTCGCCAATGAGTTGGGTGGGAGTCCACTTCTTCACCATGTACCTGGAGGCGTCGAACCCTGCCGGTGTCGGTGCGCAAAACGCTTCCGGTGCCACTTCGCCTTGCAACTGCTCGTGGCGGAAACCCAATGAGTTCTCGCGCGTGTATGCCGAGTTCACCGCGAGGATGGAATCAAACGCGGCATTGCCGCCCGTGTGGTCGTAGTGCGTATGTGAATTCAGCACCACAAGCGGCAGTGCGGTCAGGTGCCTCGCCACCGCCTTGATGTTGCCGATCCCCAGTCCGGTGTCGAAGAGCAAAGCGCGAGTGGAGCCGAGGATGAGGTAGGAGATCACCTCCTGAAACTGCTTCGGTTCGTAGATCGCGTAGACGCCATCCCCGACGCGATACACCTCGAACCAGTCTGTGGGCAGGTTCACGCGCTCCAGCGTCGCGTACGCCGCGCGCGGAAGGTTCGCGCACCACGCCGGCCTGCTCACTGCCGCGTCTTGCTTGGCGGGCTGCGCACAACTCAACAAGAAGACCGCTAGTGAGCCGAGGATTCGCGTCGTTCGAGTCATGCCTCGAAACTACGCGCTCTCCCGAATCTTTGAAGAGTGCGAAAACGACCGCGTACGTGCCGGCTTTACGGCCGATACGTGAGCGAGAGGTACGGGCGAACCTTGTGCTCGTAGGGCTGGTCCACCGAGTAACTCACCCCGCCGTGGACACGAACACCAGGAAGACGCGCGTAGCCAATCGAGGGCCAGGCGAACTCGCGCTCCAGCGCGAACACCCGTTTCCACTCGGTGCGTCGTTCGCCGCCCGCGACATAGGTGACCGACGGTTCCAGAATGTGACCCTTGATGGAGGCGCGGGCCATCGCCACCCGCTCGCCACTCACAAACCCCGTCGGCACACCGGGAAGGGGGATGCGATTCACGAGGTACGACGCGTCGGCAAACGGACCGGGCGACCCACCGATCGCGAATTGCTCATACGCCCTTCCGAACTCCGCCGATCCAGCCGCGGTAACGTGCCCGGCCATCGCCTCCAACTTAAGCGCCCGCGAACGGCCGCCAAGCGTCATGGTGCCTTTCGAGAGGCCTAACGACCAACGATCGTCAGCGGTGATGCCCTGGGCAGTCAACACACCACCCCAGATGGTCACCGGGAGACTGCCGATGCCGATGGTGAGTCGTCCGCGGAATTCCCCGACACCCATCGCCCGCGTATCCCGATCCAGCTGATTGCCGTCTAGGAACCCTCCACTCCCTCCCGCGCGCAGGATGAGCCCCCAATGCGCGTATTCGCGTTCCAATGCGAGTTGTCCGCCAGCTCCGACGTACTTGGCGTCGAACGATGATGGCGCGTCCGTCCAGTTCTTCTGTTCCGACGGGCGTTGTTCGGAGTACCAGCCGGCTACGTTCACGTGCAGGGGCGTTCGTCGTGTCTCGATTGCCAACGACCCGCCACGCCATGTGCCCTTGTTCCCGTACCCACCGATTGCCAGGAGGCCGACGCGCCCAATCGGATCCGTGTTCGCCAGGGACAAGGTGCCCATGTCCCCTTCGGGCCCAACCGTGCCTCCGGGCAGGATGCGCCAGCGACGCGGGCCCGTGAGGTAGTCGTGCGGACCGTTCACCCGTCCTGTCGCGAACGAGGGTCGCGAGAAGGGTGCCCGCGGGGATACCGGAAAGAGGTTAGGCGCGAGCGTGAGGACGGAATGGGCCGGCGCGCGCTCTGGAGGGTCAGGCGCCGCACATCGTACCCGCGCGAGTGGAGCGAGAGAAAATACACTCGTCCATCTCCGCTCACGTCGGGAGACGCCAGCGACCCGACGACCCGCGTCAGCGAACGCGTACCACGGGATGCGAGATCAATCGCCTCGAGGTTCGCGATTCCACCTCGCTCTGAGACTACGATGAGCTGCTTGCCGTCCGCACTGAACGCCGGGGAATAGCGATCCGCCGACTCGTCACCGATTTCCTGAACGCTCCCGCCGTTGACGGTGACCATCGCGATGCGCCATCGGCCGTCGCGTTGGACGGCAGCCGCAACCGTCTTGCCGTCCGGCGAATACCGTGGGCGATTCCAGACCACGTCCGGAGCACCCTGCGCGAGCGTTCGTATCGTGCGCTGCTGGAGGTCGACCATCACGAGGCTGCAGATGCCATTGAGGCACTGAACCGCCACGGCGCTGCGCCCATCGGGACTCGGGTCGGCACTCTTGATGGCCGCGCCGTGCGTGACTCGGTGGAAGCTGCCCGTCTTATAGTTCCAGATGTAGAGGTCGGGCCGCGAGGCACCGTCGCCTAACGGCTCATCACGCACCACCAGCAGTCGGTCATTGTCGTCGAAGAACCGTGGCGCCTCGGCCGATCGCCCAGCCGACGGCTTCAAGCGTGCCAGCACCTTCCGTCGAGCAGGGAAGGAGTCAATCGCCGCGACGTCCTGAGGATCGCGGGCCACAAGTTCCTGCTGGCGACGGGCGAACACCGAGTCGCTGCCGTCGTTCCCGGTCCGCCAGACCTCCAGGCGCGAGGGCTTCCCTGGCTCGCCCACGACGAGCGCCACGACGCGCCCGTCAGGCGAAACGGCAGAACGCGCCATCACCTCGACGGAGAATCGGCCATACAGTTCATCGGGGTACGCGCCGAATGCGCCGCGAAACGCTTCGGCGAAGGAGCGCGACTGCCGGGCGCTCATCCGACGCCACAAGTTCGTTAGGCTCGCCTCTCCCTTCTTGTCGGCCAGCCATTCGAGGAAAGCCGATCCCACGAGGTATCGCATCGACCCGCCGAAAAACGGACGGGCGTTGTTGAGCTGATCGTACGTCGGTAACTTGCCGTCGAGCGCCCAGGTGCGAAGCACCGCCGCGCGTCCCACGCTGTTGGGTCGACCGTTCCCGGTGAGCTTGCCCTCTATGTACGTCGCGTAGCCTTCGATCACCCACGCGGGCGATTTCCGCGCCACGGGGCCGATCTTTGCGGGAAGGAACTTCCAGATGAAGTTGTTGAAGCCATTTCGCGAGGGATACGTCAGGTGCGCGATGTGGGCATACTCGTGCACCGCCAGCACCTCACCCCACCCGCGATGTGAGCCAAACGTTGGGCCTGGCGACGGCGGCGTCGGCCAGAAAAAAACCACCGGACCCTCGAGCAGCGGGACGGCGAAGCCGTTCGACACGTTGTTGGGATCCTCGATCAGCACGGTGACGCGCTTGCTGGGCGTGTTCCCGACCAACGCGTTGACCGCGGCGGCAACGCTCTCCATCCGCTGCGCCACGGGCTCGGCCCACACGCTCATTTCCTTTGGATAGTGGACGTCGAAGTGCTCGGAGGTGACGGTCTGCCACGCCCGCTCCGGACGGGTGAGCGATTGCGCGACGCCTACAGATGGGCAAAGCAGGACGGCGGCCGTGCAGGCGAGGATCTGTCGTGGGAGTGGCATCGTGCGAGGCGTCTTCCAGAGGTACGAGGAGGCGCAAATTGTGGTGCGCGAGTGGCTCAGTTGAGACGAGCCACGTAGCTGCCACAGTACAGTCCGCGTGTGCGGTGCCGCGGCGCACAAAACGGATGTGCGCGAGGTCGTCACAATAAACAGCGGCGAAAAAAAAAGGACGAAGGTTTCCCTTCGTCCTCACGCAGTCACAACGCGGAACGGCCCTACGCGGTGGCCTTTCCGCGTCGCCGGGCCACGGCGTCCTGGATCCAGGTCAGCGGAATCAGGAACAGGGGGGTGAGGAAGTGCCCGAGGAGCAGGTTCACCCAGAGCAACGCCAGATAGAAGGCGCCAAGCCCAAGTCCAGCCCAGAGCGTTCCTAACGGACCGTGAGTCTCCACAAGTGCCTCGCTTCACCGTGAACGTGACACCCTAATATGGTCGCTGCTCACGACAAGGACTAGCCCGTCAGTCGGGCACCAGGCATTGCCAGTAGATTCTCGCTATGGATCGGCCGCTGCATACGCCCGAAATCGAAGCCGCCGTGCGCGGGATGCTTCAAACACACGGTCGCGTTGTGCTTGCTGTATCCGGCGGCTGCGACTCGATGGCACTGTTGACCGCTGCGGCACGGGTGGCTGGCGCCGAACATCGGGTAACGGTCGCCACCTTTGACCATGGAACGGGGTCCGTCGCACGACAGGGGGTTAAGGTCGCGATGCGCGCGGCGGCGGCGGCCGGCTTCTCGTTCGTTTCTCAGCGGGCCCGCAGCCTCCCACGCAGCGAGGCCGGCTGGCGGGAAGCCAGGTGGCGATTCCTCCATTCCGTCGCCGGGGATTTGCGCGCGGCAATCGCTACCGCGCACACTCGAGAGGATCATCTGGAGACTGTCGTTATGCGGATCCTGCGCGGAGCCGGAGCACGCGGGATCGCGGGCTTGCTACCGGTTACGGAGATTCTGAGGCCGCTCGTGAACTGCACGCGTGGATCCGTACGCGCATACGCCGACAGGTTGCAGTGCGAGTACGTGGACGACCCGTCGAACCTGGACCGGTCGTTCCTAAGAAACCGCGTTCGGCTGGATCTGCTACCAGCGTTTGAACGCGTGTGTCCGGCGTTCAGCGCCGACGTCCTTGAGCTTTCGCGCCAAGCTGCAGCGTTGCGGCTAGAGGGAGAGGCGGTTGCGGCGGAACTCACGTCGAACCAAGCGGACGGAATGGTGGCAATTCCCATCGAGTCGGTAACGTCGCTTTCGCCCACCTCCCTTGCGTGGCTGTGGCCGGCCATTCTCGCTGCGGCCGGCGTTGTAGCGGACCGGCGGGGAATCGCGCGGCTGGTGACGCAGACGACGCGCGGTAGAACAGGGGCTGTGACGCCGCTTTCCGGCGGGTTTGAGGTGCTGCAAACCCAACGGGAATTCGTCGTTCGTCACGCGCCTCCCCGAGCTGACACCGAAGCCGTGATTGGCGACAACAAAGGAACCACCATTGGACAATGGCGCTTTTATCCCCTTGAGGTGACTACTATTAAGGGTGATGAAAGCAAGTGGGACCTGTGGCAGGCGGCGCTGGTCGCCGGCCCGACATATCGAGTTCGTGCGTGGAAGCCTGGCGATCGCTTGCAGGTGAAACCGCATGTTCCGCCACGGCGCGTTGCCCGGTTCTTTGAGGATGCCCGGGTGAGTGGTCCCGAACGACGGGGCTGGCCGGTTGTGTTAGCTGGTGACGAGGTAGTGTGGATTCCAGGCATCCGCCGCGGTCATGCGGCAACCGCGCGGTCCGGTGGGCCGCATGTGGTGTACAGGTGTGAACGCGAATACAGCCGATCCGAGACTTGAGGGCAGGGCGGTCAAGCGAATTGTCTTCACGGCCGAAGAGATCGCCGCGCGTGTTCGGGCGCTCGGCCGCGAAATCACGTCGGCGTATCCGCAGGGTCATCTCCTCGTCCTTGGACTACTGAAAGGGAGTTTCATCTTCGTCAGCGACTTGGTCCGCAGCATTGAGCGGCCGCTGCAAGTCGACTTTCTGGTCGCCTCCAGCTATGGGAGCCAGACGGTCTCCAGCGGCAACGTACGGCTGGTGTACGATCCCGAGACCACACTCGAGGGCAAGCACATTCTCCTGGTGGAGGACATCGTTGATTCAGGTCGAACCCTCAGCAGGGTAATGGACGTGCTCGCGGAACGACGTCCCATGTCCATCGAGGTCTGCGCTCTCCTCGACAAGCACGTTGCCACACACTTGAAGTATCCCCCGAAGTTCGTCGGATTCGACGCGCCCAACGAGTTCCTTGTCGGCTATGGGCTCGACCACGCCGAGAACTATCGGCACTTGCCTTATATTGCAGGATTGCAGTAACTGGACGGATTCCATGCCTCCCACCGCACCGAAGAAGCCAAGCTGGGGTCGAATTTCCAAGACGCTCTCGTTTTGGATCCTCGTCATCCTGATTCCTGTCGCCGTGATCCAGTTCTCCGGCGGGCGTACCGAGCCCGCCGTGGAGATCGAGTATACGGATTACCGTGACCAACTCTCGCGCGACAACATCTCGAAAGTCAGTGTTCAGGATGGCCGCGTAGCGACCGGTGATTTCCGGCAGCGCGTGGTCCTCGAGGGGCGTGAGGTCAAGCGTTTTACCGTCCGCTATCCCGTCGCTGACTCCGAGAAGGAACTGGAAGCGCTCAAGGAAAAGAATGTTCGCATCACGGCCCAAGCGGCTCGGCCGTCGGTGGGCACGTACATCCTCAACCTCCTTCCGTACTTTCTGCTGATCGGGTTCTGGATCTTCCTCTTCCGTCAGATGCAAGCGGGGGGCGCCAAGGCGTTCTCCTTTGGAAAATCCAAGGCCAAGTTGCTCACCGGTGACACACCCAAGGTGACGTTTGCTGACGTTGCCGGATGTGACGAGGCCAAGGTCGAGCTGCAGGAAATCATCGAGTTCCTGAAGGATCCGCTGAAATTTCAGAAGCTCGGCGGTCGACTGCCAAAGGGCGCGTTGCTCGTGGGCCCACCCGGGACGGGAAAGACGCTACTGGCGAAAGCCGTCGCTGGCGAGGCAGGTCGTCCGTTCTTCTCGATGTCGGGCTCCGACTTCGTCGAGATGTTCGTGGGTGTTGGTGCCTCACGTGTTCGCGACCTCTTTGAACAAGGCAAGGCACACGCGCCGTGCATCATCTTCATCGATGAAATCGACGCGGTCGGGCGCCACCGCGGCGCCGGGCTCGGTGGCGGCCACGACGAACGTGAGCAGACGCTGAACCAGTTGCTCGTGGAAATGGATGGGTTCGAGTCGAACGACGGTGTGATCCTGGTTGCGGCGACGAACCGTCCCGACGTGCTGGACCCGGCTTTGCTGCGCCCCGGGCGCTTCGATCGCCAGATCGTCGTGGATTCGCCAGACCTTCGTGGGCGCGAGGGAATTCTTCGTGTCCACCTCCGGAACAAGCCGATCGCCGAGGATGTGGATGTGACTGGCTTGGCACGAGGTACGCCCGGTATGGCGGGTGCGGATCTCGCGAACCTCGTGAATGAAGGCGCACTCCTCGCCGCCAGACGCAACCACGACAAGATCTACATGGCCGACCTCGAAGAGGCGAAGGACAAGGTCATGCTGGGTGCGGAGCGAAAGTCGCTCGTCATGAAGGAGGACGAACGCCGGCTGACCGCGTACCACGAAGCCGGTCACGCCGTGTGCGCGATCATGGTCAAAGGCAACGATCCGCTCCACAAGGTGACGATCGTACCGCGCGGGCGTGCTTTGGGCGTGGCGTTCACGCTGCCGGAGGATGACCGTGTGTCGGTCACGCGTGAGCAAATCGAAGCCCGGCTCGCCATGGCGTATGGCGGCCGCGTGGCCGAGGAGTTGATCTTTGGTCGTGAGCGGGTCACGACGGGCGCGGCTTCGGACATTCAGCAGGCTACCGCAATCGCGCGACGCTACGTCACGCAGTGGGGCCTTTCCGACGCGATTGGTCCGATTCTCGTCGGCGACAACGAACAGGAAGTCTTCCTCGGCCAGCAGATCATGAGCCGGCGCGAGGTGTCCGAACAGACGGCGCAGATGGTCGATGCCGAGGTGAAGAACGTGATTGACGCCGCGTACGGACGCGCCACGTCGACGTTGACCGAGCACATGGACCTCTTGCATCGAGTGGCCAAGTCGCTGCTCGAACGGGAGACGCTGACACGCGATGACATCGCGTACTTGATTCGTGGGGAGGAGTTGCCCCAACGGCCGTCGTCGCCGCCAACGCCGCCTACGGCCGTTCCTCCCGTTAGCCTGCCGACACCGAAGCCCGCCGCAAAGCCGCTGTTGGGTGGACCGGAGGTCAGCCCGGCATAAGGACCCCGTTTCAGGGGCTCGTGCGCGACGAGCCAGCGCGGCGACATCGCCTATCCTCACCGCCGTTCCTGACGTTTGCGGTATTGCTGGGGGTGTACGTGGCGTCGCTGGCTCCCGACGTCACGTTGTGGGATGCCGGGGAGTTCCAGAGCGCCGTTGCCACGTTAGGCATTCCGCACCCTCCGGGGGCACCCCTCTATGTGCTCCTGGGGCGGGTGTGGGTGCTGGCCCTGCGCTGGCTCTCTTTGCCCGTGGCCATGAACGCGCTCTCCGCGGTAGCTACGGCGACCGCAGGAGCAAGCGTGGCTTACCTGTTCTCGCGCTGGACGAAGACTCGCGCGGTCGGAATCGGGGCAGGCCTTGCGGGAGGCCTCGTCTACTCCGTGTGGCAGAACGCGACGGAGACCGAAGTCTACGCGCTCTCCTTGCTGCTCGGCGTGCTCATGCTGGTGGTCGCCGAGCACGCCCAGGGGCACAGCACACGTCACGCCGCGCTCCTTGCGTACCTGATGGGCCTTGCGGGGCCGTTGCACCTGGACGCCCTGCTGGCCGCCCCGGCCGCCCTGTTGTTGCTGCACCTGGGTGCGGGTGAGCGCGTTGCGCCCCTTCGCAGGCTCGTCATCTGGGTCGGTCCGATGCTGTTGGCGCTGGGTTTCGGCAAGGGGTCGGTGACCCTGATTGGCGCTGGTGCGATTGCCGGCGTGATCGTCGCGGGACTGCCACTTCCTGGCGCGCGCATCGAACGCGTGAAGCAGCTGACGACGTATGCGGTCCTTGTAGCAGTTGGCGCATCGGGCACGTTGTTCATGCTGGTGCGAGCCGGGCACGACCCGGGTATCAACCAGGGAGATCCCTCTACGTGGGCACGGCTGATCGACGTGATCACGCGCGCGCAGTATGACGTACCGGGGCTCCTGCCGCGTCGCGCGCCCCTGTGGTTGCAGCTCGGCAATTTTGCGCAGTATGTCGAATGGCAGTTCGCCTTCGGCTTGGATAGCGGTACGAGATTGTCGCTCCTGCGCACCCCTGTGACGTTGGTCTTTGGGACGTTGGCCTGGATTGGTGCCCGGGCGCATTGGCGGCTCGACCCAAGAAGCGCGCGCGTGTGGATGGTCTACGTGCTTGTGGGGGCGCTGGGCGCCGTGCTGGTGTTGAACCTGGAGGCTGGGCCCTCGATCGGGTGGGGGATCCTGCCACCGGACGCAGGGCACGAGGCTCGCGAACGCGACTATTTCTTTGTGGTGGCGTTTCTGGGCATTGCCGCATGGGCCGCCCTAGGCGCGTGGTCGGCGGTCACGTCGCGCTCTCAACGGCTGGGCACCCACGCGCCGTGGCTCATTGCGCTCCTCCTCGTGGCCCTCAATTGGTCGGCGACAAACCGTCGGCGCGAGCCGGATGCCGCCGTCTCGCGAACCCTGGCCGATGCGCTACTGGATTCTTCTCCGCCTAACGCGCTGCTCCTGCTCGCCGGCGACAACGATTCCTACAGCGTTTGGCAAGCGCAATACGTACGCGGCCTGCGCACCGACGTCGTTCCGGTCACCTTGTCCCTGCTGGGGGCCGACTGGTACCGACGGGAGCTGCAACGGCGTTACGCGCTGCTGAACGATGAGGGAGTCGCCGTGTGGCGCTCGTTGGACTCCACCGTGGCTGCAATGGCCAACGCCGCACGAAGCGCACGCCGCCCACTCGCCGTGGCGATGTCCGTACCGGCCTCGATCCGAACCGGCCTGACTCCACGCTGGCATGTCCGCGGGATGGTATTCGTGGAAGGAGACTGGTCAACGACGGGTGTCGACTCGCTTACCCAATTGCTAGCCGGGCGCCTTGGCAGTGGTCCACCTCGAGGGAGGGACCCCACCGTGCGCTACGTTGAGGCCCTGCTCGCTTGTCCATCGGTCGCGCTACGCCAACCGCGCGACTCTTCTGTCGCTACGGACTCGCTTGATTCGGTATGTAACTTCCGATAGAATTTGATGTTATGCCTTTTCCTGGCCTCCAACAGCGTGTGGCAGAAGTTCGCGATCGAATTGCCGATCGCCGGCGGCACGGCGGGCGGGGTCAGGAGGTCCGTATTGTCGCGGTGACGAAAACGTACGGCCCGGAGGCGGTTGACGCGGCCTTTGCCTGCGGACTCGAAGACGTGGGTGAGAACCGCGTGCAAGAGGCGATCTCAAAGATGCCTAGCGTTTCCGCGCCGGTTCGGTGGCACCTGATTGGACATCTGCAACGAAACAAGGTGAAGCAGCTGGCTCACTTTGTCATGCTGCACTCGCTGGACAGTGCGCGTCTGGCAGACGCAGTCGATGACGATGGGCAAGCACGGGGTCGGGCGCACCGAGTGCTGCTGCAAGTGAATACCTCGGGCGAGGTAACCAAGGGTGGGTGGTCGCTGGAGGAGCTCGAACCGGAGGCGGAACGCTTGCGGGAGAAGAAGGGGCTTGAGGTGGTCGGGGTCATGACCATGGCGCCGTTAGGCGCGAGCGAGGCAGTGTTGCGCCAGACGTTCAGCGGGGCGCGTCGGGCGTGTGAGCTGCTGCACCAAGCCGGTCACCCGGCGACCGAGCTGTCGATGGGCATGTCCAATGACTTTGAAGTGGCGATTGAGGAAGGCGCAACGATGGTGCGCCTGGGGACCATCCTGTTCGGAGCGAGAGCGCCATGACCGACGAAAGCTTTCACCTGACGCCCCTCGATATTCGGCGGTTCGATTTCGGCAGCGCCCTGCGCGGATACGACAAGGCGCGCGTCGACCAGTTTCGCGATGAGGTCGCGCGCGAAGTCGAGCGTCTCGTGAAGCAAGCGCAGGATCTGGATGCAAAGGCCAAGGGGTTCCACGAGCAATTGCGCGCCTTTCGTGAACGCGACAAGGCGATCAACGAGGCGCTCGTCTCCGCCCAACAGCTGCGGGCGGAGGTGCGCGAACAGGCCGACCGCGAGTCCCAGCTCATCCTGCGTGAAGCGCGTGCCGAAGCGGACAAGATGTTGGAGCAGGCACGGAGCGAAGTGCGTCGTGTTCAGAACGACCTCGAACAACTCGTCAGGCAGCGACGCAGCTACCTGGCCCAGCTTCGTTCCATGATCGAGCGACAGCTGGCAGACGTCGAGGCGGCCGAGGCGGCTCCCAGTTCGATGTCGCCGGCCGCACCTGAAGCTGCGAGCAAGCCAGCCACTCCAGAGTGGTTGAACTCGCTGGCAAGCGAATAGGCTCTCGTCAGATCAGGAGACACAGGGTGACTGGAGTGGCATTGCACACGCTGGAAGCAGTCGAGTCGGCGGCGGCGGTCGTGCGCGCGCGGATCTCGCACGCGCCCGATGTTGGCATCATCCTCGGAACGGGACTGGGTGGCCTCGCCCAGCGCATCGAACACGCGGTTGCCATTCCATACGCGGACATTCCAAACTTTCCCGCCGCCACCGTGGAGTCGCACGCGGGCAGGCTGCTGAGCGGGACTCTCTCGGGGAAGCCAGTCATTGCCATGCAGGGACGTTTTCACCGGTATGAAGGCTATTCGCTCCAACAGGTCTCGTTCCCGGTTCGCGTCCTGCGTGCCCTCGGTGCGCGCACGCTCATCGTGTCCAACGCGTGCGGGGGCCTGCATCCCCTATGGAACGCCGGTGACCTGATGTTGATCGCGGACCACATCAACTTGTTAGGCGACAGTCCGCTCATCGGCCGAAACGATGATCGGTTGGGGCCACGCTTTCCGGATATGTCGGAGCCGTACGACCGCGAGCTTCGCGCCCTGGCACGCAGTACGGCGGCCAAGCTGGGGCATGTCCTTCGGGAAGGCGTCTACGTCGCCGTTGCCGGCCCCGCCCTGGAAACCAAGGCGGAGTATCGCATGCTTCGCGGAGTCGGCGCGGACGTGGTAGGAATGTCCACGGTTCCTGAGGTCATCGTCGCGGTTCACGGTGGGATGCGCGTGCTGGGTGTCTCCATCATCACCGATATGTGTTTACCTGACCATCTGGAGCCAGCGACGGTGGAAAAGATCGTGGCGGTCGCCAATCGCGCCGAGCCGCACCTGACGGCGTTGATTGCCGGGGTACTGGAGCAGCTGGCATGAGCGGTACGCGTTTTCAGCAGCTCGAGCCCGGCCGACGCGCCAGCGCCTTGGAAGAGGAATTGCTCGAGACGTGGCGCCGGGAACGTCTGTTCGAGCGCTCGCTGGCCGAGCGGGTGGGCCGTCCCTCGTGGGTATTCTATGACGGTCCGCCGACCGCGAATGGTCGCCCCGGGGTGCACCACGTGTTCGCGCGCACCATGAAGGACCTGTTCTGCCGTCATCGTGCCATGCGTGGCTACTACGTGCCGCGCAAAGCCGGCTGGGACACGCACGGCCTTCCCGTCGAGATCGAAGTCGAGAAGGAGTTGGGCATCAGTGGCAAGCCGGACATCGAAGCGTTAGGCGTGGCACAGTTCAATGCCCGCTGTCGCGAAAGCGTCTGGAAGTATCGGGCCGAATGGGAGCGCATGGTGGAGCGGGTGGCCCACTGGCAGGACTACGAGCATCCGTACGTCACCTACACCAACGACTACATCGAAAGTGAGTGGTGGGCGCTCAAGACGCTGCACGAGCGTGGGTTGCTCTATCGCGGGCATAAGATCCTGCCGTATTGCGCACGATGCGGCACGGCGCTCTCGTCGCACGAGGTCGCGCAGGGGTACGAGGACGTCGACGATCCGAGCGTGTATCTGGCGCTGGACCTCGCGCCGAGTTCGGGGGCGTCCGCCGTCCGCCGGCGCCTGATCGTGTGGACCACCACGCCGTGGACGTTGGTGTCCAACGTCGCCTTGGCCGTGCATCCGGACCTCACATACGTCGAGCTACGAAAACGGAGCGCGGGTGCCGATGCCTGGACCATCATCCTCGCCGAGGCTCGGGCGACGGCAGTTCTTGGTGAGAGCTTCGAAGATCGGTGGGAGGTGGTCGCTCGCCTAACGGGAAGCCAGTTGGTGGGGCGTCGCTACCAACGCCCGCTGGATTGGGTGCCATTCCCCGAGGGGGAAGCACATGTCGCCGGCATTTGGAGCGGACGACTATGCCATCGGGCAAAAGCACCGTCTGGCGATGTTGCAGCCCGTGACGTCACGGGGCACGTTCGAAGACGGAATTCCCCTCGTCGGTGGCAAGTGGGTCAAGGATGCGGATGCCAACATCCTGGAGGAACTCAAGCGGCGTGACGTGCTCTGGAAAGTGGGAACCATCACCCACGCGTATCCGCATTGCTGGCGCTGCAAGACGCCGCTGCTCTATTACGCACGCGTGTCGTGGTTCGTGCGCACGTCCAGTTACAAGGATGAGATGCTGGCGCGGAACGCACGCATGTCGTGGCATCCGGTGGAGGTCGGTGAAGGCCGATTTGGCGAGTGGCTCAAGAACAACGTCGACTGGGCGATCTCGCGCGACCGGTACTGGGGAACGCCACTTCCCGTGTGGGTGTGCGAGCGGGACGAAACGCACGTTGAAGTCATCGGGTCATTCGCCGACCTCGCCACTCGCACCGGCCAGTCCCTGCCTGACGACTTCGATCCGCACAAGCCGTTCGTCGATCAATACCGCTGGCCGTGCGCGAAGTGTCGCGATGCGAGCATGGTTCGGGTAAATGAGGTCATCGACGCGTGGTTCGATTCGGGGTCGATGCCGTTTGCACAATGGCACTTTCCCTTCGAGAATCGGGACACGGTGGCGCAGCAGTACCCAGCCGATTTCATCGCCGAGGGGCTCGACCAGACCCGCGGGTGGTTCTACTCCTTGCTGGCGATCGCCGCGGGTTTGGGCGATGCACTGCCTAACAACGCGAGTGGCGCCACCGCTCCGCCAAAGGTTGCGCCCTATGCCGCTGTGGTCGTGAACGATCTCGTGCTCGACGCCAACGGCAAGAAGATGTCGAAATCCCTCGGCAACGTCGTGAATCCGTGGGACGTCATGGATGAGTTCGGGGCCGACGCGGTTCGACTCTTCCTCCTTTCGTCGAGTCAGCTGGGTACACCCAAGCTGTTTGACCCGGCGGCCATTCGGGAGACGTCGGCGCGATTCCTCCTGACCTTGAAGAACGTGTACTCCGGGATCTTCGCGCAGTACGCGAACTTCGGTTGGGCGCCTTCCCCGTCGGACCCCGCGCCGGTCGACCGGCCCGTGATCGATCGCTGGATCTTGTCCCGCACGGCGTCGGTGGAACGTGAGGTGGACAACCTGCTGGAGGCGTTCGACGCCACGGCCGCCGCGCGGCTGTTGATGACATTCGTCGTGGACGACGTCTCCAACTGGTACGTCCGGTTGAATCGCTCGCGCTTCTTCGAAGTGGACGGGCCAGACAATCGGGCAGCCTTCGCCACGCTGCATACGGTCCTCACGGTCACCGCACGGCTGCTGGCGCCGTTGGCGCCATTTTTCAGTGACTGGATGCACCGCCAGCTGTGTGGAACCTCCGTACACCTCGCGGACTTCGTTCGGGCTGAGCGGGAGCCGATCCTTCCTGCCTTGGAAGGCGCCATGGAGGAGATTCGAGCCCTCTCCCGACTAGGGCGCGCGGCGAGGGAGGACGCTGGGGTCAACGTCCGGCGCCCCCTGGCGAAGCTCGCCTGCGTCGTTCCGCACGAGCACGCAAAGGAGGTCGAGCAACTCCTGCCCTTGCTGAAGGTTGAGTTGAACGTGAAGGAGGTCGCCCTCCTGAACTCGGCGGACGACCTTGTGACGTTGGAGGCGAAGGCCAACTTTCGCACCCTCGGAAAGAAGTTCGGAAAGCGCACGCCGTTGGCTGCGAAGGCGGTAGAAGCCCTGAGCGGTGATCACCTCCGGGCTTTCGAACGTGGCGAGTCGCTGTCGATCACGGTCGAGGGGGAGACTCGGCATCTGGACGTGGAGGATGTTACGATTGTTCGGCGCGCCACGGGCGATCTGGTGGTGAAGGAGGCCATGGGCCGATTCGCTGCCATTGACCCAACGGTGACGGATGCGTTGCGTCGGGAGGGGTTGGCGCGTGAGTTCGTGAGTCGTGTTCAACGTTCGCGGAAAGAAGCGGAACT
The DNA here is from genome assembly GCA_044224875.1 of Gemmatimonadaceae bacterium. Taxonomy (GTDB): domain Bacteria; phylum Gemmatimonadota; class Gemmatimonadetes; order Gemmatimonadales; family Gemmatimonadaceae; genus JABAQJ01. The sequence goes on along the minus strand of JBGAJQ010000010.1, from coordinate 79,474 downwards.
CGCCGTGAGCGATCGGATTCGATTGGTGGTTGACGGGTCAGAGGAGATCAAGCAAGCGGTCGGGGAGTACAAGGAATGGATCGCCGGTGAGGTGCTGGCGGTTGAAGTACAGATCGGTGGCAACGGGCTTGACCAGATGACGGTCTCGCAGACGGCAGACATCGATGGCTTCGAAGTACGGTTTGCCTTTACCACGGATATTTGACCATGCCCACATCAAGCGGCGCGAAGAAACTCAAGCCGATGACAAAGAAGCAGCTGCAGCACTTTGAGAAGCGCCTCTTGGAAGAGCGAGGGCGCGTGCTCAAGGAGCTTGGCCACTACGACGACGTGTTTGGCGCCACGCCCCAATCGGCGGATGGCGACTTGAGCTCGTACTCATTCCACATGGCTGACCAGGGAACGGACGCCATGGAGCGCGAGAAGGCGTTCCTGTTCGCCAGTCAGGAGGGACGATTCCTGTGGCACATCGATCAGGCGCTCCGCCGACTGTACAAGAGCCCGGAGACGTTCGGTAAGTGCCACGGCTGCGGTGAAGAAATCGCGTTCGAGCGGCTTGATGCCCTGCCACACGCGCGGTATTGCATATCGTGCAAGCAGCGGGAGGAAGATGCCAAGAAGTGACCGGCCGCTGGCCATGGTCTACTTCCCGCTAGCCCTCGTGGTGGTGGTGCTGGACCAGATCACCAAGTCGATCGCCGCGACCGCGCTCATGCCACGCGGAGTCCCGCATGAGGTGCTCGGCAACACCGTCCGCTGGAACCTTGTCTACAATCCCGGGGCCGCCTTCGGGTTGCATCTGGGTCCGTACTCGCGGTGGATATTCCTCGTTCTCACGTTAGGCGCCTTGGTCATTCTGTGGCGGCTCTATCGCCAGTCACAGCCCGGGGCGTGGGCGCGGACCGTTGCCTTGGGGCTCGTCACCGGTGGCGCGTTGGGAAACCTCATTGACCGAGTCCGTTCGCCGCTCGGCGTCGTGGACTTCATTGACGTCGGCATTGGGACGTCGCGCTGGCCGACTTTCAACGTCGCGGATATGGCCGTGAGCACGGGGGCGTTCCTGCTCGCTTGGGTCCTCTGGGGAGAGGACAAGCAAGCAGCACGCGAACATGCCGCTCGGGAAGCGGCCGGGGAGCGGCGCGCCTCCGGTCTCGCGGGGTAGCGTGGGCGTGGAAGCCGCATCATCCAGGCACGAACGATCGCTCGAGGCGGACAGCAATGTTCGCCTCGATTTGTTCATAGCCCAGTGGCTCAACACTTCGCGCACGCAAGCTGCAACGCTCATCGCCAATGGCTGCGCCACGGTGAATGGCCTGCGAGAAAAAGCGAGCTACCGGCCAGTGGCCAACGATCGGGTGGTGGTTGAGGTTCCGGCCAAGGAAGAGCGCGAGATTGTGGCAGAGTCCATCCCGCTCGACGTGGTCTACGAAGACGACGCCCTTATGGTCGTGAACAAGCCTGCGGGAATGGTGGTACATCCGGCGCCCGGAAACTGGAGTGGGACACTGGTGAATGCCCTCATGGGTCGGCGTGCGGACGTCGACGACGCTGATCCGGCGACGGATCGCTCGGGGCTCGTTCACCGACTGGACAAGGACACATCGGGGCTATTGCTCGTCGCCAAGTCCGAGCGCGTGCATCGTCTGCTGTCCGCGGCACTCGCCGCGCGACGAGTGTCGCGCCGTTACGCGGCCATGTGCTGGGGGCATCTGGACGCCGACACGCTCACAGTCGATCAGCCGCTGGCCCGCGACCCGCGAGACCGGAAGCGTATGGCGGTCGTCCATACAGGTAAGGCAGCGAAGACGACGTTTCATCGCCTGGCCCGATTCGACGCGGTCGACCTGCTGCGCGCGCACCTTCACACCGGGCGCACGCACCAGATTCGCGTACATCTTGCCTCGATCGGGCATCCCGTCGTAGGGGACGATACTTACGGGGGCGGCGGTGGCCGGCGGATCGTTCAACTCCCGTCGCAGCGGCATTTTCTTCACGCGGCGTGGATCCGATTCCGACACCCGGACACCGGTCAGGAGGTCGACGTTCGGGCTCCGTTGCCAGACGACCTGCGCGCGTCGCTTGCTCGAGTGGCGAACGACGCCACGCTGTTGGAGCACCCGGACCCACTTGATGTCTTTGGCTTCTACCGCGTCCCCTCCGGATCGTAGCGAACACCGGCTGCTGGTGGTTGAGGCGGCTGGTACGCTCTATGGCTTCGATGGAGAGGCCCTGCGCGAAGTGGTGCCGCTGTCGCCCGCCACCCGGCTCCCTGGCGCGCCGCCGTTCGTCCGAGGGATCATGAACGTGCGCGGCGCCATGTTGACGGTAGTCGACTTCACGCAACGCGTCACGGACGGGAAGACACGCCTCGCCGAGGACAATGCGTCCGTCGTGGTGGTGCAGGGGGCAGGTCGCCTCCTTGGCTTAGCTGTGGACGACGTGCTGGACGTGCAAATCCTGTCGGCGAACGAGATCGAACCGGCGCCTCCCGCGCGATCGGGCGCGTTGGCCCGCGGTTTGGGACATTTCGGCGAGCGAGTCGTCATCATAGTTGACGTGAACGAGCTCGTGCGGCAGGTACTGGCCTAGCTGCCGTTCTCGTGTGTGCCCACGGCCAGGGAGATGACGGTGAGTCACAGAGTCCTGATTTGCGACGACGCGATTTTCATGCGCACCATGCTCGGCGACATCCTGCAACAGGCGGGATTTGAGGTCGTCGGTGAGGCAGAAACGGGTGCACAAGCTGTCGAGCGCTACAACCAATTGCATCCGGACCTCGTGACCATGGACATCGTCATGCCGGACATGGGTGGGATCGACGCAGTTCGCGAGATTACGAAGAAGGACCCGACCGCGCGGGTGTTGATGTGCAGCGCAATGGGCCAGCAAGCGCTCGTCGTCGAGGCGATCCAGGCTGGCGCGAAGGATTTCGTGGTGAAGCCATTCCAGCCATCCCGCGTGCTCGAAGCCGTCCAGCGCGTGCTGGGATGATCGCGTGACCGCCGCCTAACGACTCCTGGCGCCGCGCCGACGCGCCGCCACGACCGTCGGCTGTAGCGCATCCTGCGCCGACGATGTCGAGCAAGTACGCCGACCTGTATCTCACCGAGAGCCGCGACCATCTGAGCGCAGCGGGTGAGGCGTTGCTCGCACTCGAGCGGAATCCCGAGTCGGTGGCGCCCCTCGATGCGCTCTTTCGCGCGGTGCACACGCTCAAGGGGATGAGCGGCGTGATGGGATACAACGTCGTCGGCACCTTGTCCCACGAGATGGAGACGCTGCTCGCCTCCGTGCGGGCAGGAGAGCGGACGCTGGATGGCGAGGTGCTATCCCTCCTCTTCGAGGCCACCGACACGCTGGAGCGTGCGGTGGCGGATGCGGTCGCCGGTGGCAACAACGCCGACCTGGGGTCACTGGTGGCTCGCTTGCAGGGGGTTTCCGGTGGGGCGACCGCTGCCACCGAGAAGGGGGCACACGTAGCCACCGTCCTGCCTCCCGCGACCACCGACGGGATCGATGTCGAAGTGTCGCTGACGAGTGACGCACCTCTGCCGGGGGCGCGGGCACTTCTCGTTTTGCAACGAGCGCGAACAATTGGGGATGTGGTCGCGGTGGCCCCGCCAGAGGAACAGTTCCTGTCCCCCGGTTTCGACGGATCCTTCGCCTTTCGGCTCTCGACCGAAGCCCTTGAGGCCGACGTCGAGCGGGCCATCCGCGCCGCGGGTTATGTCGACCGCGTGGTGCTGCGCCGACGCCGGGCGACGCCCGAACGTCGGGCCGCCGGCGGCGAGGCCCGTGCCGACGCGTGGGACGCGGAGCGATCGGCCCAGCTCCAACGTTTTGTCCGCATCGACCTGAGACGTCTCGATGCCATGATGAACCTGACGGGCGAGCTCGTGATCGCGAAGGGTCGGCTGGTGCAGCTGGCATCCGCCCACCACGACCAGGAATTGGATGATGCCATCGCCCATGCGTCGCGGCTGATTGGCGAGCTGCAAGACGGGATATTGTCCAGCCGGATGGTCCCGGTCTGGCAGGTCTTTGATCGATTCCCACGGGTCGTACGGGATGCCGCGCGCGACGTCGGAAAACAGGTGGACTTCGAGATTCTTGGACGAGAAATCGAGCTCGATCGCTCCCTGCTCGAGCAGGTGGGAGATCCACTCGTGCACCTGTTACGCAACGCGATCGATCACGGACTCGAGGGGCCGGAAGCGCGCGTCGCCTCGGGCAAGGCTCCCGTCGGACGACTCACCCTGTCAGCCTCTCGCGACCGGTCCGCGGTAGTGATCCGCGTCACCGACGACGGCAGGGGAGTGAATCGGGAGGCGGTGCTACAGCGCGCCAAGGCCAAGGGCCTGATTGACGCGGAACGCGACTCGCTCAGCGACGATGAGCTGCTCCGGCTGATCGCCCGCCCAGGGTTTTCCACTGCGGAAAAGGTGACATCCCTCTCCGGCCGGGGCGTCGGCATCGATGCCGTGGTCACGCGCGGGCGAGCACTCGGCGGCGCCATTGAACTACGCACTGCAAAGGGGGAGGGAACGACCTTCTCCCTGCGACTCCCGGTGACTCTGGCGATCATTCCGGCGCTCTTGGCCCGGGTTGGTGGCGAGACATACGCGTTGCCGCTCACCCACATTCGCGAGACCCTGCAGCTGACCCCCGACGTGCGCCGAACGGTCCGGGGGCGGGACGTTCTGCTGCTCCGTGAAGAGGTCCTCACCCTGCGACATCTCCGGGAGATTCTTGGCCTTCCGCCGCGGGACGAACCGGGGGGGCAAATCGTCGTATTGGAGGCAGCGGATCGGCGAACGGGGGTCGTCGTCGACCAGCTTCTCGGTCAGCAGGAAATCGTTGTGAAACCGTTCGATGCAGTGCGTGGGGCGGCACAATGCTTCAGCGGTGCGACGATTCTTTCGGACGGCATGCCGGCGCTGATCGTGGAAGTCAGCAGCTTGATCTAGGAGAACGCGATGAACGAGTTACTGAGCCTGAAGCCGATGCAGTTGGACGCCATCCGCGAGGTGGCGAACATCGGGGCCGGCCATGCGGCGACCGCACTCTCCCAGATGACCGGTCAGACGATCATGATCTCCGTGCCGACGATCAACATCGCGGCACTCGAGGAAGTGCCACCGCACATCGGTCCGCCCGAAGAGCCTGTGGCTGCCGTGCTGATGAGCATGTTGGGCGACCTGACGGGACGGACATTGCTGGTCTTTCCGACGCCGACAGCCACGCGCCTCGCGGAACTGTTGCTGCGTCGTCCGCATCCCGCGGAGACTGAGCTGTCGGAGTTGGAGCAGTCGGCGCTCAAGGAGGCTGGGAACATCCTGAGTGGCGCGTACATGAACGCACTTAGCGAATTCATGGGGCTGATGCTGCTGCCGTCGCCACCCAGCTTCGCGATCGACATGTCGCGCGCGGTGCTGACGACCGCGTACCTCCAGTTTGGCGCCGATAAGGACTACGTCATTTGCGTTGAGACGGAGTTCTTCATGCAAGAGGCGAACGAGCACCTGCGCGGATTCTTCCTGTTGCTCCCCGACCTGCCGTCGCTGCGCGCGATTCTTCGCGCGGTGGGGCTGGCCTAACGCGTCCGCCGCGGCGGGGCGAGCCTTGCAGTACACGGACGCAATGGACCACGCGACGACGGCCGTCGCGCCCGATGCCGTGCACTCGCCCGCGAGTGCGTCCCACGTGAGTGAGCGCGATCGCGCGATCCTGGCGTCGTTTGCTGAGCGCATCGACACCGAGGACGCCGGCGCACACAACAACCTCGGCGTACTCTACTTCACGAAGGGGTGGGTGGATGCTGCCGCGGACCAATTTGCGCTGGCCCTCGATCGCGACCCCAAGATGGTCGTGGCCCAGCGTAACCTCGAGGTCGCGTGCTTCTCGACCGGCTTGTACGAGCGGCGGACGTCGGAACTGACTCATCGCGTGACCGCTGATCCGGCGGACGCCGCGGCTCGGCACGCGCTGGGACGATGGCACCTGCTGTTAGGCGAGCATGCCGCGGCGATCGCCCAGTTCAACGCGCTGGTGAAGTCGGATCCGCACGACGTGCGCGCGCTGCGCGGGCTTGCTCAGGCCGAACAGCGCCGCGGGCGCATGGAGGAGGCTTCGTCTGCCAGTGCGCGAGCGTTGGCGCTGCATCCTGAGGACTCGCAGGTCAACCTCATCGCCGCCGAGATTGCGTATCACCGCGGGCTGAATGATGAGGCGGCGCTGGCCGTGCATCGCGCACTCCAAGCCGACCCCGACTCCGCCGATGCGCACTTCCTGTTGGCCTTCATCCTCGGCGATCAAGGCGATGCCGAACGCGCCAAGGAAGCTACCGCCCGGGCGTCGCAACTGAATCCATCGTTAGGCCGGGCGCACACCAACCTGTCGCTGGAACGTTTCAGCACCGCCGCGCGGATCTCGCGGACGCCGTTGCCGTCGATCGATGGCGAACAGCAAGGCGCCGGTGCCGCTTCGGCCCACATCAACCTCGGCCTCGCGTTCCGACAGAAGGGATACCTGCGCGAAGCGCTTCGCGAGTACACCCTGGCCATTGAGCGGGGCGAGTCGCGTACGGTGGCCATGGAAGCGATGGCGGAGGTCCACCTCATACAGCGACAGACGGCGAGTGCCTTGTCGTTGTACGATGCGCTCCTGCGTGTCGCGCCAGATCGCGCGAAGTACTGGAACGAGCGTGGCGTGTCGTTGCATCAGGACGGCCGCGCGCGCGAGGCACGCGACGCCTATGAGCGTGCGCTCACCTGCGACGGTAGCTACGGGATCGCCTGGAACAACCTCGGGGTGGCCCACTTTCATCTCGGTCAGCTCGAGCAGGCCGTGGATGCATTCAAGCATGCCCTGGTGGTGACGCCATCGCTGGTCCGCGCGCGGTTGAACCTGGCCTTGCTGCTCTTCAAGCAACGGGAGTTCGCGCTATGTCTGGACGCCTACCGCCAGACATTGCGAGCCTCACCCGACCATCCCGTGGCATGGAACGGCGTGGGACTCGTCTTCGGTGCATGGCGCAAGTTCGAGGACGCTCGCAACGCCTTCATGCGCGCGGTCGACGCGCGACCCACCTTCGCCGAGGCACGTTATAACCTGGGATTCGCCCTTTCGAACCTGGGTGACTTCGCCGGTGCGTTGCGGGAGACCAAACGCGCCCTGGAGCTGGACTCGTTCTACGTCGCGCAGAAGTTCGAGCTGTCGGTGGAGTTTTCATGGGAAGACCCGCGCGTTGGCGTGTCCCCGGACCTTGCGGGCGACCGACGAGACGAGTCGGTGGAGCATTTTCACTTCGATGCCGAGGCCTTGCACGCGTTGTTTCGTGCCCTCGAACCCGATGCCGAGATGCCTCCGGTCGCCGACGACTACGCGCGGGCCCGAGACCTGGCTGCCTCCGGAGACATCGAACGCGCCATCGCCGAAGCTTCGCGCGCCATGTCGCATGGCGCCCCCCGGGTGGACGGGCTCGCTCTGTTGGCCGAGTGGTACGAACGGAGCGGCATGTATGGCGAAGCCCTCGATCGGTTTCGCCAGGCACGGGCCCTCACCGAGGACGATGCAACGGCGGCGGCCGGCGAAGCGCGCGTGCTGTTGCAGCTGGGAAGAGCAGGAGAGGCCTTGGAGGTCGTGGCCTCTATCCTCGAACGAACGCCGCAGGATGTCGACATCCTGCTCCTGGCAGCCCGCGCGCACGGGGCGTCCGGGGACCTCGAGCGTACGCTCGAGGCACTGGAGCACGCGCGCCGCTTCGCCCCGCTTCGCGCGGACATTGCAGCGCTCATGGGTGACACCCTGCGGGCCGCTGGTGACTCGGTGCGTGCGTTGGAGGCCTACCGGCATGCGCTGGCCCTCGACCCGTCACTGGTTTCCGCCCGAATTCAACTCTCGCAGCTATTCGCCGCGCAGGGAGAGGTCGGAAGCGCCGAGTCCGAGCTGGAAGCCGTCCTGGCCTACGATTCCGGGCGCGACGATGCCGCGCTGCTGCTGGCATCGCTGCGTCGCACGCACGGCCGCTCGGCGGAGACGGTCGATCTCCTCGTGGACCTCCTCCGCCGCAACCCATACCACCTGGATGGGATCGCCTCGTTAGGTGAGTCGCTCTTCCTGATGGGCCGGCGCGAAGACGCCGCGCATGCCTTCGCGCGGGTCCTGCGATTCGACCCGGACCACGTGGCAGCGCTCTACTTCGACGGTGTCTTGCTGGCCGAGGCGCACCGTTACAGCGAGGCGATGGATCGCTGGCAGCGCGTGCAGCTGTTGGAACCGGCGAGCGAGTACGCGCGCCGAGCCCGGCGCGACACGCGGACGGCGCAGGACCTGGAACGTATCTTCGCGCCGCAACGGCGGCGGGGAGCGGCCTGATGGCGATCGAAGGCCCCCTGCGCGAGTTGGGCATCCACGATGTCTTCCAGCTGCTGGACCTGAGCCGGAAGACGGGGCGCTTGCGCGTGTCGTCCACCCTGCGCGACAACGAGGGGGTGGTCCACTTTCAGAACGGCCGCATCGTGGCCGCGAGCATGCGCAGCAACCCGTATCCGATCGGGCAGATCCTCGTGCGTGCGGGCCGCATATCCGCGGAACGCTTGGAGGAAGCGCGGACGCTGCAGCAGGCTCCCGATGAGCCAAGGCGCATTGGCGAGATCCTCGTGGCTATGGGCGCCGTGACCGCCCGGGAGCTTGACCGTCACGTGCATCAACAGATCGAAGCGGTGGTGTTCGAGCTGCTGTCGTGGGAAGAAGGCTTCTTCTCGTTCGCCGAGTCGGCGGGCGAGGCACCCCACGTGGAAACGGTCCGCGGTGTGTCCGCCGAGGCCCTGCTCATGGAGGGGGCCCGCCGCATTGACGAGTGGACACGCATCGCCGACCTCGTGCCAGACGTCGCCATGGTGCCCGTGTACGCGGACGTCGACCCGGCCCACCCCTCGCGGCTGGAGCTCCTCCCCTCCGAATGGGAGGTGCTCGTCGCTGTGGACGGCGTCTCCGACATTCGATCCGTGTCGTCCATGTTGGGTCGCAGCGACTTCGAGGTCGCAAAGGTCATGTATGGGTTGGTGTCGACGGGAGTCCTCTCGCTGCAACGAGCGGCCACACCGTACGTTCCGGCGCAGCCAGTCGACGACGATCCCGTGATGCTGCTGGCGGATGCCCGCGAAGCCCTGCACGACGGCCGAAGTGACGACGCGTTGCGATTGGCAGAGCGCGCCGCCGAGCGCTCGCCACAGCACGTGGATGCGTTGGTCGACGTGGCGCGAGCCCTTCTTTCGCTCAATCGCACGGCAGATGCGCAGTCGGCGCTGCAACGCGCCTTGGCCGTCGACCCACGATGTGTGGGGGCACTGATGCTGTCGGCGCAACTGGCGGCGCGCGCCGGCGACCTGGAACGCGCGATGGACCTTTGGAAACGCGCGGTCGAGGCCGACCCGACTGGTGCTTCGACGGAAAAGGCGCGCGAGGCAATCGCCCATGCGAGTCGCCTGACCACGCTGCTGGAGGTGGTACATGCGTGACGCACTCCTCTCCGTGCCCACGCTCGATCCGCGGCTGCAGTCGCGGCGCGATGGCCGAGGCCGCGTTGGCGCGCGCGCCATACGATCCTCACGCGCACGATGCGTATGCCCGCGTGCTGGTGGCGTGCGACCTGTTGGACCTCGCAGCAGATGCCTGGGAGACGGCGCGTACCCTGCATCCCGGGCACGTGGGTGCCATCAAGGGACTCGGGTTCCTCGCCTTTCGGCGTGGCGACTTGCTCGCTGCCGAGCGTCTCCTTTCGGATGCCCTCTCCGTGCCCCCGACGCGGGCGCGAAGGCCGCGTTGGCACGTGTGCGAGCTGCCGCGGGAACGGCGGAGGAAACCGCGCCGGCACCTCAGGAAGATTCCGTGACCACCGCGGCGCCGATACACCCCCTGCCCGAGGAAGGCCCGGGAGACGCCGCTCCCGTAGCCTTGCTGACGAACACCGACGGGTTGGTGCTGGCGGGGACGCTGGGCGGAGACGGCGCGTCGGCGCAGCGTGCCACGGTGGCGTGTGACATGAGTGGACTGGCCCGCGCCCTGACTGTAGCGACTCAGCACCTCGCGCTCGGCCGTTGGAACACCTGCCTGGTTGAGTCGGCCACCAGTGCGCTAGCCGTCTCCGCGCCAATGCCACAAATGTTGCTCCTGACGGTGGCAGCGGGTGAGGGAGCTGCCGGCCGCGTACTGGCCGTGGTGCCCGCCGAAGCAGCGGGCGTTCGGCTGCGGATGGGAGGCGCCCTGTGAACCGCTATCGTGAGGTCGTCGAGGCATTGTCCTTCATGCCCGGTGTGCGCGGAGCGATTGTGGCCGCCACCGACGGCGTGGTCGTGGATGCCATCGCGCATCAGGACGTGCGTCCCGATCAAGTCGCTGCGTTCGGGAACGCGGTGTTCCGTGCCTCGCGCACCGTATCGCATGGGGCCCTTGGCGAACTGCCTCGCTACGTCTCGGTCGACGCAGAACGGGGTCGCCTGTGCATGGCCGGCAACGACGACGTCACCCTTGTCATCCTGGGCGACGCGCGGATGTCGACCGGGCGTGTTCGCATGGCGCTTCAGCAAGCGATGGGGTTGTTGGTATGACGGCCACACCCGCCGCCACCCATGCTGCCTTGGCTGACTTTGTTCGCGATGCCGAGCTGCAGCTCGCGTTGCTACTCGAGGCGGACGGACGTGTCATCGCGCAGCACGGATTCACGCGCCGCGTGGATGTCGTGTCGGCAAGCACACTGGCATCGGCGATCCAGGCAAGCACGCGCGAATTGGGGGAGATGCTGTCCGATCGCACCCTGGGCCCGATCCATCACGCCGGCGGTGCACGGCAGCTCTTTCTCGCGCCCATTCCCGAGGCCGCGCCGGCCCGCCTGGTGCTCGCGGTCTGGGACGGTCGGTCATCGTTAGGTCTCGTGCGCGTGTTCTGGGAGCAGCTGGCGACCGCCTTGCGTCGGCCAGACGCCGACCCCGCCACCGTGCTGCCGGAGTTTTGAGCGCGACCTCCAGGCAAGTCTGGCCACGTTGTTCGGAGCCGCCTGACGATGCCCGTTATCAACTACCCGGGTCGTGAGATCACCTGCAAGATCGTGTACTATGGGCCAGGTCGCTCCGGCAAGACCAGCAACCTGCAGTACATCTACGAGCGGGTGCCGGCAGACCGCCGCGGGACGATGGTATCGCTCGCCACGCAGAATGAGCGCACGCTCTTCTTTGATTTTCTCCCGGACTCCGTGTGATGATTCCTCGGCTTGCGACGCGATTTGTGCCGTATACGGTGCCCGGCTGAAAGGTACTACCGCACCACGCGCAAGCTGGTACTACAGGGGTGCGGATGTGGTGGTCTTCGTCGCTGACAGTCAGCGACGAGAAAAGAGGAGAACCCGATAGCCTCCGCGACTCCATGAGGCCTTGGTCAGAGCAACATGTGGACGCGCGCGCGATCCCCATGGTGATGCAGTACAACAAGCAGGACCTCCCGCACGACCTGATCTGGACGCCGAGCGAGCTGGATGAATCGCTCAATTTCCGTGGCGTCCCGAGTCATTCGGCCGATGCTTTAACTGGGGTGGGCGTGTTCGAAACGCTGCGCAACATCTCCGAGATGGTGTTGCGACGGTTGAACGCCACCGCCGGCGTGGGGAGATAGCCCGTGATCGACGGCCGATTCCGATTCGACAACTATGTGGTGGGTAGTGCCAACCGTTTGGCCGTGTCCGCCGCGAAGGCTGTTGTGGAGTCGCCGGGTACCGTGTACAACCCGCTCTTCATCTACTCGGGTTCCGGGATGGGGAAGACCCACCTGATGGGTGCCTTGGGGTTCGCTATTCGCTCGATGCATCCGGAGCTTCAGGTCGAGTACCTCTCCCTGGACGACTTCGTCGACCAGCTGAATGCCGCGATCGGCGCAGGCCAGGCCGACAGCTTCAAACGCCGGTGGCAAGGCGTCGGGGCGCTGCTCCTGGACGATGTGCAGTTTCTCACGGGGCGGACGGAGACGCAGAGTGAGATGCTGCGGGTCCTGAACGCGTTGCAGGCGAGCGGGCGCCAGATCGTGATGACGTCGGACCGCCCGCCGAGCGAGATCGCCGATGTGGACCAGCGTCTGCTGACGCGATTGGCCGGTGGCCTCACCGTCGATATCGGTGCTCCCGACCTCGAGACGCGCATCGCAATCCTCAAGAACAAGTGTACCGAGCGCTCGCTGACGTTCAGTCCTGGGGTGCTGGAGGAACTTGCACGAAACCCGTCGGCCAATGTGCGCGAGCTGCAAGGCGCACTCAACCGCCTGATCGCGCAGCAGTCGATCGCCGAGCGTCCGATTCGCGCCGAAGACGTGCGCCGCGCCAACGCCATGAACGTGGCCGCTGAGCCGGTCGACGAATTCGCCAGCTTCGTCTCTGACCTCGCGGTGGCGGTCGCGCAAACCGTGGAGGAATGGCGCGTGCGGCTTGGTGAGCGCATTGCGCACTGGTCCGGCGAAGGGTTTCGCACGGACCTGCTGGAACGCGCGTTGGAGCTGCCGGAAGTACCGGACGTGGATGGGCTCGAGGCCCGGTTCGCCTCGGCGTGTGAGCGGTTGCGCGTCATTGAAGGCGACGCCATTCGTTTGGACCCGAAGTTCACGGGGTTGGCGGTCTTCCGGGACCCGGAACGGCTTGCGGACGCCGAAGACCTGTTGCTGCGCGCCTATGCGCTCTGTGAACCACCGCCGGCACCCAATCCCGAATTCACACTCGAGCGGCTCGTCTCTACGCCAGCGAATCACCTGGCGATGCGCAGTGCCGCCGGGATCGTGGCGGCACCTGCGGCGCAGTATAACCCGCTGGTGATCACCGGCCCCGGTGGCTCGGGGAAGACACACCTCCTGCATGCGATCGGCAACGCCCTGCGCGCCAGGGACAAGGGAACGTGGACGGTCGCCTGTACCGACATCGAGACGTTCACGCGTGAGCTGATCGAGGCTTTGCAGGCAGACACGATGGCTCGCTGGCGCGCGCGATACCGCGCCTGCGATGCGTTGCTGATCGACGATGTGCACCTGTTGGCAGGAAAGGAGCGCGCGCAGGAAGAACTGTTCCATCTCTTCAACGCCATGCACGACGCCCGCAAGCAAGTGGTGTTCGCGAGCGCCGTGTTGCCGTCGCATCTGACGGATATCGCTCCACGCCTCCGATCGCGTCTCGATGGTGGATTAGTGGTCGAACTAGGCCGCGTGAGCGACGCCGAGCGTATCGCGCGGCATACGCCCGTGCCCCCCGGCGACGAGGCCGCCGCGCCGACGATCGATACGCGGCCCGCTCGAACGCGCATTGCCACACCCGTGCCGGCCATGCCGGCGCTGCAGACGCGCGAGGGCATCGATACGTACTTCCTGGATCCGGAGAAGCTCGTCACCGACTGGCCAGACGTCGACGGACGCATCGTCGAGGAGACGCACTAAATGGCCATTCGCGGATCCTTGAGAGAAGCCTCGCTTCCTGACGTGTTGCAGCTCCTGGCGATGGGCGGCAAGTCGGGGTGCCTGAGCGTGACCCACAAGCAGGCGTTCGGCACGATCTACTTCGAGAAGGGTCGCATCAGCTTCGCGTCTATCGTGAACCGACGCGACCGACTGGGAGACATCCTCGTCAAGCATGGCCTTCTCACTCGCGCGGAGCTTGACGAAGCGATTTCGCAGCAATCCTCGCACACGCAGCTGCGATTGGGCGAGATCCTGGTGTCCCGTGGCCTGATCGCACGCGAGGAGCTGCATCGCTACATCAAGCACCAGATTGAAGAGGCGGTCTACTATCTCTTCACGTGGACCCAAGGCTCCTTCACGTTTGAGCCGGACGTGGTGCCCGAGCACCAGGACTTCCTCGTCTCCATCAACCCCGAATCGCTCCTCCTCGAAGGCGCGCGCCGAGTCGACGAGTGGAGCCAGATCGAAAAGAAGATCCCGGGCTTCGATGTCATCTTCGCGCTCGACCGCTATCGCATCGACGAAGGCCGCCCGGAGCTGACGAGCGAACAGGAGATGCTGGTGCCCCTGGTGGACGGGGAACGCGATGTCGCAGCGATCGTGGAAGAATCCGGCTTGGGGGAGTTCGAGGTTGGCAAGGCGCTGTTTGGGCTGGCGACAGCTGGTTTCCTGCACCGCGTTGGACGCTCGAAAGCCGCTGAAAACCCATCCAACGACAACAAGTTGTCGGAGCACAGGAATCTTGGCGTCGCCTTCTATAAGACGGCGATGCTGGACGAAGCCGCTCGGGAGTTCCGTCGTGTGACGGAGTTGCGACCGGGTGAACGCGTTGCGGAGCACTACCTCGGGCTCATTGCCCTTCGTCAGGGACGGTTCGACGACGCCGTGCGCGCCTTCCGGCTAATCGCGTCGCGACCCGGGGCGGACCTTTCTTCGCACGTGAATCTCGCCTACGCGCTCGAACGCCTGGGTCGGCTGGAAGAGGCACGGGCCGCCTTGCGCGAAGCCGAGCGAGTGTCCCCGGAAGAACCCGTGGTGCGCTTCGCGTTAGGTGTTCTGGCGTTGCGTCGCGGGGACGTCAGCGGGGCCGAAGAGTACTTCCGACTCGATGCCGAGAAGTGGGGGACGCGCGTGCGGCCAGCGGCGTTCTTCCACTATGCGGCGCTGACTTCGCGGGGACTGTGACCGTGGAATTGCCATCCTGAACGAAGGCATCGCCACGCACCCGCACGCCGCCGTGCTGTACAACAACCTGGCCGCCATGTACGAGCGACGGGTGCGGCTCGGCGACGCCGAATCGGCGACGGAGCGTGGATTGATGGAGAATCCCACGCTCCCGCAGTTGCAGAAGAATGCAGGCGACCTTGCCTATCGAGCGGGCCGCTACGATGACGCGTTGGAGGCGTATCAGCGAGCTACGCGCCAGGAACCCGATCTGGGCGGCGACGTGTACCTGAAGATGGGCAACATCAGGTACCGACGGCGAGAGCGAGACGAAGCCATGCGATGCTGGGAGCGATCGTTGGCGCTTGCTCCGGAGAATCCGATGGCGCGCAATAACCTCGAAACCGCGCGCAGGCTCTCATGAGTGCTCGCGACGTGCTGGCGACTCCGCCAGAAACGCAAGTGAACGTCGCCGAAACCGCAGTGGCGAGGGAGCGCGGCATCCTTGCGACGCACGGATTGGGGTCGTGTATCGCCTTGGCGCTCTACGACCCGTCGACGCGGGTGGGTGCGTTGGCCCATATCCTCCTCCCGAACGAGGAGCGACCCGGCCCAGTGGTTCGGCCGGCCCGGAGCGCCGTGCATGCCGTGCCGTACTTGCTCGCGCAGCTGCAACGCGCAGGCGCCAGTGGTCGGCCGGTGGCCAAGATTGCCGGCGGAGCTTCGATGTTTGGCGCGCTGCTGGCAACGGGTGGCATCAATGTAGGCGAACGAAACATCGAGGCGACGCGGCGGGCCCTGGATGCGGCGGGCATCACCTTGGCCGCCGAGGACGTCGGCGGGGACCACGGGCGGTCCGTGTTCTTTGACGTCGCCGACGGGACCATGCACGTGCGCTCCCTCAAGCGTGGGGACCGCGTCCTGTGACCGTCCCCCGCGTGTTGGTTGTCGACGACTCGGTTCTTGTCCGCCAAGTGGTGGCGGACCTGATTGCGGCCAGCGGCGAGTTTACGGTGGCCGGCATGGCACGCGACGGTGAAGACGCCGTCGCCCAGGTGCAGGCGTTGGATCCAGACATCGTCACGCTCGACGTCGCCATGCCAGGCATGCATGGGCTGGAAGCGCTGAGCACGATCATGCGTGAGGCGCCGCGACCGGTGGTCATGCTCAGCGCTTTGGACGACCCTCGCGGCGGTGACCTGACCATTCGTGCGTTGGAGCTGGGTGCGATCGAGTTTGTGCACAAGCCCAGCCGTGTAGACGCGTTCGACCCACACGCGCTTCGCGACCGGCTCCTCTCGGCGCTTCGTACCGCACGAAGTGTTCGCCTGCCGCGAGGCCCCGTGGCCGAACGCGCGCCGGTGCGCAAACCGGTCGGGGCGTTCCCGGCCGGGCAGGCTCACACCGCTATTGCGGTGGCCGCGTCCACGGGCGGACCCCGCGCGTTAGGTGAGCTCATGGCGTCGATGCGCTGTGGCGCCGGTGCGGCGATGTTCATCGTCCAGCACATGCCGCCCGGCTTCACCGACTCACTAGCCCGCCGGCTCGATCAGCTGTCGGCGTGGAGCGTGCACCAGGCCGTGCACGGCGAACCGGTGTACGCCGACGTCGCATATGTTGCCCCTGGCGGCAAACACATGCGCGTCCGTGCGGCCGAGCACGGGGCAGGCGCCGTGATCTCGATCGATGAAGACGGTCCGGTGTGGGGTGTGCGGCCGGCCGCCGATCTTCTCTTCCATTCCGTGGCGAAGGTCTTTGGTGCGGCCGCGGTCGGCGTCGTGCTCACCGGCATGGGAAAGGATGGGGCGGACGGAAGTCGCGCGATCCGCGCCGCGGGTGGCCAGGTCCTGGTTCAGGATCGCGCGACGTCCACGGTATGGGGTATGCCCAGCGCCGCAATCGAGGCGGCGGGCCTGGTCGAGAGCGTGCCTCTCGGCGACATGGCCGGCCGCCTAACGGCTTCTCTCGTGGCGGGGCGAAGGAGCTGACGGTGGTCGCCTACGTCTTGTCCCTGCATTGCCACGCCGTGCGCAGCCTCCGGGCGCGCGCATACCGACGGAGGTCGCATCGATGAGTTCATCTCCCGAGACGTCGTACGTTGCGGCGGCACCACCCAGCGCGCCCCTGCGCTTTCGCGATCGGGTGCGCGCGCGCGTCGGCGCCGCCGATCTGCTCGTCTTTCGCGTCGCCAACGAACGATTCGCCATTGACCTGCAAGCGGTGGATGAGACGGTCGAGCAGCCACACGTGCACAGCGTGCCAGAATCCACCACGACAATGCTCGGCGTGTTCATGCACGGAACACAGTTTCTTCCCTTGTATGACGCGGCCAGAGTTCTCGACGTGCATGTCCACGACCGGGAGCTCGGGGCTGCGCTCGTGATGCGCGCTGGGAATCGCCGCATCGGGCTCGCTGTATCGGATGTGGAAGACGTACTGAACATCGAGTTCGGCTCACTGCGCGAATGTCCCGAAGGCGTGTGGGAGGATGAGATCCTGCTGGGACTTCTCGTGCGTGAGCGTCAAGTGATCGGTGTGCTCGATGCCCGCGCGCTGGTGACCGCCTGTCAAACCCCTCCCATTCCGGACGCCCTATGAGCGGGAACGCCGAAGTACAACGCATCGTGACGTTCCGGCTGGGCCGGGACTTGTTTGCTGCCCCGCTGGAGCGCGTCGAGCGTGTGTTGCGCCATGAGGCGCCGCGCCGGGTCCCGGGGACGCCGGACTGGATTGAGGGCGTGATCGACTACGCGGGTCGTGCCGTCCCATTGGTGGACTTGCGCCGCCGGTTCGGCATCCAGGGTGCGAGTGCGGCCGGGCAATCGCGAGTGCTGGTGCTGTCAGCGGGAGAGGAATGGATGGCGGTCGTGGTGGATGGGGTCCTCGACGTCCGGCCGATCGCGGACGGTGCACTCGAGGAGCCCCCGGCGTTCTTTCGTGGTGGAGCTGCCGACGCCATGCGCGGCATGACGCGGCGTGGTGACGACCTGGTGGTCGTGATCGACGTCGATCGATTGTTTGCCCCAGCCGCGGCAAGTGCCGAGCCGGCCCGCCGCGATGGCTGACGCGTCGTTCTCGGACGTGGGATCTGGCATCTACAGGGACGCCTTCCAGCGCATCGAGGAGGCGTTAGGTCTACCCGATGCCCTCACTCAGCGCGATGAGTTGAAGGCAGAGATCATCGCCCTGTTCCGCGCCGTCGACAAGGAAATCGGTGACCTCACCACCCTCAAGGATGAGATCAAGGGGCTGGTCGACCGCTGGAAGACCCTAGCCGGTGAGGATACCGCGACGGCCCCGGCGTCCGCTCCACCGACACGCGCCGACCACCTGAACGCGTCCACCTTCGTAGAAAAAGGCTGGAGCCTGATTTCCCTCGGCGAGTACGAGGGGGCAGAAGCGGCCCTCGAAAAGGCGTTGCAGCTGGTACCAGGCGATACCCACGCCGAGGCGTTGCTCGGATGGGCACAGATGCTCCAGGACCACTTCGACGAAGCGTTGCAGCACTTCCAACGCGTGCTCCTGCGCGATCCGGCCAACGCGCTGGCCAGGGTCAATGTTGGCTACATCTGCCTGAAGAAGGGCATCTTCGGCGAAGCCATCGAGCACCTGTCTCGGGTCATCCGCTCCGACTCCGATCGCAAGGCCGTGCTCTACGCCCACTACTACCTGGGGCTGCTGTACTTCGAGCGTGAGATGTTCGACGATGCCGAGAACTTCTTCCGTAAGGCGGTAGCGCTCGGGCCCAATTTCGTCGAGGCGCACTACCACCTCGGTCGCGCGCGATGGTTCGGCGGGCATCAGGACGGCGCCTTGCAGGCGTGGCGAGACGGACTGCAGGCCAACAAGTTCAATCCATGGGGCAAGCGCTGCGCGGAGATCCTGGCCGTCGTCGAGGGCGGTGGCTCGCCATCGCGCTCGGGCTAGCTGCCGCAAGTTCGGCACTGCGCGCGCAATACCCCGGTCTGCGCCGCGACCAAGGCCGCTTTTCCATCATTGCCGAGGAACAGGACGCCGGACTGGCCGCATCACTGCTGTCGTCAATCGTCCGCACGGACACCTTCCCTGGACTGCCGCGCCCGCAGGATCGCGTCCTCATCGTAGTCGCCAGAGACCGTCGTCGCTTTCGCGAATTCGTTGGCCCCGCAGCGCCGGAGTGGGGAAGTGCCTTCGCATTTCCAGACCAGCGAAGGATCGTTATGCAGGGTTCACGCGCCGGCGCCGACGCCGGAAATCCGGTCGCCGCACTGCGCCACGAACTGGCCCACCTGGCGCTGCATGAGTTCCTCGGCTCGCGACCTCCGCGCTGGTTCGACGAGGGATACGCCAGCTACGCTGCCAATGAATGGGGTAGGGACGAGGTACTTGCCACGAATGTCGTGCTCGCGCTGCGTGGTATGCCATCACTCGACTCACTCGATGCCGGCTTTGCCGTGGGAGCGTCCCGCGCAACGGCGGCTTACGCGCTGGCGTACCGCGCCGTCGCGGACCTTGCGTCGCTTGATCCACCTCGCGGGCTGACGCTGCTGTTCGCGTACTGGCCAAAGACCGGTTCGCTCGATCTCGCGGTCCGTGAGGCCTACGGCATCACGTTGGG
The DNA here is from genome assembly GCA_044224875.1 of Gemmatimonadaceae bacterium. Classification (GTDB taxonomy): domain Bacteria; phylum Gemmatimonadota; class Gemmatimonadetes; order Gemmatimonadales; family Gemmatimonadaceae; genus JABAQJ01. The sequence continues at coordinate 60,231 of JBGAJQ010000010.1, read as the reverse complement.
TTCTTTCGAGCAGAGGTGGAGGCAACAGACCAAGCGGCGGTATGGCGCGTTGGCGCTGTTCGCTGATCTCACGGTCGCGGTGTTGGTCCTGCTGGTGTTCATCACGCCACTCTATCTGATGCGTCGACATCGTGACAAGGAGCGGCTGGAAGCCATGCGGATCCGTGAGGCCGAGCAGGAACGACTTGAGCGCGAGGCAGTCGTCGAAGCGCTACTTCAGAGCGTGCCGCCACCTCGGGATTTGGGTGGACAACCGGGCGATCCCACGTAGCGTCTAACCGATTGTGTCGGGCGTGCTTGACACGCATCGCCGTTGATGGACATACTACGTCGCTTATGGCTCAAGCTGGCCGGTCGCCGCGTTCGCGGCCACTTTTGTTTTGGGGCATTGCTATCGCCGCCATCGCCTTGGGGTTTGCGGACCTCGCGCGGGGTGGGGAAACGATCGCGCCGATTCTGCTGGTCGTTGGTTATTGCGTGCTCATTCCGATCGCGATTCTGAAGTAGCTCTCGAAACGACATATCGGGCGCGCCGCGGAGCGCGACTTTCTCTCGTTCATGGTAGTACGGGCGCGGGGCGGCAGGGCCAAGCGGGCGAATAGCTCAGTTGGTTAGAGCGCCTGCTTTACACGCAGGAAGTCGGGGGTTCGAGTCCCTCTTCGCCCATAGTGCAGGGTAAGGTGAGCGCAGGACCTCGACAGTATCGTCGGGGTACTTCTTGATCGCACGTTCAACGTCTCGGAGGTAAGCAAAGTGAAGGCATGGCAGCGCTTGACGCGCGCAATCACGACAATGTCCATTGCGCTCGTCGCCAGTAGCATGGGGCGTAGTTTGGGAGCGCAGCAGCAGGCCCCCCTGCAACGCGGACAAACCCCCGGTCCTCGGTTCCTTGTGCCAATTCTCCGGGCCAGTGAGCCTGGTTTAGGCCGTCAGGCCGGTGAGGCCGTGCGAGAACGGATGGGTGATGACTTCATGCTCCGCACCCTGTGGATCATCCCGAAGTCAGACATCGATAACACGTTGGTTGCCTCAGGGTATTCTCAAACCGAGGCGCTTAACGCCAACGACCTCAGGGCGCTGGCGCAGCTACTTCGCGCCGAAGAGTACGTGGACGGAACGATCAGCAAGACAGCGGGTGGTCTCGAGCTCGATGCGAGCATGTTGCTCGTGCGCGGTGACGGCATGGTGCAACCGCTGCCGAAGATCACCGGGGCTAAGCTCGGCGACATTGCCAAGCAGCTCTCGAACGAAATCGAGAAGTCTCGCAAGCAGCTGGCCGGAAGTCAGTCGTGCATGCTCAACTGGCGGCAGAACAAGTTTGAGGATGCCGCGAAGGACATTGATCGTTCGCTCAAGGACTACCCGAACAGTGTGTATGCCCGCGTCTGTTCGCTGGAAATCGCGAATACGCGCAAGTTCGGGGCGGATTCGATCATCAAGATTTCGGAAGAGATCCTGAAGATCAATCCACAAAATCGTCGTGCGCTGGCGCTCGTTGCCGACGCGTACAACGAGAAAAAGATGGAGGACAAGTACATCACGACGCTCACCACGTTGCTCGCTGCGGATCCAACGAACGCGCGCCTGCAAGAAACCGTCGTGAACGCCTTGGGCGCGGCCGGCAAGCCGGAGATCGCCAAGCCGATCATCGACGAAGCGGTTCGTCAGAATCCGGGCGATCCCTCCCTCATCCGCCTGCAGTGGACCGTGTATCGCGCCATGAAGGATTGGAAGGGTGCGGCGGCCGTTGGCGAAGAGCTGGTGAAAACCGACACGGCGTTCGCCGACACGACGTTCTGGCAGCGCCAGATCGCGGCGTACGTAGCCGACAGCAATTTCGCCAAGGCGTTTGAATCGGCGTCCAAGGGCGTGGCCAAGTTCCCGCAGAACACCACCTTGCTGATGACTCAGGGTCAGCTTGCTCGGCAGGCCGGTCAGGGGCCCGTGGCGATTGAGGCGTTCAACAAGGTGATCGCGGTGGATCCCAAGACCCCGGGCGTCAACCTTCAGATCGCCCAGATCTACTCCGAGCAGAACAAGGTCGAGGAGATGCTCGGCGCGCTGCGGAAGGCGGTCGAAGCGGGAGACGACAAGAAAGTTGCCGGCGGCATGGCGCTCACGAAGGGGAACGCCATGTTCAAGGCCTTCCAGACGTCGAAGGCGGTCGCCGATGGGGATGCCGCCCTGCGCGTGCTGAACGCGGCGGACTCCCTGAGCGCCTCGGAAACGGCCAAGTTCCTTATGGGTGCTACCGAACTCACGATCGGCCAGACGATCCTGACGACGGATGCGGCGCCGAACAAGAGCTGCGATGCGCTGAAGAAAGCGCAGGGGTATTTGGGGAACGCGCAGATCCACGTTCCCGCCGGCGGACGGGCCTTCCCTGACCAGGCGAAGGCGATGATGGACGGGTTGGGCCAGCTCACGGCCTACTCGGATCAACTTGGAAAAGCCGTCTGCAAGTAGATCGCCTCGATTCAACGATGTGCCGACGCCCGCCGAGTCCAACGACTCGGCGGGCGTCGTCGTTTCAGGACGCATCGTTCAGTGCCTAACGTGGTTCCAGGCAATGCTCGGGATGTGCAGAACTCTCACTCGTGCATTGGCTTGACTCGCGTCGCCGCCGCCCACTAGAATGACGCGTCCCGTGACGCTCCCCCAGGTATCTCACCACACGTATCACGCGCCAGTCTTGGCGCAAGAAGTCGTTGAGTTGTTGCAGAACTCGCGGCGCGTGCTGGATTGCACGCTGGGTGGTGGTGGGCACGCGAGCGCGCTGCTGGAGCGCGGGGCCCGCGTGACAGGCATCGATCGCGATCCGGCGGCGATCGAGGAAGCCACCGAGCGCCTGCGCGCCCACGTCCAGACGGGTCAGTTCCATGCCGTGCTCGCAAACTACGCCGAGTTGCCGGATCGGTCCGAGCTGACGGGGCAGCACTTTGAGGGAATCCTCCTGGATCTCGGGGTGTCATCGCACCAGCTGGACGATGCGACGCGGGGATTTTCGTTCCGGCCGGGCGCGCCGCTGGACATGCGCATGGGGGTTGGCGCCACGCGCGACGCAGCGGACTTCCTGAATGACGCAGATGAAGGCGAGTTGGCCTTTGTCTTTCGGGAGTACGCTGACGAACGACGTGCGTTGCGATTGGCGCGTGATATCGTGCGGCGGCGCGAAAGCAAGCCCTTCAGGGTCAGCGATGACCTGGTGAATGCCATTCGCGGGGCATTGGGACCGCGTACCGGGCCGTCGGATTTTGCGCGGCTCTTCCAAGCGGTACGGATTGCCGTCAACGATGAACTCTCTGGCCTCGAGCGAGCCCTGCCAGACCTGCGCGATCGGCTGACACCGGACGGCACCCTCGTGGTGATTGCCTATCATTCGGGAGAGGATCGCTTGGTGAAGAACGCGTTTCGTGATTGGAGTGCCCGCTGCGTTTGTCCGCCTCGACAGCCGGTGTGCACGTGTCGTGGCGCGCCACTGGGGATCACGCTGACGCGGCATCCGATCACGGCAAGTGAGGGGGAGGTTCAGCAAAACGTTCGCGCCCGCAGCGCGAGGCTACGTGCATGGCGGCGCGCGGCGTAAGGCGAGCCTCCAGTGCTCGGCGCTCTGGTGGCCGCGGTCGCACCGTGGCGGTCACCATCGCGGTGTTCCTCGTCGTGGCGGCCAGCGTGGTGTGGCGCCGCACGCAGGGGACCGCGGCCGCGCGTGCGTTGGCGCAGCTGGCGGCCACACGCGACGCGCTCGAATCACAGCGACTACAGTTGGAGAGCGACATCGTCTCCGAAGAGGGTTTGTCGCGGCTTGGCGATCGCGTCCAATCGCGCTTGGGACTGCACGTGCCGAATGACTCGGCGGTGGTGATCCTGCCGCGGCCTGCGCGACGGGAGCGCTGACGAATGATCCGGCTGAACCGGATTTCCGTCATCCACATTGCCCTGGCGCTGTTCGCCGTGGCCCTGGTGATCCGTGCCGCCAAGGTGCAGCTCGTGGATGGGTCGCGCTGGGCGATGGCAGCGGAGCGTCAACACTACGCCCAATCGTCGCTGGCGGCACCGAGAGGTGAGTTGCGGGATGCAGATGGGACGGCACTGGCACGGAGCCAGGGGCGCGTCAAGCTCTCGATCGCTCCGCCGGAAGTGAAGGACCTGCGCGAGCTCACCCGTCAGTTACAACGTTTGGGGGTGGACAAGACGTCGCTTCGGCGCGTCAACGATCGGAAGCGCAAGTGGGTGGAGCTGCACCAGACGTTCCAGCCCGCGGACGTCGCCGGCCTCGTTCGGGTGCCAGGCGTACACTCGGAGGCGATCGGTGAACGTTTGTACGTGCTGAGCGAAGGCGTGCGCCGAATTGTCGGACGGACCGATGCCAGTGGGCATGGTGTCGAAGGGTTGGAGCTGGCTCTGGATTCGCTGTTGATGGGCGAGCGCGGGCGGTCGCAAGCCTTTCGCGGTCCCAAGGGCGAGCGGTACGAGTCGCCGGACCTCCTATCCACGCTTCCGCGGCCAGGTCACACGGTCACGCTCACCATCGGACTGGCGCTGCAGGACATTTGCGATCGCGCGTTGGCCGATGCGGCGGCCCGGCTCGGGGCGCAGGGTGGGGACATCGTGGTGCTGGACCCGCGGGACGGTGAGGTGCGCTGCCTCGCCAGTCGCCGTGCCGGGGTGCGCGTGGGCGCGGCAACGGCCGTCACGGAACCGTTTGAACCCGGGTCCACCCTGAAGCCGTTGTACGCTGGAGCGCTGATTGAGCGCGGGCTGGCGCGGCCCGACGAAGTCATCGACACCTACAACGGAACCTACACCGTTGCTGGACGCACGATCACGGACGTGCATAAGGCCACCCGGTTGTCGCTGGCAGACGTCATCCGGTTTTCGAGCAACGTCGGCATCGCGCGATTCTCTGAACGACTCAGCGACCGTCAGCAGTATGAACTCCTGCGCGACTACGGTTTCGGTACGCCCACGGGGATGACTTATTCGTCGGAGGCGGCGGGGACGCTCCGCGAGCCACGCCGTTGGTCGGCACAGTCACACGCGTCATTGTCCATCGGCTATGAGATCGCGGTGACACCGTTGCAGCTGGCAGTGGCCTACGCGGCCCTCGCCAATGGCGGCAAGCTGCTGCAACCGGCCATCGTGAAGGCGGTGCAGGATCCAGATGGCCGGGAAATCTACCGGCATGCGCCGCGCGTGGTCCGGCAAGTCTTGATGCCAGCCACCTCGTCGACCTTGCGCCAGATCATGGAAAGTGTCGTGGACAGTGGAACGGCGACCGACGCCAGCCTGTCGACCTTCAACCTGGCGGGGAAGAGCGGCACGGCCAGGAGAAACACCGGTCGCGGCTATGGCGCGGGGCTCTACACGTCGTCGTTCGTGGGAATCTTTCCGGCGCAGGATCCGCAGTACGTCGTGCTAGTCAAGATCGACAATCCACGCGAGACGTACTACGGCGGCAAGGCGGCCGCTCCGGTGGCCAAGCAGGTGATCGAAGCTGCCATCGCGTCGCGCAGCGTGAACCTGGACCGGCGTACGCTGGCCGAACAGCGGACGCGAACCCCCGCGCCGGCCCCCGACCCGACCGCTACTCAGCTCCCTGAGGCGATGCGGCCAGGCGATAGTACCTCGATCCGCCCGAATGCGCATGTCGCCCTGGTGGACACCGTTCCAGAACCTCCGTTGCGCGAGCCGGTGCGATTTGAGCTGACGAACCCGATGCGGGACACTCCGCGCCCCGACACCCTCGTGACGGTTCCCGACGTTCGTGGATTGCCCCTCCGTGTCGCGCTCCGCGAGCTGCATCGCGCCGGTGTCCGGGTGTCTATCATCGGCAGTGGTGACGGCGCGACCGCTCCCGAGGCCGGGGCCAAGGTCCGCGCCGGGACCCTTGTGAGGCTCTGGCGTTCGTGATACCCCACCCCGTCTCGACCGACGCGGTCCTGGACGCCCTGCGGGCTGCGGACCTCCTGGTGCACGGCCGCGGTACGCTGCCACCATCGGTGACGAGTGTCACCGACGACAGTCGTCAGGTAAAACCAGGGATGCTGTTCATCGCGGTGCACGGTCATGATCGCGACGGACACGACTACCTCGATGCCGCGGCACGCGCAGGTGCGATCGTGGCGGTGGTCGAGGATGAACACCGCACGACCTTGCCGGCAATGGTAGGTGCGTGATGGCCGCCGTGCGGCCGCGATCGTGGCGGCTGTCGCCTATGGACATCCCGCGGTGAGCCTGCAGCTGATCGCCGTCACCGGAACGAATGGCAAGACCACGACCGTCGGAATGTTGCGGCACCTGTTCCACGAGGACTCGGCGCCGGCGGCGTCGATCGGCACATTGGGCGTCCTGATCGGCAGCGAGGGCGAGGTCCTCCCGGGTGGCGGGGGACTTACCACGCCGGGTCCCGTGGAGCTGCAACGTCTACTGCGGGTGATCGCCGATCGCAGGGCGCGGTACGTGGCCATGGAAGTGTCGTCGCACAGCCTCGCGCAGCGCCGGGTCGACGGATTGGCCTTCCAGGCGGCGGTGTTCACCAATATCACGCGAGATCATCTCGACTACCACGGGACCATGGAGTCCTACGTGGCGTCCAAGTTTCGGCTGACGAGTTACCTCACGGCAAAGGGTACAGCCGTGGTGAACGCCGACGATGCCGTCTGGCGCGACCTGCCGGCGGCTCCACGACGCGTGACGTTCGGGACTACGGCACAGGCGGAGGTTCGCGCGGATCGCCTGACCCCGACATCGCGGGGCAGCGCGTTTGAGCTGTTGACCCCAGGTGCCGCGAGGGTCGCGGTCGAACTCCCGCTCCTCGGCGAGTTTAACGTGGCCAATGCGTTGGGCGCGGCGGCGGCGGCGTGGGCACTGGGGATGAGCCCCACGGACATCGCGGCCCGCCTTTCGAGTATGCCGCAGGTGCCTGGGCGCCTGGAGCGCGTGTTGGAGCGGCCCGTGGTCCTCCGCGACTACGCGCACACACCTGATGCGCTCGAGCGAGCACTGGATGCCGTGCGGCCTTTTGTCGAGGGGCGACTGCTGGTGGTCTTCGGTTGCGGTGGTGACCGCGATCGTGGAAAGCGGCCTTTGATGGGCGCGATTGCCGAGAAGAAGGGTGACCTTGCCATCGTTACCAGTGACAACCCACGTACCGAGGATCCCGAACGAATCCTCGACGACATCGAGCGTGGGATGACGCGTCCCCACGAACGGATCGAAGATCGGCGTCGTGCGATTGCACGAGCGCTGGAACTGGCAAAGCCGAACGATGTGGTGGTGCTCGCCGGGAAAGGACACGAGACATATCAGATTCGCGGAACATCGACGCTGCCGTTCGACGAACGGGCGATCGTGCAGGAGCTCTCGCTTGCCATGGGGCTGGCGTCGTGAGTTTCTGGACCGTGGATCTCGTAAGCCAGGCACTGGCCGACGAAGCCTGGGGTGCCTTGCCGCGAGGCACGGCGAGATTGGGCCGGGTGTCGACGGACACGCGGTCGCTGCAGCCAGGCGACATCTTTGTTGCGCTGCGCGGGGAACGTTTCGACGCGCACGATTTCCTTCGCGAGGCGCTGTCGCGGGGTGCGGGGCTGCTGGTGGTTGCCGATCCTGCCCGAGCCGTTGGAGCTGGCGTGCCGGTCCTCGCCGTCCACGACACCCTGGCGGCCCTCGGCGCGCTCGGGCGATTTCGCCGGCGTGCCTGGAGCAAGCCGGTCGTCGCCATCGCCGGCTCCAACGGGAAGTCCAGCACCAAGGAACTCGTGCGGGCGGCGTTAGGGGTGGCGTTCGAGGTGCATGCGACCGAGGGCAACCTGAACAACTTTGTCGGTGTACCGCTGACCCTGTTGGACATTCCGGACGATGCCGACCTCGCCGTCATAGAGATTGGCACCAATCGGCCCGGAGAAGTCAACGTGTTGCGTGGCATCGTGGAGCCGGACGTCGCGGTGGTCACGTCGATTGGAGAAGAACACCTCGAGGGGCTCGGGGATCTAGAAGGCGTGCTAGTGGAAGAATCCTCTGTATTCCGCGGCGTCCCGCTGGCCATTGCACCAGCGTCGCAACCGGAGGTCGGAGCGGCCGCGCGGGCGCTGGCGCATCGAACTGTTGAAGCCGGGCTGGAACGAGGTGACCTTCACCCCAACGCGTGGGGTCTCGCACCCGACGGAGCAGTGTGGCTTCGAGTGGGCGACGTCCAGGTGACGCTGCCCCTGCGGGGAGCTCATAATGCCCGCAATGCGATGCTGGCTTTGGCTGTTGCCGACGCGCTCGGCGTACCGATCGAGCGGGCGTTGGAAGGGCTCTCCCGGATGACGCCACTCCCGATGCGGGGCGCGTGGGAACAGATGGGGAGTCTGAGCGTGATCAACGACGCGTACAATGCCAATCCGGCCTCGGCGCGTGAGGCGCTTGCCTTGCTCGATCGACTGGATGGCACACGACCGCATGTCGTGGTGCTAGGTTCCATGTTGGAGCTGGGAGAGCGATCGGCTGCGTTGCATCGGGAGATTGCCGATCGGGCGCTAGCGTCCAGTTGTGCCGTAGTCGCTGGCGTCGGCGCGTTCGCGACGGCGCTCGCCGACGCACCGCGGGGGGCGCCGCGCGTGGTGACAGCGCCCGAGTTTGACCAGTTATGGCCGCTGTTGCGACCGCACCTCCCATCGAACGCGATCGTTTTGCTGAAGGGCTCTCGCGGGGCACGGCTGGAACGGCTTGTACCGATGTTGCGCGACTTTGCAGGTGTTGCCAGGCCCGGCGCTTCCGACGCGCCTCACCCTTAACGCGTTAGGCTCCGCCCGGTGCTCCACTACCTCCTTGCGCCCCTCGTCGCCGACTTCCCGACGCTTCGGCTCATTAACTACATCTCCGTGCGTGCGGCCGCCGCGGCGGTCACGGCCTTGTTGATGTCGTTCCTGGTTGGCCCGCCGATCATCCGGCGCTTGAAGGCGCTGCGGGTGCGACAGGTGGTGCGGGAGGGGACGCCGGACACGCACCAGGTCAAGGCGTCGACGCCGACCATGGGAGGACTCATCATTCTCGCCGCATCGGTCGGGCCGACCCTGTTGTGGACCCGGCTGGACAATCGATACGTCTTGGTCGCACTTCTGGTCACCGTGTGGATGGGCGGAATAGGGTTTCTCGACGACTACCTGAAGCTGAAGCAGAAGCGGGAAGGGAAGGAGAATGTGGGATTGGTTGAGCGCTACAAGCTGATCGGACAGGTGTCTATCGGCGCGCTCATTGGCTTCGTCCTGTGGAAGTTTCCGCTGGGTCCGCTGCCCGGTGCGGCCACGACGGTGCCATTCTTCAAGTACGTCTACGTGGTGCCAGCCACCGCCGCGCTCGAAGTCCTATACGTTGGCTGGGTGGCGTTTATCCTGACGGGGACGAGCAACTCGGTCAACCTGGCTGACGGCCTGGACGGACTGAGCGCCGGGCTCTCGTCGATCGCGATTACGACTTTTGCCTTGTTTGCCTACGTGATGGGGCGCGTAGATGCCAGTGCGTACCTGCAGCTGTTTTACCTGCCGGGAAGCGGGGAGCTCACGGTCTACTGTATGGCCTTGGCCGGTGCTTGTGTGGGCTTTCTCTGGTTCAACACGCATCCGGCTCAGGTCATGATGGGAGATACCGGTGCGCTTGCGCTGGGAGGGGCGATCGGCGCCATCGCCATCCTGCTCAAGAGCGAGTTTCTGCTGCTGCTTATCGGTGGGGTGTTTGTGGCCGAGACCGTGTCGGTGATCCTGCAGCGCTCCGTGTTCAAGTACCGCCGCCGCCGGTACGGCGTGGAATACGCCCAGAAGAACCGCCTCTTCCGCCGAGCGCCCCTCCATCACCACTTTGAGCTATCGGGGTGGAAGGAGACTCAAGTGGTGGTGCGATTCTGGATCCTGGGTATCCTGTGCGCCTTTGTCGCGCTCACGACCCTTAAGCTGCGATGACGCACGAACGCTGGCTGCGGGGCGAGCAGGCGGTCATTGGATTGGGCCGGAGTGGCGAGGCCGTCTCGCGTCTGCTCCGCTCGCATCACGCACGCGTCTATGCGTCAGACGCTGGGTCGTCACCCTCGCTCACGCGGGTCGCCGAGTCCCTGCGGGCGGTCGGCGTACACGTTGACGTCGGGCACCATGACTTGGCTCGCGTGGCGGCGGCGTCCACGGTGATCGTCAGCCCCGGTGTGCCGCCCGATGCCGAGGTGCTGCAACGTGCTCGCACTGCCGGCGTCGAGATTGTGAGCGAAGTCGAAGTGGCGCTGTCCCTGATGCCGGGATTGCGCTACATCGCTGTCACGGGAACGAACGGAAAGTCCACGGTGACGGCCATCGTGGCGCACCTGCTTCGCGCGTTAGGCGTACCGGCCGACGCCACGGGAAACATCGGGCAAGCGGTGAGCGGTCTGGCCCTGCAATACCCGCCCCCGACGTGGACCGCGATCGAGCTATCCTCCTTCCAACTTCACGACACTCCCAGCATCCGGCCCGATGTCGGCGTGCTGACCAACCTGGCGCCCGACCACCTTGATCGGTACCCGTCGGTCGACGCGTACTATGCCGACAAACGCACCTTCTTTCGGAACGCGACTTCCCGATCGCGTTGGGTGATCAACGCCGACAATCCCGACGCGATGGAGATGGTGCGAGGCGTGGACGGTGTGGTGCAGCGATATAGTGCGCGAGGTCGCTTGTGCGACGCCTTTTACGATCGGAAGGGGGGCCAGTTGATTGTGCTGGACGCACCGCTGATCGCGCGGGCCGAACTGCCACTGCTTGGCGATCACAACGTCGGGAACGCGCTCGCCGCGGCACTGGCCGTCATGCTGGCAGATCCCGACTTTCGCACTCTGCACGCACGGGACCGCATGGCCGCCGGCTTGCGAACCGTGAAGCCACTGGCACATCGGCTCGAGACTGTCGGCGTCTTTGGTGGGGTGACGTGGATTGACGATTCCAAGGCGACGAACGTCGCCTCGGCCGTGGTCGGCGTGTGGTCGATGGACAGGCCGACCGTGCTGCTGCTGGGTGGCAAGCACAAGGGCGAATCGTACAAGGCGATGATCGAACCGATTCGCGCGCGGTGCCGGCAAACCATCGCGTACGGTGCGGCTGCGCCGCTGATCATGGAAGAGCTGGCGGGTGAGGTGCCCGTGGAGCGTGTGGACGGGCCGTTCGAAGTCGTGATGGCACGTGCGCGCCAGTTGGCCCGGCCCGGAGATGCCGTGTTGCTGTCCCCCGCCTGTTCCAGCTACGACATGTTTTCCAATTTTGAGGAAAGAGGGCAGCGCTTTGCGTCGCTGGCCAAGGGAAGTTTGCCATGACGGACACGCTGCGCGTCCGCGACCGTTGGGTGATGGGCAACGAGGCACGCGCGCTGGTTCTGGTGACCAGCGTTCTGCTGGCGTTTGGTCTTGCGACCCTCTACAGCGCGAGTGCCATCGTGGCGATGAACGATGGGCACGCCGGTTGGTACTATGCGGCGCGTCAGTCCATGGGGGCGCTGGCGTCCATCGTGGCCTTCATGATCCTGGCCAAGGTGGATGCTCAGCATCTGGAAAAAATCGCTCGTCCGCTCATGGTGATTGCCATCCTCATGATGCTCGTGACCGTCCTCCCGTTCACTGAGTCGATTGCGCCCCGGGTGCACGGCTCTCGGCGGTTCATCCTGGGGACTGCGTTGCAGCCGTCTGAGTTCGGCAAGATGGCCGTGATCATCTGGACATCCGAGTTGCTGGTTCGCAAGGGAGAGGAAGGCATGCGCCGCCTGACGAAGGGGCTTCTCCCCTTCATGGCAGTGGTGGGTGTGCTAGATGCCTTGGCGATCCTCGAGCCGGATTTTTCGGTCGCCGTCATGTACACCTTGGTCATGGCCATCATTCTCTTCGCCGGCGGCGTCCGAATCGGCCATTTCGTCGCCCTGGGCGTCATCGCCATCCCGGTGCTCTGGCACTACATGTTGCGGCTGCAGTACGCGATCATGCGCATTTTCTCGTTTCTGGACGCCGACAAGGCGCCGGCGGAACTCAGCTACCAGCTGCGTCAGTCACTGATCGCAGTTGGATCTGGCGGCATCTTCGGACGGGGGTTCGGTCAGGGGCGCCAGCAGTACGGCTATGTGCCCATGGGGTTCAACGACTTCATTGGCGCGACGATCGGTGAGGAGTGGGGCTTTCTCGGGATGACGGCGCTGGTGCTGGCCTTCGCGGCCTACACGTGGCTCGGGATTCGGATCGCACGGCAGGCGCGCTCTCCGTTCCTGCAGCTCGTCGCGTTAGGGTGCACGTTCACGACGTCCATCACCGCGTACCTTCATATTGGCGTTGCCATCGGCCTGCTACCGACCACCGGCCTCACGCTGCCATTCATTTCGTATGGCCGCACCAACCTCCTGGTTTCGCTCGTAATGACGGGCATCCTGGTCAACATCGGGAGTTCCAAGGAGCGTGTATTCAACGCGGCAGCCACCGATCCATTGATGGCGACGACGTAAGTGCGGATTTTCTTTGCTGGTGGGGGGACGGGTGGGCACCTGTACCCGGCGTTGGCAGTGGCCCGTGCCCTGATTCGAATGGCGCCCGACGTGCAGCCTTATTTCCTGGGCGCGACACGCGGCATCGAGCGAGAGATCCTGCCTAACGCCGGGTTCCCATACACGCTCCTCGACCTGCACCCGCTCTATCGATCGCGTCCGTGGCGTAACTGGCAAACGGTGGTCGGACTCGCGCGTGCCATGTCGCAACTTCGCACGCTCGCGACGTCTGATCCGCCGCGACTCACGTTCGGCACCGGTGGCTACGCCTCGAGCGCCGCGCTGCTATTCAGCCGATGGCGCGGAATCCCGCTGGTCCTGCAGGAGGCGAACTCGTTCCCGGGGCAGACCATCCGATGGTTCAGCGGCAGTGCGCGAGAGATCTACGTGGGCTTTCCGGAAGCCATCCAAGCGCTTCCCGTCACGGTGCGAAATCGGGCGCACGATACCGGCAACCCGATCGAACCGCCACCTGCAACGCGTCAGAGCCGATCCGAGGCTATGCGACACTGGGACTTGTCGCCCACAGACCGCGTCCTGCTGGTGTTCGGGGGTTCGCAAGGGTCGGCGGCGTTGAACGCCGCGGTGGACGCCTGGATCGGCCGCGGGCTTCCCCCTGGGTTGTCCGTGATCTGGGCAACCGGACGAGATCACTTCGCCAAGCACGCCGCCCGTGCGTCGGCGCGGGTGGTCGTCCGGCCTTATCTCGCGCCAATCGCCGAAGCCTACGCGGTCGCGTCGCTGGCGCTGACACGCGCGGGCGCCATGACGACGGCCGAGTTGTGCGCGTGGGGCGTACCAATGATCCTCGTGCCACTGCCCACGGCCGCGGCGGACCACCAGACCGCGAACGCCCGGGCGCTGGCCGAAGCCGGTGCCGCGCAATGGGTGAAACAGTCTGACCTGACGGTCGATCGGATCGACGCCATGGTGCGAGGCCTCGTCCAGCAAACCAGCGCCTTGGAGGCGCTCGCTGCCGGTGCCCGTGCCCGCGCGCGACCAGCTGCCGCGGCCCAGATTGCCCAGCGGGTGCTGGCATTGGTCCGATCGGAACCGACCACCATGGCCAACACCTAACGAGTGCTGCGCCCTTGCCCGGGCGCGCCGCTGCGTCAAGACTTCTTTCATGTCGCTTCCGCCCCCTGCCGACTCCACTGCAATGCTCCTGGACGTGACGGATTCACGTCCGGTGCATTTTGTGGGCATCGCCGGAGCCGGGATGAGTGCCCTGGCGGAGCTGCTCTTCAAGCGCGGCGTGCCCATCACTGGCTGCGACGCGGCCGCCAACGCCGGTTTTGCCGCCGATCTGGAACGCGCGGGAATCGTCGTGTACGACCGGCACGATCCGTCGCATGTGGATCGCGCCCGCGGGGTGGTGGTGACCTCCGCCATGTCGCGCGCGCACCCAGAGCTCGGGCGCGCTCGTGAACTCGGCCTTCCCGTGATGCGGCGCGCCGAAGCCCTGGGCGCGGCGGTTACCGGCGGCGCGTTGGTTGCCATTGCAGGGACGCACGGCAAGACCACGACGACCGTGCTGACGACTGACGCGCTGACCGCGGCCGGGTTGGCCCCGACGGGGCTGGCGGGTGGGCGCGTCAGTTCCTGGGGCGGCAACCTGCGCTTCGCGGGAGAGCGAGTGTTCGTGGTTGAGGCTGACGAATATGACCGGTCGTTCCTGGCGCTGACACCATCGATCGCTGTCGTAACCAACGTCGAGGCGGATCACCTCGATATCTATCGGGACCTGAGCGACATCACCGATGCGTTCGAGCGCTTTCTTGCGCCTGCCAACACCGTCGTCATATGCGCCGATGATGCCGGAGCCAACTCGCTCAACGTCGCGACGGGCGCCGAGGTACTGCGCTACGGCGTAGATGCCAACAACGCACGCGTCGTGGCCAGCGAAGTCGCGCGCGAACACGGACGGACGCGCCTCTTGGTTTCATTCGACGGCGATGTGCTTGGTGAGGTGAGCTTGCAGGTGCCGGGGATGCACAATGTGCGAAACGCCCTGGCCGCCGTAGCGAGTGGGCTGGCGTTAGGAGTGACGCTGGATGCCATGAGGCCGGGCCTGGAGGCGTTCGAGGGAGTGGAACGGCGTTTCCAGCGGCTTGGCGCCGTGGCGGGCGTCGATGTGGTGGACGACTATGCGCACCACCCAACGGAGATCGCCGCAACGCTGGACGCTGCCCGTGCGACGTTCCCTGGGCGACGACTCGTGGCGGCGTTCCAGCCGCACCTCTTCACGCGGACGCGCGATTTTGCGATCAGCTTTGGTGAAGTGCTCGCGCGCGCCGATGTGATCTTCCTGACCGAGATCTATCCGGCCCGCGAGGCCCCGCTTCCGGGGGTGAGCTCTGGACTCATCGAGGACGCGTGCCGCACGGCTGGACGCTCAGTGGCTTGGCGTGGTTCGAGATCGGAGCTCGCCGAGGCGATCACGCAAGTGGTTCGCGAGGGCGATGTGGTGATCACCCTTGGAGCGGGGGATATCACGCGGACTGGGGCAGAGGTGATACAGCGATTGGCGGCGCGCGCATGACTGACTCGGATTTGGGCGCGTCCGAGCGACCGCGCCGCCGCATCCGCCGTGTTCTCGCAGTCCTCGGCGCTGCCGTGGCCCTGTCGTCTCCGTGGTGGGGCCCGGCCGTCATGCGACCGATGGCGTTCTTCCGCTTGCGACATGTCGAGGTGCGGGGGACTCGTTATGCGTCTCCCGCGGAAATCGCCAAGGCGTTGTCGATCGACACCTCGCGCTCACTGTGGGACGACACTCGCGTATTGGAGCGCCGCGTCCGCGCGCTTCCCCATATCCGGGACGTGGACGTGGCGCGTCGGGTCCCGTCGACCCTTGTGGTGACCGTGGAGGAGAACGTGCCGGTGGCACTCGCGCCCTCGTCGACGGGGTATCGCGCCTTCGACGAGGAAGGACGTGAATTGGCCATCGACCCAAGCCGGACACCCATCGATCTTCCGGTGATCGCGCGAAGAGACACGACCATTCTCCGCTTGCTCGGAGAGGTGCGGGGGAGCGATCCTTCCCTCTTCGCACGCATCAGCGAGATTCGGCGAAACGGAAAGGACGAGCTGCTGGTATTGCTGGTGTCCGTTCCTGTTCGGGCGATGGCTGATGTCACGTTGGATCAGCTCGCGCAAATTGCTCCCGTTGAACAGGACTTGTCGAAGCGTCGTGCCCGGCCCGTTGAACTCGACCTCCGTTTCAAAGACCAAGTCATCGCCCGCATCCAATGAACGTTGAACGACTAGTTGCCGGTCTCGATATCGGCTCCGCGAAAACGACCGCGATCATCGCGGACGTGGTGGGCGAGCTTCCACGGCACCCGGGCATCAAGGTCTTGGGCGTGGGACAGGCGCGCACGACCGGACTGCGGCGCGGCGTCGTGGCCGACATTGAGGAGACCACGCAGTCCATCCGCAAGGCGATCACGGATGCGGAACGTATGGCGGGTGCGAAGGTGGAGTCCGTGTACGCAGGCATCGCCGGCGAACACATGGAGGCGATGATCTCCAAGGGCATTGTGGTCGTAAGTGGCTCCGAGATCACGAAGCCCGACGTGGATCGTGCCAACGCCGTCGCCCGTGCCCAGGACGTTCCGCAGGATCGCGAACTCCTGCACGCGATTCCCCAGGAGTACACGGTGGACCGCCAAGAGGGGATTCGTGACCCCATTGGGATGGTCGGTACCCGGTTGGAGACCGAGATGTACCTGGTGACCATCGGTAGCGCACCGGCAACGAACCTGCGACGGGCCGTCGAGCGGGCCGGCTACAAGGTGCAGGAGCTGGTGCTCGAGCCCTTGGCGAGCGCCTTGGCCACGCTCACGGAAGACGAGAAGGAACTCGGGGTGGCGCTGATCGAAGTTGGAGCTGGCACCACCGACGTGGCGGTGTTCCACGAAGGGAAGATCCGGCATCTCGGCACCGTGAACTACGGCGGAAACAACGTCACGAACGACATCGTGCACGGGTTGGGCGTAACGCAGGCAGACGCCGAACGGCTGAAGGAGCGGTACGGCTGCGCCTACGAGCCAATGGTCGACCGCTCGGAGATCCTCACGTTGCCCAGCACCATGGCACAGGGAGACCGGCAGATTTCACGTGACCTGCTGGCGCACATCATTCACCAGCGGACAGACGAGATCTTTGACCTGGTCATGCGGGACATCGACTCGTCCGGCTACCTTGGCAAGCTGAGCGCCGGCATCGTGCTCACGGGAGGGGTGGCCGCGCTGCCAGGGATGTCGCAGCTGGCGGCGGACGTCTTTGGAACCGGAGTTCGGATCGGGGTGCCAAAGGAGAACATCAGTGGCCTGGCGGACGCGGTGGAAGCGCCGAAGTATTCGACGGCGGTGGGCCTCGCGTTGTATGCCGCCACTCGTTATGCGATCGGGGCAACGACCGGCGGT
Organism: Gemmatimonadaceae bacterium; assembly: GCA_044224875.1. Classification (GTDB taxonomy): domain Bacteria; phylum Gemmatimonadota; class Gemmatimonadetes; order Gemmatimonadales; family Gemmatimonadaceae; genus JABAQJ01. The sequence goes on along the minus strand of JBGAJQ010000010.1, from coordinate 43,282 downwards.
GGCCAACGAAAGTTGCAGCTGAACACACCGGGTGTCGACAAGCTGGCGCAGCGTGTGAAGGCGTGGCTGCAGGATTTCTTCTGACCGCATGCCTTGGCATCGAGTGCCCCAACGCGGCGCCCTTGTTGGGCGCCGTTTTCTTTCGGGGGCCTTGGCGAGGGCACGATCCGGCACCGACCCCAGGCCCCGCTCCCCTAAATGCACAGGATGTGGAAAACCCCGACGTGGAAATGTGGAGTTCTCCACTTCGCGTGTGTTGCCTAGTCGCACGTAGCCACAGTCACGAAACGAGTTATATTGACGGCGGTTCACATCGTATTCGCGGGCTCTGGTGTGGAAAGTTCTGCACACGAGCTCGACGATACCGGCCGACGGGCCGGCCGTTCTCGTCGCATGGGAGTGACGCGCGCAATGATCTTCGAATTTGAGGAGAGCTCGTCGCAGAACGCACGGATGAAGGTGGCCGGCGTCGGCGGAGGTGGTGGTAATGCGGTGAATCGCATGATCGAGGAGCATTTGGAGGGGGTGGAGTTCATCTCGATCAACACGGACGCGCAGGCACTCCTCGCCTCGAAGTCCGACGTCAAGATCCAGATCGGCAAGAAGCTGACTCGTGGGCTTGGCGCTGGCGCGCGCCCAGAGATCGGCCGACAGGCGATCGAGGAAAATCGCGAGGAAGTCGGCCGCGTCCTTCAGAATGCCGACTTGGTGTTCGTCACGTGCGGCATGGGCGGCGGCACGGGGACGGGGGCCGCTCCCGTGGTTGCCGAACTGGCGAAGGAGGCCGGCGCGCTGACGGTGGGAATTGTCACCAAGCCGTTCCTCTTCGAAGGCAAGAAGCGGATGCGGCAGGCCGAACAGGGCATCCTGGACATGCGCACGCATGTCGACACGATGATCATCGTGCCTAACGAGCGCCTGCTGGCGGTCGTTGGGAAGGGAATTCCCTTCGGGGATGCGCTCAAGAAGGCGGACGAAGTGCTGCTGCACGCCACCCAGGGTATTTCCACGCTCATCAGCAAGACGGGGCTGGTGAACGTGGACTTTGCCGACGTTCGCACAGTGATGGCGAATGGCGGTTCTGCCCTCATGGGAACCGGTATCGGCCGCGGGGAGAACCGCGCCATGGAAGCGGCACAGCAGGCGATTTCGTCACCGTTGCTCGATAACGTCTCTATCAACGGATCGAGCGGCGTGCTGCTCAACATCACGGGCGGCGGCGATCTCACGCTGGGCGAAGTGACCCAGATTTCCGAGATTGTCCACGATGCGGCGGGTGACGACGCGGAGATCATCTTTGGCGCCGTTCACGAGCCAGCGATGCAAGGCGAAATCCGAGTCACGGTGATTGCCACCGGGTTCGACCGGGCCCTGGGCCAGAGCACGGTGGTAGCGAGCGCCGGGATTCCCTCAGGGATCGGGGCCAAGAACGTCATCCCCATCAATGCCCAACGCCCCGGAACCGTCCGAACGTATCCGAGTAGCACGCCTGTGCGGACGGCCGCTCCACCCCCGGCTGGTGAAGGCGTTCGGCGCGTGGTTCCGCCGACGGCTGCGCCACCCAAGACTGAGAGTTCGGAACTGACGGACATGGACATCCCGACGTTCATTCGGAGACAGATGGATTGAAAGCAGCGGGGGCACGCGCCATCGCCTGGTCGGTGGTGGCGCTACTCGCCTTCGGGGCGCTCAGATTCCTGCGGCCCCTTCCCGAGCGCCGCCCGGCCGAAGTGCTGGGCGGCGCGTCGCATGTTGCTGCCCCTGATCGCACGGATTCATTGGCCGCCGGGGAGACGTTAGGAGAGGTGCTCGGCCGCGCCGGGATGTCGAGCGAGGATGTTGCAGCCGCCCTCGGTGTTTCCGGCCTGGACCCACGCCGCATTCCGGCCGGCATGCGCATAACGCTAGGAGCCCGCCAGCCGGGAGATTCGTCCCCGCGGGCCATCACGCTGCACGTGGCCATCGACCGTTTGCTGCGGCTGATTCGGACGGACTCGGGATGGGTCAAACGTGAGGAACTCCTTCCATGGACAGTGGACACCATGGTCGTCCGCGGAGCCATTGCCTCCACGCTCTACGACGCCATGGATAGCGCCGCGGTGGAGCTGTCGGCCCCCACACGAGTGGAGTTGGCTTGGACCGTGGCCGACATCTTCGAGTACCGGCTCGACATGAGCCGAGACCTCCAGGAGGGCGACACGTTCTCCGTGCTGCTGGAGCGCAAGCGCGGCCCCTCAGGCGCCGAACGGGTGGGTCGTGTGCTTGCGGCCGAATACGTGTCCGGGGGCCGGACCATCGACGCCATTCGCCAGGAATCCGGGACCAGCGCTAAATACTTTGACCAAGACGGCAAGGCGATGGAGGCTGCGTTTCTCCGTGCCCCGCTTGAATTCCGCCGAATCTCCTCGGTCTTCGGCATGCGAAAGCACCCAATCCTGGGTATCTGGCGGGCGCACAAGGGCACTGACTACTCAGCGTCTAGTGGGACGCCGGTGAGAGCGATCGGGGATGGACTCGTCATTTTTGCCGGGCGAAAGAGCGGCTTCGGCAACACCTTGGAGATTCGGCACGTAAATGGAGCCGTCAGCCGCTACGGCCACCTCCGCGGCTTCGCCGCAACGATTCATCGAGGATCACGCGTGAACATTGGGCAGACGGTCGCCTATGTGGGAGCCACTGGACTCGCCACGGCACCACACCTCCACTTCGAGGTGCTGGTCGGGGGCGTGCAACGCAACCCGCGAACGGCGCTGGACTACACTGGCGGCCTTCCGATCGCTTCATCGGACCGACCGGCCTTCGACGCCCGAAAGGCGGCTTACCTCGGCATGCTTGCACGAGGGGCCGGTTCTGTGGCAGACGTCAATTCGCACTGACGTTGCAATGCCTCGTCCTTCGTTGAACACGCGCCACGCACCATGCTGACGTGGCTCATTGCGGCGGCGTCCGGTATTGGAGCCGCGATCTACGCGTATGGCACGCGCCCGAAGGGGCTGGCACGAGTGGCCGCCGTGCTTCGCGCCCTGGTCGTGACGGCGTTGGTGGCTCTGTTGCTGGATGCGGCGGTCGGCATGCAACGCACGGCTTCGCCGATCGTTGCGCTCGACGTGAGTAGCAGCTGGCGGCGCGGTCGTGATTCGACGGCCTTCACCGAAGCCAGGCGCGCCGCCCGCGCCCAAGCGACGGATTCGCTGCTCGTGTTCGGTGATTCCGTCCGCGGCGATCGTTCCACCCTTCGGGTACCGATGGATGGAGCGTCGCGTGTGCATCCGGTGGTGGAGAATGCGCTCGCGGCGGGACGACCCCTGGTGCTGTATACCGACGGCGAGTTGGATGACCCGACGACACTGAACGGCCTCCCGCGCGGCTCGCAAGTGGTCGTGTCCCCCACCGCATCGGTGCGTGACGCAGCGGTGGCAGAGCTGCGCGCGCCCCGTGCCGTCGTGACTGGCGACACGCTGGACGTGCAAGTGACGATCGCTGCCGGCCCCCTGGGGGCTTCGGCCGGCCGTGTGCATGTCACCCTGGGAACCCGAGCGGCACCTGCGGTGGCGCTGGACTCGTTAGGTCCGTTCGGCGAGCGTACGCTGCGCGCCAAGCTCCAGGTGCCAGGCGGCGCGGGACCCACCTTGTTGCAGGCCGTCGTCGCATCTGACGGCGACCAGGAGGCACGCAACGACTCCCTCGCCGTGGCGATTGACCTGTCACCCGGTGCGGGTGCGGTCATCGTGTCGACGTCACCCGACCTGGACGTGCGAGAACTCACCGCGGTACTCCGTGGAACGGTGTCACTTCCCACGCGTGGCTTCTTCAGGGTGGCGCCGGGCGTCTGGAGGGAGGAGGGCGCGATGGCAGCCGTGTCGGAGGAATCCGTCCGACAATCGGCGCGCAGCGCGCCCATGTTGGTGTTGCATGGCGACACGGCGGTCTTTGGCGATCCCCGCGCGCTCACGCGCGGATCCCTCCTGCTCTTTGCGCCACCCAAGGAGTCGACGGGCGAGTGGTACGCAACGGGGGCCCCGCCATCGCCCGTTTCATCGGCGTTGTCGGGCTCTCCATGGGATTCGTTGCCGCCGCTCGAGGTGACCTCGACCATGCCGACAGGCGAAACCGAGGTGCTCGAGACTCGTCGCGCGCGCCGGCTGGAGCGCCGCGTGGCCATCGTCGCATGGGAGCGTCCACGACGGATCGTCGTCGTGGGGGCCTCTGGCTTTTGGCGATGGCGATTTCGCGGAGGTGCCGGAGTTGGCGTACATACGGCGTTGTGGGGAAGCCTGCTCGACTGGTTGGCGGCGGAGCATGGCGATGCTCGCGCAGTGGTGCCAATCGAAGGGACGCTGCGTGCGGGCATGCCGATCCATTGGCGACGGGGAAGTGCCGAGGACAGTCTGGTGCAGGCCGTACTCGTCCGTCGTGGCGACAACGTGACCGACACACTCACTTTGCGCTTTGCGCCCGGAATCAGCACCACCGAATCGGCAGCGCGAGAGCGCGGCGTATACGACGTCCGCGTACGTGGGGGAAGCGCACTGCTGGTCGTCAACGAATCCTCCGAACTCTTGCCGCGCCGCCCCAGCGTTGCTTCCGGAAGTGTTGGCGGCAGCGAGGTGTTAGGCGACACCCCGCACCTGCGGTCGTTTGCCTGGCTCTTTGTCCTGCTCGTTGGGTCGCTGTGCGCCGAATGGTTGCTGCGGCGGCAAGCCGGGTTGCGGTAGCAATCGCGGCACGGACCGCCCTCCTGTCGCGTGACGGCGGGTGACTAGGTTTCCCGCATGGCTCGTCTCTTTCGTCGCACCGGCGACTTACCCAAGCGCTCCCTGTGGCAGCGCATCAAGGACATTGCACTTACGGACGTCAACGTTCTGGCCCGCGGTGGCGTCCAGGCGGGGTCGTTGGAGCGTCTGGAGGAAGTGCTGCTGGAGGCGGATTTTGGCGTTGCCACAACGCTCAAGCTCGTCGCCGAGGTTGAAGCGGTCGCGCGTCGGGGGGACGTCAAGACGGCCGATGAGTTTCGTGACTCGTTGAGCGGAAGTGTCGCGCGCGCCTTGCGCACCGGAAACTCCAATCCCGCGCTGAACCTCTCCACGCAAAAGCCGACGGTAATCCTGGTCATCGGCGTCAACGGCGCTGGCAAGACCACCTTCATCGGTAAGCTCGCGGCACGCCTCAAGTCCCAGGGCCAGAGCGTGCTCGTTGCGGCTGGCGATACCTTTCGTGCCGGGGCCATTGAGCAGCTCCGGTTATGGGCGGAGCGTGTTGGCGTCGCGTTTGTCGGTGGTCAAGCGGGAGGCGACCCGGCGGCTCTGGCGTTTGATGCCATCGACGCGGCGCTGAGTCGAGGCACCGATGTCCTGATCGTCGACACGGCGGGGAGGCTGCACACATCGGCCGGCTTGATGGACGAGCTGCGAAAGGTGGTCCGCGTCATTCAGCGTCGTCTTCCCGCTGCGCCGCACGAAACCCTGCTCGTACTGGACGGCACCATTGGACAGAATGCCGTCGCGCAGGCGAAGACCTTTGCCGAGTCGGTGCCGGTGACGGGCCTTGTGGTGACAAAGGTGGATGGGACAGCGCGCGGAGGGATCGTCGTCGCGGTCCACGAAGCGATCGACGTCCCGGTGAAGTTTCTGGGCGTTGGGGAGTCCGCGCAGGACCTGCTTCCGTTCGATGCGGAGGCCTTCGCTCAGGACGTGCTCGCCGAGGAATGACAGGCGACCCGCGCCGTAACGCAGGGCGGACGGCGGGACAGGGACCACCGGTCACGCTGACGACACCTGTCCAGTTTCTGAAGGGTGTGGGCGAGCGGCGTGCGGAATTGATGATGCGGCTCGGTATCCGAGTGGCGGGCGATCTGCTGTGGCATGTCCCGCACCGCTACGAGGACGCGAGCACGCTGACGCCGATTGCGACTGTGCAGCCAGGCATGGACGTGACCGTGATGGGCCGCGTGATCTCGAAGGGGGTGATTCCGACGCGGCGCGGCCTGCGGATCTTCCAGGCCGTCATCCGCGACGAGAGCGGAATGATCGAGGCATCGTGGCCGGGGCAGCCGTATCTCGATCGCTCGATCGAGAAGGACGACATGTTGCTGCTGACGGGGCCCTGCCGCTTCTTTCACGGTCGGCAGCTCACCCCCCGTGAATACGTGAACCTTGGTCGTGACGACGAGGGGATGGGAAGCGGACGCGTGTTGGCGGTGTACCCCGCCACCGAAGGTGTTACGGCGCGAAGCCTTCGCTTCCTGATCGATCGATACCTGGACCAGCTTGTCCCCCAGGTTTCGGAGCACCTTCCGGACGGGCTCCGCCGTGAAGCGGCGGTGGAATCACTCAGCGACGCGCTGCGACACGTGCACCGTCCCGCCAGTGTGTCGGAGGCCATCAATGGCCGCGATCGCCTGGCTTTCGACGAGCTGTTGATGGTGCACCTGTTGCAGCGACGGGCCAATGCGATCGCGCGCGAGGCGCGGGAAGGCATTCGCTTCGAGATGCACCGGTCCCTCACGACGGCCTTGAAGGGCTCGTTGCCCTTTGCGTTGACTGGAGCGCAGACGCGGGCCGTGCGGGAGATTGTCGCCGACATGTGTTCGTCGCGGCGCATGCACCGGCTGTTGCAGGGCGATGTCGGGAGCGGGAAGACGATCGTGGCGCTGTTTGCCGCGCTGCTGGCAATGGAGAACGGGTATCAGGTGGCGCTCATGGCGCCAACCGAACTGCTGGCGGAGCAGCACCTGATGACGCTGACGCGCCTGTTGCATCCGTTGGGGCTCATGCCGGTGCTGGTGACCGGGTCCCTCGGGGCAAAGGCGCGACGGGAAGTCGATGCCCGACTACTATCCACCGAACCGGTGCTGGCCGTGGGCACCCACGCCTTGCTCACCGAGCGCACGCGATTCGCCAGGCTTGGGCTGGTGATCGTGGATGAGCAGCACCGCTTTGGCGTTGAGCAACGAGCAACGTTAGGCGAGAAGGGCGATGCCCCCGATGTGCTGTTGATGACGGCCACGCCCATCCCGCGCTCGCTGGCCCTGACGCTATACGGCGACCTGGACCTGTCCGTGCTGGACGAGCGGCCGCCTGGGCGCCAGCCGGTCACCACGGTGATGCGGAGCGAATCCCAACGCGAACGCGTGCTGCGTTTTGTCGAGCAGCAGGTCGCGTTGGGTCGCCAGGCCTACATCGTGTATCCCGTCATCGAGGAGTCGGAGAAGAGCGACTTGAAGGCAGCGACGACGGCATTCGAGGCGCTGTCCGCGGGGCCCTTTGCTTCACGTCGGGTGGCCTTGGTTCATGGGCGGTTGAACGGAGATCAACGCGACGCAGCGATGCGTTCTTTCCGCGACGGCGCGGTGGACATCCTGGTGGCAACGACGGTGATCGAGGTTGGCATTGACGTACCGAATGCCACGGTCATGGTCATCGAGCACCCGGAGCGCTTCGGCTTGTCGCAGCTGCACCAGCTCCGCGGTCGAGTCGGGCGTGGCGGAGAGTCTTCGTATTGCATCTTGTTGGGCGACACGGGCGGCGATTCCGCGGCTCGCCTGCGAATCCTGGTTGAAACGGAGGACGGGTTCGAGATTTCACGTGCCGACCTGCGCCTGCGAGGGATGGGCGACTTGTTTGGCGAGCGACAGCACGGTGAGCGGACGTTCGCCATCGCCGACCCATTGCGGGACGAGGTGCTCAATGAGCGCGCGCTGGGCCTGGCGACACGCCTTCTCGACGCCGACCCCGAGCTGCAACGTCAGGAGCACGCCGGCTTGCGACGGGTGTTGCACGAACGCTATGCGCGTTCGCTGGCGCTCTTCCGGGTGGGCTAGGGCTTGGCGAGCCGACGCTTGATTCGTTCCAGCTCGGCGGTGGTTTTTTCCAGGACGTCCGTGAGGCGACGGATCTCATCTTCGCGGACCCGCGCGCGAGCGTCTTGCGTAGCACGGACGGCGGCGACGAGCGCGCGCAGTGAGTCCGACGACTCGAGCAGGCGTCGAATCACGATCGCCTCTGTGTAGTGCGGTTGTGCCGACCCACCGACCAGGTAGGCGTCGAACGCTCCGAGTTGCTCACGGATGGTGCTGGCGGCATTCGGCGGATCTGCCTTGAACAGGGCCCGAAAGAAATCGGCCTCGGCCCCCTCCGGCGTTTTCGGGTGCGCGACGCCGTATTCGGCGAGGATTCGGTCGGCCGTGGCATAATCGCCGGCGTCGGCCGCTTGTTGCGCCTGGCGAAGGAGTCCAGGCCACGGCGACACGGCGGTGACGGGTGGCAGGACGGGCGGGGCGACGACCGGGGCTGGTGGCTGCGCCGGCCGCGCGCAAGCCGCCAGCACCAACGCCAGCCACAACAGGCGGCGCGTCATGTGGTGGACGGTGGCAAGGCGGGGGGTTGCGGCGCAGACGGCGTTGCGCGGCGCGCCGTGAGGACGGCACGAACCGGCAGCACGATATTGAAGGTGGTGCCCATGCCGATCTGACTTTCCACCGAGATGGTGCCGCCATGTGCGGCGATGATGCCTTTCGCGATCGCCAAGCCGAGTCCCGTGCCGCGGATGCCGGAGACATCCTGGTTGTCCGCCTGATAGAACTTCTCAAAGATGTACGGGAGTTGGTTGGAGGGAATCCCAGCGCCGGTATCGCGGGCGATCAGCCTGACATTGCCATTTTCGGCCGTGGCGGCGAGCTCGACGGTCCCACCTTTCGGCGTGAACTTGAAGGCGTTCGACAGGATATTCCCCAACACCTCGTTGATGCGCTCGGGGTCCCACGTCGCCTCAGCCGGGAGCGATGGATCGCGCCGGACGATGAACAGGACGTCCCGCTGCAAGGCGAGGACTCGGAAGGCACGCTCCAGCTCCGTAAAGAACGGCACGAGCTTGAGGTTTCGCAGTTCGAGTTTGCCGCCGCCCGCCTCGAAGCGCGAAACGTCCAGCAGCTGCCTGACGAGTCGTGACAACTGCTTGGATTGCGCCGTGAGCGTTTGCAGGATCTCGCGCTGTCTGGGCGAGATGTCTCCGTAAACCCCCTCCTGCAACAGCTGGAGGTACCCGCCGATGACGTTGATCGGCGTCTTGAGATCATGCGAGGCGACAGAGATGAACTCGGCCTTGAGGCGATCGAGCTCTCGCAGTTGAGATGCCATCGATCGATACGACGCGCCCAGCCGTCCAAATTCGTCCCTTCGCGACAGCAGACCGCGTAGGTGGTGCGAGTACTCGCCCTCGGCCACCGCCCGCATGCCGCGATCCAGTTCGTCCAGAGGGCGGGTGATGGATTGCGTCAGCCAGACAGCAATCAGGAACGCCAGGACCGCGGCACCGCCTAACGCCAAGGCCGACCAGCGCCGCGCCTCGGCGGAGAGCGCCGCAAAATTCAGTACGGCGTCGCGCATGCGGTCCTGGAGCGACGCCTCGGTCACCTCGAGGATGCGTTGCATCTCTGTGAGGTCGCGACGCATCACCTTGTCTACCAGCGAATCCGCTTGGGCCGTGCGTCCCCGAATCGCCAAGGCATACACCGTCGGCGTGGCCTGTCGGAGGGCATCGAGCGTCGCCTGCAGCCGCACGAGTCCCGCGCTTCCCGTCATGCGTTGCAGGGTGTCGGCGCTGGCGGAGAGGATCCGTAACTTCGCGAGAAAGGTCTCGCGTGTGGTATCGGAGGGAAACAACGTCAGCAATTCGGTGCGTTGCGACAGCTCCTGCGCGGCCGCACGCATCCGCCCGAGGATGAGCGTTGCGGCGAATTCTCGATCGCGCAGCTGCGCCGTTTCCGTGCTGAGCTGACGTAGCGAGCGAGCGGACACGAGCAACGGCGCCACCAACGCGAGGGCGATGGCAGCGATCCCGAGGGCAAGGCGGACGCGCAGCGTCATGCCGCTGGGCGTACTCCGTGTCTACGCGTTGGCGTCAGCTTCGCAGGAGCGACCAAAGGTCTGTAGTCGTGAGGGGCCATTTTCACCCCGAGAAACGTACTGTGTAATGCAATTGCATGCGCGTCAGGCGGCTCATAGCTTTCCGCGGCTTTCTTCCCTTACCAGCCACCGTGTCCACTTCGTCAGCGTCCGTTCTTATCAACAAGTTGCCTACCGTTGCGGGTGGTCAGGCGACCGTCCGAGGATGGGTCACCCACCTCCGTTCGTCAGGCAAGGTTGCCTTTGTCGTCATGCGCGACGGCACGGGCGTGCTGCAGTGCGTCCTGGTGAAGTCGCAGCTCAGCGCGGCCGTGTGGGAGGCGTTCTCCCAATTGACGCTGGAGACCTCGCTTTCGGTCACAGGTGAAGTTCGGGCTGAGCCACGTGCACCGGGCGGCTATGAGATGGGGGTCACCAATCTCGAGCTCCTTGGTCCGAGCCCGCTGGATTACCCCATCCAGCCCAAGGAACATGGGGTCGACTTCCTGCTGGACAACCGGCACCTCTGGCTGCGATCGCCGCGACAGGTGGCCATCATGCGCATCCGGCACGAGATCGAGCAGGCCATCCATGACTTCTTTTACTCCCGAGATTTCGTCCATGTCGACACGCCGATCCTGACGGCCGCCATCGGTGAGCGGAGCGGGTTGTTCCAGACCGAGTACTTCGACGAGGGCTTCGCCTATCTGGCGCAGACGGGGCAATTGTACGGGGAAGCCGCTGCTGCCGCGTTAGGTCGGATCTACACCTTTGGCCCCACGTTCCGCGCCGAAAAGTCGAAGACGAGGCGCCACCTCACTGAGTTCTGGATGATCGAACCGGAGATGGCGTTTTATGACACACACGACAACATGCAGCTCCAGGAGGACATGCTGGTGTTCATCGTGGAGCGTGTGCTCGAGCGGCGACAGGCGGAATTGAAGGACCTCGAGCGGGATGTGTTGAAGCTCGAGTGCATCAAGGGACCGTTTCCCCGCATCGCCTACAGCGACGCCGTGGCAACGTTACAGGCCAAGGGAAGCGCCATCCAATGGGGGGACGACTTGGGCGCGGAGGACGAGACGCTCTTGGTGGCGGACTATCAAACGCCAATCTTCGTCTGCAACTATCCCAAGGGCGCCAAGGCCTTCTACATGAAGGAAAATCCAGACGATCCGCGAACCGTCCTTTGCGACGACTGCCTGGCGCCGGAGGGATACGGCGAGATCATTGGTGGATCGCAGCGAGAAGACGACCACGACAAACTCCTGGCGCGTATTCACGAGGAGGGTCTGCCCGTCGATGCGTATGGGTGGTACCTGGACCTGAGGAAATACGGCACGTTCGTGCACTCCGGCTACGGGTTGGGGCTGGAGCGGACGGTGGCGTGGATCTGCGGCACGCCCCACATCCGCGAGTGCATAGCCTTCCCCCGCATGATGCACCGTCTGGCCCCGTAGTCCACGACCACATCCATGTCTTCCATCGCTGCTTCGTTCCTCGAGCGGTCGCGCTACTACCTGGCGACTGAGTATCCGACCAAGATCCGTGCCGCGGTCGAGGCGCTACCTGCCGACAGATTGTGGTGGCGGCCGCACGAGCAGGCGAACAGCGTGGGGAACCTGTTGTTGCATCTGTCGGGGAATGTCCGCCAGTGGATCATCAGCGGTGTTGGAGGTGCTCCCGACGTACGCAAGCGGAACATGGAGTTCGCCGCACGCGGTGGTGCGCCAGCGTCGCAAATGCTGGACATGCTGGACGCCACGATTCGCGAGGCGGACGCGATTCTTCGCGGGTTGACGCCCTCCGAGCTTCTCGAGCGTCGCAGCATTCAAGGGAGAGACACCACCGTGCTCGAGGCGCTCTTCCACGTCGTGGAACACTTTTCCGGCCACACCTACCAGATCATCCTGCTAGCCAAGATGTTCGCCCCCGGTGCGGTGCGCTTTTACGAGGACGGCGACGGTATGGCGGTTCCCCTCTTCCTCGGCGACGGCCAGTTCGAGATGTGAGGTGAGGAGGCGCTTAAGCGCCGGCGGATTCTTCGCTGGCTTTCACTTCATCCCAGATGGCATCCAAGGCTGCCAGCCCGGCGGTCGTCATGTCCAGCCCTCGCGCCTCCGCGATCTCCTCGATGCGCGTGAAACGCCTAACGAATTTTGCGTTGGCTTTGTCCAGGGCGAGTGACGCGTGTACACCGGCCTTCCGGCACAGATTCACCACGGCGAAAAGCAGGTCCCCGAGTTCTTCTTCCAGCTGCTCATGGCGCGCATCGTACCGCGGCGCGCCGTGCGGACCAGTGGATGGTGGATGCTCCCGTAGCAGCTCTGGACCTCCCCGATCTCCTCTTCCACCTTCGCGGCCGGCCCTTCGACGTCCGGCCAATCGAACCCGACGCCGGCGACACGATCCTGAAGCCGGTGAGCGCGATGCAGGGCAGGGAGCCCGGACGCCAGTCCGTCACTGATCCGTTTCCGACGGCTGGCCTTCATCCGCTCCCATCCCTGTCGCTCTCCGCCGCCGTAGAGGTGCGGGTGGCGCTTCCGCATCTTGGCGATTAGTGCGTCGGCGACCGCGGAGACATCGAAGGCCCCGCGCTCTTCGGCGATGACGGAGTGGAAGAGGACCTGCAGGAGCACGTCTCCCAACTCCTCCTTCGTGTGCTCATCGTCCGCGTCGCGCAATGCGTCATCCAATTCGTGCGCTTCCTCGACGAGATAGGGACGCAGCGAATCGTGGGTTTGCGCGGCGTCCCACTCGCAACGAGCGCGCAGATCGCGCATGAGCGCGAGCGTATCTTCAAGTGTGGCCTTAGCTTGCATTGGTCTCCCCGATACGGGTATACTACGCGCCCTAACAAGTGAGCGCTAATGGACCGTGATCGTCGGCGGGCCTGGGTCGAGGTCGACTTAGGTGCGCTGAAGCGTAACGCAAGGACGATGGCCGAGCGGGCAGGCGTCCCCATCGTGCCGATGGTGAAGGCGGACGCTTACGGACTAGGCGCAACGGCAGTGGTGCAGGCGCTCGAGGCCCTTTCCCCATGGGGGTACGGAGTCGCGACGGTGGAGGAAGGAGAGGAGCTTCGCGCGGCTGGGACCGAGCGGCACATCCTCGTTGTCAGTCCGCTGCTCGAGTGGGACTTCCCCGCGGCGCGCGCCGCGCTCCTTACTCCCGTGCTCTCCGACGCCTCGTCAATCTCGGCGTGGCAACGCGACGGCGGCGGTCCGTGGCATCTTGGCATCGACACGGGGATGCACCGCGCCGGAATCCCATGGTGGCAAGTGGAACAGGTGCTCCCCATGGTTGAACGCCATCCACCGGAGGGCGCGTGCACCCATTTTCACTCCGCCGAGCGTAGTGACGGGACACTGGAGCTGCAACAGCAACGCTTTCGGGGTGCCGTGGGTGCGCTTCCGCAGCGACCGCGTTACTTGCACGCGGAAAACAGTCCTGGAATCGAGCGGCAGTCGCCGTCACCATGGGACCTGGCACGCCCGGGCGTGTTTCTCTATGGCGTGGGTTCGATGGGGGAGGGTGAGGACGCGACGCGCTTGCGACCAGATCCAGTGGTGCAGCTGAAGGGTCGCGTGGTGTCCTTGCGGGATGTTCCGGCCGGCGAGGCGGTGAGCTATGGCGCTACCTATCACGCGCACGACACCCGCCGCGTAGCCACTGTCTCGTTAGGATATGCCGATGGATACCGGCGTGCCCTGGGCAATCGGGGAAGCGCGCTCGTTCGCGGTCGCCGCGTGCCTGTGGCCGGCATGGTGACCATGGACATGACCATGCTCGATGTGACCGGGGTGGAGTGCCACCTCGGAGACGTCGCCACCTTCATCGGCCGCGACGGTTCCGAGGCCTTGGAGGTGAACGAAGTGGCTCGTACCGCCGACATGTCCCCGTACGAACTCCTCACCGGGCTTCGTCAGCGGCTGCCACGAGTGTACGTGGAGCGCGACGCGTGACACGTCGCGCGGCGATCGTGATCCTGGATGGCGTTGGCGTTGGTGAGGCGAATGACGCGGCGCTGTATGGCGACGCGGGTTCCAACACGCTGGGGAACCTGGCCCGGCACGTAGGTGGAATGTTGCTTCCTAACATGGAGCGCCTTGGACTGGGGCGGATTGCGCAGCTACAGGGCGTAGCGCCTACGCCGGCGCCCGCCGGAGCGTGGGGCTCCATGCAGCCCGCGAGTGCCGGGAAAGACAGCACGACAGGGCACTGGGAGATCGCGGGTGTTCATCTGGATCGGGCCTTCCCAACGTACCCAAACGGCTTTCCCGAGGCACTGCTGAAGGAGTTCGCGAGGCACACAGGTCGAGGAGTGATCGGGAACGTGGCGGGGAGTGGGACCGCGTTGATCGACCGGTACGCCGAAGAGCAGCGAGGCACTGGGTGCTGGATCGTGTATACGAGCGCCGATTCGGTTTTTCAGGTGGCGGCGCATGAAGCATGGATTCCATTGGAGGAGCTCTACCACGCGTGTCGGGTGGCGCGCGGTCTGTTGGTGCCGCCGCACAATGTCTCACGAGTGATTGCGCGCCCTTTTGTCGGAGAAGCGGGCAGTTTTCAACGGACGCCGAACCGCAAGGACTTTTCGATCGAGCCTCCGGGCCGGACGTTGCTGGACGAGCTCGAAAGCGCCGGCATTGCGCGGAGCGGCGTCGGGAAGGTGGATGACCTCTTCGCGGGGCGCGGCATTGCCTCACGCCATACGGCGAACAACGCGGAAGGCATCGAAGAGATAGGGCGTTGGCTGGATTCGTCCGGTGGGTTCCTGCTGGCGAACCTAGTAGATTTCGACCAGCAGTTTGGGCACCGGAACGATGCCGTGGGGTTCTACGGGGCGCTTCGTCAGTTCGACGCCGCGCTCCCGGGGTTGCTGGCGCGCCTGCGCGCCGATGACTTGTTGGCGATCACGGCAGATCACGGCAACAATCCAACGACCCCGTCCACGGATCACGCGCGCGAACGGGTTCCCTTGTTGGTCGCCGGTCGGCATGTCCGAGCATGCGATCTAGGGGAGCGCCGCACGTTTTCGGACCTTGGGGCAACCATTGCCGAGTGGTTTGGACTCGAATGGCGGGGGCGAGGCGTGTCGTTTCTTCAGGAGATAGGGTTCTGACGTCAGCAGCGTTGTTGGATGAAGCACAGCAAGCCGCGCGGCAAGCGATGACGCGCGCCTACGCGCCGTACTCGAACTTTCGAGTCGGGGCGGCGTTGGTGTGCGAGAACGGACAGGTAGCCGTCGGGTGCAACGTGGAAAATTCTTCCTATCCCGCGGGGATCTGCGCCGAGCGTTCGGCCCTGGCCGCGGCGGTGTCTGCTGGCCAGCGGCGCTTTTCGGCCATCGTGGTCGCGACAGAGGCTGATGAACCGACGCCGCCCTGTGGCGTCTGTCGCCAGGCCTTGGTGGAATTCGCCCCCTCGCTGGAGGTGGTCAGCGTGACCGCGCGGGGCGGACACGCGCGGTGGCAGCTCAGCGACTTATTGGCCCACCCGTTCACTCCCGCTTCCCTCAAGCATACATGACGCGCGCGACCTGGCGTGGACTAAGATTGGTGCAGCTGGTCGGGCTGGTGGCCGCGGTCGCTGTCGTCGCCTGCAACGAGAACCTGGATACGGGCGCAGCATGTCCGACGCTCTGCCCACCGCAAAACGTGGTGGTTCGCGACACGCTGCTGAGCGCCGCCGTCGCGGTCGACACGGCGATCCCAGGGTTCCCGCTGCTGGGGACGGAGCCGTCGCTCCTCCTCGCCGCGAGAGGCGACTCGGTCGACGTGCGCGGCATCATTCGCTTCGATACCCTGACTTCGACATACACGAAGTCGGGCGGAGACTCGGTGATCCGGCAGATCGACAGCTCGTTCTTGCAGCTCCGGATCGACAAGACGAACTCGGTGGCGACCGCGCCGGTTCGGTTTGACCTGTACAACGTCGATACCACGGCGGAGGATACGTCGCTCGCGGCCGTGCGCGCGATGTTTCGCGACGATCGGTTGATCGGCGGCGCCACCCTTGATACGAATGCAATCAAGGACACGACGTTGATTCCCGTCGACAACGCGAAGCTGTTGGACCTGATCACGCATGGCCAACGGCTACGCCTGGGAATTCGTGTCAGCAGCGCCAACGCCGTGTCGCTCCTCGCCGGAACGGTGGATGCCAGTCGTTCCGCGTTTCTGGCCTACGACCCGGATCCCGACACGACGATCAAGGCGGTGCAGGTCGCACCACAGTCGCGGACGCCCAGCAACAATGCGCAGCTCCTGAACGACCTCGTGGACTATCAGGTCGTGATAAAGGAGCCGGCCACTCCGATTTCCACGGACGTGCTGACGATCGGTGGGTTGAGCGGCCGTCGGGCGTATTTCCGCTTCAACGTGCCGTCCTCCATCATCGATTCGGCCACGGTGCTGCGCGCGACCCTCGAGGTGGTGCAAAAGCCACTGCGCGGACTCGACAAGGACAAGACGCTTACGATGTACCCTGTGCTCGTCACCGCTGGCTCGGAAATCACGGACCTGGCACGCTCCACGTTCCTTGTTGGGGCTGCCGGAGGGTTCGACTCGTTGCAGGTGACGCCGGCGGATTCCGGGGTTCGTGAAATCGAAATCGTCGCCGCACTCAGGACGTGGGGGCAGTACTCCAGCATCCCACTCCAGCGAGCGATCGTGTTGCGGTCGGCACTGGAAGGGACGTCCGCCATGGAGCTGCAGTTCTTTTCCACGCGCGGCCCGGTGGCGCTGCGACCACGTTTGCGCGTCAGCTACGCCACGAAAACCAACTTCGGCATTCCATGATGCGACGCGTGTGGTGGGCAGTGCTCACGATTGTCGCCGTGCAAACGGCGGGTGCCCAAGGGTCAATCAGCACACAGGGCTTCGGTTACCCGTCCGGGGGCCTGAGCGCTAAGGTCATCGCTGGCGGTGGCGGATTCGCCGAGTTCGATGCGGTTTCTACGCGGAACCCGGCGGCGATCCTGGGTTGGGGCCGGAGCGGCCTGTATGTGCAGTACGATCCCGAGTTTCGCAGTGTCGATGGCGGATCGAAGAAAGACAACACGGTCACGGCCCGCTTTCCGTTACTTGCCGCCGGGTATACGATCGGCTCACGCACCGCCGTGTCCATCAGCGCGACCACGCTGCTTGATCGCACGTGGGAAACGCTGTTCCGATCAGGCCAGCGATTGGGGCTGGACTCTGTGGAGTACGAGGAACGCATCCGCTCGACTGGGGGCATCTCCGACATGCGCCTGGCGGTGGCGTATGCCTTCTCCAACCGCTTTGCGGTCGGCGGTGGCCTGCATGCCTTTGGCGGGGAAAATCGGCTCAGCCTCACCCGTACGTTCGACGATTCCACGAAGTACGGCACACTGAATCGCTCACTGACACTCGGCTTTCAGGGAGGGGGCGTTTCGCTCGGTGCCGTGTGGCGCCCGATCGATGCCTTGGCCGTCGCTGCCTCTTGGGCAGCCGGCGGGAAGTTGAGCATGGAGAGCAGCGACACCGTGCTGGCGCGCGGCGACGCACCGGGGCGCCTTGGCGCGGGGATCCGACTGGATGCCATTCCCGGCGTGAGCCTCGCCGCCAGCTACGACAAGACGTCGTGGTCGGGTTTGCAGCCGTTAGGTACGACGTCGCTGCAGGCCCGCGACGGCACGGATATCGGCGTCGGCGCGGACCTCACCGGTCCACGGATGCGCACGGTGCCCCTGATGGTCCACCTGGGCATCCGCAATCGTGACCTGCCGTTTGTGGTCCAGGGAAACAACGTTCGCGAGCGTCAGTATGCGGTCGGCGCGACCATCCCCTTTGGCGGACCACGCGCTGCCTTCGACCTCGGGCTCATTCGCGCGGTCCGGAGCGAGACGAGCGGCGTGCAGGAGCATGCCGTGATCCTCTCCTTCGGCTTCAGCATCCGCCCCTAGTCTCCCGGCGGGCTCGCGATGCGGGTGTACCTTCGGACTTTCGGCTGCCGAGCCAATCAGTACGACACCGAGGTCGTGCGCGCGCTGGTCACAAACGGGGGAGCGGAGATCGTCGCTACTCCGGAAGAGGCCGACGTCGCCGTGTTCAACAGCTGCGCCGTCACGAGTGAGGCCATCGTCGACCTGCGGAAGGACATCCGCCGCGCCGCCCGTCGGAATGCGCAGCTGCGCTCCGTGGTCATGGGATGTGCGGCCGCCTTGGATCGGGGGGAACTGGGCGCGCTGCCAACGGTCGAGCGGGTAATCGGGGGCGCCGACCTTCCCGCGATCGCCGAATCGTTGCAGCTCCCGGCCGGCAGCGGTGGAACGGTCGCCCAGTCGGGCACGCGCGGACTTCTTCGAATCCAGGATGGGTGCGACGAGCACTGCACGTTCTGCGCGACGACGCTAGCGCGTGGCGCCAACCGGTCACGTGCCGCGGACACATTGGTGCGCGAAGCTCAGGCCCTTGCCGACCATCACGCGGAAATCGTGCTGACGGGCATCCATATCGGGACGTATGGGTGCGACATCGGATCGTCGTTAGGATCCCTGGTGATGCGCCTGATCCGAGAAGTGCGTACGGTGCGCTTTCGCCTCACGTCGATCGAGGCCACTGAGGTCGACGGCGCGCTGGCCGAGCTGTTTCAAGAGCCGGAGCGTCTTGCGCCGCATTTGCACGCACCCCTCCAGTCGGGAGCCGACCGGATCTTGCGCCGCATGGGGCGTCACTGGTACACGGCCTCGTCGTACGTTCGGTCGATTGAGGCCATCGCGCGCATCTCGCCGGTCTTCTCCATTGGCGCCGACATCATTGCCGGTTTCCCCGGAGAGACCGAGAATGATCATGGCGAAACGCTGGCGGTAGTGCGTTCGCTGCCGTTCACCTATTTGCATGTCTTCCCATTCTCCCTGCGACCGGGCACGGCGGCCGAGCGCCTCACCGAACATGTGGATGGGGTCACCGTGTTGCGACGCGCGCGCGAGCTACGAGACGTTTCTGAGGAGAAGGAACTCGCCTATCGCCGGTCGCGCGCTGGCGGCGAGGCTGACGTTATCGTGATTCGTGGCGGTGAAGCTGAAGGACTCACCGGGGACTACCTGACGGTGACGATCGCCGGGGGCCCGATCCCTCGGGGCACCCGCTTCAGCTCCACGTTGGATTTCGCGGACGGAAGACTCGTGGCGCAACCGTTAGCGACCTTGGGGAGAGGGGCCGCATGACTACGAAGGGCACCGTCTATATCGAGACGTACGGCTGCCAGATGAACGTGAGCGATTCGGAGCTCATGCTCGGCAAGCTGCGTGCGGACGGCTATACGCCCGTGGACGCGCCAGAAGGGGCCGATGTCATCCTGCTGAACACCTGCGCCATTCGAGATCATGCTGAGCAGCGCGTGATCGGACGCCTTGGTGAACTGAAGGCTTCCATGCACCCGCAGAGCGTCATGGGCGTCACAGGATGCATGGCCCAGCGCCTAGGGCCAAAACTGCTCGAACGGGCGCGCCACGTGAGCTTGGTGGTTGGCCCTGACGGATACCGTGCCTTACCGGCATTGGTGGAACGGGCCCGCGGCGGCAGTCGTTCCACGCACACCACGTTTGACCTCGAAGAGCACTACGAGGATGTGGCGCCGGAGCGGATGGATCGTGTGCGCGCGTGGATCCCCGTACAGCGCGGCTGCAACTACAAGTGCACGTATTGCATCGTACCGACCACCCGTGGGCCCGAGCGGAGTCGCCGGTTGGAGGACGTGGTTCGCGAAGTGGAAACCGTTGCCGCTGACGGACTGACTGAGATCGTGCTGCTCGGCCAGACCGTGAATTCGTACCGTCATGGTGACCACGACTTTGCGGACCTGCTGCGTGCCGTGGGGGCCGTCGCCGGTGTTCGGCGTGTGCGATTCACCTCGCCACACCCCAACGATTTTTCGGACCGTGTCATCCGGGCGATGTCGGAGGTGCGCACGTTCTGCGAACATGTGCACCTGCCCATGCAGTCCGGGTCCACACGCGTGCTCAAGCGAATGCTGCGCCGATACTCTCGTGACGAGTACTTCGAGTGCGTCGCGCGATTGCGCGAGGCGATTCCCGGCTTGGCGATCACCACCGACGTGATCGTTGGCTTTCCGGGAGAGAGCGACGAAGACTTCGAGGAAACCCTCTCGGCGGTCAGGGAGGTGTCGTTCGACGACGCCTTCACCTTCAAGTTCTCTCCACGCGAGGGAACACCCGCCACGCGCATGCCGGCAACCGAAACGGTGACTGACGACGTGGCAACAGAAAGGCTGGATCGCCTCATCGCCGAAGTGCGCGCGAGTGCAAGGCAGCGGAACCTGCGGCTTCTTGGGGAACGGCGCGAAGTGCTGGTCGAGAAAACGGCCAGGCGAGGCGACCTGCTTCAGACGCGCACTCGGGACTACAAGACCGTCCTGATCCCGGGAGATCCGTCTCTCGTCGGCCAATACCTCACGGTGGAGCTCACCGGAACGACTGGTTCGACCTTCACTGGCTCGGTTGTGCGCGAGCGCACGGCACTTCCGGTCGCCGGGTAGCGGTCAGGGACACCGATGCGGGCGGAGTCGTGACCCTGAGCCTTGGCTGTCCGTCGAAATAGTGGAGCCCGCATAGGTTTGCCGGCGGCGGGTGATCCAGGAATGGGGGGGCACACTCCTTCGCCCGTTCCGCCACGTCGGCCTGAAGGTTCACCACCCGCGATGAAGAACGCGCTCGAAGAATCGGTCGTCGATGTCGTCACCCAGCTGGTCGAGCGGGACGCAACGTTTTGCGCCTGTAAGCAATGCCGGGATGACGTCGTTGTGCGCACGCTGAACAAAGCTCGTCCGAGATACATCTCGGGTTCGCTCGTTGGCTCGGCGGTGACGCGTGTGGCGTTATCTCACGAGCAGTCGCGCGCCGAGATCGCGGTACTCGTGCTCGAGGCCATGCGCCTGGTGCATGATCACCCGCGCCACGGTCCGGGCGGCGTTGTGACGTCAGGAGGTGGCGCGCCGTAGGAGACACGCGCGTGCCCAGCATCACTCTCGCATATCTCTCGGTCGCCGCCGGACTCCTCTTGGGATTCGGCGGCTTCTTCTTGCCCGCCATTCTGCTGGCATTGGCGGTGACCATCTTCGGGCGCCTGACACACTCCGCTTGGCGCTACGGAGGCGCCGGCATTGCGGCGGGGGTGCTGGTCGCCGCGTACTGCGCGCACGAGGACGCTGCCTGCGTTCGCACGGCCCGCGTGACCGGGGAGGCCGTGATTCGCCTGCGAAGCTCGCTGACTTCAGAGCTACGCGGGTCGGGACAGATCGTTTCCGTCAGCTGCGAACCTTCGGTCACGGTGGAAGCGCGCGGCCCCACGATCGCCGCGGGCTCCGTGATTTACGTGCGCGGCCAGGCCAAAGTTACCGACCGGGGACTGAGCTTCAGCGGCGCCAGTGTGCGGGTGTTGGAGCTGCCCGGACCGCTGGCTCGATGGCGAGCGGCGCTCGGTCGCGTGATCGATGAACTCTACGGCCAAAGGGCCGCGCTGGCTCGCGCGCTCGTCATCGCCGACGACCGGGATGTCGATCGAGCGGTGCGCGACCAGTTCGCTGACGCTGGCATCGTCCACATGCTCTCGGTGTCCGGCTTGCACGTGGCCATTTTGGGTGAAGGCGTCTCGTTGCTCTTTGGCATGGTCGGGTTGTCTCGGCGCCGGGTGAATGTCGGCACAGTGGCTACGATTGTCGCCTATGTGCTCGTGATCGGGGCCCCGAGTCCAGCCGTTCGCTCGGCGGCCATGCTGGCGGCGTCGCGCATTTCGCAGCTGCGGCAACGTCCAACCTCGGACTGGGCGGCGTGGTCGGTCGGCGGTTTGCTCCCACTGGTCGATCCGCGAGAGGTCGTTTCCCTTGGCTACCAGCTGTCCGTGGCCGGAATGGCCGCGTTACTCGCTGGCGCCCGCCTTCTCAAGCGACTCGCGTTCGCACGGCGCGGAGGGCTTGGCGTCCTGGCGCGCGAGGCGGCGACGACGGTGATTGCGACGCTGGTAACCGCTCCAGTCGTAGTGGGCGCGTTTGGACGGCTGTCACTCATCGCACCCCTTACGAACCTGGCGGTCTCACCCCTCTTCGCGTTGCTGCAGCCGGCGCTCTTTCTGTCGCTGATCCTGCGACCATTGCGCCCGATGGCGCAGGTCGTTGCCGATGGCGCCGCACTGCTCATGGATGCGGTGGCCCTGGTCGCGGCATTCGGGGCGAAGGTACCGGGAGCGGTGGTCTCGGTGATGCCAAGCGTTGCTACCACGACCTTGCTGGCGTTGGCCGTTGTGGCTGGCGTGGTGGCATGTACCTCACGCGTCTGGGCACGGGCCGCCGTGCTATGCCTAAGCGGTGTCGCAGTCGCCGTCTGGTTACCGTGGCTGCCGTCGTCACGTGGTTCGTTGGAGCTGCACGTGCTGGATGTGGGGCAGGGCGACGCCGTGGCGTTGCGTACGCCGAAAGGACGATGGGTCGTGGTGGATGCGGGGCCCAGCTGGGGTGGGAGCAATGCCGGGATCTCCACGGTTGTCCCATACCTGCGGCGTCGTGGCGGAGATGTCGTCGTGTTCGCACTCACGCACCCGCATGTCGATCACGTCGGCGGAGCGGCGGCGGTGCTGAAGGACGTGCGCGTCCAGGAAATGTGGGACGCCGCGCGCGTGTTCGGCGGCGATGCCTATGCGGACGCGTTGGTCGAGGCCCGCGATAGGTCCGTCTCGTGGCTTCGCGTGTATCCCGGCTTGGCTCGCGAGATCGACGGTGTCCGGGTGGAGGTCCTCGCCCCCGATTCGGCATGGACGGAGTCGCAAGACGATCCAAACACGTCCAGTGTGGTGCTCCTGGTGAGCATGGGCGAGCGCCGAATCCTTCTTACGGGTGACGCCGAGGTGGCGGAGGAAGGCTGGTTGCTCGCTCGTTATGCGTCCGGATTGAAGGCGGACATTCTCAAGGTGGGTCACCACGGTTCTTCCACCAGCTCGAATCCCGCATTTCTGGCGGCCGTTCAACCGCGTCTGGCGTTGATCTCAGTCGGAACTCGCAATCGTTATGGGCACCCGAATCGTGAGGTGTTGCAGCGCTTCGACGAACGCCAGATTGAAGTGTTGCGCACGGACTACGACGGCACCGTCGTGATCCGCACCGACGGGCATGACATTTGGATCACCGCTCACGGGGAGACATGGCCGCTCAGGATGTGTGGCGCAGCCTGCTAGGCGTACCGGTTCAACTCGCGCCGCATCTGGTCGAGCGGTACCCAGCGCTCGGCCGGGTCCGCTGGCGGCGTGGGGGACTTCCGCCGCGGGTGGGCGGGTGGTGCCTAGGGGCGCGAAGCGTCGCCGCGATCACGCTTTGGCAAACAGTCTGGCTCGGCGACGGGGTTCGGGAGACCGAGGAACTACTCTTGCACGAGCTCTGCCACGTCCAGCAGTTTGTCTCAGTCCCGATATTCCCCGTCCGCTATATCTGGGAATCGGTGCGCCGCGGATACTTGGCGAACCGATTCGAGGTCGAAGCGAGGCACTTTGCCATCGCCTCGATTCGCGCCGCAGGAAATGAACCCCTACGCGAGGACGCCTAGCGTGGTAAAGAATACCGCGACGTCGGTCGTCACGATCGAGCGCTTCATCATCGAGCAGGAGAAGATGTTCCCGGAAGCGACGGGGCAGCTCTCCGCCATTCTGTACGACATCGCGCTGGCCGCGAAGATGATCGCCAACAAGGTGCGCAGTGCCGGCTTGGCGGACATTCTCGGTGCTCTGGGCAGTGAGAACGTGCAAGGCGAGATGCAGCAGAAGCTCGATGTGTTCGCCAACGAGACCATCATCAAGGCGATGGATCACACCGGCCGTCTGTGTGCGATGGCGAGCGAAGAGGAGCCGGACATCATTCCGATCCCGGAGCAGTTCAAGTGCGGCAACTACGTGCTGCTCTTTGATCCGCTCGATGGCTCGTCCAATATCGACGTGAACGTCCCGGTCGGCACGATCTTCTCGATCATGAAGAAGATCACGCGCGGGTCACGCGGCGAGATGGAGGACATGTTGCAGCCGGGGCGCCGCCAGGTGGCCGCCGGGTACATCATCTATGGCTCGAGCACGATGCTCGTGTACACGGCGGGGCAGGGGGTCCATGGATTCACGCTGGATCCGTCCATTGGCGAGTTCCTGCTCTCGCACCCCGACATCAAGATTCCCCCGCGGGGCCGCTACCTGTCCGTCAACGACTCCTACGAGCAGTACTGGGACGAGAACGTGAAAGCGCTCATGCGCCGCTATCGCGGTTTGGATAGTACGCAAAAGGCCATGAACGTGCGGTACGTGGGGAGCATGGTGGCGGACTTCCATCGCAACTTGTTAGGCGGCGGTGTCTTCGCGTATCCGGCACACAAGCAGAGTCCACGCGGGAAGCTGCGATTGCTCTACGAGTGCAACCCGCTCGCGTTCATTTGCAAGGAGGCGGGTGGTGCCGCCATCGATGGCGTACAGGACATTCTGGAAGTGCAGCCAAGCGAGCTTCACCAGCGTTCGCCCATCTACATCGGCAGCCGCGACGACATCGAAACCGCGCGTCAGATGCTGACCGCGCAGTTGGTTGGCGTGGCTTAGGTACCGAGGGCATCGCCCGGGTGGGCGGGCGGCGCGCGAAACAGCGCGTATGGCCGGTTAGGCTCAGTCCTGACCGGCCATTCGTTTCTCCCTGCGCAGGGTCACCCACTCGTGCCGCGCCGGACTATCTTTGTCCTATGGGCACGGAACAGAAACCACGAGTGTCGCCGTCGGGCATTCCGATCCACGAGACGTATCGGCCGTCGGACGTGGCCGACGTGGACTACTCCCGGGACCTCGGAGAGCCCGGTTCGTACCCGTATACCCGTGGCGTGCAGCCGTCGATGTACCGCGGAAGGCTGTGGACCATGCGACAGTACGCCGGCTTCGGTACGGCCGCCGAAACAAACGTGCGGTTCCGTCACCTCCTGGATGCGGGACAAACGGGCCTGTCGGTAGCGTTTGACCTGCCGACGCAGATGGGGATCGACTCTGACTCCCCGCTGGCGCTCGGCGAAGTTGGTCGGGTAGGCGTGGCGATCGACACGGTGGACGACCTGCACGTGCTGTTCGATCAGATCCCGCTGGATCGCGTCTCCACGTCGATGACCATCAACGCGACGGCGGCGATCCTGCTGGCCATGTACATCGTCGTGGCCGAGGAGCGAGGCATTCATCGCTCGGCGCTCAACGGTACCATCCAGAACGACATCCTGAAGGAGTACATCGCGCGGGGCACGTACATCTATCCGCCCGGGCCATCGTTGCGGCTGATTGCTGAGCTGTTTCGGTATTGCGCGGCCGAAGTGCCCAATTGGAATCCGATCTCCATCTCGGGTTACCACATTCGCGAGGCCGGTGCGACGGCGGTGCAGGAGGTGGCGTTCACATTCGCCAACACCATCGAATACGTGAATCAAGCGGTGGCCGCAGGGCTTGCCGTGGACGACTTTGCCCCGCGCCTCTCGTTTTTTTTCGCGGCGCACAGTGACCTGTTCGAGGAAGTGGCGAAGTTTCGGGCGGCGCGACGCCTGTATGCCCGGATCATGCGCGAGCGCTTTCACGCTAGCGACGCCTCCGCCCGCATGCGATTCCACACGCAAACGGGGGGCGTCACGCTTACGGCCCAGCAACCCCTGAACAACGTGGTGCGCGTTGCTGTGCAGGCGATTGCCGCTACGTTAGGCGGTACCCAGTCGCTCCATACCAACGGATACGACGAGGCCTTGGCCCTGCCGACGGCCGATGCCGCCACGCTGGCCCTGCGTACGCAGCAGATCGTTGCCTACGAATCCGGCATCGCCAACACCGTCGACCCGTTGGCCGGCAGCTACTACGTCGAGTCCTTGACCACGGACATCGAGCACCGCGCGATGGAGCTGCTGGGGCAGGTGGACGCACGCGGCGGCGCCGCGAACGCCATCGCCCAGGGCTACTTCCAGGAAGAGATCGGCAAGAGCGCTTACGCCCACCAGTTGCGTGTGGAGTCAGGCGATAGCACGGTCGTCGGCGTCAACCGCTTCGATGACGGCAGCCCGATCCCGATTATCCCGGCCCCCGACTACTCGCGATTGGAAGCCGAGCAAACGGCGCGATTGCGCGCCCTCAAATCCCGTCGCGATGCGGTGGCCGTGAAGGAGTCGCTCGATCAGTTGCGCAGCGCGGCTGGGCCGTACGCCGATGACGGCGTGGCGCCGCCGGCCGGCTTGGTTAGTCGGATCGAAGATGCCGTCCGGGCGCGAGCCTCCGTTGGCGAGATCTCCGACGTGCTCCGCGCCGTGTGGGGTACGTACCGCCCCCAGGGTTGATTCGCTCGCGACTCCGGCGGGGAGCGCTCGGGGACGGCTCCCAATGGCCCACGGCGCCGGAAGCTCGAGCGCCGTAACCCATTCGCTTGAGGCGCTTTCCACGGGCGGCTAACTTTGGTAACTCGCCCTTCTCGAATCCGATCGCGATGCCGACGTACGAATACCGATGCCCCGAGGGGCATGAGTTTGATCACTTCTTTCGAAGCATCTCTGCAGCCCAGGCGGAGATGCCGTGCCCGGTTTGCGGGAAGCAGGGAGTGCGGAAGGTGTCCGGTGGGGCCGGGCTCGTCTTTAAGGGCTCCGGTTTCTACATCACAGACTACGGGAAGGATGGCAAGAAGGACCAGAAGCCCGCGGCACCGGCGACCGATGCGGGTTCCTCCGCCGCTGGCGCGTCTGCAGACAAGAAGGCCGAGCCTACCAAGCCGGCCAGTCCGCCTCCTTCTTCGTCTGGCAGCGAGTAATGGCACCTGAGGAGGTCTTGCGAGCCGCGCTCGCCGCCGCGGCTCAGCGCCTTGGCGCGACGGATCATGGGGCGGTGGTGGTCGAACGTCCGCGGGATCCGGCCTTTGGCGACTGGACGACGAATCTGGCGATGTCCCTGGCTCGTCAGCTACGACGCAAACCACAGGACATCGCGCGGGACCTCATCGCGTCCATGGACCTACCTGCCGCCGGCGTGAGTGAGGCCACGGTCGCCGGAGCAGGGTTCATCAACTTTCGCCTGAATTCCGCCGCGGCCTTTCAGGGCCTCGTCGACATCATCGCCCGTGACGCGTCGTACGGCCGCACGGACGACGGCCACGGCGAAGCGTTCAATGTGGAGTTTGTCTCCGCGAATCCAACGGGGCCGCTGCACGTCGGCCACGGCCGGCAGGCAGCGTTAGGCGACGCGATCTCCGCGCTGTTGGAGTCGATCGGATTTCGCGTCACGCGCGAGTTTTATTACAACGATGGCGGGGTGCAGATCGGCAATCTCGCGCTGAGCGTCCAGGCGCGCGTGCGCGAGCTGCGCACCGGCGTGGCTGAGATCCCGGAAGGTGGATACCACGGCGAGTATATCCGGGAGATCGCCGAGCGGTACGTCGCCGCGCACCCGTCGGACGTGTCGGGAGACGACATCGACGGCATCCGGCGCTTTGCCGTGGCGGAGTTGCGCAAGGAGCAGGACCTGGACATGCAGGCGTTCGGCGTTCGATTCGACACGTACTACCTCGAATCGTCGCTCTACGACGACGGGATGGTCGAGGAGACCGTTCGGATGCTGCGGGAGGCCGGACACACGTTCGAAAAGGACGGCGCGTTGTGGCTGCGGACGACGGACTTTGGGGACGACAAGGATCGGGTGATGCGAAAGTCCGACGGGACCTACACCTACTTCGTCCCGGACGTGGCGTACCACATCACCAAGTGGCGTCGCGGGTTTCACCACAGCATGAATGTGCAGGGAGCCGATCACCATTCCACCGTCGTGCGCGTGCGGGCGGGGCTGCAGGCCCTCGACATGGGCATCCCGCAGGGATACCCAGAGTACGCGCTGCACCAAATGGTGACCGTGACTCGCGGTGGCGAGGAGGTAAAGATTTCCAAGCGAGCCGGATCGTATGTCACGGTGCGCGACCTGGTGGACGAAGTTGGCCGCGATGCGGTGCGCTACTTCTTCCTCATGCGGAAGGCCGACTCGCAACTCATCTTCGACGTGGATCTGGCCCGGTCGCAGTCGGAGGAGAATCCCGTCTACTACATCCAGATGGCGCACGCGCGGATGTGCGGCATCTTCCGCGTGGGGGGGATCGATCCGTCGAGTCTGGATGCCGCGGCGACCAACTTGTCGCTGCTGACGGAAGACTCGGAACGGGAGCTGTCCCAGGCGCTTCTCGACTTTCCACGCCTCATCGCCGGTGCGGCGGCCAGCCGGGAACCGCACCGCGTGGCCGCCTACCTGCTGGACACGGCGCGACTGGCGCACAACTGGTATCACAAGGTGCGCGTGCTGGAAGCGCCACCCGACGTGCGCGGTGCCCGACTCGTGTTGGCGCGCGCGGCGCAGATTGTCATCCGCAACGGACTCTCTGTACTCGGCATCTCCGCACCGGAGCGCATGTGACCACGTCAGCCGCAACAACGGCCTCTCGCGGTGACTCGACCGCGATCGGACGGGCCTTCACTCCCATCGATTCATGACGCACGTCCTCGTGGTTGGTTCCGTGGCACTCGACTCGGTCGAGACACCATTTGGTCGCGCCGACGAAGTGCTGGGCGGTTCCGGGACGTTCTTCTCCGCGTCCGCATCGCATTTTTCGCCCGTGCAGCTGGTTGGGGTCATTGGCACCGACTATCCCGTCGAACGGCTGGAGCCGCTCCAGGCGCGCGGGGTCGATCTCGCCGGAGTCGAGCGCGCCGATGGCGAATCCTTTCGATGGCGCGGCCGCTACCGGCACGACCTGAATGCCGCCGAGACGCTGGAGACGCGCCTCGGGGTCTTCTCCAATTTTCGGCCGAAGATTCCCCCGCAGTTCCGGCGCGCCCCCTTCGTATTCCTGGCCAACATCGATCCACGTTTGCAGCTGGACGTGTTGCAGCAGGTGGACAAACCGCGATTGGTGGCGTGCGACACGATGAACTTCTGGATCGAAAGCCGCCGCAACGAACTGTTGGAGCTACTGAAGTATGTGGACGTGCTCCTGTTGAACGACGGCGAGGCGCGTCAACTGACGGAACACGCGAACCTCGTGAAGGCCGCCAAGTGGATTCACGATCGCGGGCCTTCGCACGTGGTGATCAAGAAGGGAGAGCACGGTGCGTACATGTTCGGTCCGCACGCGGTCTTCTTTGCGCCTGCCTACCCGTTGGAGGATGTGTTTGACCCGACGGGTGCCGGCGACTCGTTTGCTGGGGGCTTCATCGGATACCTCGCGCGCACCGGACGCACGGACGAACAGGCGATGCGCCGCGCGGTAGTCTACGGTTCCACCATGGGGTCGTTTGCGGTGGAGAAGTTCTCGATCGACCGACTCATGGAGCTGCAACGCGTGGATATCGCCAAGCGGCTGGAAGAGTTCCGACGACTGGTGGCGTTCGAAGAGGAGCTCCCCGAGTGAGTCATCCGCCCCCGCTCGACTACCGCAGCGCTGGCGTCGACATCGATGCCGCCGACGACGCCAAGACACGCATTGGCAAGCTCGTCGCGTCTACCCGAACAAGCGGATGCGTCGGCGACTTCGGCGCCTTCGGCGGTCTCTTTCGTGCCCCCGTGGGCCAGCGCCCGATTCTGGTCGCCAGTGCTGACGGAGTGGGTACAAAGATCAAGGTGGCGATCGACGCCGGCCGCCACAGCACCATCGGCCACTGCCTGGTGAACCACTGCGTGAACGACATCCTGGCACAGGGTGCCACGCCGTTGTTCTTCCTGGACTACGTCGCCTTTGGTGCGCTGCAGCCTGAAGTCGTCGAGGGCGTCGTGGCTGGCGTGGCCGCCGGGTGCCGGGAGAATGGATGCGCTCTGATTGGAGGCGAGACGGCGGAGATGCCTGGCGTCTACACGCCACCTGACTACGACCTGGCCGGCTTCATCGTCGGCAGCGT
Organism: Gemmatimonadaceae bacterium; assembly: GCA_044224875.1. Classification (GTDB taxonomy): domain Bacteria; phylum Gemmatimonadota; class Gemmatimonadetes; order Gemmatimonadales; family Gemmatimonadaceae; genus JABAQJ01. The sequence continues at coordinate 13,465 of JBGAJQ010000010.1, read as the reverse complement.
GGAAGAGGACGCGCAGCTCGGGGCGAGTCGTGTGCAAGATGGCGACGTGCTGGTGGCCCTGGAGAGTTCGGGGTTGCACACGAACGGGTACTCGCTGGCGCGTCGCATCGTCACGGATCGCATGCTGCTGGGCGTGCATGATCCATTTCCCGGCGAGGGTGGAGCGACGGTGGCCGACGCGCTGCTCCGCGTCCACCGGTCCTATCTGGCCGTAATCCGCCCGGTGCTTCGTCAGGTACACGCGTTGGCACACATCACCGGGGGGGGAATTCCGGGAAACCTCAATCGCGCCCTTCCGCCCACCCTGGACGCACGGGTGGACACCTCGACGTGGCGTGTGCCTAACGTTTTTCAGCAGTTGCAGGACGCTGGTCAGGTCTCGACGAGCGAGATGTTTCGCGCGTTCAACATGGGAGTCGGAGCGATCGTCGTGGTGCCGGCAGGGGAGGAGGGTGCGGTGCTTCAGGCGGCGTCGGCCGCCGGGGTACGTGCCTGGCACGTGGGTCGCGTCGTCCCCGGACGAGGGAACGTCGAGCTTTCCTAACGGAGTTGTCGTATGCAGCGAGCAAGAATTTTGACACTGGGGTTGGCGCTGGCGATCGGTCGCGCGGCCTTCGCGCAAGGTGGATCGATCGACGCGCAGTGCCAGGCCGGCACGCTTTCCGAACGCGCAACGCAGGATGCCTGTCAAAAGGCGATCGATCTCTTTCACTTCATGGCGCCGCAACTCGGTGCCAGTCTCATTGGCGGGAACGTGGTCGCGGGAGAAGCGGGCGCCCTGGGCGGACTCGGCCACCTCTCCGTTGGAATCCGCGGCAATCTCCTGCGTGGCCATGTCCCTGACGTCGGCGCCGTGACGCCGGCGATCACCGGCGCGGTCGCGAGCGACTATGCCGTGAAGGACCGGCCGGTGGGTCTTCCCGTGGCCGATGTCGCGTTAGGCGTCTTTCCGGGCCTGCGCGCCGGTTCCACGACGATTTTCGCCGTCGACGGGCTGATGAATATCGCCTTTATTCCCGAGGTCACGTCGGGCGACTTCAAGCTCTCCGTCCCCAGCGGCTCGGTGCGCTTTGGTTTCGGCGCCCGTATTGCCGTACTGGAGGAGTCGGATCACACGCCAGTCGTCTCGGTCGCCTTCCTGCAGCGCGACCTGCCATCCGCCGACGTGACCGCCACGCCCGGCCTGGATCTGTATGGGGTGCGGGGGTTCACGCTGACGAGCGATGCGTGGCGTGCCACGGTCGGCAAGTCGTTTGGGGTTGTTGCGCTGGTGATCGGCGGCGGGCGCGATCACTACGATGCGAACGGGCTCGTGGACGTGACGGTGAACCGGGCGGCTCAGGTGTTCACGCTGACGGGCTTTGAGCTGGGCCAGTCCGTCGATCGCCTGATCGTATTCGCCGTCCTGTCGTTGAACCTGCCGCTGATGAAGGTTGTTCTCGAAGTCGGGCAGGTGAGTGGTGGCACCTTGGCGACGTTCAACACCTTTGGTGGTACGCGCGCGGACGACGCCCTGCAGTTCGCGTCGCTCGGACTGCGGCTTCGCTGGTAAGCGTGAGCGCGACGAACCACGCCGCTTCGGCTACGGAAGGTCTCGACCAGTCCTTCATGCAGCGAGCGTTGTTGCTGGCGGAACGCGGCTGGGGGCACACCGCCCCCAATCCCATGGTGGGCGCCGTGGTGGTGCGTGACGGCGTCGTGGTGGGTGAAGGCTATCACGCGCGCTTTGGCGAGTCGCATGCTGAGGTGGTGGCGCTTGGTGCCGCAGGGGCGCGTGCGAAAGGCGCGACCCTGTACGTCTCCCTCGAGCCGTGCGCACACACCGGGAAGACGCCGCCTTGCACGGATGCGATCCTTGCTGCCGGCATCGGTCGCGTCGTTTACGCTGCGGCCGATCCCAATCCCGTGGCCGGTGGAGGGGCCGCGCGCCTGCGAGCGGCCGGTGTCTCCGTGACGGCGGGCGTGCTTGAGTCGGACGCGCGCGAACTGAATGCCGCCTTCATGTACTCGTTCACGTCGGATAGGCCATGGGTCACGCTGAAGATGGCCGTGACCATCGACGGCGCCATCGCCGATGGAACCGCAACCACCAGTTGGATCACGAACGATACGACAAAACGCTTCGTGCACCGCTTGCGCGCTGGGCACGATGCCGTGGCCGTTGGCATGTCGACGGTTCGCGTCGACGATCCGCAGCTCACCGTCCGTGAATCCGAGTCCCCGCGAGTCGCCCCAGTTCGTGTGGTGTTCTCTCGCACGGGAAGGCTCCCTCTCACCAGCACACTGGCCCGTACGGCGCGCGAGGTCCCCGTCATCGTGGTGGGTCACGACTTGGATTCGAGTTACGCGATGTCGCTGAATGACCTTGGTGTGGAGATCATTGACGCGACCTCGCTCAGCAGTGCGCTGCGCACGCTACGCCGCCATGGCATTCAGGCGCTCCTCGTCGAGGGAGGAGCGAAGCTGGCAGGCGCCATGCTGGCGGAGGGTCTCGTGGACCGGTTGTTGCTGATTCAGGCGCCGGTCATCTTTGGCGCCGGCGCACTGGGTGCGTTTTCGTCAGCCCCGGCCGTCCGCGGGGCGGATGCTCGCCGTTGGCGTGTGCTGCGCCGCGAAGCCTTGGACGATGACCTGCTTTCCGTCTACGCTCCCGCCAAAGAGGATGTACGCTGATGTTCACTGGTCTTGTCGATGCGGTCGGACTCATCGATCGGGTGCGGGTCTCCGCTGCCGGACGTGAGCTACGCATCCGCGCGCCCTACAGCGACGTCACGTTGGGCGAGAGCATTGCCGCAAACGGGGCGTGCCTAACGGTACGCGACGTCGGGGCGGGGTTCTTCGATGTGGCGGCGGTCGTGACAACGCTGGAACGCACCACTGTTGGTATGTGGGACGTCGGCACCCGCGTGAACCTCGAACGGGCGATGCGGGCGAATGATCGTCTGGGTGGGCATGTGGTCCAGGGACACGTGGACGCCGTGGGTCGTGTCCTGGAGCTTGGCATGCGTGAGGACACTCTGCTCATAAACGTGGCCGTCCCGCCCGACATCGACGAATTGCTCGTACCACATGGTTCGGTGACACTGGACGGCGTCAGCCTGACGGTGAACGAGCTGCCCGGTCCCGGGATTCTTCAGGTGTCGCTGATCGAATACACGCGGCGGCACACGACCCTTGGTGACCTCAAAGTCGGAGATTCGGTCCACTTGGAAGGCGACGTGATTGGAAAGTTCGTCCGTCGCCTGCTCCAGCCCTACCAACGCGGCTAGATTCGCTGGCTAACCGCTTTACCCTTCGAGACGTAGCCCGCTAGCATTCAACATGGCGTTCGGAACCGTTGAACAGGCGATACAGGACATCCGCGACGGAAAATTCGTCGTGGTGGCCGATGACGAGGACCGCGAGAACGAGGGAGACCTCATTTGCGCGGCCCAGCTGGTCACGCCACCGATGGTCAATTTCATGTTGCGGGCCAAGGGCATGATCTGCGTGGCGCTCACCCGCGAGCGGGTGAACCAGCTGGGCCTTCGGATGCAGACGGCCGAGAACAGCGAGGCCATGCGCACGGCGTTCACCGTCAGCATAGATGCTGCTCCTGCCTACGGCGTGACCACCGGCATCAGTGCCAGCGATCGCGCCCAGACCATCCGTATCGCGGCTGATCCATCCAAGGGGCCTGCTGACATCCGAACACCCGGTCATGTCCATCCACTTCGCGCGCGCGATGGCGGTGTGCTGCAGCGGGTCGGTCATACGGAGACGGCCGTCGATCTCTGTCGCTTCGCCGGGCTCAACCCGGCCGGCGTGATCTGCGAGATCCTGAATGACGATGGGCACGCCATGCGCCGCGACGAGCTGGCGCGATACGCCGCAGAACACGAGTTGACCTTCATTACCGTGGCCGACCTCGTTGCCTACCGGCTTCAGCACGAGCGGCTGGTGCGCCGCGCGGCCGAGGCCCGCTTGCCGTCCGACATCGGAGGCGACGGCTGGCGCATCATGGGGTATCGCAATGAAGTCGACGACCACGAACATGTCGCCCTCGTCTATGGCGACCTTGGCGATGGCCAGGACGTCCTGGTGCGCATGCACTCCAAGTGCCTAACGGGCGACGTCTTCCACTCCAAGCGATGCGATTGCGGCTGGCAGTTGCACACGGCCATGGAGATGATCGCCCGAGAGGGACGCGGTGTGGTGGTTTATCTGGACCAGGAGGGCCGGGGCATTGGCCTCTTGAACAAGATCAAGGCCTACGCGTTGCAGGACACGGGCGATGACACCGTGGTGGCCAACGAAAAGCTCGGCTTCAAGGCGGACCTTCGGAACTACGGCATCGGCGCGCAGATCCTGCTCGACCTCGGACTCAAGTCCATTCGCGTGCTGACGAACAACCCAATGAAGCTGGTCGGCCTCAAGGGCTACGGCTTGGAGATTGTGGACCGCGTGCGCATCGCGGCGCCGTCCACCGACGAGAACGCCGGATACCTGGAAACAAAGCGTACGAAGATGGGGCACCTGCTCTCGACCTGATGGCGGAATTCATCGGAACTCCGAACGGGACAGGCCGACGATTCGGCGTCGTCGTCTCACGCTTCAACGAACGGATCACACAAGCATTGCACGACGGGGCGCTGGACGCTTTGACGCGGCATGGTGCAGCCCTCGACGACGTGGATGTGGTTTGGGTGCCTGGGGCGTGGGAGCTGCCGGTTGTGGCACGTCGCCTGGCCGCGGCAGGCCGCTACGACGCCATCGTGGCGCTAGGCGCCGTGATTCGCGGCGACACGCCGCACTTCGACTTTGTGGCCGGCGAGGCGTCGCGTGGCCTGGCCGCCCTGTCGTCGGAATACGACCTGCCGATCGGCTTCGGGTTGTTGACCTGCGACGACATGGCGCAGGCCGAGGCACGCGCCGGTGGGGAACACGGCAACAAGGGTTGGGACGCTGCCATGGCGGCGCTGGAAATGGCCGACCTCTTCGCACGATTGGATGCGGCTGACGAGGCGTGACCAGCGCATGCGCCGGCGCGCGCGCGCCCGCGCGCTCCAGGCGCTATACGCGTGGGACATGATTGGCGCCGGTTCGCTGCTAAGCACCACGCAGAGGCTCTGGGACGACCTGTCAGTTGGAGCTGAAGAGCGCGAGTTCGCCGCTCCCTTGCTGCGCGCCTTGGACGCCCACCGCGAATCCATCGACGCCCAGCTCGCTGACGTGACGACCAACTGGCGATTGGAGCGCTTGGGCGCCATCGAGCGATGTCTCCTCCGGCTGGGGGCAGCCGAGTTGTCGCGTGGAGAGATTCCGGGGCGCGTGACCATCCAGGAGTCCGTGCGGCTCGCCGAGCTTTTTGGCAGCGACGAGAGTGCACGATTCGTGAACGGTGTGCTCGATGCGCTGGCGCGAAAGCTCGGGAGATTGTGATTGCGCATCTTGCTCGTGAATTGGCAGGATCTCGAAAACCCCCAGGCTGGGGGCGCAGAAATCCATCTTCACGAGATCTTTGGGCGTCTGGCCGTCATGGGGCACGAGATACACCTCCTGTGCGGCGGATGGCCCGGTTGTTCCGCCACGGCCCAACGCGACGGCATCAGCATCCACCGAGTGGGGACACGTTACTCTTTCCCCTTGCACGCTCGGCGCGCGTATCGCGAGCGCCTGCACGACCGACCCTTCGACGTGATAATCGAAGACATCAATAAGGTGCCGCTCTTTACGCCGCGGTGGGGACGCACGCCGGTCGTCGGCCTGGTTCCGCACTTGTTCGGCGGTACGGCATTCCAGGAGCTGCCCGCTCCCGTCGCGTCCGTCGTTTGGCTGGCGGAACGTCCCATTCCCTGGGTATACCGGGGCGCGCCGTTTCAGGTGATTTCGCAAAGCACCGCGGACGACTTGGTGGCGCGAGGCATTCCGCGAGAACGAATACAGGTCATCTATTGTGGCATCGACAGCGACTATTACACGCCGCTGTCCGATGCGCGCGAAGCGACGCCCTTGTTCGCCTACCTTGGACGACTCAAGCGTTACAAGCGCGTGGACCTGGTGATTCGCGCGTTTGCCCAGCTTGGTGTGGGCGAGGCGCGCCTGGAAATCGCCGGGGCGGGGGACGGTCGGGCTGAGCTCGAGCGATTGGTGGCGTCGCTTGACCTGACCAATCGCGTGACGTTTCTTGGGCGAATCAGCGAGGAGAGCAAGTTGGCGCTGTTGCGTCGAGCGTGGGCGTTGGCCTTTACGTCGCCAAAGGAGGGGTGGGGGATCACGAATCTCGAGGCGGCGGCATGTGGAACCCCGGTCGTCGCATCGGACTCGCCGGGCATCAGGGAATCCGTTCGGCACGGCGAGACAGGCTTCCTCGTTCCGCACGGAGATGTCGCAGGGCTCGCCGCGGCCATGCGGCAACTGGCGACGGACCGCGCGCTCGTCACGTCGTTAGGTGCTCGCGGCCGCGAATTTGCAAAAACCTTCACGTGGGAGCGTGCAGCGCAGGAGACTGAGGCGCACCTCCAATCCGTGCTGTCCTGAGGAGGCATTGCTTGTGAATATCGTGTTTCAGGCGCACCACGCCGTCATCAGCGACTACATGCGTTCGCGCACCAAGCGCGCCATGGACAAGATTAGCGAGAGGTTCCCATCCTCCCTGGATGCGACGGTACGCTTCGAGCAGGATGGACCGGGGCGTCGCGTGGAGATTGTTCTTCATGGCCGTGGCGCCAATCGATGGGTTGCCGAAGGACAGGGTCGCTCGTACGGCCCGGCGTTGACGGCTGCCCTTAAGCACCTGCAGTCGCAGCTCTCACACAGCAAGCGCGTCGCCAAGGATCGCGCGCATCTGGCGCGCCGCGCGTGAGCGGGGTGATCACGGTCGGCCGCCTGTTCGAGCGCTTGCACGAGTCGCTCGCACTCGAACAGCTGGGGAGCACGGCGGGGCACGATCGACCGATCGCGAATTCTGACGTCTCCAGCCCGGGACTTGCACTGGCTGGGTTCGTCGGCCGCTTCATGGCGCAACGCGTTCAGGTACTCGGCGAGACGGAGATGACGTACCTCTCCACGCTCCCCGCGGACGAGCGCAGGCGGAACCTACTGCAGTTCTTCTCCTTCCCGATTCCTTGCGTGGTAATCACGAAGGGAATGGAGCCCGTGGATCCGCTGGTGTCATTAGCGGTTGAGCATCAGGTGCCGATCTTCAGGTCTCCGCACAAGACCGCCGAGGTCTATCGGCGCATCAAGCCCGTCATGGAGGAGTTGTTTGCCCCAACGACCACGTTGCACGGATCGCTGGCCGACATTTTTGGTGTCGGTGTGCTGTTCACCGGTGCGAGCGGTATCGGCAAGTCGGAATGTGTGCTCGACCTTGTGGAACGTGGCCATCGCCTGGTGGCAGACGACCTCGTGATTTGCACGCGGCGCGGCGCTGACGTGTTGATCGGCCGGGGCCATGAGCTGCAACGTCACTTCATGGAAATCCGCGGCGTTGGGTTGATCGACATCCCCGCCATTTTCGGGGTACGCGCCGTTCGGCAGCAAAAGCGCATCGAGGTCGTGGTGCAGCTGGAGGAGTGGACAGAAAACGCCATCGCCGACCGGACCGGGCTCGAGGGAGACACGACGAGCATTCTGGGCGTCGAACTTCCGCGCATCACGGTCTTCCTGAATCCGGGAAAGAACATCACGGTGATCGGTGAGGTGATCGCCATGAACCACCTGCTGCGATACGCAGGGGTGAACGCGGCGGAGTCCTTCAACCAGCGCCTGATCGGTCGCATGAAGTCGGCCACGAGCGATGTGCGCCAATACCTGGTGGAGGACGATGAGTAGCGCGCGCGCGATCGTTGCGGGTCATGGCGACTTCGCCGCCGGCGTGCTCTCCGCCGTCAAGCAGATCACGGGTCGCGATGATGTCTTCGTCGCCTTGACCAACCGGGACCTCAGTGCGGCAGACGTTGAACGGTTGATGCGCACGACGGTCCAGACTTCTGGAGCGCGCGTGATCTTCACCGACCTTCCCGCGGGCAGCTGCACGATGGCGGCTCGTCGGGTGCAACGTGAACTTCCGGAGATCGTCGTGGTGACGGGCACCAACCTTGCCGCCCTTCTCGATTTCTTGTTTGCCGAGGAAGGTCCGGGGGAAGGAGACGCGGCGCGGCATGCGGCGGAGAAGGGGCGCGCCGCGCTGGCCGCCACCGTGCCGGGAAGTGCGGCGGGAGGCGCGCCTCGTGGCCATTGAACTGTACCGCGTGGACGACCGCTTGATTCACGGGCAGGTGGTCGTGGGCTGGGGTCAGCCCCTCGACCTCCAGTTCATCGTGCTCGTCGATGACGAGGTTGCCGCCAGCGATTGGGAGCAGGAGCTCTACCGGATGGGCGTGCCACCGGAGATGCACGTGTACTTCGACTCCGTGCAGATGGCCGCCGAGGCCTTTGGCACGTACCTGGCGGACAGTCGCCCAGGGTTGTTGCTGACGGCTGACATCGAAACCATGATGCGCCTGGTGGAGGCGACGGATCGCATTCCGGCGGTGAATATCGGCGGCATTCACCATCGGGCCGGTCGCACCCAGCGATTGCGCTACGTCTTCCTGTCGCCTGGTGAAGAGGAGCTCCTCCGCCAGCTATCACGCCGTGGGGTCATCGTGACGGCACAGGACGTACCAGGGGCGCGTCCGCTCGCTCTCGACGAGGTGCTCTCTGGGGAGGGTAACCGATGAGCGTCGTCGGGATGGCCATGTTCAGCGTGATGGGCGGCATCCTGGGCCTGGATACGGTCAGCTTCCCTCAGGCCATGCTCTCTCGGCCCATCGTGTCGGCCACGCTGGGAGGAGCGGCCATGGGCGAGCCCGCCGCGGGGTTGCTGGCTGGCGCGACGTTGGAGCTGTACGCGTTGGAGACGCTTCCGTTCGGGGCGTCGCGATACCCGGAGTGGGGCTCGTCGTCCGCCGTTGGGGGCGCGCTCTTTGCCATGCAGGCCGGCACCACCGGTGCCCTCATGCTGAGCGTCACGATGACGCTGGCGCTCGCCTATCTGGGCGGATGGTCCATGGTGCAGCTGCGTCGTCTGAACGCCCGGTGGGCTCATCGGCGACATGACGCCGTGGCGCAAGGGTCTCGGCGCGTGGTCATCGGACTGCAATTGTATGGGCTGACGGCCGACCTGTTGCGGGGCATCGCCCTCACGGCGCTGGGCTTGGCGGTCGGTATTCCGGCCCAACGTGCGGTGCTCGACACACTGCAGGGGAATCCGGCGTTGTCCCGAGCCGTCGTGGTTGCAGCTGCAACCTCCGTCGCCCTCGCGGCCGTGTGGAAGGTGTTCCATGCAGTCCCATACGCCCGCTGGCTCTTCGCCGTGGGGCTGGCCGTCGGCGTTGGCCTCGCCGTGACGCGATGAAGACCAACGTGGCCATCGCCGTCCCCGTGCGTACCCAAGCCGCGATGCTCCTGCGACTGCTCGCCATTCAGGCCTCGTGGAATTACGAGACGCTGGTCGGAAACGGGATCGGCTTCTGTACGGAGCCGGCGTTGCGACTGCTTCCTGGGGGAACGGATGGGGAGGTCTATCGCGCGGCGTTGGCGCGCCAGAGCCAGTACTTCAACGCACATCCGTATCTGGCATCGGTAGCGGTCGGCGCGCTTGCCCGGGCCGAGTTGGATGGGGAGGCCCCGGACCGCATCGAACGGTTCAGGACGGCGCTGTGCGGGCCGTTAGGCAGCGTGGGCGACCGGTTGGTGTGGGCGGCGCTGTTGCCGGCGTGCTCGATCGCGGCCCTGCTGGTCTTTGGCGCCGGCGGGGGGGCGCTGGCCACGGCGCTCACGTTTCTCGGCCTCTACAATGCGGGTCACCTCGCCCTGCGCGTCTGGGGGCTCCGCATTGGGCTCGCGCGCGGGGTCCGTGTCGCCCAGTCACTGGGAGCTCCCTTCCTTCGACAGGGCCCGCAAGTGCTTGGCACCCTTGCCGCGCTGCTGGCGGGGCTGGGACTCCCGCTCGCTGTGCAGCAGATCGTTGAACCTGGGAGAACACTGCTTGGCGGCATCATCGTGGCGATCGCGGTGGGGTCCGTAGTGCTCGTCCGGCTGCAAAGCCGTGTCGAGGGATGGAAATGTGCGCTGCTCGTGCAGGTCGCGTTCATCCTCTACATGGCGGTGAAGTGATGGTCGAGCGAACCGTGCAGATCGTCAACAGCAACGGCATTCACGCGCGGCCCGCGGCGGAGATCGTGAAGGCGGCCGCGAAGTTCAAGAGCGACATTCGGCTGGTTCGTGACGATATGGAAGTCAACGGCAAGAGCATCATGGGCGTGATGATGCTCGCGGCCGAATGTGGGTCCATGCTGACCTTGCGGGCGGAAGGCCCAGACGCCGATTCCGCCATCGAAACCATCGCCGCCCTCATTTCTTCGCGCTTCGGGGAGCACTAGAACTCATGGAACGCGCACTCTCGGGAATCTCCGCATCACCCGGCATCGTGGTCGGGCCGGTGCGGCTGCTCAAGTGGGAACTCCCGGACGTTGCGCACCGCATCATTGACGACGGGCAGGTGGAAGCCGAAATCGCGCGCCTGCATGCGTCCGTCGAAGTCGCCAAGGAGCGCCTCCGTCAGGTGGCGGAGCGCGCCGAGAAGCACGCCGGGCCGAAGGAGGCTGCCATCTTCGAGGTCCAGGTCTCGATTCTCGAGGACCAGCACCTGCTGCAGCAGGTCATCGACTATATCCGCCAGAATCACGGAGCGGAGAAGGCGTTTGACCTTGTGATGCTCGAGTGGCGCCAGCAGTTCTCCAAGAGCACGTCGCCCATGATGCGTGAGCGCGTGAACGACCTCACGGACGTGCAGATCCGCGTGCTCACGGTACTCATGGACCTTCCCGACCACGATCCCGTCGCCGTCGAGAAGGGTACCGGCGCGATCCTGGTCACTCACGACCTCACACCGTCGTTGACGTTGCAGCTGGATCGCGACGCCATCGCCGGCATCGCGACCGACGAGGGCACGAGGATCTCGCATGTGGCGATCCTGGCACGCTCGCTTGGACTCCCCGCGGTGGTGGGACTGCGCGAGGCGACCACGCGCCTTCGTGGCGACGAGATGGTGGTGCTCGACGGCACGAGCGGCATGCTGGTGGTCAATCCCAGCGACGCGGAGATCGAGGCCTTCAAGCGCCGAGCCGTCGCCGAAGCGGAGACCGAAGCCGAATTATTGAAGCTGGCGACCGCGGAGCCGGTCACCACCAATGGCGTTCGCATCGTGCTTCGCGCCAACGTGGACCTCCCCGAGGAAGCGGAAGTGGCGGCAAGATCCGGCGCGGAGGGGGTCGGGCTCATGCGCACCGAGTTCCTCGTCGTGGGTCGTGCCGATATGCCCGACGAGGAAGAGCAGTACCGTGAGTACGTGCGCGTGGTTGAGGCCTTCAAGGGCCATCCGGTGGTGATACGCACCTACGACGTGGGGGGCGACAAGCTCCCGGTCGGCGGATTCCCGCACGAGGCCAATCCCTTCCTCGGTTGGCGCGCCATCCGCATGTGCCTGGACCAACCGGAGTTGTTCAAGGATCAGCTCCGGGCGCTACTCCGCGCGGCCCTGCACGGGGACGTTCGCATCATGCTCCCTCTGATCGTGACGCTGGACGAGGTCACGGCGGCCAAGCGCTTGCTCGCCGAGGCCGCCGCTGAACTGGATGCCCGCGGCGTGGCCTATGCGCACAACGTGCCGTTAGGCATTATGGTGGAAACGCCCGCCGCCGCGCTCCTCGCGCACACGCTCGGCAATGATGTGTCGTTCTTCTCCATCGGCACCAACGACCTCGTGCAGTACACGCTCGCTGTCGATCGCGGGAACGCCAACCTCGCCGCCCGCTTCACACCACTGCACCCGGCCGTGTTGTGGCTGGTACGACGCACCGTCGATATCGGCGAGCAGTTCGACCTCGACGTCTCGGTTTGTGGCGAAATGGCCTCACAGCCGCTCATGGCGTTCGCCCTCATTGGACTCGGCGTCCGACAGCTCAGTGTGTCGCCGCGGGCCGTGCCGCTGGTCAAACGGATTATCCGTGGCATCAGCTCCTCATTCGCTGCGGAGGCGGCGAACGCCGCGCTGTCATCCCGAACAGCAGAAGAAGCCGAGCGCGAGCTGCGATATCGCCTGCTGGCGGCCTTCGGGGATGCCTCCTTTCTGAAGGAGCAGCTCGGCCAGTGAGCAAACTCCCGCTCGCGAGAGCTGGTGTGACATCGCTACCCCATGTATCGTTTTTTAGTTACCGCGCCGGCCTCGTTGCCGGCGCATTTCTCATGCAATCAAGGGAGCCGCTCCGTGGCTGACCGTTCGCTTTTCACATCGGAATCCGTAACTGAGGGCCATCCGGACAAGGTGGCAGATGCCATCTCGGACGCGGTCCTGGATCATATCATTGGCAAGGACCCACGGGCACGCGTCGCCTGTGAAACGCTTGTCACCACCGGACTCGCGGTGGTCGCTGGCGAAATCACCACAGAGACGTGGGTGGACATCCCAGGCATCGTGCGCGACACGATTCGCCGGATCGGCTACACCGATGCCTCGTACGGCTTCGACAGCCACACCTGCGCCGTCATGAGCACGATCGACAAGCAGTCGCCGGACATTGCCATGGGGGTCGATACAGGCGGCGCCGGGGATCAGGGAATGATGTTCGGATACGCCACCGACGAGACGGATGAGCTGATGCCGATGCCCATCATGCTCGCCCACCGCCTAACGCATGCCCTGGCCGAGCGGCGGCGGGACGGCGAACTCAAGTGGCTGAGGCCCGATGGGAAAGCCCAGGTCACCGTCGTGTACGAAGGTGATCGACCCATAGCGGTCGATACCATCGTCGTCTCGACGCAGCACGACCCAGGGGTCTCGCATAACAAGATCCGAAAGGCGGTCATTGAGGCGATCATCGAACCATCACTGCCGGCGAGCCTGTTCAACAAGAAGATCACCTTCCATATCAATCCGACCGGCCGCTTCGTCGTTGGAGGCCCGCAGGGTGACGCCGGACTCACAGGGCGGAAGATCATCGTCGATACGTATGGTGGAATGGGGCGACATGGAGGCGGCGCCTTCTCGGGGAAGGACCCTTCCAAGGTCGATCGCTCCGCGTGTTACGCGGCGCGGTGGTTGGCGAAGCAAGTTGTTGCGGCCAAGCTGGCGCGTCGATGCGAAGTGCAAGTGGCGTACGCCATCGGCGTGGCCGAGCCGGTGTCTGTGCGCGTTGACACCTTCGGCACAGGCGCCGTGCCCGACACCGAAATAACCCGTGCGATCAAGTCGTGCTTCGACCTGACGCCCAAGGGCATCATGGAATCGCTGGAGTTGCGTAAGCCGATCTACTCCGCCACTTCAGCGTATGGCCACTTTGGGCGCAAGCCGGAGAAGGTTGCTTTCCGGACCAGCGGCGACGGTGATGCGCGCACAGTCAATGCGACCACCTTCACGTGGGAGCGTACGAACAAGGTT
>JBGAJQ010000090.1:0-18987 GCA_044224875.1 Gemmatimonadaceae bacterium | reverse complement strand
AACGACAATAGTTCTCATCCTTGCCGTCGTGAACTCACTGGCGACTGCGAACTTCAGGTGGGTTCACGGAATAGGCTTCACGCTGTTTCTCGTGTGCGGCCTGATGGCGGCGACTCGGGGCGCCAAGCCTGCATGACCTCGAAAATTGCAGACCGCGGCGACGACATCAAACAAGCCGCCATCATCCTGGGAGCCTCGGGCTCAGTAGGTAACGCGCTCCTCGATGAAGTGGTGCGATCTGCCCAGTTCGATCCCGTGATCGTCGTAACCCGCCGGCCACTTGGTCTGCATGCCGGTACACACGTCGAAGAACTGATCGTGCCTAACATGAATCCGGACGCGCTGCGTACGTCCGTGGCGAGCGCACTGAGCCAGCTCACCGGTGGCGCCGTTGGATTCAGTGTCCTGGGCGTTGGAGCTGGAACGGCCAAGCTCACCCTGGAGCAGCATCGGGCCGTCGATGTCGACCTCAACGCCGCCTTTGCCCGAGGGCTGAAGGAGTCGGGAAGGGTGGGGCATCTGGCCTTCATGTCCGCGGTCGGTGCGAACATCAACGCACGGACGACCGGCTCAGGCGCTGCCGGCATGCCCCGCTACTCGAGAGTGAAGGGTGAAGCAGAAGCCGCCGTGTTGCAGCAGGGTCCCGACGTTGTCAGCATCTTTCGACCCTCGACGATCATTGGTTCTCAGCACACCCCTCGCCTAGTCTCAGTTGCCGCGTTACTGCTTGCATCGATCACGCCGGCGAAGTTTCGTCCGATCCGGACCACTGAGATTGCCCAGGCCATGGTGGCGTGCGCGTTGCGCACTCCTGCGCAGAGTACCGTTTACAGCTATCCAGAGATGAAAGCCTTCGCTGCCAGTCGGAAGTAGCCATGCGTTTAACTCCGCGTTCTTCTTCAGCCCGCCGTGGCGAGCCAGCGCCGCGCTCCGACCGTGCGGTCGCCACGCCATCACGCGTTCACGGTACCGGGCTTCGCGACCGGGAGCCGTCAACGCGCCGGGAGTTCCTGCAGTCCGCCGGCACAGGACTGCTCGGCGCCTTGGCGCTCCCGACGCTCGCCAGGTCGAACGGCTTCATGGAGCCGTTTGCACCTCCCATCCCGAAGCTCGGTGTCCAGCTCTACACCGTGCGCGACCAGATCAAACAGGACATCAAGGGCACGCTGAAGCGCGTAGCAGCGATGGGCTACGAAGGGGTGGAGACCGCCTTCTGGCCCGAGGGTGTGACGCCGCGTCAGGCAGCACAGCACCTCCAGGACGCCGGGCTCACCGTCTGTTCGTCACACATCGAGCTGCCGATCGGTGACCATCGGGGAGCGATGCTCGAGGCCGCTCGAGCCTACGGTTGCAACCGCATGATCTGGCACGGCTGGCCCGAGGACAAGCGCTACCGCACGCTCGAGGGCACGCGAGAGCTGGTGGGACTCTACAACCAGGCCAACCGATTCGCCAAGGACAACGGGCTGGAGTTTGGCCTGCACAATCACTGGTGGGAGTACCGCAATCGGGTGGGGGGGCGCTTTGTGTTCGAGGTGTTGCTGGACGAGGTGGATCCCGACGTCTTCTTCGAGGTCGACACCTACTGGGTGAAGGTGGCAGGGCACAATCCCGCGGATGTGCTCCGGCGACTCGGTGACCGGGCCCGCATGTTGCATCTGAAGGATGGTCCGGCGCGCTGGAGCGAGAAGCTGGCGGAAGACAATCCAGATCCGATGACGGCGGTGGGGAAGGGCACACAGGACGTTCCGGCGATCGCCGCGGCGGCCCGGGGCCACGCCGAGTGGATGATCGTGGAGATGGACAAGACGGCGACCGATGTCTTCGACGCCCTGCAGAGAGTTACGACTACGTGGTGCGACAGGGGATGGCTGCTGGGAAGAAGCGGGTGACCTAACGACGGCTACCACACCACGCCGAAGTGCGGGACCGAGCGACCGTACCGGGCGCTCGGCCCCTTCAAGCGAGGTGAGTCTAGAACAAGACCTTGTAGACTGCAAGAAAAGCTCCGCCCGGGATACGCCCTTCGATGCCCCGCAATGTCGCGTCACCCTGCGAGAAATGATTGAGGGGCACGGTCTCACCCGACTCCAGCGTCGTGTCGCTCGCGATACGTGGCACCACATAGTTCGCGATGGCCCCGACGACTCATTCGGCACCTTCAGTCGTCATGCGCATCACCTAGGGACGCCCGCCGTTCAGCTGAGGGGGGCGCGAAGCCATCGCGGTTCACGCCCCGCTGGCATTTTGGCCTATGGCGCCACGGAAAAGCCCGCCGTCGCAAAATGCGAGTCCAAGGTCAGCGCCGTGCGGATGCCGTGCGTGCGCATGACCTCGAAGCTCACAGCGTCCGCGAGACTCAGCGGATGGTCGTCGAAGCGACGTAGCCACCGGTCTACCGCCACGCGTTCGAGCTCACGGTCGACAAACACTACCTGATGCCCTGCATCCTGGTACAGGCTATCGAGAAAGCGCAGTCCTTCCTTGGGGCCACGGTATCGGCACAGCAAAGTCTGCATCTCGGCGACCACGAGATTCGTCGTCAGCAAGACCACGCCGCGCTCGAGCCACTGACGGTACGTGGCCAAGGCGGCATCGTGCGACGACTCGCGGGGGCTGAGTGCGGCGAACCACCCAGAGGTGTCCAGGAAGGCGCGCGTCACCGACCCTTCTTTGACACGCCCTTATAGGCCGCGGCCAAGGCCTTGTCGAGGTCAGCGGCTACGTCCTTTGGCCACCCCGTCGCAGGCGAGTCCGCAATGAAGCGCAACATCGGGCTCTGCCCCGATTGCCCGTGCGCTCGCGCGTAGCTCCGCAGGCCCTGACGCAGCACTTCGGCCTTGGACAGCCCGGTATCCGCGGCGAGACGCGTGAGCATCTGCGCGTCGTCGGCCGTGAGATACACCTGCACTGGCTCTCGAACGGAACCGGTGCCGACCCGTTTAGCGGACGCAGGTTTCTTGACCATGAAGGTATTGTAGCAACAGTTATACATGTAGTCAAGTTCATGCAACTGAGATCGATGCTGTTCGGGCGACTACGCGCTTGCCGGCGACGGGTGACGCTTCGTAAGGTCGGTTACGACCTGCCGCGCCGTCTCGTGGCGTACGGAAGTACAAACATGTAGAGCCCCGTCAGCAGGAGCACGGCAAGCGGGGCCAGTGGCGAGTAGGTTACCCAGTTTGGAGGCGCTCCACCTCCGCGCGCCAACACGACGAAGTTGGCAATGACGGTCACTGTGAAGACGATCGATAGCCAGCGGTGTACCTGACGAATCCAAGCGTGTACGCTCACGGTGTCCTCGCAAGATCATGTTGTTGGCGGCGCGAGCCGGGATGAACAGTGCGTCGGGAGAATACCGCGTGCCCCCCCAGCACCGCTTCTCCAAAACTGCGGTTGTGAGCGGGCGCGCCATCCCGCGCGGATCCTCGCGTGCCGTCGCCGGCTCAAAACCGGCGCCCTGGCACGCGCGACTACAGGTCGTATGTCACGTCCACGCTTGACGGGAAGAGACCGGGGCGCGGAGGGGTGACGTGACGGCCGGAAAGACTCAGGCGCCGCAATCGCGGCAACCGAGCCAGGTGGGCCACGCCGGCATTGGTGATGTCGGCGAGTGACGAGAGCTGAATCTCCTCCAGGGAGTCCATGGTGCTCAAGAGTTCCAGGCTGCGATCGGTGATCTTGTTGTAGCTCACGAAATACGAGCGAAGCTTCTTCAGCGCCACGATGTGTTCCGTGGCCCCGTCACCCGTATCCCGGCAGTACATCAGGGTGAGGCGGTCGAGGTCCGCACACTTCGCGATGTGCCGATAGCCCTCGTCAGGGACATCCATCGGCATGAGTTCCCGAAGCGCCGGAAACGACGGCAGCAACGCGACACCCTCGTCCGGGACGTTGAGGCAACTCACCGAGAGGTTTCGCAACGTGGGGATCTGCGCCAGAGCGCTGAACCCGCGCATGGCCAGCCCATGACACCGCCTTCCCCAGATCGCTTGAATCGACCGCGAACGACCAAGTTCCTCCCACGCCGTGTCCGTCGCTGCGGTGTCCTGAATGCCAAGGAACTGCAACGCCGGAAGCTCGGCGAGGTATCGCATCGACTCGTCCACCGCCTCTACCGCTAGTCGGCCGAGGTGTGGGAGGGCGCGGAGTGGTCCCAGACCAGCTGGCGTGATGGGTAGGGCCGTGTCGGCGATGTTCAGCCCGAAGAGTCCATCGAGTCCCACCAAAGACGCGAGGCCCGCATCGGTGAACGTGCCGCGCAACGAGATGTTGTTAGGTCCATCTTCATAGCTGAGCAGTGTCGTCGACTCGTGCACCGGGATCCACGTGGCGAAGATCGGAAAGTCGTGCAGGTGCCGGAGACCGGCGTCCGTCACGCGGTGTCCGGAGTGGACGCGCCGCAAGCGTGGCTTCCCGCGGAGCGCTGCCAGGGCGCCGTCGCCGGTCCCCGTCCACATCAGGTTCACCGCCTCGAGCCGCTCGCACTTCGCAAATGCAGCGATGCCGGCATCACTGACTCGTGTGTTGGACAGTGACAGGTTTTCGAGGGACGTGAGCCCTTGCAGCGCACCAAGGCCGGCATCGGTGACACTCGTGCCACTGAGGTCGAGTTCACGCAACGCCGTCAAGCTCGTTAGGTGGCGGAGGCCTTCATCCGTCACGGCCGCCGACCCCCCAAGTCGAAGCACTTGCAGGTCCGTGAGGTCTCGCAGGTCGGCCAGCATGGCATCGGTTGCACTGCCATGCGCGTCCATGCCTACTGATGCGCCTGTCCGGAATTGCGTGAGCGCTTCGCGCCAATTGCGCGTGGCGTGGCGCTGCGATCGCCTGGGTGCTGCCGTCTCGAGCAGCTCCACCGATTTCGCCAGTTGCTCGGCGGGAGCCGGCGTCGCCGTAAACGCCACCAGCGCGTCCCAATCCGGGAAGCCGTGTTCGCGTGCGATGAGCCACTGCGCGTCGTCGACCGAAATGTCGCGATCCCGATCCGGGTCGTCGGCGTGACGCCCCAGGTCCAGCTGCACATACGTACGCAGACTGGACCATGCTCGTCGGTGCCAGGTGAACGCGTAGTGGCGCTCGAGCGCTTCCGGCGTCCCCAATCGATAGGCGTCCAGCAGTGCGTGCACGCGCTCGTCGTAGTCCTGGATGCGCATCGGTCCCCTTGAAATGTTGTTCGTGACGGGAACCGGCTGGTCCTCGCCGCGAAGGACGGCAGCGAGCCGATGCATGCCGAGTGCTTCGGCGCGACTTGCCGCCGTTTGGCCTTGTGAGTTCACAACAGACGGGTCGGCTCCATGTAACAGGAGGAGTCGCGCCGCCTCGATCGCCGTGTCCTCATCCTCGTACGGGAGCCACATCAAGAGCGTGTGGCCGTCTTGTGTGACGGCGGTGGCAGCCTTGGGCGACTGGCTCAAGAGCTCGCGAACGCGGTCGACGAATCCAGCGAAATTCAATTCCCAGATGTCGCGGCTGTGTGGGGCCAGCAGTGCCAGCATTTCCTTTCGGGAGCTGTGGCTCGCCGCGCCCATCGGCGATCCTCCCCATTGCCCAACTGGATCGATCTCCGCGCCACTCGCTATCAGGAGTTTCGCCACATTGAGCGAATTGGCGAACGCGGCTTCATGCAGCGCGCGTTGATGGTCGGCGTTCTCCACGTTAGGCGACATCCCGAGCTGCAACAGCAGTTCCACGACGTCGGAGCGATCGAGGCGGGCGGCTTCGAACATGGCCGTTGTGGAGGTGAGGACGTCGGGGTGTTGTGCCACCAGCGCCGCGGCGCGGGGCCGGTCCAGCGCAGCGACCGCGATGGTAAACGACTCCTCGGGTGTGAGCACGATCTCGCTCTTGGTCGCCCCATGCGCCAGCAACTCGGCGGCGATAGTCGATCGGCCGGTGCGAACCGCCAGCTCGTACAGCGTCTCGCGCGGCGCAAACGTCGGGTGGTACGCCCAAGGGGATGGAGGCAGGTTCGGGCTTGCGCCGTGAGCCAGGGCCCATTGGGCGAGCGGAAAGTCGTCATGCTCGATGGCCGTCTTGAGCACGTAGTAGGAGCCGGGACCGTAGCCGCCCATCCCCAACTTGGTCCAGAGGGGATCCTTCCAGTCACTCTCCCAGCCGCGCTTCGTGGTCTCCTCGTGTATCGCTTGGAGGAACCACAGCATGCGGCCCTCGAAGTGGATGTTGTACAGCACCTGGTCGTCGTAGGGATTGGCGCCGCGCGAGAGCAGGAGCCTAACGAGATCGTCTCTGCAGGGGTGTGGAGGGCGCCCCTCCTCGCCCTCCCCGACGAGGCCGGTGAGCGGCGTGTAGCGCGAGCCGCTNCCTCGTACGGGAGCCACATCAAGAGTGTGTGGCCGTCCGGGGTGATGGCCGTGGCCGCCTTGGGCGACTGGCTCAGGAGCTCGCGAACGCGGTCGACGAATCCAGCGAAATTCAATTCCCAGATGTCGCGGCTGTGTGGCGCCAGCAGTGCCAGCATTTCCTTGCGGGAGCTGTGACTCGCCGCGCCCATCGGCGATCCTCCCCATTGCCCAGCAGGGTCAATCTCCGCCATTCGCAATCAGTAAGCCCGCCACATCGAGCGAATTCGCGAACGCTGTTTCGTGCAGGGCGCGTTGATGGTCGGCGTTCTCAACGTTAGGCGACATCCCGAGCTGCAACAGCAGTTCCCCGGCGCGATCAGCGGTCGGGCGGCTTCGAACATGGCCGTTGTGGACGTGGGAGGTTGGGGTGTTGCGCCACCAGCGCGGCGCGGGGTCATCCAGCGCAGCGACCGCGATGGTAAACGACTCCTCGGGTGTAGGCACGATCTCGCTCTTTGGTCGCCCCATGCGCCAGCAACTCGGCGGCGATAGTCGATCGGCCAGTGCGAACCGCCAGCTCGTACAGCGTCTGCGCGCAAACTTCGGGTGGTACGCCCAAGGGGATGGAGGTAGGTCTTCGGGCTTGCGCCGTGAAGTTTCAGGCCCGACTAGGCGAGCGGAAAGTCGTCATGCTCGATGGCCGTCTTGAGCACGTAGTAGGTGGTTTTACCGTAGCCGCCCATCCCCAATCAATCCAGAGGGGATCCTTCCAGTCATTCTCCCAGCCGCGCTTCGTGGTCTCCTGCGTGTATCGCCTTGGAGGAACCACAGCATGCGGCCCTCGAAGTGGATGTTGTACAGCACCTGGTCGTCGTAGAGATTGGCGCCGCGCGAGAGCAGGAGCCTAACGAGATCGTCTCTGCAGTGGGTGTGGAGGGCGCCCCTCCTCGCGCTCCTCGACGAGGCCGGTGAGCGGCGTGTAGCGCGAGCCGCCGGCAGGAAACCAGACCGTGGGATCGGCGCCGTGGTCCAGCAGGAGACGAGCAATCGAGACGGCGTTCTCCGTCACCGCTGGGATCGGGAGACGCGTGAACGCGAGAAAGAGGATCGGTTCCCAGGTCTTCGGCCCGAGCGTCGCGAAGCGGTCACGCTCGGCGCCGATGCCTCCTCGATCGAGACCCGTTACCGCTCGTTTTCGGGTTGCGAGCGAGGGATCGGCAGCGAGCCCGACGCACAGGTCGCCGCTTCTTTACAGACGACCATGGTATAGAATGAGTCTTGTTGCAGCTCCGGGTGATCCGTGAGTTCCCGCACCGCCGCGGCCGCCGCGCCAACGTGCGAGGGACCGCCACGCACGTGATGGTCGGGGCAGGCGTGCTCCAGAAAGCGGTCGACCAGGGATGACGACCCGCGCAACGAGCGTTTCGCTTCCTTCTTGAGACCATCGATCGTGGTCTCCGGCGTGATGCGCCGAGGCATAACCGTTCTCCCGTGTAACGCCTGAGGTCCGCTGAGCGACAGGCTCGGAAGAAGGTTCGATGGAATGACTACGAACCAGCTGGGTGGGAGTAATCTCCCTTGCCGCGGACAGGAGGCGCCCCATGACGCACTTCCTGAAACGTCACGTCATGGCAGACGCGGTCAAGGTGACCTCCAATACGACGTCGGCTTCAGCTAGCGCATCGCCGAATACACCAGCGTCTTGAAGGTGTCGCCGAGGGCGACCGGGGCACCCCACGTGTTGGTGTAGATGAGCGCCACCATGTGCTCCTTGGGGTCCGCCCAGTACGTCGTGTTGAAGGCGCCGCCCCATTCGAATGAACCAACCGAGAGAGGTGTTCGTGCGTCGCTCTCCGTGGTCTCGAGGCCAAATCCCAGCCCGAACTTTGGCCACATGGCGTACACTTGATTGCGAGCTTGTAGGTTCAGCAGTCTCTCCGGCCGAGCAGTCGCACGCCGTCCAGCTCACCGCCGTTGAGGAACAGCTGCAGGAAACGTGCGTAGTCGATTGCTGTCGAGGACAACCCGCCACCACCGGAAAAGTAGGTCACCGGTCGGATCGGAAAGTCCGGGTGGGTCAGGGACTCCGGCACACGTTCGTGCGCTGCAACGAGCTTGTCATCCTTCATCTGGTGCAAGGCCACGAGGCGCCCTCGGCGATCGGCCGGCAGCTCAAACCATGTATCCTTCATCCCCAGGATCGAAGATGCGGGTGCGCAGGAAGCGATCGAGCGGCATCCCCGACCACACTTCGACCAGGCGACCGAGCACGTCGATACCGAGGGAATACCGCCATTCGGCCCCCGGGTCCGAGTGCAGCGGCAACTTCGCCAACCGGTCGATGCGATCTCCAAGCACATCACCTTCACGCCCTAACGCGGTGATGCCCGCCTTGGCATAGATCGCCCTGAAGTCGTCACTCCCGATGTCTGCATAGTCGAGCCCCGACGTATGGGTGAGCAGCTGACGGATCGTGATTTCCGCCTTGGCAGGGCGCGCCTCGAAGGACGAGTCAGCCGGGTTGAACTTTGTGAGCACCGTCGGCTTGGCAAACGCCGACAAGTACTTGCCTACGGGATCGTCCAGCTGAAAGCGTCCTTCTTCCCACAACATCATCACGGCTAACGAAGTGATCGCCTTCGTCTGTGAGGCGATCCGGAAAACGTCGTCCGTCCGCAGCACCCCGGGCTTTCCAAGCTCGCGCACCCCCCACGCCTTGGAGTAGGCGATCTCACCGTCCTTCACCAACAGGGCTACCGCGCCAGGGATCTTCTGTTCGGCGACGAGCGACTCGATCCATCGATCGATGCGCGCGAGTCGTTCCGGGACGAATGCCGCCGCGGCTCGCGATGACGGTCGTACGCCGTTGGCGATGGCGCCGCGCGAGCGAGTGGCCAGCGCGGCGTGGCTGGTGTCTGCGGTTGATCGAGCCCCCTCACTTGGCGGAACCTGGGCAAACGCAGGATTTGGGAAGCTCGCAACCGCGAACGCACTAACGGAAACGGCAATCGCGAAAGCACGAGAGATGACCAACGGAGTGCGACCAGACACGCCAACCTCGCACAGTGTAATGGTTGCCCAATCTTGGTTCGGGCGCACTTGTGAGGTCAAGACGGCGCCCTGGCCCGCGCCAGCGCTGCGAGTGCCGCGCCAGCGTCGTCAAATAGCGCGAGAGCACAAAGACTCGGTCGACACACGGACAGTCGCAGAAGTGGTCGCGCCGGACGGGAACGTCGCTGCGTCGAGCCGACCGACGACCGGCCACTCGCCGTCGTGCCAGCAGCTCAGAAGCCCGACTGCCGCCACATCTTCCGAGCCAGCTCCGTCTTTCACGCGCGCGACAGCCAGCTCCGTCTTCACGCGCGCGACATACGATTGCTGCGATGCACGTTCCACGGGTACGGTTGCAACCACCCGCCGACGGATGACCAAGGTTGGCACGGCTCGGGCGCTCATGCCCTGTTCTTGGGCGTCGCGGCGGCGCACCTTTGGGCACGGCGTGAACTCCCCGCGGACTCTCGTGACCCACTCGACTGACCACAGCCACACGGCTCAGCATCCCGCAACAACCCTGCGCCGGCTTGTCGTTAGGCTGTGGGCCTGCGCCATGCTCGCCGTCGCGACACATGGCGTCAATGCCCAGGCGGTCCCGCGTCCGGCACTCGATTCGACGCAGGTCCTCCGATCATCGAGCAAGTCACCGGGGACAGCGGCGCTGATCTCCGTAGTCCTTCCGGGCGGAGGCCACTGGTATGCCAAGGAGAACAATCGCGGATGGATTGTGGCGATTGTCTACTTCACTGGCGTTGCCATCACGTATGGTGGCCGGACGGACACGGTGGGGAAGATCGGCGGTGTCGCCGCCGTTGGCGCGTGGACCTTCGGGGTCGTGGACGGCGCACTGGCCGCGCGTCGGTACAACAAGCGCTCCGGCAGCGCCCCGTCGGAGGTCGAGTCGCTGAGATGAGGTGATGGCCCGTACAGCGACCTATCGCGGCAATTCGACGTACGCGCACGGGAGGAGCGTTCTCGACAGGGCCTTCTTCGTATCGTCCGTTGCGACTGACGAGCGGACGGTGGGCCGCGTGATGGCGTTGGGGCTGGCGGCGGGTGCGTGGGCTGGGTCCAACGTTGCGGTGCATCTGGCGCCCCGGACGGCGCAGCGAGGGTTCGCGCTGTTCCTCATCCTCGTCGCCGCACACCTCTGGTGGACGGCATGATTCGCCCAAGACGCACGACGCACTCGGCGGACCACCAATCCGACTATCGAGCAGGGCACCGCGTCCGTGGCCCTGACCTCCCTGATCCGAAGCCACGCGCCTCTCTGGACCACTTCGGGCCATGGCTGCACCAGACTTACGCCAAATGTCCACCCGTACCGAAAATTGGCGCCGATAGTGACAGGGGTGGTACTGGCTCTTCCGATTCCCAACTCTCCGAACCACGCATGCGCGCCCACCGCACCAGTCTCCTCAGCCTCTTGCTGAGTGTCGTCGCTTGCAACGGAGAGGTACCTCCCGTCTCGCCGCTCGTCCCGAGCGCCACCGGACCAGCGGACGCTGCCGTGATCGATCAGCTACCGCCTTGTACGGTGAACTGGACGAGCGGTGTGAATGGGAACTGGACCGATGCCTCCAAGTGGTCAACCGGCGCCGTGCCTGGCGGAACCGACGTCGCCTGTCTGAACGCGCCCGGCACGTACACTGTCACGGTGCTGGGAAATCCCTTCGTAGGAGCTGTGAAGGTCGGACTGGGGGGCGCCCGAGCGACCTTGGCCGACAACGGGACGGCGTTCGCATGGCTGCAAGTGTCGGAGGGGATCGTTGTGAACGGCACCGGTGCCCTGTCATCCACGGCGTGTGGGTTGGGGATTCGGTCGAACTTCATCGGGAGTTCCGTGCGATTCAACGGAACGGTCACGACGACCACCACCAGCTGCAACCTCAACACGGGTGCTCTGCTGATTCAGGCGGATACGATTGTCAACCAGGGCACCATGACGCTCGGCGGCGGTTCCTCGCTGCTGGTGAAGAACGGAGGGCTGTTCAACAATTCCGGGACGTTGGCGGTCAACGCCGTGGTATCCGTGCCAACCTTCGGGCACGCCACCATGCGATTTGACGGCGGCGCGGTCACTGGCACCGGCTACCTCAGCGTGCTACCGCAGGTACCGCCGGCCGACAGGCCGCGCGTGCTGTGGTCGGCGGGCACGTTAGGCCTCAACGGGGGCCAAGTCCCTGTGGTGCGGGTGTGGGCAGACACCATGTTGTTCGGCAACGCGTCGCTCAGTGGTGCGATCACGGTGTACACGCTGGATGCCGACACCACGGTGATCCACGGTGACATCGGCGCCAACGTGGACGCTCGCTTGAGCGCATGCGTCGACGGAAGTTTCGATCTGGGCCACGCGAACGGTAGGCCGACGGCCATTCTCGGCTCGCTGACGATCGAGGACGACTGCCCGTTGGGGCACGTGTATCTGGAGGGGCCCGGCCTCATCAACCGCGGCACGCTGACGTTCGACGATCCGCTATGGGTCGCTCCGGTCACCGTCCACGTCGACAGCCTGGTCAATCACGGGAACATGGAAGTCTCGAACTCCCTGTCGTTCGAGGGCACCGGCGGCTTGCTGCGCAACACCGGAGACATTCAGGTGATTGGCACACTCTCCGCCATCCTGATGGGGAGTGGCACCACCATGGTGGCGGAGGCGGGTTCGACGCAGTCCGGCCTCCTGGAGTTGACGTCGGGCTTTCTGGCCGGGACGGGGACCGTTGGCGACGTGAACGCGCAGGCCGGCACGATCATCCCAGGCGGGTTGGTGCCGCCAACGATCGGGCGTCTCTCCATGGCCTCCCTCACGTTGAGCGCCACGAGCGGGATCGAGTTTGAGGTGGCGGGCGCCGGTCCTACGCTGCACGACGGGATCGACGTGGCGGGGGAGGCGCGCTTCAACGACGGCGCGGTCACATTGGTCACGGTGGCGCCGTATGTTGGCGGGGCGTGCGGCGATGTCGTCCAATTGATCGTCGACCACTCGGTGGGGAACCGCGGCACCTTCAACAAGCAATCGGGATTCATTCCGCAACCCGGCTCCTGGTGGCGCTCATACTACGCGCCTGGAGAGTATGGAATCGCCGGCTACAACCCCGTCACCGCCGTCACGGCGACTCCGACGGCGCTCGCGGTCGCTGAGGGCGGTTTGCCGAAGAGCTACAACATGTGTGTGGGGCATGCTCCGGTGGCGCCGGTCACGATCTCGGTGGGTGAGTCGGTGCCGGGGCAGCTCACGATCGGCGCGCCGGTGATCTTCAACACGACAGGGTGGGAGCTGCCGCAGGCCGTGACGGTGACGGCGATCGACGATGGGAGTATCGAAGCGCCATTGCAGGACCTCCTCAGTCACACGGTGGCCAGCGCCGACCCCAGCTTCAACGGAAAGCCCGTCTCGGCGGTGACGGTGGACGTGGCGGACAATGACGGGCAGACCGACCTTGCGCTCTCCGTCACGTCAAACCCGGGGCCGATCCCTCGCGGCACCAACTTCACGGTCTCGTTTCTTGTCACGAACAACGGGCCCACCCTCTCGACCGGGGCCTCCTTTCTCGTGCCAGCCGTGGCCGGATTCACGTATGTGAGCGCGTCCGGCGCGACGTGTGCGCCAAAGGTCGGGGTGGGGCTGAGCTGTCAGCTGACGGGCATGCCAAGCGGCGGATCGGTGGCATTTTCGGTGACCGGGAAGGCCGTATCCACCGGCGTGTGGCCAGTCACGATGCAGGTCGTGGCGCAGCAAGTCGATCCCGCAGCTGGCAACAACATCCTGGTGAAGAACCTCACCGTCAACTAGCTGCCGCCTAGACCGTCGGTGCTCGGGTGCCACCGCGAGCCGCCACGTGTCCTATACCTCCCGCAGCGCCCCCATCGGCGTCTCGTTGAACACGTCACGCCCGCTCAAGACGCCGATCGACACCGTCAGCAACAACGTCGCCGCGGCAATGACCAGGGCCGCGCCGGCCGCCGGGTCAAAGGGACGCTTGAACACCCAGTGCATGATCCCGTACGCGCCACCGAACGAGAGCACCATCCCCGCCACACTGCCTAACAGCCCGAGGGCCACGTACTCGGATAGCAGGATACGGCCGATCTGGCGCCGCGTGGCGCCCAGCACCTTCAGGAGCACCCCTTCGCGCACGCGCTCGCGCCGCGTCGCCGCGACGGCGCTGAACAGCACGGGCACCCCCATCGCCAGCGAAAAGATCGCCAGGAATCGGATTGCCAACGTCGCCCGGTCGGCAATCCCCGCAATCGTCCGTCGCACCAAGGTGAGGTCGATCGATGCCACATTGGGATACCGGATCACCGCGTCACGCTGCACGTGCGCGATCGTGCTGTCTCCGGTAGCGCGCACCAATGACACCCACATCTTCGGCGCATCGTCCAACGCACCGGGCTGAAAGATCGCGAAGAAGTTCGTTTCAAAGCGTGCCCAGTTCACCGCGCGGATGCTCGTCAGCCGGGTGTCGACCATCTTGCCTTGCACATTCCAGGTGACGGTGTCTCCGATGGTGACACCCATCTCGGCTGCGATCTCTTCCTCCAGCGACAGCTCAAACACCTTGGTGCCGGGAGCCGCCGGGGTCGCACCAAACCAGCGGCCAGCGACCAGTCGTTCAGAGCCTGTCAGTTCCCCTCGAAAACTCGACCGATATTCCCGGCGAAGGGGCCACGTCTCCCGGCGGCGCGTGGTGTCGGCGATCATTGGCCCAACCGGCTGATGATTCAGCGCCGCCACTCGCATCGTCACGATAGGCACTCGCTCCAGCAGCTCGCTCCCCGACGCTCGAACGATGGAGTCGAGTCCGGCGACCTGGTCGTCCTGCACGTCGAACAACACCAGATTGGCGCGTGACGACTCCTGCGCCACCTGAAACTGCTTGAGCAGGTTCGCCTGCACCAGGTACAACGTACTCATGAGAAATGCGCCGAAGCCTAACGACAACACCACCGAGCGCGTCTGGTTGGCCGGCCGGTGCAGGTTGGCGATCCCCTGCCGTACCACGTACGTGAGACGCCCTCTCGCCAGTCGACGAGCCAATCGCGACAGGGCCCCCGCGCTGAGGGCCAGCAACCCGATGACCGCCGCGATACTCGCGCTGAAGCCGAAGACTTCGCTGGGCGATTGCGACCGCGACGCCGATACGCCAATCACGCTGGCGGCGAGCAGCACGTTCACGGCCAGTGTCGCTGGATCCTTCAGTGCACGCCCCATGGTCGCGCCACTGGTGTCGCGGCGAATGGCCTGCAATGGCGACACCCGCCGGAGCGCCAGCAGCGGCCGCAGCGCGAATGCCAGCGCGATCCACACGCCCAGTCCCATGCCGATCGCCAGGGCGCTTGGAACCAGCCGAACGTGTACGTCCACCGGCAGGAAGTCGCGCGCCACCAGCGGGAGGGCATACTGGATGACGATGCCTAACGCGGCACCGATGGCCGCTCCGGCAAAGCCCATCGCCGCGGCCTGCGTGGCATAAATGACGAGCACCTGACGACTGGTGGCACCCAGGCAACGGAGCACCGCCACCGAGTCGATCTTGCGCCGCACCCATGCGTGTACGCCGCTGGCCACGCCAACACCACCCAGCAACAGCGCAATCACGCCGACGATCCCGAGGTAGTTGGACAGGTCGTCGATGTCCGAGGTGATGCCTGTCTGACGCTCACTCAAGGTGCGTGCCCGCACCGAATCCCGGTCCAGCGTGGGCTTGATGCTGGCCAACAAGTCCTCAGGCGTCCCACTGCGAAGTCGCGCGTACGCGTCGTACTCGGCGCGACTGCCGAACACCAGCAACTTGGTCGAGTCGATCGACGCTTCGGGAATGAACACGCGAGGCCCGATGACCGAGGCCATGCCGGGGTCCCCCGGGACCTCTGTCGCCGCCGCGATGATCGCAAAACGCGCGTAGCCTAACGATAATGTGTCGCCGACCTTCGCATTGAGGGCAATCAGCAGGGCCGGGTCGACGATCGCGTGCATTCCCCCCGACAACTTGCTCCACTGGTCCGGTGGATTGGTCGTCACCGCGCCATAGAGTGGATAGGTCGCGGTCACCGCCCGAACTTGCGCCATGCGTGTAGTGGCCGTGCGGGGCACAAGGGCCATCGACCCGAAGGTCGTCACCTTGGCCACGGTGACCCCCTGCGCGCCCAGCCGCGTGAAGAGCGAGTCGGTGGACGCCTTCCACTTGCCACGCGATCCGAAGGTGACGTCACCCCCGACCAGGGAGCGCGACTGCTCACGCACCGAGTCGTTGATGTTGCCGGCGTAGGAGTCGATCCCCACCAATGCGGCCACGCCTAACGATATGGACGACATGTAGAGCAGGAGCCGCCGGCGCGTGGTGCGGGACTCGCGCCACGCGAGGCCGAGTAATGACGGGCGACGAACCGTACTCGTGTCGCCGCTCATCGTCCACTCCTCACGAGGGCGCACGCGCGTCCGGTGGTTGCTGCCACCGTCCGCTGATCGCCCCGCGCCCCGCGTATGGCGCTGCCGAAGGCTCGCCGTCGTCGGCTCATCGTGCGTCCCCCACGACGCTACGCGCCTCGTCCGCCAGGGCGGGGTCCCGTTCCGCCGAGCTCCGCGAGTCCTCGACCACGACGCCGTCGGCAAGCCGAATCAGGCGATGTGCTCGCTGTGCCAGGTTCAGGTCATGAGTCACCAGCACGACTGTGGATCCGGATTCACGGTTCAGCGCCTCGAGGAGCGCAACGATCTTGGCGCCGGTGGATCCATCCAGGTTCCCCGTGGGCTCGTCGGCGAACAGGATGCGCGGCCGATTCACAAAGGCGCGAGCGATCGCCACGCGTTGCTGTTCACCACCTGATAGCTGTGTGGGGAAGTGATCCAGCCGGTCGCCCAGTCCCACGCGCTGCAACAACTCGGCGGCCCGCTCCGAAGCGCCAGCTTCCCCGCGCAGTTCGAGCGGCACCTGCACGTTCTCGATGGCTGTGAGCGTCGGGATCAGTTGAAAGCTCTGGAACACGAACCCAACTTTCTCACCGCGCAGTTGCGCACGCGCGTCTTCGGTCATGCGGGTGAGGCTCGCGCCGTCCAGGAGCACGTCCCCGCGACTGGGAATGTCGAGACCGGCGAGCAGGCCCAGCAGCGTCGTCTTGCCGCTCCCCGATGGGCCGACGATGGCGACAAACTCCCCTTGGGGAACCGTGAAGGTGACGTCTTTGAGAACCGTTAGGCGGTGCGTACCGCTGTCGAATTCCTTGGTGAGCTGACGAGCCTCGAGCATGCGTACCCGTTTGGTGCTGGTTGGAGTGGCCGCGCTCGCCTGCTCAGGCGCCGGCGAATCGAAAGATACCCGCGCGCAGGCCGGCGCTAAGGCGGCCGCACCGGCCGGAGCGACCTCCGTTGCGCCCGCTGACTCTTCCGGAGCAAGTGCCGGTGGAGGCGGCGCGTCTGACCGCCCGAAGGTGCTGATCATCGGCACGTCCCTCACGGCGGGGCTCGGCGTCGATCCGAACCAGGCCTATCCCGCCGATCTGCAGAAGCTCGCCGACAGCGCTGGATACGCCGTGGAGATAGTGAACGGCGGGCTTAGTGGGGAGACCTCGGCTGGGGCACTGCGACGGGTGGATTGGTTGCTCAACGAGCAGCCGGCCGTTGTGATGCTCGAGACGGGTGCGAATGACGGTCTGCGCGGACTGAATCCTGATTCCACCGCGGCCAACATAAAGGCCACCATCGGGAAGATTCGCGCGCGTTATCCAAAGACGACGATCCTCCTGGCTCAAATGGAGGCGCCGCCGAACTTTGGCCGCGACTATACGCGTCAGTTTCATGACCTATTCCCAAAGACGGCCAAGGAACAGGGAGTCATCCTTGTGCCGTTCTTGCTCGACTCGGTCGCCGGCGTGGCCCGATTGAACCAGCAGGATGGCATTCACCCCACCGTGGAGGGCGCGCAGATTGTGGCGCGTAATGTCTGGCGCACGCTGGGCCCACTGCTCGGCAACGGTGTGGCCGGGAAGTAGGGCGGGGAATCCGCTCACCCTGCGCCTTGACCAGTGGTCATCGAGCGGCTAAAATCAAAGGCTATTTCACTTTACGCTTCGCCACATTCTGTTTGGACTGAACTCTTTATGGCCGTCCCAGCTACACAGATCCGCCGAGGCATGGTCATCGTGTTCGAAGGCCAGCCGTGCCGCGTGATCGACTTTCGTCATCACACGCCGGGGAACCTGCGCGCGATGGTGCAGACGAAGATGAAGAACCTGCGTACGGGCTCGAACTTCGAACATCGCTTCCGTGCTGACGACGCCATCGAGAAGGCGTCGATGGAGACGCATGAGCTGCAATTTCTGTATTCCGGCGGCGATGCGTGGCACTTCATGAACGTCGAGAGCTACGACCAGCTGGAGATGGACTCCGAAATGCTCGGCGACTACGCACCGTGGCTCGTTCCGAACATGGTGATCATCGCTGAGTACTACGACGGCAAGCCAATCGGCATCGAGCTTCCGCAGTCGGCGACTTTCGAGATTGTCGAGACGTCACCGGTGATGAAGACGGCCACGAAGACGTCGTCGTACAAGCCGGCGAAGCTGGACAACGGTGTGACGATCAACGTGCCCGAGTTCCTGGCGACGGGCGAGCGCGTTCGCGTGAATCCGTCGAGCGGAGAGTATCTGGACCGGGCAAAGGACTGAGGGGAACGGCATCGAGTTGGTTCTCGCCTGCTCCTTAGGAAACGCGCCTTTATCGGGCGGGTCGAACATTGTGAGCAAGCAGGGGCAGGAACGAGTCGTTGTTTTCGCGTAGGGCGCTGTTTAAAATCATCCCCCTCGCCTTCGATTGGGTGGCGAGGGTTTCGCGGGCCGAAGAGGCCCGTCTATGGTGACTGTAGCTCAACCGGTTAGAGCACCGGACTGTGGCTCCGGGGGTTGGGGGTTCAAGTCCCCTCAGTCACCCTGAGTGGAACGCGGTTTCGCCGGCGATTAGTCGCCGTGTGGAATCCAGGTTTGTAGGTCAGTAGCTCAATTGGTAGAGCACCGGTCTCCAAAACCGGCGGTTGGGGGTTCGAGTCCCTCCTGGCCTGTACGGTCTGGGGATGCGCAGGTGGCGGACGTGGTCGCGCAAAGCGTGGCGGCCGTTGTTCGGTGGTTGATGGCGGTATCGTCTAGGGGCCCAGGACACAGCCCTCTCAAGGCTGGAACACGGGTTCGAATCCCGTTACCGCTACTGGTGTTTGCGAAGTGTTGGGTCAGAGCGTTTTGGGATGGGTGGCCATCCCAGGGAAGTGATCGGCCCCATCGTCTATCGGTTAGGACGGCACTCTTTCAAGGTGCAGAGAGGGGTTCGACTCCCCTTGGGGCTATTGTGGGCGGGTCATGCGGTCGATGACCCGAAGAATAGGAAGGGCAGGTGAGGATTTTTCGCCGGCGTTTATCTTCGTGCATGTTTCGTTAGGTGCAGTTAGTTGGGGCTGTAGCTCAGCTGGTTAGAGTGCCGGTCTGTCACACCGGAGGTCGCGGGTTCGAGCCCCGTCAGCCCCGTAGTCGTCTAAGGAAGTACCGGAAGGTCCGGCAACAGGACGCGAGTGCACGCACGGCCGCGCGATTGAGCTGGATCCCCGTCGAAGCCCAAGTGGTGAAATTGGTAGACACGCCA
>JBGAJQ010000089.1:0-19286 GCA_044224875.1 Gemmatimonadaceae bacterium | reverse complement strand
ACATGAAATGCGTAGCGCAAGTCGTTGACGAACAGCGCGTCCCGGTCGTTCCGCGCAAGTACTACGCGACCTGCCCTCAGCCGGAGCAGCGCTCTACGCCTCTCATGATGCGCGCGGCCGCGGCGGCCACCAGAAGCCGTTGTCGATGTTCACCACCGTCACGCCGGCCGCACAGCTGTTTAGCATCGTGAGAAGCAGACAAGCCCTTGGAACGCCGCGCCGTAACCCACGCTCGTCGGCTTTACGATGACCGGGGCAATACAAACCGCCGACGACCGACGGAAGGGCGCCGTCCATTCCTGCAACGATCACCACCTTGGCCCGCAGGAGTTCATCGCCAGCAGCCCCAGCAACCGGTGGATACCGGCCACGCCCACGTCGGTCAGTTGCCTCGCCTCGCATCCCAGCGCCTTGAGTGTCTCGACCGCCTCCTCAGCCACGGGCAGGTCACTGGTGCCCGCCGTGATGACGAGAACCACCCCCCTGTGCGGTGCAATGGCACCTTCGGCGGTAAGCGCCACAGTCTGCGCCGTGTGGTTCGCCCGCGCCGAAGGGAATCGCGCGATCAGTGCGTCGCGAGCGTCCGCCGAGGCACGGGTTACGAGAAAGCCGTTTCCACGGACGGCGATCCGTTCGGCGATAAGAACACATTGTTCCGCGGTCGTGCCGGCGCCAAAGATGACTTCCGGGTAGCCCTGACGGATCGCCCGGTGATGATCGACCGTGGCGAACGGAAGGGACTCGGTCGGCGCCAGGGACAACTCCTCCAAGGCGTCGCGAGGTTCCACGCTGCCGTCAGCGACCCCTTGGAGCAGCTTGAGGGCGCGGTCGCGGATTCACGCGCCCAACGCCAGTGCGGACGCGGGCACCGACGTGCCTTCGGCGTCTGGCGGGTTGCGCAGGTACCGTTCAAAGATCCCTTCCACCTCGCCTAACGACTCGATGGCGTGGAGTCGGCGCCGAAGATCCGCACTTCCGGGCAGTCCCTTCACATACCACCCCAGGTGCTTTCGAAACTCGATCGCGGCGCCTCGCCGATCCGGCTCGCACGCGTCCGCCATACGCGCGTGGTCCAGCGCAATTTGGAATCGCTCGGCAACGCCTGGGGCAGCGGGAATCGGCGTTCCATCGAGCAAGGCACGCGTTTCGCGAAAGATCCAAGGCTGCCCGAACGACCCGCGGGCAATCATGATCGCGTCACATCCAGTATGGGATCGCATCCGTGCGGCGTCGGCCGACGTCTTGATGTCGCCGTTGCCAATGACGGGAATGGAAAGCGCCGACTTCACGGCGGCAATCTCATCCCAGTTGGCAGCCCCCGTATACATCTGGGTTCGCGTGCGAGGATGAAGGGTGAGTGCGCGAGCGCCGGCGTCCTGGCAACGGAGCGCGATGTCAACCGGAGATCGCATCTCCTCGTTCCACCCGCTTCGGATCTTCACCGTCACCGGCAGATGAGTGCCAGACGACACGGCGCGAATCACGCGCTGTACGAGGTCCATGTCGCGCAAACAGCCGGAGCCACCATTTCGCCTGACGACCTTCTTCACGGGGCAGCCGAAGTTGATATCGATGAACTCCGGGTCAAATACCTCAGTGACCAGCTGTGCTGCCTCGCGCATGGCATCTGGGTCGGCCCCGAAGATCTGGACACCGATCGTCCGCTCGTCCGCTCCGAACCGCAACTTGCTCAGCGTCGCCGGATTCTCACGCCGAATGCCTTCGGCAGAGAGGAATTCGGTGACCACGACGTCCGCGCCAAATCGACGGCAAATGCGACGGAACGGTGATTCCGATACGCCGGCCATTGGCGCAAGAATCACCGGTACATCGTGGGCAACTGGGTACGGAAAGCGCATGAATTGGCAAGCTAACCAGCACGAAAAAAGCTCGCAACATGAAGATTTGACACGACTTGCCTTGCGCGGTAAGTTGCGCGCTTCACTTTCATGTCACACGCGGCGCTCGCCGCGCGACGGCGGCCGGAAGGGCGGGTCGCGTCACTGAAAATCGACGGGGACCGGATGGAACTGCGCGAGTTTTTCTCCGAAGACGCCGTAAAGCTGAATCTCGAGGGCGCGAGCAAGGATGAGATCCTCAAGGAGCTCATTGGTTTGCTCAAGCTGGATGAAAAGTCCGAGGCGATGCTGTTCAAGATGTTGAAGCGTCGTGAGAACCTTGGATCGACCGGAATTGGCCGCAACATCGCCATCCCGCATTGCCGCTCCCTGGTCGTGAGCAAGTTGCGCGTGGCGTTCGGGCGCAAGCCCGATGGGCTCGACTTCAAGGCGATCGACGAGAAGCCCGTGAAGTTCTTTTTCCTGATCGTCGCGCCGCCACTCGAGGTTTCGAATCAATACCTGCCAGTACTCGGCAAGATCGCGCAGTTCTCCAAGGAACCAGACGTTCCCGAACGGTTGCTGCAGTTGACGACGCCGTCCGAGTTCATGGCCCTGCTCCAGGAAAAGAGCATCTAGCCCGAGGCACCATCGACGGTCGGGATGTCCAGCGCCTCGCTCGGCGCCCGATACCTCGGTACCGGACGCGGCGCGTCGACATCGATGCGCTCGAGCTCGCGACCCAGGCGATAGTGGACGCGCCAGCCCAGCGCGGCTCCCACCGCCGCCAGGCCGACCACCAGTCCCCACCAGATGCCGGCCGGCCCCATGCCGCGCGAGAACGCCAGCCAGCCACCCACCGGCAGGCCAACGGCGTACCCCGTCAGATTCAACAACGCGGGGACGTGGGTATCCCCCGCCCCGCGAAGGATGCCGCTCGACACCCCTTGAATCCCGTCGAACACCTGAAAGACGCCTGCCAGTGGAATGAGCGTTAGCGCGATCGCTATGACCTTGGGATCGGACGTAAAACTGTGCGCCAACGCGCTGGGGAGTACGATGAGGATGACCGCGGTAAGGCACATGAAGCCGACGCCGCAGGCCAGCGCGGCTCCGGCCTCGCGCCGAGCGGCATCGGGCTCGCCGCGACCGATCGCGTGGCCGACCAGGACCGCCGCGGCAGCAGCAACGCCCAGCGGCACCATGTAGGTCAACGCCGCCAGGGTGATGGTGATCTGGTGCGCCGCAACGGCGGTCGTTCCCATCAAGCCCACCAGAATGAGCCCGAGGCTGAAGGCCACGGCTTCGATCCACTGATGGATCCCGATTGGAACGCCCAAGAGAAGCATGCGCCGAAATGCCGTCAGGTTGAACGCATCCGGGCGCCAGGGACGCAGGTACGTCCGAAAGACATCACGACCGGCCCAGGCGAGTACCACGCACATCACCCAGCGGCTACCTACCGTGGCATAGGCGCTTCCAATCGGACCCAACTGCGGCGCTCCCAGTCTCCCAAACACGAGCACCCAGTCCAGTAGCGCGTTCACGACGTTCGCGATGACAACGGCTACGAGGATTGGGCGCACGCGGCTGAACGCCTGCATCGATTGACGAAGCACGACGAACACAAAGAAGGGCAACTGCCCCACGATGCAGATCTGCGCGTACTCGGCAGCCAGGGGTCGAACTTCGGCGGGCTGGCGCGCCAAGGTGAAGAACGACTCGGCCGGCACCAAGGCGATGCCAGACAGGATCGCGATCGCCGTCGCGAGCAGCAATCCACGCTGCAGGCCCCTCGCAACGGCCACGTCATCCCGCGCCCCGACGGCCTGCGCCACAATGGGGTCCAGGGCCATGATCGTGCCCTGCCCCAGAGTGGTGACGACAAACCAGAACAGGTTGCCCAGCGCCACACCGGCAAGGCCGATTTCGCTGACATGTCCGACGATGGCGGTATCCACAACACCCATCAGCATCATGCCGACCTGCACCATAACGATGGGCGCCGCCAGTCGCGCGACATCGCGAATCTCCCGGCGCGTCGGAATGCGCAGGGCACGTAGAGACTCTTCGGCTTCGTGGTCGTGTCGCGTCACGGGCGAACGATACGACAGGCTGCGCCCAACCCGCTACCTCGCCGACGCAATCGCCGGCGGTACTACTCCCATTCGATCGTGGCGGGCGGCTTTGAGCTCACGTCGTAGACGACACGGTTCACGCCTTTCACTTCGTTGATGATGCGATTGGACATTCGCGCCAAGACTTCATGCGGAAATGGGAACCAGTCCGCCGTCATGCCGTCGGTGCTGGTCACGGCGCGCAAGCCAACGACGTTCTCGTACGTTCGATAGTCACCCATGACGCCAACGGAGCGCACGGGCAGCAACACCGCGAACGCCTGCCAGATGTCGTTGTACAGGCCGGCTGAACGAATCTCGTCCAGGTAGATCGCGTCGGCTTGCCGTAGGACGTCGAGCTTCTCCTGCGTCACGTCGCTCAAGACCCGAATGGCCAGCCCCGGCCCTGGGAAGGGATGCCGTCCCACCATCTCCTCCGGCAGCCCCAACTCGCGCCCCACATTCCGCACCTCGTCCTTGAACAGCTCGCGCAACGGCTCGATCAGCTTGAACTTCATGCCCGGCTTGAGTCCGCCAACATTATGATGCGTCTTGATGGTGACACTGGGTCCACCGCGCGGTGAGAAGCTCTCGATCACGTCGGGGTACAGCGTTCCCTGAACGAGGAACTCCACGTTGGGCCCGACGTTCTGTGCCGCGTCCTCGAAGGTATCGATGAACGTGTGGCCGATGATGGTTCGCTTCTTCTCCGGCTCCTCCACACCTGCCAGACCATCCAGAAATCGCTGTTCCGCGCGCACCGTCACGAGGTCTATGCCAAGATGCGCGCGAAAGGTGCGTTCGACCTGTTCTCTTTCGTGTAGGCGCAACAGGCCGGTGTCGACAAAGATGCACGTGAGCTGATCCCCGATCGCTCGATGCACGAGGGCTGCTGCGACCGCGGAATCGACGCCACCCGACAACCCGCAGATCACACGGGCCGATCCAACCAATGATCGGATCTTCTCGATCTCGTCGGCAATGAAGGCCCCTGGTGTCCACGTTGGCTGGCAGCCGCACACCTCGAACAGGAAGTTCGAGATGATGTCGGCGCCGCGCGTCGTGTGCGCCACCTCGGCGTGAAACTGGATCGCGTGGATTGGCTTGCTGGCGTGCCGCATCCCGACCACGGGATTGTCGGAGCTGGAGGCGGTAAGCACGTAGCCGGGCGGAACGCTTTCGACGTGATCACCATGGGACATCCACGCCTGCGTTCGTTCGCCCGCTTCAAAGCCGCTAAACACGCACGATGGTTCACGCACCGTGACTTCGGCGCGGCCGTACTCGCGTCGCCCACCGCCCACCACCGGCACGCCTTCGGAGTGCGCGATCCACTGCATGCCGTAGCACACACCAAGCAGCGGACCCAAGTCCAGTATCCCGCGATCGAACGTGGGCGCTCCCTCGTCCGTCACCGAGGCCGGGCCTCCGGAGAGAATGATTCCACTCGGCTTCCACGCCTTGATCCATTCGAGTGAGCGCGTCGGCGGATGGATCTCGCAATAAACTCGGGCCTCGCGAACCCGGCGTGCGATCAGTTGGGTGAACTGCGAACCACAGTCGAGGATCAGGATGCGGTTGCCCGCCGTCGGATCAGTCACGCGCTCTCCGGCAATTTGATGAACTCCACCGCCTTGGTCTCGAGGTCGAGGATTGCGGCTGACGGAGCGCCGTGCAGCCACCCGCACGCTTCCCCCGGGTTTACGATCAGGGTATCGCCGCGTTCCTTCATTTCCTCTCGGTGGGTGAAGCCGTGCACGACAATCGAGTGCTGGTCCAGCGAATGCTGACTCAGGTCCGCCAGATCGTGGACGAGCAGGAGTCGCTGGCCGGCCACTTCCATGCTATGCGGCGATTCAAAGAGCTCGATGCCGAGCCCGCGCGCCGCAATGGCTCGCAAGCCTTCGTGATCGCCGTCGTTTCGTCCAAACACTCCGGCCAACGTCATGTTGAGGTTCAGGAACGGCAGCAGCGAGAACGGGGCACAGAAATCTCCGCAGTGCAGCACCAACGAGATCCCGCGCTCCTGCATCTGTCGCAACAACGCGTCGATCGCCGGCAAACGATCGTGCGTATCGGACATCAGGCCCACGCGCATCAGAGCTCGCTCCAGGTGGGGGTGGCAGTTTCGAGCCGCGTCAGGTCGTCGTAGCGTTCGCGTTGTGTCACAATCGCCCAACGATCCCCGTCGACGAGAACCTCTACGGGGCGCGGGCGTGCGTTGTAATTCGACGACATGCAGAACCCGTACGCACCGGCAGTAAAGATGCACAACAGGGCTCCAGTTGCGACGTCGTCCATCGTCCGATCGATCGCCAGGAAGTCACCGCTTTCACAAATTGGACCCACCACGTCGAACGTGGCACTTCCGGCCGTGGGCGTTACTGCCTCGATGCGATGATACGCCTGATAGTGCGACGGACGAAGCAGGTCGGTCATCCCGGCGTCGGTCACAAGGAGCGTCTTTCCCCCGCTCCGCTTCCGATACAAGACGCGTGTGACCAAGACACCGGACTCCGCGACAAGGAATCTCCCGGGCTCGATTACCAGCGTTAGGCCGAGTCGACGAACAACGGGCGCGACCAACGCGGCGTAAGCCGCAAGATCAACCGGCGGCTCGTCGTCATATGGCACGAACAAGCCGCCACCAACATCGACGTACTCGAGGGTGGAGATCCCTGCCGTTCGGAGTGCCGTGACCAGCGCCTCGAGCTTGGCGAGTCCGGCGCCATAGGCGTTCAGGTCCGTCACCTGCGACCCGATGTGCATCCCGATGGCCACCAGTCGAACATTCGGGAGCGAGGCCGCGCGCTTGGCCACCGCTATTGCCTGGTCGTGCGGAACCCCGAACTTGTCGCCCTTCTGTCCCGTCTTGATGTAGGAGTGCACGGACTCCACGGTAATCTCGGGATTCACGCGCAAACCGATCCGCGGACACACGCCCCGCTCGCCCGCCAGTCGATTGACGAGGTTCAATTCTTCCTCGCTCTCGAGGCTCAGGATGTGTACGCCGGCATCGAGCGCTTCGAGGATCTCCGCCTCACCCTTGCCGACTCCGCCGAAGATGACCTGGTCGGGAGCGTAGCCTGCCTTTCGAACTCGGTGCAACTCGCCGCCCGACACGACGTCCACCAGGCTGCCTAACGATCGCAAAAGGGAGAGGATGGCGAGGTTGCCATTCGCCTTGCAGGCATAGTGGATTCGGTGCGGCACATCAGCCAGCGCGTCGCTGAGACGTTGGTACTGTCCTTTGATCGAGGCCGTTGAGTACGCGTAGAGCGGTGTACCAACAGCCCCGGCCAGCGCATCGAGCGGCACCCCCTCGCATGAAAGGGTGCCGCCGACGCGCGCCAAGGGGGCGCCTAGTACGCCCTGGCCCATACCACCTCGTGCTTCGCAGGCTCACCCGTCACCATGCACGTCTTGGGCGCTGCGTCGCTCTTGAACTCGTCGTCAGGAATGACGCGAATCGTCGCCTTCGTCTCTTCCTTCACGCGCGCTTCGACGGCGGGATCACCATTCCACCCAGCGTACACGAACGCTCCGTCGCCCTCCATGAGCTGGCGGAACGCGTCGTACGCCATGGGCTCGCGCACGCTGTGTGCTTCACGCCGCTCGCGTGCAGCGGCAAGCATGTCGCCCTGGATTCGAGCGAGAAGGACAGCCACGGCGCCCGGCAATCCGTCGAGGGCAAGCGCAGCCTTTTCGCGGGTATCGCGTCGTGCCGACAGGCACGAGCCCTTGTCGAGGTCGCGAGGACCGAGCTCGATGCGCAAAGGCACGCCCTGCAGCTCCCACTCGTAGTACTTCGCGCCAGGCTTCACGCCCTCGCGGCGATCCACGTGGACTCGGATGCGATCCTCACCGCGGCCCCCCCAGGATGACAGGTCGCCCTTGATCCGGTCGGCGGCCTCAAACACCCTGGCACGCTCCTCATCGCTCTTCCAGATGGGCACGACCACGACCTCCACTGGGGCGAGCTTGGGAGGTACCCGCAGTCCGTTGTCGTCACCATGGGTCATCACCAACCCGCCCACCATGCGGGTGGACACGCCCCACGAGGTATTCCACGCGTGCTCGATGTTCCCAGACTCGCTCTGGAACTTCAGCTCAAACGCCTTGGCAAAGTTCTGACCGAGGTTGTGCGACGTTCCCGCCTGCAGCGCCTTGTTGTCCTGCATCATGGCTTCGCAGGCGTACGTGCGAAGGGCACCTGCAAACTTCTCGGATTGCGTCTTGAGCCCGGTCAGGACGGGCATCGCCATCCACTCTTCCATGAACTGTCGATACACGCCCAGGATGAGCCGCGTCTCGGCCTCGGCCTCGTCGTGGGTCGCGTGCGCCGTGTGACCTTCCTGCCAGAGAAACTCCAGCGTGCGGAGGAAGAGACGTGTGCGCATTTCCCAGCGTACGACGTTCGCCCACTGGTTAATGAGGATAGGAAGGTCGCGATAGCTCTGCACCCACTTGGCATACATGGAGTAGATGATCGTCTCGGACGTGGGGCGAACGACCAGCGGCTCCTCCAGCTTCTTTCCTCCCCCGTGCGTGACCACGGCGGCTTCGGGGGCGAATCCCTCCACATGCTCGGCTTCCTTGTGCAGGAAGCTTTCGGGGATGAACAGGGGGAAGTAGGCGTTGCGATGCCCCGTCGCCTTGAACATGTCGTCGAGTGCGCGTTGCATGCGTTCCCAAATGCCGTAGCCATTTGGGCGGATCACCATGCATCCTCGAACAGGTGAGTAGTCCGCGAGTTCGGCGCGGAGCACAACCTCGTTGTACCACGCACTGAAGTCCTGCGCGCGGGTGGTCAGTTTCTTGTCGTCAGCCATGTCGGTAACCGCGTATCAAAAAGGTGAGTAGGACGAACGTCAGAGTGGAGTTGACAGTCGTTCTTCTCACGGTCGATCTGTTGCCGCACCCATGCGAAGTCGCACGATCTCTTGCAGCGAATCCAGTGCACCGGCGGGCCCCTGCGCGAGGTACGCGCTGGCGCTGGACGCCTGCAACCACGCCGAAACTGGCGTCGCCATTGATTCGCGTTCCCCGCGCAGGTCACGCAAGGGCGCCACGTCACCCTGCTGCAACAGGAGTGCATAGCGCGCCCCCGCCTTGCGCGCAGCGTCCATTTGTTTCGATGACTTCTGCGTTGCGAGCTTGTCCGTGTTGAGCACGTAGTCGCTGCTCAGCCCCAGGCGACGGAGCGCCGCGGCGGCCGCGACGACCCGTTCGGCGTTAACCCCTTCCTCAGGAACCACCCATACGTCAACGCCCGCGTGACCACCGGGCATCTTGCCGCGCGCCTTCAGTAGCTCGCCCAGCACCACGTCGCCCATGCCGAAGCCTAACGCGGGAAGGTCCACGCCGCCCAGGTCCTTCAGCAAATTGTCGTACCGGCCACCTCCACAAATCGCCCGGAATTCCCCCTGCGTGTCGAACAACTCGAATACGAGACCCGTGTAGTACGCCAAGCCTCGTACAATGCGCAGGTCAAACGTCACGTAGTCCAGTACCCCGTGGGCGCGGAGCAACGATGTATACCGCTCAAAGCGGTCGAGCGCCTCCACGACGCGCGCATCGCTTCCCAGCGACGCGCGAATGTCTTCCAAGGAGGAATTGCGCGCGACACCCAAACTCTCCGTCGCCGCGCGCTCGGGAATCCCGCCGCTGACCATGCGCTGGATGAGCACCTCCACGGAATCACGCTCGATCTTGTCAATCGCAGCGAATGCAACCGACAGGCAGTTCGTGGGAACGCCCAGCGCCTCGAGAATCGCCGTCAGCAGGCGGCGATCACTCACGCGCGCCTGAACAGCATCGGCGCCCAGTCCGCACGCACGCATGATTTCGCACGCGACCGCCAACAACTCGGCATCCGCGGCAATGTTGTCCTCGCCAAAGATGTCGACATTGAGCTGGAAGTGCTCACGCAGACGCCCCTTCTGCTGTCGCTCGTAGCGAAACAACTGA
The DNA here is from genome assembly GCA_044224875.1 of Gemmatimonadaceae bacterium. Classification (GTDB taxonomy): domain Bacteria; phylum Gemmatimonadota; class Gemmatimonadetes; order Gemmatimonadales; family Gemmatimonadaceae; genus JABAQJ01. The sequence continues at coordinate 9,361 of JBGAJQ010000089.1, read as the reverse complement.
GGCACGGAGAACCACCGCACGGGCTTGCGGAGCGCATTGGCCCGCGCGGCCACCATCCGTGCAACGGTAGGCGTCATTTCCGGGCGGAGGGCCACGGCGCGCCCCCCCTTGTCCTCAAAGTTGTAGAGCTGCCCGACAATCTCCTCGCCGCTCTTTCGCGTGTAGAGCTCCAAGGGCTCCAAGGGAGGACCGTCGTACTCCTGAAATCCAAATCGCTGCGCCACGCTCCGCCATCGCTCGAACAGCCACGATCGCTGCGCGAACTCATCGGGATAGAAGTCGCGAAATCCGGGAAGCGACGCGGTTGACATCAGGGAAAGCTATCGAGCCAACGGATCGACCTGCAAGCGATCCATTGCGTCTCCGACGGTGTGAAACGAGCCAGTAATGAGCACCGTTCCCGAGACGCGGCTGGAGGCATCAATGGCCTGGTCGAAATCCAACTCCATGCGTGCAAGCCAGCCTCGCGATCGGGCGTACGCATACGCTTCCTCAATACGCCACATGCGGCTGGAAGGCGCGGTCGGCGCGTTCACCAGCACCAACTCGTCCAGCGCCGGCGACAACGCGTCCAGGATGCTCTGCCAGTCCTTGTCTGCCAGTATGCACACGATGCCGACCAAGGGTCGTTCCACGCCGAGGGCGCGCAGCGTCCGCGTCAACACCGTGGCCCCATCCGCGTTATGCGCGACGTCGAAAATCATTCGACCAACCCGATGGAAGCGTCCTGGCAGCCGCACGGTGCGCAGCGCCGCCTGCAGCTCAACCGCCGTCAAGGCAAAGGGCCGCCCGGCTGCCTCGGTCATCGCGATCGCCAACGCGGCATTCGATGCCTGGTGCTCGCCAAGCAACGGCGTCACCAGAGATACCGGGCCTCCATCGTGACGCAGCGCAAAGCGCGTCCCTTCGGCTGCAACGGCCACCTCAACGGGCGGGTTCTCGCGCCACACCTCTACGACTGGCCGAGCTCCAACGGCCAACGCGGCGTCTCGCAGCAACGCACCGATTTCGACATCGGGTTCGCCAACCACCGCCGCCGCATCGCGTTTGAAGATCCCCGCCTTCTCGCGCGCGATCTCCTCACGAGAATTCCCGAGGTACTCCACGTGGTCGATGCCAATCGAAGAGACACCGGCCACGAGCGGCTGGACGACGTTTGTGGCGTCGAGTCGTCCTCCGAGTCCCGTCTCGAGGATGAGCACCTCCACCTGCTGCCTAACGAACCACTCGAACGCCATGGCCGTTGTCGCCTCGAAGAACGTCGCCCCAAGGTCTTCAACGGCCTTCACGTGGTCGCGGATGAAATCCACAACGAATTGCGCCTCGATTGGCGTGCCGTTGACCAAGAAGCGCTCGCGAAAATCCACCAGATGAGGCGAGGTGTACTTGCCCACACGGAGGCCGCGCCAGCGCATCAGCGCCTCGAGGGTCGCGCACACACTGCCCTTCCCGTTCGTTCCCGCCACGTGAAAGACCCGCAGCTGCTTGTGCGGATCCCCGAGGTATTTCAACAGGGCCTCGACCCGCTCAAGACCAAGCTTGTTCTTTCCGGTCGTCCGCGCGAACAAAAAGTCCAGCGCGTCGCGATAGTCGCTCAGCTCGTTGCCCAACCGGCCGCCGCGGGTTTGCCACTCATGTGCCGAAGCAGGCGTCCCGCCGTCTGCTTGAGGTCCTTGCGATGCACCACGCAGTCCAGCATCCCGTGATCCAGCAGAAACTCCGCGGTCTGGAATCCCTCTGGGAGGTCCTGCCCTAACGTTTGCTTGATCACCCGTGGCCCAGCAAAGCCGATCACCGCCCCTGGCTCGGCCACAATCGCATCACCCAGCATGGCGTAGCTCGCGCTGACGCCACCGGTCGTCGGGTTGGTGAGAATGGATATGTACGGGATGCGGCGCTCTGCCAGCTGCGACAGGACGGCGCTGACCTTCGCCATCTGCATGAGGGAGAGCACGCCCTCCTGCATCCTGGCGCCGCCAGAAGCCGAGACGATGATCAACGGGTGCTTTCGCTCGAGGGAACGCTGCCCCAATCGCGCGATCTTCTCGCCGACGACCGAACCCATCGAGCCACCCATGAAGGCGAAGTCCATGGCCCCCACGTTCACTGGCATCTCGCCGAGTGTTCCGGCCGCGGTGAAGATCGCGTCGTAGTCACCGGCGTTAGCGCGTGCCTTCTTGAGCCGTCCCTGGTAATCCGGAAAGCTCAGCGGATCGACGGAGCGAATGTCCGTGAGCACTTCCTCCCAGGAGCCCTCGTCCAGGAGGATGTTGACGTAGTCTGGGCCGCGAATGCGACGGTGGTAGTCGCAGTTTGGACAGACGTTGTGGTTGCGGACGAACTTTTCCCGGATGTCCGTGTGCCCACACGCCTCACACTTCTCCCAAACATCGGGGGGAATGTCGAGGCGCTGCGCGCGCGGTGCCCTAGGCTTCTTCTCCTTCCGAAACCATGCCATAGGCTGCAAATGTGCCCGCTAAAGCATCGCAGGACAAGGCGTTGACAGGAGCCGTCCCTACGGCCCGCGGCACGGCGCCGGTATGCGGCGGACCGCTAGAAGGCGTCCGCCATCCCTCGTCCCTCGCTCGAGATCCGAACCAGAATGCCTACGGAAATCCAGCATGCGAGAAGGAACGAGCCGCCGTACGAAAAGAACGGCAGGGGAATGCCGGTGACCGGCATGAGGCTGAGCGTCATCCCGACATTCTCGGCTACGTGAACGAACCAACTGCCGATGATCCCGAACGCAACCAAGGACGAGAAGGAATCGCTGGCACGCGTCGACACACGAATGGCGCGAAGGAACAGCATCAGGAAGAAGAACAAGGCGACGGTGACGCCAATGAACCCGAGTTCCTCACCGACGACGGAGAAAATGAAGTCCGTGTGCTGGGCCGGAAGGAATGCCAATCGCTTCTGGCTGCCCAGTGTGAACCCCTTTCCCACCCATCCTCCGGACCCAATCGCGATCTTTGACTGAATGACGTGATAGCCGGTGGCCTTAGGGTCCTGAGACGGATCGAGGAAGACAAGCAAGCGGGCCTGCTGGTGCGGCTCGAGGCGTTCCCAGAGCAGTGGCGCCGCCACTCCCATGAGCACGTTCGCCACTACGAGCACCACACCCTCCACGATGTACGGCTTGTAGAGGATGACGACGGCCAGCAACAACAAGAACCAAGCGCCCCACAGCCCGGTGGAGAACGCGAGCACCAGGCTGATCGCGGGACTCGCCACAAGCAGCAGCAGGCGGGCCGAGACGCCGGACCAGAAGAGCATGGCGAAGAAGATCCCGATGAAGACCATCCCCGTGCCGAGGTCCGGCTGCGCCATGACCAGGACCCACGGCACGAGCACGACGACCGCGGGTTTCCACAGCTCCAGCAGGGACTTTGGGGCGTTGCGGCTGCTGGAGAGTACCTTCGCCAGCATCAACACCACGCACACCTTGGCCAGTTCAGCCGGCTGACCGATGCGTGTGCCACCGATGGTGATCCACCCCTTCATGCTGGCGGCGGTGCCGGCTCCGCTCCCGATGACCAGTGTCACCGCCAGCAGTACGACGCCCAGGACGTACGCCGGCGTCGCTACCCAGTCGAGAAACCGCACCGAGCCCCGGCTCACCGTCCACGCCGCGACGATCGATATGCCCAGCCACATCAACTGCCGCTTCCACGCCCCTTCAACGTACGGAACGGGAACGTCTGTCTGGCCTGCCGAATACACGACGGCCACACCATACGCCGACAGCAGCAACGCTATCAGGACCAGCGGATAGTCCGCAAACGCCCGGCGGATCACTCGCCCTCGGTGTTCAACGGCTGGATGGCAGGCCGCTTGAGATAGTGTTCGATGATCTTGGAGGCCGTTCGCGCCGCGCGCGTTCCATGGCCCCCAAACTCCAGCATGACGGCGACCACAATCTTCGGGTCGTCCTTGGGTGCGAACCCGACGAACCACGCGTGGTCTTCGCCGTGCGAGTTCTGTGCGGTGCCGGTCTTTCCGGCAATCGTCACCCCTTGAATCACCGCGGAGCCTGCGGTCCCGCGACCCGACACGACGCCGGCAAGGGCATCGCGCAATCCATTCAGCTGTTCGGGTGCCAGTTCAAACAACTTGGTCCGCGCGATCTTGGAGTTACCGATGGTGGGATTGGAGGCCTGCCCATTGGTCGCCAGCGCCGTATAGAAGCGCGCCATACTCACGATCGTCTGCGAATTCTCACCCTGTCCGATCGACAGGTTCAACGCAACGGCCTGCGTCCATCCGCGCGGCCCAAAGAGCCGATTGTAATAGTCGACTGCGTACGGCCAGAGCGGTGCCGACTCATTCGGTAAGTCGATCCCCGAGCGCTCCCGGAACTTCAGGTCCACCCCGCCGGCGATCAACTTCGGCAACCCCATCTTGAGCCCGAGCTGGTAGAAGTACACGTCGCACGACTTTTCGATGGCTTGCGCCAACGTGAGCGATCCGTGCCCCTTGTGGTCCCAGCATTTGAACCGTCGCGTGCCGTAGGTATACCCGCCGGTACAAGGCGCCGGCATCCGGTCGTTCAGGGTTGCCACGCCGCTCTCGAGGGCAAGCGCGGCCATCGCCAGCTTGAACGTTGACCCGGGAGGGTAACGCCCCTGGATTGCCTTGTTGTACAATGGGCGGCGTGGATCGCCGTTCAGGGCTGCCCAATAGTCCCTGGGAATGCCCCCGATAAAGCGGTTGGGATCGAACGTCGGAGCTGAGTGAATTGCGAGTACTTCCCCGGATGGCTCCATGGCCACAACACCGCCCTGCAGCGAGTCGGCGAAGTACGACGCGACGAAGCGCTGGAGATCCATGTCCAGGTGAGTCGTAAGCGCCGGCGCCGGCACCGGAGGAATGTCCGGGCGCGCCCCCGACTCACGCACCACGCGGCCTCGTGCATCGACTTCCACAAAGCGCGAGCCCTCCTTCCCTCGCAGCTTTCGTTCGTACTCCTTTTCCAGTCCGGCACGACCGATCTGCTGCCCGGACTTGTAGCCCACGTACGCCGATGAGTTCAGCTCAGACTCGGCGATTTCGCTGGTATAACCGACCAGCGCCGATACGGCCGGGCCGTCGGGGTAGTATCGCTTGGGCGCCGTCTGGATGATGAGGCTGGGGAACTCGCTTCGGTGCTCTTCGAGCACTGACACTTGGTCGAACGATGCGTCCGCCAGGACAACCGTCGGCCGGTTGGGGTCGCGCTTCAACCGACGGACGGCGGATTCGATGGCATCGTCGCTGAACGGCACAATGGCGCTCAAGGCTCGCAGCGACGCACGCAGCGAATCCGGTCCCGGGCTCAGGATCGACACGGTATAGCCCGGAATGTTCTCGGCGACGATCAACCCGTGCCGATCGTAGATGATGCCTCGCGGCGCCGGAAGCGGAACCTCGCGGAGCCGGTTTTCCTCAGACTGCAGCGCGTAGGTGGTATTCTCCAGCACCTGCGTCCGAAAGAATGCTCCCGCCAGCACCAACAGTGTGCCGCCAACCAGGGCACGGGCGAACTGACCGCGACGCTGCACTTCATTCGGATGAAAGCTCATACCGCCTGCGTCTCCGATGCTGCCGGAAATTCGTTCATGCGGACTGGGGTTCCAAGACCGACCGGAAGGCGACCAGGAGCAGCAATCCAACCAGTGCTGTCAGCGCCGCGGACAGTGGCGACCAGAGCAGCAGCTGCGTGGCCGCCTCCGTCAGTCCTAGTCGTCGTTCCGCCAACACATAGACGATATCGTACGCCCACTTCCCAACAAAGAAGAAGAACGCGTGGAGGACCACGTTGTCGGCAAAGAACACGGCCTTGAGCCAGGATGCGGCAAACGCGATCCCTGTCATCGCCAGCGCACCCGCTCCAAAGGCATTCGGTGAGAGTGAATCAGCGACGAGTCCGGTCAGGAAGCCAAGGACGGCAGCGACCCCTGGCCGCACACGAACGGCGGTGAGCAGGACCGCGATGACGAGAAAGTCCATGCCAACGCGCCATCCGAGCAGGGGCCGGATGGAGTAGTGCAGCGTGACGAGAATGGCGAATGCCAGCACACCGCGCAGCAACGGAGCGAGCCTCATTGCGGCGGCCGCTTCACGCTGTCACGCCGCGTGGAATCTCGCTTGAGTCCGGACAGGTTCAGACGCGCACGGAGAGAATCGCTAGCGGTGATACTCGGCGCCACGTTCACACCACTCAGCATGGCGGCCGCCGAATCGAGCGTGCGTTGGCGTGCAGCACGGACCTCTGCCTCTTGCCGGTCCAGTGAGTCGCCGGCCGCGACGATGCGTCGTTGCGCAGAATCTACTGAGGCGGCCGACTGCCACACCGTCGAGACGTCGCTCGTGACGCGTTCCGGCGTCAACACCATGACGTGCGCGATGTCTTGCGGTCGAACGGATGGACGCAACAGGTACGTCCTGGCCCACCCCTCGAGCGTTCGGATTTCGCCGACCACGACACCGATCGGGATTCCCCGTGGGAACACGCCGCCCAGGCCGGAGCTGGTAATGAGCGTACCGGTCTTCAACGCGTCCCGAAACGCCACACCGCGCATTTCCAGCATGTAGCGGTCCGGCTCAGCACCACGATGCGGCTGTACGATGCCGAACGCCGAACCGTCAGACGCCATCGCGCTCACTCGAAAATCCGCGTGGGTCCACAAGATCGCCTGGCTCGTCTTTGGATCCGTGGAGGTGACCACTCCCACCAAACCGTCAGGAGCAACGACCGGAGCGCGCGGGCGTACGCCGGCCTCGCTACCGACCGTCAGCAGCACCATGTCGTCGTCATTGGAAGCACCGGTGGTTGCATGGAGCGCTTCTGCCGGCAGGAACCCCCACTGGAGCTGGCGCGCCAATCCCAGGATCCGACGCAGGCGATCGTTCTCGTCCAGCAGCTGCGGGACGCGCGCACCACGCAATGCCAGGGAATCAATGCGTGCGTTGACCTTATCACGCTCCAGAAAGGCACCGCGGGCCCGTTCGGCTTGTTCCTGAAGACTGAGTAGCGGTGCGAGGACTGTGCGGCGAAGTACGGCGGCGACGGAGTCACGAGCCGTGGCCGGTAGCACCAAGGTGAAGAGTGCGAGGATCGCGCAGACCGCGAGAAGTGCGGTGTCGACGCGCGAGTCGGTGCGGACGGCGCGAGCCACGGTTCCGGACTCTCCTCAGGTGCTCAGCACAGACCAGTACTTAGCCTCATCATCCAGGATGCGTCCTGTACCACGCACCACACAGGTCAGCGGGTCTTCGTCCACATGTATCGGGAGCCCCGTCTCCTGGTGCAACACGACGTCGAGACCGCGAATGAGCGCGCCCCCGCCCGTCATGACGATCCCGCGATCGACGATGTCGCTGGCCAGCTCGGGGGGCGTGATTTCCAGGGCGCGGCGCACGGCGTCCACGATCTGTTGAATGGGCTCCTGGATGGCTTCACGGATCTCGAGCGAGTGGACGCGGACGGTTTTCGGGATGCCCGAAACGAGGTCGCGGCCCTTCACCTCCATCTCGCGCTCATCTCCCACCGGGGCGGCCGATCCAACTTGCACCTTGATCAGCTCTGCCGTGGGTTCGCCGATCAGGAGGTTGTAATTCTTGCGCATGAACTGAACGATCGCGGTGTCCAGCTCATCGCCGCCGGTTCGGATGGAGGTGTCGCTGACGATGCCAGAGAGCGCGATGACCGCGATCTCCGTGGTTCCGCCGCCAATGTCGATCACCATGTTTCCGGTCGGCGTTTCGATGGGCAGGCCGACACCGATCGCCGCGGCCATGGGCTCAGCGACCATGAAGACTTCCTTGGCCCCGGCACCTAACGCGGAGTCTCGCACCGCACGCTTCTCCACTTCCGTGATGCCCGACGGAACGCAGACGATCACGCGCGGCTTGATCTTGAACATCCGGTTCTTGATGATCAGCTCGAGAAAATACCGGAGCATTTTCTCGGTGACATCGAAGTCGGCGATGACGCCGTCCTTCATCGGGCGAACGGCGATGACGCCATCCGGTGTGCGGCCGAGCATGCGCTTGGCCTCGAGACCGACCCCCTTGACCCGCTTGCTCTCGCGGTCGATGGCGACCACGGAGGGCTCGTTCAGGACGATGCCTTCTCCCTTGACGTAGATCAGGGTGTTTGCCGTGCCCAAGTCAACCGCGATGGCATTCGCGGGGAATAGGGCTCCGGGCTTTAGGAACGGCCAGCGCATGTATGAATAGCAATGACGCGCGAAGCGCGTTGGACGGCGAAATTGCGGGATTTCGGGGGACAAGGCGAAACCTAAGGAAGCTCTCGGAAGCGTGCAAGGCATTGGCGCGCCGACACCTAGCCGTCGCTTCTTCACGTGTCGCGGAACACAAAAACCAGCCGAGCTCTTCCGGTTCTGCTATGACCCCGTGCTGCCGAAGCCGCCTGCCCCGCGGGCCGTCTCGTTCAGCACGTCCTGTGCGACGATTTCCGGTGCGGCGAACGTGGCAAAGATGAGTTGGGCGATGCGGTCGCCACGCTTGATCGTGACGGGGTCCGTTCCGCCGTTCTGCATGATGATCTTGAGCTCGCCACGGTAGTCGCTGTCGATCGTTCCCGGGGCGTTAGGCAGCGTGAGCCCGTACTTGAGGGCGAGACCCGACCGCGGACGAACCTGCATCTCGAGGCCGTCCGGCAGCTCAAACACCAGTCCCGTGGCGACCGCCCGGCGTTCGCCGGGCGCCAGCTGGAAATCGGGCTCCGCCGACGCCACGTCATACCCGGCCGACCCTGCGGTCTGCCGGGCGGGCAACGGGAGATCGGGGTTATGCGACAGCCGGCGGACGTGGACACGCCCGGACGCGTCATGCGTCATCCCGATCTCCCCGCCAGCTCCTACAGGAATGACTGCGGATCGTGGTTCGGCAGGCCAAACGCCTCGGCGACGCCTGGATACGTGACCTTTCCATCGATCATGTTCAGACCCAGGCGTAGCGCCGGGTTGTCGCGCAGCGCCTGCTGCCATCCCTTGTTGGCCAGCTGCAACGCGTACGGAAGGGTCGCATTGGTCAACGCCAGTGTCGATGTGCGCGGCACGCCGCCTGGCATGTTCGCCACCCCGTAGTGAATGACGCCATCCACCACGTACGTGGGGTTCTCGTGCGTCGTGGCGTGGATCGTCTCCACACACCCGCCCTGGTCGATGGCCACGTCGACAATCACCGAGCCGGGGCGCATCCGCTTGAGGTCTTCCTTCCGCAAGAGCTTGGGCGCCTTGGCACCGGTCACCAGCACACCGCCAACCACCAGGTCCGCTGTCTGCACCTGTTCGAGGATGTTGTGCCGGTTGGAGTGGATCAGCTGCACATTCGCGGGCATGACGTCCGACAGGTA
>JBGAJQ010000088.1:0-19311 GCA_044224875.1 Gemmatimonadaceae bacterium | reverse complement strand
GGGTCGGAACACCGCCGCCCTGCTGCGCCGTCAGGTGCAGCGGGAAGAGGAATAATGAAACCAGAATGAACGGCAGGCGCAGGCGGTTCATGCGTCACCCTTCGGCAGTGTTCCGGCGTGGCAGCTCTCACATTTGCCCGAGAGTGGCCGGTACAGTATACGGCGATCGGAGGCGTTCGCCTTGTGACAGGACGCACACGGGACCTTCGCATGTGCTCCCGCCAGCGCGAACGACGCGTCCTTGTCGTGATTGAATCTGACGGCCGGGATGAAGGTCTCGACCGTATGACATCCCTCGCACACTCCCTTGTCCTTGCGGTGTGCGAACTGGTCGCCGTGCGGTGTCTCGTGGCACGTGACGCAGGTGGTGGCTCGCTTCTTCGTGAACGGCAGCGATGCGACACCTTTTGCCGTCTGCAACAGGGTCGCTGGCGCTGCTTTCATCTTCATTTCATCATGGCAGGCGACGCACGGAACAGTTCGATGCCCGCCGTCCAGGGGATATGAAAAGGTCGCATGGACAGCGAGCGTCAGCGTCGATGGCCGCCAGGCGACCGCGTTATGACACGTCGCGCAGCCGCTACTCACGGACAGCGTGCCCTTCTCGTTGTAGCGTCCTGCGTGCGGGTCTACATGACACCCGTCGCAGGTTTTCTCCTTCAACACGAGTGTGAGTTTCGCCTTACGCGTCGACGGTGCGGGCAGCGTTGACAAGCCCGGCCGCGCAGGTCCATGGCACGCGGCGCACGGCACCTGTCCATGCCGTCCCTCAAGCGTCACCTTCAACGCGGCATGCGCCTTGACGTCGAAGGAGCTTGGCGCGAAGGCCGCGACCGTGTGGCAGCTCTCACATAGCCCACCGTCGGCGCGGGCCGCCGTCTCACCACCGTGCGCGTCCTGGTGGCAGCTCGAACACTTCGACGACTCCACGCGAATGCGCGCCACGCGCTGGACTCCGGGAGCGACGCTCACCGGTTTGTGGCACAGCGCGCACTTCACGGTGGCGTGCTTCCCATCCAGCGCGTATTTGGCCGTCTGGTGTTGCGCGACGCTGTACGTGGAAGGGGTGAAGCCCTCCACCTTGTGGCACGACGCGCAGTCCACGGTCTTGCCGGCCAGCGTGGCCTCGCCCTTGTGGGAGTCCATGTGGCAATCGATGCACTTGGCGAACGGCATCGTTTTCTTGACCAGGTTCGCGCCATGGCACTTCTCGCACGCCACCGACACGTGCTTGCCCCGGAGCGGATACTTCGTGACCTGGTGGTTGAAGCCTGTCTTGTCGATGATCTGAAAGCCGCGCGTCACATGGCAGTCCCCGCACTTCGACCCTAGGTTGCCCTTGTGCGGATCGGCGTGACACGAGGAGCACTCCTTGAACGGCACGGGACTGAATGTACCCACGCGCTCACCGTCGGCGTTCTGGCGCACCGGTAGTTTCGGCGTGATATGGCACTCGTCGCACTCCACGTCGACGTGCTTGCCGGTGAGCGGATAGTCGCTCTTGTCGTGATCGAACTTGGGGGCGTGCGTCCAGTCTTTTGCGTCGTGGCAGGACTCACATCGGTCCTTCAGGTCGCCCTTGTGGACGTCGTCCGCCTTGTGGCACGTGATGCAGTCGGCCTCCAACCCGACCCAGCCAGCGCCGTTCTTGCGTTTGGACAGCGTTGCAGCTGGGCCAGTCCTGAACTTGGTGGCATGGCACTTCTCGCACTTGGTGTCCGCGTGCTTCCCGTCCAGCAGCCAGCCCGCCTTCTGGTGATCGAACTTCTCGGCTGAGCCGCCGGGCCACTCGATCATCTTGAATCCCGTGCCCGCGTGATCGGGGTGACACGATGCGCATTCCTTCTTCGCGACTTTCACTTCTTTTGGGTGATAGCCGCGGTTTTTGTCGATGAGCCAGGCGATTTCCTTGTGACAGGCCAGGCACATCTGCGACATCGGCTCGCGCTTGAGCCCATGACATTGCACGCAGTTGGTGGCTCCCTCGAACTCGGCGTGGGCGCGAGCGAGTGGCCCAGGTGAGATCTGGGCGCGAAGCCGTCCAGGGACGAAAGCCGCGGCGCTCATGGCGAGTACCACCCACCATGCACGCAACGCGCGGGCCGACCAGCGGAAGGCATGCGTCGTCATCCCGCGAGCGCCGGCGCCTGTGGCACCGGGATGTCCTTATGGACCAGCCGCACGCCCAATCGTTCGAGGAAGGCATAGGGCGCCTCGCCGCCAATGCGGATGATGACGTCGTCGTTCGGCAGAATCGTGGTGTTGCCTTGCACATCCAACACCACCACGTCATCCCGAATTTCGCGGACCTCGCTGCGGAACATGACGGTCACGCGCTGCTTGGCGATGGCTTTGTCGATCTTCTCCCGGTTGCGGTCCTTGATCCGAGCGAATGTCTCGCCACGGTACGACAGCAGGACCTGGGCGCCTTCCTGGTTCGCCAGGCCTAACGCCGACTCGATGGCCGAGTCGCCGCCGCCGACGACCAGAACGCGCCGCCCCTCGAACGCCTCCATTTCCACGATGTCGTAGAAGACCTTGGCCAGATCCTCGCCTGGGACGTTGAGGCGACGGGGCGTTCCCCGGCGACCCATGGCCAGCACGACACGACGCGCTCGGAAGGTCTTGTCCGGCGTGCGGACGCTGAACAAGGCGCCCTCTCGTTGCACCTGTTCGACCTTCTGTCCGGTCTGCACCTGCAAGCCGGTATTGGCCACGATCGTCTCCCACACCTCGAGGAGCGTCTCCTTGGACGCATCCGCCACCCAAAGGTCGCCGTAGAGCGGGATCGAGACCGGCTCCGCCAGCAGCAACTTGTGGCGTGGGTACTTGCGCACGGTGTCGGAGAGCGACCCCTGCTCCACCACCACGTATGAGAGCCCACGCCGCAACGCCTCCAGACCGGCGCTCAGCCCGGCTGGTCCCGAGCCCACGACGGCGACGTCCACCACCCCTTCCTCCGCATCGGGACGTGAGATGTCCGGCGGCATGGCGCGGGCGATGGAGTCGACGGCGATCTTCCCCTCGTTGATCGCATTCTTGATGAGGCCCCGCCCACCGAGCTCGCCGACGATGAAGAGTCCCGGCACGTTCGACTCGAAGTTCCCGTCGAGCTGTGGCACCATGACCCGATTCACCGCGGCGCCCGTTGTTACGGAAATCGCGCCGACCGGACACGCCGCAACACACTCGCCGTGGCCCTTGCACAGGGCGTTATCGACGATGGCCAGCTTGCCACGCATGGTGATCGCACCCGGCTCTGGGCACGACGCCACGCACGTGGCGCACCCCACACACATGTCCGCGCGAACCAGGGCCTTGGCGGCCGCAGGATCGCCGGCGTCGCCACCGCCAGCTGATGTGGGCGCGGCCACGATCTCGTAGATCTGCTGGGGAATCCCGCACCCTGGACAAAATGCCGAGCCCGACGGCACTGGCACACTGCAACGAACGCACGGCGGCCCCGACGCTTTCGCCGGGGCCTGAGGGGCGCTGGTCGCGTGTGATCCTTTGCGCAGGTGCAACCAGATGAAGAACCCGGTCAGCGCAAAGAAGCCCACCGTCGTGAGCAGGGCTTGCATGCGCTAGTAGAACCAGGTGGAGCCGAGAGCCACAACCACTGTGACGTGGACAACGACCGCGACCAATGCCGTCAGGGCAAAGGGCCGGTGCGCGACGTGCCAGAAGCGGAAGAGCTTGTGCGTCGCGTCCAGCATGTTGCTCTGCTGCGTGAGCGCGATTTCGCGGCTGGCGAGTCGTACGGCCTTCTTCACCCGCCGTGCGTCGATCGCCTTGGCGTTTGGCGCCATCGCCGCCCAGCGTTTCGGCAGCTCCCTGGACAGCCGCCACCGACGGATGTCGTTCGTGACGAGCTGCCCGAGCGCTGCCCACGCCCCCGTTCCCTCTTGCGCTCGGCCAACGTCCAGCGATTGCTCGATCGCTGCCGTCGGCAGGCCCGTCGCCTCGGCGATCTCAGTAACCAACTCCTTTCGCTGCCCGGCTACTTCATCCCGCGTCAGCTCCACCCCCGTGCGCGTTCGCGGAATTCGTGTATACAGGTAGCGCCCAACAACGCCGCTGGCACAAACCACCAGCATGGCGTCAAATCCAAGTCCTATCACCCCATCCGAGCGCCAAGCGGCGTGGATGGTCAGCAGCAGCGGGAGCCCGATGGCCGTGGTGACGTGCACGTCCAACCATTTTCCGATGGAGCCCGTAAAGGCCAGCTTCTTCCACTTCTTCCGCAGCGGATACAGCCACAGAAACGTGAAGACGATCAGTGCCAGTATGCCCGCGCTTTGGCCGACGTAACCCGAAGCCTTCAGCCACGCGTGCAGCGGATGACGGACGCGGTCGGCGCGGTCCGCCAGGTAATACGGGATGCCCCAGGCGTTGATGGCGGCCAGGACACCCACGATGACAATGACAGGAATACTGCTTGGCGCCTTTCTTTGGCGCGGCGCTGTGCGCGGCGCTGGCGCTGAAAACGCTTCCACAGCGCGCGACGATTTCGGTCGCGGGGGTGTGGCAACATGTGCCGCTGGTGTGGCGGCCCGGATGGACGTCATAGAAGGCATTGCAGGGGGTGTTGCAATGTACGACGACCACGGGAGCAGCGTGGTCATCGGTACCCGGACAACAGGTTAACCGATCGAGCGCCAGTAAGGTACTTCCGAATTTGACCTGTCGACTGTGCGCCACGTCGCAAACGCGCGTGGATTCTCGGGGTTTTTCAGCGCTCGTTAGGCACCGTGAACGCCCAGCCAGAACTAGGGAAACGACGCGCCGACAGCTACACCGTAACAGGGTTCATCTGGCGTTAATCACAGGCCCCTGAATTGGTCAACTTCTCGACAGTCCCTGAACGGTCTCCCACTCCGCAGCCGTGACGGGGGTCACAGAGAGCCGCCCGATTCGAACCAGCGCCATCTGTGCGAGCGTCTTGGACGCCTTGATCTCCGCCAAGGTCACGGGGCGGCGGAGTCTATCGACAGCCTTGAGATCCACCATGAACCAGATGGGCGCGTCGGGACGGGAGGCCTCGTCGAAGGCGGGGTGCTTGGGGTCCAAAGCCGAAGCGTCCCGTTAAGCCCGACTTGATGAGCCACTAACGGCGTTTCCCTGCCTTCCGTGGGGCAAAGACCCATCCCCAGACTCCTTCCGTCGGCGCTCCACGCTTCTTCGCCGCCATCTTCGCTCCTCCCGGATTCCAATGCCTAACGATCGTTGCGACGCCAGGCCGCGTGACCTAACGCGGTCATCGTAGCGTCCGTCGCGACGGCGCGCCAGAACGCGACCACCTCGCCGGAAGCCGCCTCGATTCCTCGCCCGCGCCGCGGCCGGTCTGCAGGGAGGAAGGGGCCTTGGTGGCTTGCCGGGCCCACCGCACCACCCCAAGTTTGGGCCCGTCGACGTCTGGAACATCCTGGCGACTTCCCACCCTGCCCCCCTCGACTCCGATGGAATCCTCGCACCTTCCACGTCGCGAATTCGTTAGGCGGTCCGCTACCGCACTGGGCGCCTTGTCCGCCGTCGGCGTCGTCGACCCCGAGGCCGCCTTGCACCCGGCCGCCCCGCCGCGCCCAGGCACCCCGGAAGCCGAGTCCCCACCCGTCCCCTACGACGTCGCGTACACGGGATCGCGTTTGAACCGGCTCGCCTTCCCCATGGGAGGGATCGGTGCCGGGATGATCTGTCTGGAAGGGACCGGAGCTCTCTCGCATGTGTCCATCCGCAACGAACCCGACGTCTTCAACGGACCCTGCGTCTTTGCCGCCATTTCGATTCGGGGGGGAAAGCCCGTGGCGCGGGTCATCGAGGGGCCGGTGCCGGGATGGAAGCTCTTTGGCGTGCGCGACGCCGCCAATGGTGACGAAGGCGCGTCGTACGGGCTTCCTCGCTTTCGTCGGGTGAGCTTCAAGACACACTTCCCGTTCGGCACGGTGGCGCTCAGCGACGACCAGGTGCCCGTGTCGGTGCGAATCACGGGATGGAGCCCATTCACTCCCGGAGATGCAGACGCCTCCAGCCTCCCAGTCGCCGCCCTGGAGTACGAATTCACCAACACCAGCCCCGCTCCCGTCGAGGCGGTGTTCTCCTTCAACGCCAAGAACTTCCTCCCCATCGATGCGGCGGATCAGCGCGCCGTGAAGGCGACGCCAGGTGGATTCGTCCTGTGGACCGCCGGAAAGCCAGACGAAGCATGGAAAGAGTCGTCCTTCTCCGCCTCGGTCAGCGAGAACGGCACCGCCGTCAACCACGCGTGGTTTCGCGGAGGGTGGTGGGACCCGCTGACCATGGCGTGGAAGGACGTTGCAGCTGGCAACGTGGTGTCGCGTCCTCCGATCACCGAGGGAGATCCATCACCGGGCGCATCGCTCTTTGTGCCGTTGAGGCTGGCGGCTGGTGCCAAGCGAACCGTGGCCGTCCGACTCGCCTGGTACTCGCCAAACTCGCGCATCCGACGTGGAACTGATCCCGGCTCCCCAGCGCCCGCTCCTGGGGCGCCGCCCAACGGACCAACGCACAAACCGTGGTATTCGGGCCGCTTTGCGTCGATCGACGAGGTGAACGCCCACTGGAGTGCCCAGTACGCCGACCTGCGGTCGCGCAGCGAGAAGTTCGCCTCGGCATTCTACGATTCGTCCTTGCCCAGCGAAGTCATGGAGGCGGTGGCCGCCAACCTTACGATCCTGAAGTCGCCGACACTCTTGCGACAGACGGATGGACGGCTTTGGGGTTGGGAGGGGTGCTTTGACCAACGAGGCTGTTGCGCGGGGACATGTACCCATGTGTGGAACTACGCGCAGGCGATTCCCCACCTCTTCCCCGCACTCGAGCGCACGTTGCGCGAAACCGAGTTCGGTCCGTCGCAGGACGAGCGCGGCCATCAGGCATTCCGCACCGCGCTGCCCATTCGACCGCAGGTTCACGACTTTCACGCAGCGTCCGACGGCCAACTGGGCGGCATCATGAAGGTCTATCGCGAATGGCGCATCAGTGGCGACACGGCGTGGTTGCGCACCATGTGGCCCAAGGTGAAGGCATCCATCGACTACTGCATCGAGACGTGGGATCCCGAACACAAGGGATGGTGTGAAGAGCCGCACCATAACACCTACGACATCGAGTTCTGGGGCCCAGATGGGATGATCACGTCGT
Source organism: Gemmatimonadaceae bacterium (assembly GCA_044224875.1). Taxonomy (GTDB): domain Bacteria; phylum Gemmatimonadota; class Gemmatimonadetes; order Gemmatimonadales; family Gemmatimonadaceae; genus JABAQJ01. The sequence goes on along the minus strand of JBGAJQ010000088.1, from coordinate 12,150 downwards.
TCTACCTGGGTGCGCTCACCGCCGCCATCGCGATGGGAAAGGCCTCTGGCGCCGACACCGGGCTGTACACGGCGTTGCTCGCCAGCGGAACACGGCGCGCCGAGTCGGAGCTGTTCGACGGCGAGTACTTCATTCAGCAGGTCGAGTGGAAGAACCTGCGAGCCAGCAAGACGGCCGATCAGAATGCGCTGTTAGGCATCAACGAGTATTCACCCGAGGCGCGCGCCCTGCTGGAGAAGGAAGGGCCCAAGTATCAGTACGGACGCGGATGCCTGTCGGACGGAGTGTTAGGCAGTTGGTTGGCATTGGTGTGCGGCGTGGGCCAGGTGATGGACGCAAGGAAGGTCACCAGTCACCTGAGCGCGGTACACAAGTACAACCTCAAGAAGGACCTGTCGGCGTACCCGAATCCGCAGCGGCCCAGCTACGCAAACGGCAATGAGGGGGGATTGCTGCTGTGTACCTGGCCTAAGGGTGGTGAACTCTCCCTTCCCTTCGTGTATTCCAACGAAGTATGGACGGGCATTGAATACCAGGTGGCATCGCACCTGATGCTCATGGGACGCGTGACGGAAGGCCTCGACATCGTTCGCGCCTGCCGGGACCGATACGACGGACGCGTGCGGAACCCGTTCGACGAGTACGAGTGCGGCCACTGGTATGCGCGGGCCTTGTCCTCGTACGCCCTGCTGCAGGGACTCAGTGGTGCGCGGTACGACGCCGTGGATCGAGTGTTGTACCTGACGCCCTCCGTCCGGGGCGACTTCCATTGCTTCATTGCCACGGCCACGGGCTACGGTACCGTGGGCGTGCGGAACGGGAAGCCGTTCCTGAAGGCCACGTCCGGTACGATCGACGTCAAGGACATCAAGTTCACGCCGCGGGCCTAGGCGTCATTCACCACGCGGTACGTGGGCCGAGGTGGCGATGGACTGAATGCGTCCACGTCGTCGATCGTCCAATACACGCCGCTGTCTTCGAACGAAACGAGGGAGGCGCGCACGAGGCGAGTCAGCTCGTCCGGCGCGCCCTCCGCTCGCAGGTTGAGCAGAACACGCGCCTCGGAGACCTGACGCTGGAGGCGCTGTCCCACCTCGGGGACGAAGTCGTTCCGCACGAGGTTCACGCTCGCCACCGGCCCGTGCTCGGCATCGCCCGGGTATAGCGATGCCTTCAAGTGCCCGACCGTCACGCCAGCGGACACGAGCGCTTGATGCACGCTAGCCGTCAGCTCATACAGTACGCGATCGCCGTCAAACGGACGCTCGGCGACCGCGCGGAGTGTGGCATTGAGCCACCCCAGGCGGGCCTCGCCCGCGGCGTAGCGATCGTAGTCCACGTCCATCGTCCCGCGCGCTCGCTGCTCGCCATAGAGCAACTGCTGAAACCATGCGTCCAAGTGCAGACCGTCGCGTGACGACACCGCGATCACTCGCGCGTCGGGATACCGCTCGGAAAGCGTGTTGCCGAGTTCGTTGATCGCGTCGTCGGGTAACAGGTCGGCCTTGGTCATCACGATGATGTCTGCTTCCTCGAGCTGCTTCCTATAGATGTACTCGACGTCGTCGCTGAACCGGTCGCCTTTGTCCAACCCGAAGGACCGTCGTGCACGAATGGGATCCACCAGCACACTCAGCGGCGCGAGGGTAAACCGATCGGCGAACAACTGGCGCATCGGGTACGTCACCGTCGCGGCAAGGTCTGTACAACTGCCAACCGCCTCGGCGACCAGCACATCAGGACCAACGTCCGACGTGAGGTACGACGCGGCGTCGATTAGCGCGTCGAAGCGACAACAAAAACATCCGCCCGCCACCTCGCGAGTGTCGTACCCGCAACTCCTGAGGAGCGCGGTGTCCACGAGATTACTTCCCTGGTCGTTGGTGATGAGGGCAACTCGAATGCCCTGCTCCGTGAGGTACGCGGCGAAGCGTTGGAGGGCAGACGTCTTGCCGGCGCCCAGAAAGCCGCCGATGACGATCAGGTGCGGACGATTTGATGTGCTCATCGGCATGTCGGCGTGTGGTTGAAGCACCGATGATAGGCGTGGGAGTCCAGCGTGGCAATTTCGGGACGCCCGCCGGAGGCGCCGTCGCGCGATTTGGCCCTGCACAACTCGTGAGCGCGGCCATGTCCTGAAACTACGAAGACTTTCGTATTGACATACGAAGGTCTTCGTATACCTTCGTCAGACGAACAGCTTCGTGCGCGGAACGGGCGTGCACGCAGACGTCGAGTGCCATGAATCATCTCCAAACCCAAGCGCGTATTGGATTGTCACAGTGCGTGCGGCGCATAACGCGCTCTTGCCATCTACGCCGCACTTGGCCTCGTCCCCTCCTCATGTCATCCGCAGTGACTCTTGTTGGCTCGCGAACCACATGGTTGACGATGGCATCCCTTGCCTGCGCCACGCCGGTATTTGCCCAGAGTTCCATTCATCCCACAGCGCCCGTCGTAGCGACTTCTGTCCGGCGCGCCACCGCGGTGGTGTTGGACGGTCAATTGAATGAGTCTGCCTGGGGCGCTGCGTCGGCCGTGACGTCCTTCCGACAGGTCATCCCCACGGAAGGCGCACAAGCATCACAGCGGACCGAGGTCCGCGTGCTGTTCGACGATCAGGCGATCTTCATCGGCGCGCGCATGTACGACAGCCTTGGAGCCGCCGGCATCCGCGCGCCGCTTGCGCGGCGCGAACAGCTGCTCGACTCCAACGGAGACAACGGGGCGTTCAACTCGCTCACGTCGGACAAGCTGGTCATCACGCTGGATCCGTACCACAACCATCTCGATGAGGCCGTGTTCGAGGTGAATCCTTCCGGTGTCCGCGGCGATTCGTTCAACGGGGACGACTCGTGGGATCCGATCTGGGAGGCTGCGGCCCACGTGGACTCGGCGGGATGGAGCGCCGAGCTGCGGATTCCGTTGTCGCAGCTCCGCTTCGCGCCGTCGTCAGTTCAAACCTGGGGTCTGCAGATCTTCCGCTACATTGACCGACTCCACGAGCGGGACATGTGGTCGTTCCGCCGACGGTCCGAAAGCAGTGGCGCCGCCTTTTTCGGGCACTTGGAGGGCCTCACCTTTGGCCCCCAACCCCGGCAAGTCGAGCTTCTTCCGTACGCCGTGTCTCGCCGCCAAGTCCGGCCAACACCGGCTGGGGACCCATTCCACACTGGCACGGAGACCGGTGTGGACGTCGGCGCGGATGTAAAGGTGCTGCTGACGACCAACCTGACTCTCGACGCGACGATCAATCCGGACTTTGGCCAAGTGGAGGTCGACCCCGCATCGTTGAACCTGTCGGCGTACGAAACCTTCTACGACGAGAAGCGCCCCTTCTTCGTGGCGGGCCGCAGCGCGTTCAGTTTCGGAGGGTCGAGCTGTTACTTCTGCAGCAACTTCTCCGGGCTGGGCGTCCTGTACTCGCGCCGCATCGGGCGGCCCCCACAGCTGATGGATTACGTGCAACAGGCGGGTACGTACTCGGACGGCCCCAACAACGCGACGATCCTGGGGGCGGCGAAGATCACGGGACGCACCAGCAGCGGCTATACGATCGGCATTCTCGATGCCGTTGCGGACCGGGAGACGGCGAAATACGCGTCGTCGGCTTCGGCGAACGTGTTCGAACAGGCCGTGGAGCCGCTCACGAACTACTTCGTGGGACGGGTGAAGAAGGAGTTGCGACAGGGCGCCACCACGATTGGCACGATCGTCACGTCGACCACACGTCGACTGGGTGACGACTCCATCATGATCGATCGGCTGCGTCGCCATGCGGAGGCCTACGGTATCGATTGGAATCATACCTGGAAAAACCGCACATACGGATGGCGGGGCACACTCGTCGCTTCGAGCGTCGCTGGGTCGCCCAGCGCGATCGCGCTCACGCAACGTTCCAGCGCGCACTACTTTCAGCGCCCCGACCGCCGCGTGACGAGTGACGGCATTTTTGACGTCACTTATGACACCACCGCCACCGCGCTACGCGGCTACGGACTCTACACGCGACTCGCCAAGCAGAATGGCAATTGGTTGTGGGAGCTGGCGCAGAACTGGCGGAGCCCTGCCTTCGAGGTCAACGACGCCGCGTATCTGGACCGCGCAGACTATCGATGGATGAACGGCAACCTCGCGCGTCAATGGACCACGCCGGGCCGCTGGTATCGAAGCATCTTCAGTTCCGCAGGCGCGCAACAGCAATTCAACTTCGAAGGAGTGCGCACCGACCTTCAGGCGCAGGCATATATCGGGGTCGAGCTTCCCAACTACTGGAATGTCCGCGCCTTCTATATCAATCGTCAGCCAACCTTCGATGACCGCCTAACACGCGGCGGTCCCACGGTGCGGCGGTCCGGATACAATTTCTATCACGGGCAGGTGTCCACCGATGCCCGCCAGCGCGCCGTGTTCGACCTGAGCCTGGAAGCGTTGAAGGGGACGCAGGATCCCATGGACCAGGTAACGATCCAACCCGGCGTAGCACTGAAGCCGGCGTCGAATGTCTTTGTGCAGATCTCGCCAACGTACCAGCGTGAGCGGGATGTGGCCCAGTATGTGACCGCCGTGAAGGACCCGACAGCGACGGCCTTCTCCGGCACACGCTACGTGTTTGCCCTCACGCAAACCCACGCGCTGTCCCTGGACACGCGAGTGAACTGGACCTTTGCGCCGGACGTTACGTTGCAGCTGTATGCACAGCCATTCTTCGCCAGCGGCGACTATCAGCGGTTCCGCGAGTTCGCGGCCCCGCGGTCGATCGTAAAGCTCGACTACGGAACGGACGTCGGCACCATCAGCCAGGACCCGGCAACCCGCGTTTACACCGTTGACCCTGACGGAACCGGACCGGCGGCCACGTTCACGCTCGACAACCCGAACTTCAGTGCTCGCTCGTTACGGGGTACGGCCGTGTTGCGCTGGGAATACCGGCCGGGATCCACCCTCTTCTTCGCCTGGACTCAACAGCGCTCCGGCAGTGGACCGGAGGGCGACTTTGATTTCGGCCGTGATCGAGCCGCCTTGTTCCGGGATCATCCGGAGAACGTGTTCCTGATCAAGGCCACCTACTGGCTGGGTCGATAGAGGGCCGCGACACCGGCACGGTGAGATTCTCACATCGTGCCGGTGGATGGACGTTCGCCGGCCGTGCCGCCCTTGTAGATTTGAGGGTCCTGACGACCACCGCCGTGACTCTCTGGGTACGCCGCCTCTTCTTCGCCAATATCGGCGCCTTCTTTCTCCAGCTCACCATGCCACAGGTGACGGGGATGTTCGACTTCGTCCCTGCCGAGATCCTGACGCGACCGTGGACGGTGGTGACGTACATGTTTCTGCACGGCGATATCATGCACATCCTGTTCAACATGCTGGGCCTGTACTTCTTCGGGCCGCAGGTGGAACAGCAGATCGGCTCGGACCGGTTCGTTAGGCTCTACTTCGCGAGTGGGATTGCCGGCGCCCTGCTCTCTACGCTGCTGGCGCCGCACGCGCCGATCATCGGCGCGTCGGCGGGCGTCTTTGGGGTGATGCTGGCCTTCGCGCATTACTGGCCCAACGTCCCCATCTACATCTGGGGCATCATTCCGGTGCCGGCTCGCATCCTCGTGCTCATCACGACCGCCCTGTCCCTGTACAGCGGCCTGGGTGGCTCGCGAGGTGGCGTGGCCGACTTTGCGCACCTCGGCGGGTACCTCGGGGCGTGGTTGTACCTCCGCTGGATCGAACGTTCACGGGCGCCGAAAACGACGGACGTTGTGCGTCGCACCCCAAAATCGGCGACTCGGGTCGGCGATCTTCGGGCCATCGACATGCAACGGATCCACGAGGTGAACCGCGATGAAGTCAATCGCCTGCTGGACAAGATCAACCTCACAGGGCTCGACTCCCTGACAGACGCCGAGCGGGTGTTCTTGTCGAATTTCGCGCCGCCGGACGATCGAAAGCCGCCCGTATCGTAGGGCCCGGTTGCGGGCCTCGCGCCTGCATCGTCCCGGGGGAGCATGCACTCCCTCCGCACGATACTCGCATGGTGGCTCGACGTCTGGCGCGGCGATCCGCACGCGTCCGATCTCCCCATGCAGGGAGAACACCGAGTTGCACGGCAGCGGTTTGTCCTCATCGCCAGCCTCACGATCCTGGGCGTCGCCGTCACCATCCAGGATCCGACCAATCATGAATATCGCAGTGCCATTCCAGTCGACCTGGTCTGCCTGGCACTCGCGACCCTCGTACTCGTCGCCACACGCCGCGGTGTCCGCCCGCCGGGGTTGGGGCTGATCACCGCAGTCGGCGACGTAACGGCGGTGACGCTGTTGCACGTGGCCGACCTGGTGCAGCAGCATCCCTCGGTTGCCGTCAACGGTCGCGTGACGTTTCTCGCGTACTTCTTTGCCCTGATCGGAACCTGCGTTCGGTGGGACCCCAAGCTGCCCCTGTACGCTGGGCTCATCGCCGCGGTGCAATACCTGGGGGTGGCCGTGTGGAGCGCCGCCATCTGGCCGTCAGCACCAACAGCGGACGTCGCCATGTACGGCACGTTCGACTGGGGCGTCCAGGTCGAACGCGCCGTGACACTCGTGCTCTTCGCCGCCTCTTGCGGAGCAATTGCGCGTTGGAGCGTGCAGGTCCGTGACAGCGCGACCCACGATGCCCTCACCCAGCTTCACAATCGTCGGTCGTTCGAGGAGCGACTGCATGGTGAAGTCCTGCGGGCCGCGCGCCTTCGCGAGCCCTTGAGCGTCGCGATGGTCGACGTGGATCACTTCAAGCACGTCAACGACCTATACGGGCACGAGGCGGGCGACGCCGCGCTCCGCGAGATATCCAGGTTGATCGCCGAATCTGTGCGGCGGACAGACTTGATCGCGCGCTGGGGCGGAGAGGAATTTGCTTTGGCGTTCCCCGGCGCGGGGCTTGAGGACGCCGCCATGAACATCGAGCGATTGCGCGAGCTGGTGGAGCAACATCCCATTGCGCTCCCCGGTGGTTCGTGTGTTCGGCTGACCATCTCCGGCGGCGTGGCGACGGCGCCAACGGACGGCGTTGGGGCGACCGACCTTCTGCGAGCCGCCGACCTGCGACTCCTGGAGGCCAAGCGAGCCGGCCGCAATCGACTGGTTACCGCGACGAGTGTTGCCGCCATCCCTCAGTCGGCGTAAGCGGCCACCAGCGACGCTACGAATCGGCTGACCTGCTGTTAAGATCCTCCCGGTCTTCAGGGAGGTGGCCCAGCATGAACAAGACACGGATGGAGGCGTTCAGCGATGGTGTGATCGCCATCCTGATCACCATCATGGTGCTCGAGTTGAAGGTGCCGCACGATGCGGATGTCGGCGCGTTGCGGCCGCTCGTTCCCGTGCTGCTGACCTATATACTGTCGTTCGTGTATCTGGGGATCTACTGGGTGAACCACCATCACCTGCTGCACACGGTGCACAAAGTGAGCGGCGGCATTCTATGGTCCAACATTCACCTGCTCTTCTGGCTGTCGCTGGTGCCGTTCACCACCGGCCGGATGGGAGAAAATCACCTCGCTCCTCTCCCGACGGCACTGTATGGAGCGAACCTGCTGATGGCTGCCGTTTCCTACACGGTGCTCACCTATTGCATCATCGCCACGCACGGGCGCGACTCCACCCTCGCGGCGGCGGTCGGCCGAGATGTCAAAGGAAAGATTTCTCTCGTCGCCTACGCCCTGGCGATCCCGCTCGCCTACTTGAACACCTGGCTCTCGGTGGCATTGTACGTGCTCGTGGCGATCACGTGGTTTGTCCCGGATCGACGGATCGAATCCCGCATAGCAGAATCGTCGCCGCGTGACCTTACCGAGGCGGAGCATCGACCGGCCAGATAGCGACATCGCTGGGACTTCGAACCATGTCCACACGCGCGTTGCGGAGCTCTAGCGGGAATCGGCTCGAAAATTGCGCCTCTGGACGGCGAGCGCTACCGTTACAGTCCGCTTTTCGGCGCGTTTCCGGAAGGCTAGGTGGTGTCGTCACGGGATCGAACGCCGCACAAGCGGTTTCTGGAGGTCAGCCCGTCCATGGTGTCACGTTCATCTCGCGAGCGCGAAGGCGCGGACGCCGAGTCAAGCGCGGCGAGTGATCGTCGGGCGATCGACTCGCTGTTCAGCGAGACCTATGAGGAGCTGCGACGCCTGGCCTCGTCGGTTCGGCGCGGCGATCCGAGCGCCACACTGAGCCCGACGGCCCTCGTGAATGAGGCATGGTTGAAACTGGCGGATACCCCCGGCCTGGCACTAGTGGACCGCCTGCACTTCAAGCGCATCGCTGCCCGCGCCATGCGGCAGATCCTGATCGAGGCCGCTCGGCGACGCCGCGCCTCCAAGCGAGGCGGCGGCGATGTGGCAATGGTCACGTTCGACGACTCGGTGGCCGACTTGGGCAACAGTGCAGAGGACCTGCTAGCGTTGGACGAGGCCTTGCAGCAGCTGGCGGCGCTCAGTCCGCGTCAGGCTACCATGGTGGAATACCGATTCTTTGGCGGACTCGATGTGGCCGAAACGGCTCGCGTGCTCGATGTGTCGGAGGCCACCGTGCAGCGCGACTGGCGGGCAGCGAAGGCCTACCTGGCCCACGAGCTCGGGCGCGCCCGTTGATTCCCTGGACCTCGTAGCTCGAACCCATGGACGCCAAGCGATGGGAGCGCATACAAGAGCTGTTCCACGCAGCGATTGAGCTGCCGGTGGAGGCACGCGATGAGATGCTCCGACGCGCGTGCGCCCACGACGACGACCTCCTCCAGCACGTGACGGCCCTGCTGGCGCAGGACGCACGCTCCGACTCGCTGCTCGATCGCGACCTGGCCAACGTCGCCTCCGAGGTCTTGGCCGAGTCATCGCCGACGCTGCCACGCGAGCGGTTTGGCCCCTATCGCATCACTCGCATCCTGGGCGAAGGCGGTATGGGCGTGGTATACCTGGGCGAGCGTGAGGATCTCTCGGCCGTGGCAGCCATCAAGATCTTGCGCGACGCCTGGCTGTCTCCCGCTCGTCGTGAACGTTTTGCGGCTGAACAGCGAACGCTCGCGCAACTCACGCACCCTTCGATTGCGCGGTTATACCACGCGGATTCGCTGCCCGACGGAACGCCATGGTTCGCCATGGAATACGTGGAGGGTGTTCCTCTTACGACGTACTGTCGTGAGCACGCGCTAGACGTCGAGGCTCGGTTGAGGCTCTTCCGCGTCGTGTGCGAAGCGGTTCAGCATGCGCACCGCCACCTGATTGTCCATCGCGACCTCAAGCCATCGAACATTCTTGTGCGACCCGATGGGAGCGTCGTGCTGCTCGACTTCGGCATTGCCAAGCAGATCGAGGAGGATGATCGACCGCGCGATGCGACACGTACGGGCATGCGCTTCATGACCCCGGCCTACGCCGCACCGGAGCAGCTTCGTGGTGAGCATACCGGCATTCACACCGACGTCTACTCGCTGGGTGTGGTGCTGTACGAGCTGCTGACGGGCCAGTTGCCTCACGATGTGTCCGACAAGACACCGGGCGAAGCTGAAGTCATCGTCTTGCAGTCCACGCCGGAACGGCCGTCGCTTGTCGCCAAACGCAACCGCTCGGCGGTCCCTGTGACGGGCGATGCATCGTGGCAGGACCTGGACGTCCTGTGCCTGACCGCCATGCACCGCGATCCCGAACGACGATATCGCACCGCAGACGCGATCATCCGCGATATCGACCACTTTCTGCATGCCGAACCGTTGGAAGCGCGCCCGGACTCATTCGGTTACCGGACCGGCAAGTTTGTGCGACGCAACGCCGGACGGTTGGTCTTGGCGGGCGCTATGGGGGCCATCGTCATCGGCCTGACCGCCTTCTACACGGTGCGACTGGCGTCGGCGCGTGACGAGGCACTCCAAGAAGCTGCTCGCACCCAGCGGATCCAGCGTTTCCTGTCCAACCTCTTCGAAGGTGGTGACGAGGCGGCCGGGCCATCGGAGAGCCTGCGGGTGATCACCTTGGTGGATCGGGGTCGTCACGAGGCGGCCAGCCTGAGCGCGGAGCCGGCCATCCAGGCGGAGTTGTACGCGACGTTAGGCGGGATCTATCGGGAATTGGGGCAGCTGGAACGTGCTGACACCCTGTTGGGGCTTTCGCTGAGCCAGCGCCGTGCCACGCTCGGCCCACAACATGCCGAGGTGGTACGCTCGTTAGGCGACCTCGCCTTGCTTCGATCAGCACAGGCGCGCTTCGACGACGCCGAGTCCAGCGCGCGCGAGGCCGTCGCCCTGGCGCGCAAGATCTTTCCCCCGGATCACCCCGACCTCGCCAACGCACTGAGTTCGCTGGGTTTCGTGCTGGAGAACAAGGGTGCCTACCAGGAATCGATCACGGTGTTGAAGGAGGCCGCGGCGATTCAGGGCGCGCGATCCTCGGAAAGCCCGGAACTCAACGAAACCCTCACGGAGCTCGCAAACTCGAATTTCTACCTCGGCAACTATCAGGTGGCGGACTCGCTCAATCACGTGCTACTCGCCATGAGTCGCTCGCTGTACGGGCCGCGGCACCCGCACGTCGCCGATGATCTCATCAACCTGGGCGCGGTGCAGAACGAACTTGGCAACCAGGTGGAGGCACAGAAGTACTATCGTGAGGCCTTGGGGATCATTCGCGGCTGGTACGGCGACGATCACCCGGAGACGGCGTCGGCCGAGTCCATGTTGGCACGTCAGGCCATCTTCCTGGGGCAATTTGCCGACGCCGACACGTTGCTTCAGGACGCACTCCGAATCGAAGAACGCGTGTACGGCGCCGTGCATCCTCGGGTGGCCTCGACCGTGAATGAACTGGCGCGCCTCGCGCAGCAGCGCGGCCAAATCGACGCGGCAGTCGCCGGGTATACGCGCATGCTGAGCATCTATCGAGCGATCTACGGCGACGGGCACTACTACGTAGGCGTTGCCCTTGGCAATCTCGCCGGCGCCCTGGTGGAGAAGCGCGAATACGACCGAGCGGTCCAGCTGCTTCACACGGCGCTGGACGTGTACGCCAAGACGCTGCCCGCCGATCACCAGTACGTGGCCGTCGCGCACATCAAGCTGGCTCGCACGTATGCAGCAGCGCGCCGCTTCGGGTTGGCCGAGCAAGAAGGGATTACGGGGTATACGCTGCTGACCAAGAAGCCGAACACGAGCGCTGCCTGGCTGGAGAGCGCGCGCAAGGTGCTGGTGCAGGTTTATGACTCGCTGGGTCAGCCAGACAAGGCGAAGCGATACAGGGACGAACTCGCCGCGAAGCCAGCGACCCCATAGCGGAACGTATTCTCGTTATGAGATTGCGCGACGCCGCGGCGCCTACCACTGAGCGCGCCGCGGCGTGAGATCTTCAGTTGGAACCGACGGTGGAAGACGTGCCTACGCGACGATCAGGGCACCACGGTACAACCCTCCGCCTTGGCACATTGTGGATCCAGCGGCGGCAATTTCAGGCGCGCGAGCTCCTTGTTTACGGCCGCCAGGTCCACCTTCCAGACTTCCGCCAGCCGATCCGAATAGCCCTTCAGCTCTGAGTTCAGGATCTCGAAGATCGCGGGCATGTTGTTCGTCGGACGCCCGTCGCCGCGTTCCGCCATCGAGAGCAAAGTCGCGAGCCGGTTGTTCACCTTGATCGGGAAGTTGAGCGGGTCCTGACCGCTCTGGTTGCGAACTTGATAGATGTTCTCCTCCACACCGGAGGCGTTCGTGCGGAGCGTGGCGCCGGTGGACTTGAGCTGTGCGTCGTCGGAGCGCTTCAGTCGGTCGTCCAGCTGCGACTTCACGCGGCGGATGCCGATGACGGACTGATTCGCCTCGTTGGCCCTGTCGCGCACACGCTTGGAAAACGCCCACTGCGCCCGCATGTCGGCGTCGCTGACGTCGGTCAGGAGCGGGTTGCGCGCCACGGTCACCGTGGTCGTCGCCTCGTGGTTGTCTGCCGTTAGGCGCACCTTGTAGCGGCCGGGGGGCACCGCCGGTCCCGCGGTTCCCGCTCCCCACAGGATCATTCCCGGGAATGGTGTGATGCCTTGGGCGCGCAGGTCCCACAGCAACGACTTCACCCCGGCTCCTTTGGGGAGATACGTGATGCCGCCGCCTCGACGCCCGCCGCCACCTTGGCGTGTGGTATCCGGCTTG
>JBGAJQ010000087.1:0-19475 GCA_044224875.1 Gemmatimonadaceae bacterium | reverse complement strand
GGCTTCACGCACGATGCGCTTTGACATTTTGCTCTCGCCCTCCGTGCGGTCGATGAACACGATCGGAATCTCCACGATGCGGAATCCTTTTTTCCAGGCGCGGAAGCTCATTTCGATCTGAAAGGCGTAGCCGTTCGAACGCACGTCATCCAAGTCGATCGCCTCGAGCACTCGCCGTCGGAAGCATTTGAAACCGCCGGTCGCGTCGAAGAGCGGCAGGCCGGTAACGGTGCGAGCGTAGATGTTGGCGGCATACGAAAGCATGAGCCGGCCTATTGGCCAGTTCACCACCGTGACCTTACCGTCCCGGTACCGCGATCCGAGCACGAGGTCGGCGTCCGCCGCGCTCGAGAGGAACTGCGGGATGTGAGCCGGATCGTGGGAGAAATCAGCGTCCATCTCGAAAACAAACTCGTAGTCGCGCTGGAGAGCCCACTTAAAGCCGGCCACATAAGCTGTTCCAAGGCCAAGCTTTGAGGCTCGATGGATGACGTGAACTCTCGGATCGGTCTTGGCGCGATCTTCAACCAGCTTCCCAGTCCCGTCGGGCGATCCATCATCAACCACCAAGACCTCGAGCCGCGAGTCCTGAGGCAGGACCGCGTCGATGAGTCGAAGGATGTTCTCTCGTTCGTTATACGTCGGAACGATTACCAGGGCGCGTTCAGACAATCCTGTTTCGTCCTGCGAAGTAGCCACCCGCCCAAGCTAGCAGCGAAATGGCTAAGGCCAGAAGGGTGATCATCTTTCCTGTCTCAAACGCCGAGTCCGTGAAAACCAGCTCAACGCGCCGAGCGCCGGTTGGGAGCGGCACGCCAATCAGCGTCATATCAACACGCGAAGTGGGCACCGCCTTGCCGTCCACAGATGCCAGCCATCCCGGGTAGTAGTTCTCGGAAACGATGAGCGCCGAGCCTTCGGGAGCCGGATCTGAAAGAGCGAGAGTAATCCTTCCGGGTTCGTATACGAGCGGCTTCACAGTCGTTGCCAACGGGGCCGGTAGTGAGGTGAGGGTCTTGCCCTGCACTGCCGACGACGAGTCGAAGAGCGCGGCTGTGCGCACATCGAACCGCGGATCGAGAACCGTGGCGAGCACGGCGTCGTCGCCAGCCTTCACGATTACCGGTGTCACCCAGGCGAGCGGATTCTCGTCGGTGACCTTGAACAACGTGACGTCGTTCCCCGACGCGTTGCGAACCGGTCCAACCACCTTCTTGAGCGATGGGATGTTCACGCTGTCGGTGTTCGTCAGCAGGTATCGCACGTTGGCAAGCCGCCAGAAGTTCGGGTTGCCGATCTGGCGCCAGCCATTCGGAAAGTCTCCAAGTACCTGATACCGACCGAGCTCGTTGCCGTGGTAGCCCAGCACGTTGCGTATGCGGTGAACCATCAACGCGTCGCGACCGAGGTAGGCGTCATACGGATTGACCATGGGTGCGAGCTGCACCGCAAGGACGCGTCCCGGCACAGAGTCCTGCATAACCGCGTTGACTGCCGCATCCGTGGCGAAGATGACCTTCGCAGGTTCGGAGAATAACCAGTACTTCCGTACGACCGTCCACAGGTCTGTGGCGACGAGCGCAGCGAGCAGCGCGCCCTGCATGTCTCGCGACAATCGATCGGTCTGTATCAAGAACAGCGTGGTGACGGCCAGCGCTCCGAACACAAACATTCGGAAGGCGCCAATTCGCACCGCCCCGCTGTTCGACATCACGCGATCCGCTGCGTCTGGGCCGGCGATGGTGAGTCCCAGGTTCCCGAGGGCGCCCCCGATACCTAGCAGCGCGAGCACGCCAACACCCATCACGGCCAACATGAGTCCGCGTCGCGTCGTCTCCTTCCGGAAGGCGCGCTCTGCGCCTAACGCGGCAAGAACAGCTGCCGCGAACGACACCACGAACAACATGGTGCTCGGCGCCCGGAAGAACTTGGTGCCAGGGACAACGGCGTAGACGAGCTTGTAGAAGGGCGTGTGGCCGCCGAAGGCCCAGAACAGGGAGATCAGAAACGCGATTCCCCAAAATCGTGTGAGCAGGCGCCGATCGCTCGATTCAGCGCGACCAAACGCCAGGAGCGCCAACACCACCACCACGATACCGAGGTACTCGCTGTGATAGTGGATGCCGTTCCGCCCCCAGTATTGCTCGAGGATCCCGCTGAACTCGGGGAGCGCGAAGTTGATCGCCTCTTCCGGCGGCATCGAGAACTCTGTCGCGGCTTCCCAGCCCTTTCCGGTGGCTCTCGGAGACCACGGCGTATACTGCCGAAGCGGAAGAAACTGTATTGCGCCAATACTCAGGCCGACCGCGATTCCCACGCCAGCCAAGGAGAGCCGGCGCATGATCACGCCTCGGGAACGACCAGATCCCCCGAGGGATGAGAAAGACAGGAGCAGCGCGAAGCCCCCAGCCACCAGCAACATGTACTGCAGGAGCTGCGGGTGCGGCGACAACACCGCCATGCCGACCGCAAACGCTAGTGCCCCGGACGCCCATAGTTTGCCATCCCGAATAAGACGGGTGACGCAAATCAGCACCGCCGGGAGCATCGCAGAGACGAACACCTTACCGTCGTGTCCGGGGGCCACCAGTGCCGCGACGTTCCCTCCCATCATATACGCGACGCCACCAAGCAGGCTGGCAAAGAACCCGAGGTTAAACGCGCGCAGTAGGTAGAAGGTGAAGAGGCCGGCGAGGAACAGGTGGATGATGAATCCCCACGTCATTGCCACGTCTGTCGGCAGGACCAAACGCAGAAGGAACGTCGGGTAAAAAATGTCGCCGTGCATGGCATCCACGTACGGCATTCCGCCAAACAAGTAGGGATTCCACAGCGGGAAATGTCCCGTCGTCTTCAACGTGGTAGCCGCATACTCACGGAATGCGTAGCCGGCCTTGTACTGGTCACTCAGCGGATTCACGAGGAATTTCCCGACCAGGGCGGGATATCCGAGCGCCAGGGCGCATAGCACGTATGTGAGTGCCGCCCAAAGACCCTCGCGTCGCGGTACGGACGCGACGTCGGCGGTTGTGGCTGAAGGGGACGAGTCAGGAATCTGTGCCGCCATGATCGCTCAGAGAGGGTCTATCACTGCGCCAGGCACCGTGCGCCAGCAGGAGGATCCCGGGGATGACCTCCAGCACGGTCAGCCAGAGTCGGGACGTCAGTGCCACGATGCCGGGAGCTCCAGGAGGTAGGGCCAGGCGGCTCAAGGACACCACGAGGCTTTTTTCGCGGACGCCGATTCCGCCCGGCGCGAAGATGGCAATGTAGCCGACGAGGTACGACCCCGTGAAGGCGGCGACGTACGAGGCGAGGGGACCCACCGATGTTCCTAACGTCCCCGCCACCAGCAACCAGAAGGCGATACCGTAGAGCAGCCAGGCGACCACGCATCCGACTGCGGCCGTCCAGAGGGCGGAGTGCGGCAACGACGGGAGGTCGATCGGGCGCCTGAGCACGGTGGTCGCCGCGCGAGCGATCAGCGGCAGCACCCACGGTGTGGCGGCGATCGCGATAGCCAGCGTGATGGCCAATCCAATAGCAGCGCCGCGCGCCTCCAGGTACTCCGCCCCGGTCACCGCCACGACACCGACGCCAGCAAGCAGGTTCACCAGGTTCACCACGATCGCCGAGCCGGCAGCTGCAACAGCGCTCACTCCACGCTCGCGGGCCATGGCGCTCATCGCGCCCAGCTGCCAGACCTTTCCCGGCAGGTAGCGCCCGAGGTTGGAGATAAACCAGATGCGTGCCGCGTCGGTCCAGGCGAGTCGTTCCCCCCAAGCGGCAACGGTGCGGCGCCACGTCTCGATGAGTAGCGCGTACGCGAGAAAAACCACCACGCAGGACAATCCTATTCTTGGCCAATCGGGCTGCAAGCGCACGCCGGACCCCCGGAATGCCGTCCACTGGGCGACGATATCGCGAGTCGCCAACCAGACAGCGACGACGGCGAGTAGCGCGAAGACCCAACGAACGACGCGACTACGCGGCAGCTGCGACACTGTAGAGTCTGGCATAGGCGGCCGCGACTGCGTCCGGGGCGAACCGCGACTGCGCCCACGAGACGCCGGCATCTCCC
This sequence comes from Gemmatimonadaceae bacterium, assembly GCA_044224875.1. Lineage (GTDB taxonomy): Bacteria > Gemmatimonadota > Gemmatimonadetes > Gemmatimonadales > Gemmatimonadaceae > JABAQJ01. Next base: position 15,394 of record JBGAJQ010000087.1, on the reverse strand, counting down.
ATGGTCCGGGTGGCGCGAGGATCCGCGAGAATCGACTCCAGTGCGGCGGCGAAGGCCGCAACGTCCCCGGCGGGGACGAGGCGCCCTGTGACGCCATCCAGCAGGGTTTCCGCAATTCCACCCGAGTCAAATGCGACAACGGGTGTGCCGCATAGCTGGGCCTCGACCGCGGCGAGCCCCAGACCTTCGTCCAACGACGGAACGGCCAGAACGGCCGCCTGACGATAAAGCTCGGGGAGCTGGTGCTGCGGCAATGCGCCCAGCCAACGGATTCTATCGCCAAGCCCGAGCCGGTCCGCCTGGTCGCGTGCGTGACGGCCGAGGGGTCCTTCGCCGACCACGTCGATGGTGGTTCGTGTCGGCAGGCTCGCGGCCGCCTCCACGAGTCGCATGATTCCCTTTTGGTCGTTGAGGCGCCCGACGAAGAGAACACGGGCCGGGTCTCGCGGAGCCTCGTTAGGGAAAAAAAGGTCGGTCGCCGCTGGCATGGGCGCCACGACGGCGTGGGCAGCGCCAGCTGATTGCGCCTGACGGGCCAACCACCCCGACACCGTCGTGGACACTGCGGCGCTCGCGAGGACACACCGGAACACCGGTCGTGCCGCGCGAATGGCGTGGGCGAATCGCACGTCGCTTCCATGCATCGTGACGAGCAGTGGGCGCCCCGTCATGGCCGCCGATGCGCTGCCGACGATGCCGGCGGGAAACCACCAGTGCGCATGGATGACGTCGGGTGACCACTCCCGCTGTAGCCGCAAGGCGGCCGCGAGGCCGCCGGCGAGAAGTCCGCCGAGTGCTGCCCCGCCCTTCAAGCTGGCTCGCGCATCCTCGGCCATGGTTCCTGTGTAGGCCAGCGTCTCCCACGTGCGCGGCGCGTAGCGAAATCGATGAACGGGTATGCCGCCGATCACCTCGTCCCTCGCCAGACCCGCGGCGTTCGGGGCCAACACCCGAACCTGGACGTCCCGGTCGCCTAGCGCCGTGGCGAGCCGGAGGAGGAACGACCCGGCTGCGTCGCCCATCCAGCGCGGGTAGGAGTGGGTGAGGAAGAGCACGCGCATGTTGGAGCGCGCGTCAGCGTTCGTCCTGGCGGTCAGCGATCTGGCGTTGCAGCTCGCGCAATTGGGCCCGCATGCCCGCCACCTGTTCGCCGAGCAGGCCGGTGGCAAAGAACACCGATCCCAGAATGAGACAGGTCTGGATCAACGTCCACACCCAGCGCAGGCCGATACCGCTCACGGCCAGGACAATCAGGGCCGTGACGCCGGCCAACACGCCAAGCGCGAAGAGCGCTGCCCCCAGCCCGCCGAACAGGAGCAGGGGTTTGAGAGCGAACCGCAGCTCAAACCAAACGGACAGCATGTCCAGCACGCCAACAGGAATGCGACTAATCCCGAACTTTGACTTGCCAGCGTGGCGCGGGTAGAGCGGAACAGGAATCTCCGCAACGGTGAAGCCCTGCGCCGCGGCCAGCACGATCATGTACCGATGCCAGTCGGGGCGCATCGGCAGTACGTCCATGATTTCGCGGCGGTACGCCTTCACGGAATTCAGGTCCTTGACCTTCACGTTGAACAGCGTACGCGAGAGCGCGTTGTAGATCCGGGAAACGAACGCCTTCTCATACTTGCCCTGCTTGAACCCGGTGACCATGTCCGCTTCGTTGGCCAGGATCGGTGCCACCAGGCGGGGGATGTCTTCGGGTTTGAACTGCAGGTCCGCCGGGTAGAACACCAGCACGTCGCCCGTGGCATGGAGGTAGCCGGTGCGCAGGGCGTCGGCGATACCGCGGCGGGAGCGATGCCGAACGGTTCGCAGGAAGGGATAGCGCGTCCGAAGCCCTTGCAGCACTTCCCAGGTCGCGTCCTCGGAGCCGTCATCGATCACGATGACCTCGTACGACGCGGACGATGTGGCGAGGGCGGCCTCCGTCAGCTCCAAGAACAGCGGCAGGTTCTGGGCCTCATCCTTCGCCGGCACGAGCACAGAGACGTCGGGGCGCTGGCCTGTGGTCCGCGCGACACCTCCGGAGGCGGCGCGGTCGCGCACAGGCTCCGTGGCGGTCCGCACGTCGAGCGTCACGGTCAGACTCGTTTCCGCATGCGGGCGGACAGCACGCCCAGCTGGTCTCGGTATTTGGCGACCGTGCGGCGCGCGATGTTCACGCCGTGATCGCGCAGGATATTGACGATGGCCTGATCCGTCAGGGGATTCCGGGGGTCTTCGTTCGTCACGAGTTTCTCGATCTGGTCCTTGATGCCCCGGGCCGAGACATCTTCCCCGCCCGTGGTGCTCAGTCCAGAGGAGAAAAAGAACTTCAGCGGCAGCACACCGCGAGGGGTCTGGACGAACTTCTCGTTGGTGACGCGGCTGACGGTACTCTCGTGCATCCCGATGTGTTCAGCCACTTCGCGAAGGGTCAGAGGCTTGAGGTATTGCACGCCCTTCTCGAAGAAGTCTCGCTGCCGCTCCACGATGTAGTTCATGACCTTGAGCATCGTCTGGCGGCGTTGTTCGATCGCCTGAATCATCCAGTTCGCTGAATTCAGCTTGCTGGAGATGAACTCCTTGTTTTCGGTATCGAACTTTCGCTTGTCGCGGGCGATCTCCTGGTACGCACGGCTCAGGCGCAAGCGCGGGAGATTCGAATCGTTGTTGAAGATCTGATACTTGCCATCGACTTTCTCGACGACGAGATCAGGGACAATGTACGAGTCGTTGGCCTGGCTGTACCGCAGTCCCGGCTTCGGGTCCAGCTTGGCGACTTCGTCGGCGGCCGACTGCACTTCGGTCGGCGACACACCGAAGCGCTTGGAGATCTCGCTCCAACGGTGCGAGATCAATTCCTCGAAGGCGTCACGAACGAGTCGACCCTGCAGGGTCTCCTCCGCCTTTTCGTCGCGCAACTGAAGGAGCAGACACTCGCGGAGATTCCGCGCACCGACGCCGGGCGGATCAAGCGTCTGGACGATGGCGAGCATTTCCTCGGCGTCGGACATCTGGTACAACGGCAGGGGGCCTTCGTGTCCGGCACGATCGGCCGCCTTGCTGATTTCGTCGTTGATGCTGGCGAGGACTTCCTCCAGCGTGCACTCGAGGTAGCCATCCTCGTTGATGTTGCCGATGAACTCGTCGGCCAACACGCGCTGCCGGTCCGTCAGGTCCAACAACGCAATCTGGTCACGCAGGTGGTCGTCGAGACCGCGGCTGGCCACGGTCACCGGCTCGTAGTACTCCCGCTCCTCGTGCTCTTCGCGCACGCCACCCGTCTCGAATCCGTCGAGCAGGATTTCCTCCCAATCCACTTCCTCGGAGGTGTCCTTGGCGGGTTCCTCGGTGGCGGCCGGCGCCTCGGCAAGGTCGGTTGGCGCGGGTTCCCCCTCCTCTTCCGCCGCTTGCTCCTGCTCCTCTTCCTCCTCCTCGGGTTCCAGCATCTCGAGGAAGGGGTTGGTCAGCAGTTCCTGCTTCAGATGCTGTTGCAGGTCCAACAGCGGCATGTACAACAGATCCATCGCCTGATAGAGGCGTGGATTGATCTTGAGTTCCTGTCGAAGCTGAGTGCTCTGGCTGAGCCCCGGCCTCATCGGGCGACTCCCTCCTGGGCCAATCGGGATCGCAAGCGCGCAGTCAGCGTGGGCCCCAGGTAATTGTGCGAGACTTCGTCGTTCATCACGAGGTCGCGTACCGTCCCGGACACCTTCACCTGACCGTCAAACATGATATAGGCGCGATCAACGATATCCAAAGTCTGCTCAACGTTGTGGTCGGAAATCAGCACGCCGATTCCGCGATGCCTCAGGCCCGCCACGATGGACTGAATGTCATGAACGGCAATGGGGTCGACGCCAGCAAAGGGCTCGTCGAGCATCATGAACTTGGGTTGCGTCACCAACGCCCGGGTTATCTCCAACCGGCGTCTTTCTCCCCCGGACAGAGAGTACGCCTTGTTGTTTCGCAGGTGCTTGATGTTCAACTCGTCCAGCAGGCCTTCTAATCTTGCTCGACGCTCTTCTTTACTCAGAGGCAACGTTTCCAGGATCGCCAGGATGTTCTCTTCGACGGACAGTTTCCTGAAAACCGAAGGTTCCTGGGAAAGATAGCCGATTCCTCGTCGGGAACGGCGGTACATCGGCATCTTGGTGATGTCTTCCCCGTCGAGCAGGATTCGGCCAGCGAGGGGCTTAATGAGCCCGACGATCATGTAGAACGTCGTGGTCTTCCCCGCCCCATTGGGGCCCAGGAGGCCGACGATTTCTCCCTGCCGCAGTTCGACATTCACGTCGTGCACCACGCGACGCTTCTTGTAGGCCTTGAGCAGCCCTTGGCCCTCGAGCACGCTCCCTACGGCGCGGGGTGACGATTCGGGGGTCGCGCGAGGGCCCACGGTCGCATGTTCGCCGGTGAGCCGAAGTGCCGTAGCCACGTCCCGCTGGTGTGGGGCGATCTCCGCCCACAGGGATGGCGAGAGCTGCACGTGGACCTTGTCGCCGCCGGCTCCGCGGGCGGGAAACTCGACATGGTTACTACTCGTCAGGCGCGGGAGCACAGAAGACACCAGGAAGGTCCGGACTTCATCCAGACTCAGGCGTCCCGCCTCGCGGTCTGCGTCGAGGCCACGGGCCCTCAGGGATTCCAGGTAATCCTCACGGAACCGTAGCACCACGGCATCGAGTGGTGCCGATCCGCGCTCGTCGCATTCCGAGACGATGGCATGTAAGGCAAAGGCGATGGAGCGGTCGCCGCCGGCGATGCGGTCCACCAGGGTCGAGAGCGGCGTGGTGTCGTTTTCGTCGCTCATGGATTGTCCCCGGATTGCGGCCGCCGCGAAGGGCGACGCGGCGTGATCCCACCCTGGCCGGTTCGCGCGCGTGGCTTGGGCTTCGCCTTGCTCTTTGTCGACTTTGTGGAGTCGGCGACAGCCTCCAGGTACATGCCGGAGACGGAATCGGAGACCGTAACGGTTTGCACGTCGCCCGCCGAAAAGTCGACGCGAATGGATCGCCCCCGCACATAGTTCACGCCCGGCTTGTCTTTCTCACCGCGATTCGAAGGCACCTGGTAGTACGAGCTGGCGGACCCGGATGCGAGTATCGCGCGCACCTTTGGCTTGCTGGCGGTATCGGTGGGTGGGATGGAGTCGAAGCTCGCAATGATGGTGTCTCCGCGCAGCCAGTCTCGTTCGTCAGATACAACCTTCGTGGAGTCCGGGTCCGATTCCGCGTAGGCCTTTCGGATGGCGTGAAGTTCGCGCACGCGCTGGCGTGGCATCTGCACATCCAGGGAGTCGGCGACGATGTCTCGTTCGGGCGTTGTGGCGCGCGAGCCGCCGGGCCCAAAGGCGAACGCGCGCTCCAGCTTGTTCTCCTTTACGCGCAGGTCGATCGTATCCGAGACCATCTGCAGGTCCTTGCTGACGGCGCGCGCCGAGTCGAGCGCGACCACGCGATTGACCTGGCGGGAGGCACCGTACACGTCGATCACGCGCCCCTTGAGCGTGTATGGCTGGTCGCTCTTGCTCTCGATGACCGGTCCCTTCATGAGTCGAGACCACTGCTTGCCGTTGTCCAGGTATGCGGAGTCGCCCGTCGCCACCAGGTCCGTGCGGTTCAGGACCACCTTGCCGTTGGCGATATAGATGGAATCACCGTCTGCCGTGATTTCGTTGGCGTTGAGATTCGTCGGCGGTTGCGGACGACCGAGAGAGTCCTTGTCCACGAAGGACAGCGCGGGGCGGCCGGTGGCGACCAGTTTGGCGCGCGGGCGCAGCCCACGCACGGCCCGGAAGTACTCGGCTCGGGGGCTCAGCATGGTCGCACCGTTCCGCAGCACTGCGCGAACGTTGCCCTCCATCAGGATCCGTTCTTCGGCTCGAAAATACGTCGCCTTCTGTGCGTCGATCGTGACGCGAGGCTCCTTGTACTGCGTGTTGCCGATGAGGATATACAGGCGCGACTGGTCGTAGAGCTCTGCACTGTCGGACCGTATGGTCGTCTCCTGACCGCGACATTTGCCGAAGACGCCGCCACCGACGTAGGTGAAGTACTTCCCCGAAACGGGATCCTGCACCGATTGGGAGCGCGTCTCGGGCGTATTCTCCAAGTCCATGACGCAGCGTTCCCCGGGTTTGTCCGGGAGCGGCGGCTTGGCCGGAGCTGGGGTTGGAGCTGGCAGGGCGGCGAGGGTGTCACGCTTTGCCGCTGCGGTATCGGCAGCCGCAACCTGCGGACGCGGGGCTCCCGGCGGCGTGATCGCACGGGTCGTATCGCCAGCGGCGGCCTTGGCGGGCGTGCGTGCCGGGTTCGGACGATTTTTCGGCGCGCCGCCATGACACGCCGCCAGCGCCACCGCCAGCCACACCCCGCGCGGCACGCGTCTCATTGCTTGGGAATGGTGATCTCCTGCCCGAACGCCTTCGCGTTCCGCAGGACCTTGATGTTCTTCAAGTCTGGATCCGAGATGAATCCGACCCCTTCCACGCGCCGATCCGTCTGCGTGAGAATGAAGACGCTGTCGCTGGAGATCTCGTTGCGGCCGGGGTCGTAACGGAGGTGCGGGGATTCCAGCTTGCGGCCGTCCGTGGTGACAACCACCACCATGCCGCGCGCCTCCATAGTCCCCAGTCGTGAGTTGTATTGACCCGTTAGGCTCGTGAGTGTCGCGTTCTTTTCGCCGGTGACCTTGAAGAACTCCGTGCGCACCTTGCGAAGGTCCGTTCGGGTGTTCTGGTCGTACATGTACGCCGTGTCGGCGCGCACCTCGGCGCGTCGGACGCCAGCATCATCCTTGGGAACCACGCCGTACATCATCTGATCCGCCGAATCGGGAATGACCGCGGACTTCGCGACCGGCGGCGCCGGGGACGCCCCTTGGCAGGCGCCAAGAAGGAGAGCTGAAACGATTGCGGGCAGGACGCGACTCATGCCACGCCCGCCCGCATCAAGTCGTGCAGGTGGATCACTCCGATCACGCGTTGTTCAGGGTCCAGAACCGGCATGGCCATGATGCCGATTTGCTCCATCCGGTACACCACGGCACTACCGAGTTCCTCTGCTGTGGCCAGCTTTGGAGCGCGAATCATGACCGTGCCTACCGTCAGGTCAAGAAAGTTATCCTCCCGCTCCAGCAAGCGCGTCAAATCTCCGGCCGTGAACACGCCAAGCACTCGGCGCTCGGGGTCTGTGATCACGACAATGCCTCGACGCTCTGCCAGGAGAACCACGGCCTCACGCATTCGCGCATCCGGGGCGAGAAGCGGAAGGCGTTCGGTTTCCATGACGTCGTGAACACGCAGGAGGAGGCGGCGGCCGAGCGAACCGCCCGGGTGCAGGCGCGCGAAGTCCTCTCGACGAAACCCCTTGTGCTCGAGGATGGCGACGGCCAGCGCGTCCCCGATCGCCAGCGCGGCAGTAGTGGAGGTGGTGGGCGCCAGGTCGTGCGGACAGGCTTCTTCCCGCACCCAGGCGTCCAAGGCCACGTCGCATTCACGTGCCAGCGACGACCCCACGTTTCCGGTGAGCGCGATGCAACGCGCACCAAAGCGCTTCAGGTGCTGCAGGAGCACGAGGAGCTCTTCCGATTCGCCGCTCTTCGAGAGCAGGATCGCGATGTCGTCGGTATCGACGATTCCAAGGTCGCCGTGCAGCCCCTCCACCGGGTGCAGAAATGCTGCGGGGGTGCCCGTGGACGTGAGGGTAGCGGCAATCTTCCGCGCGATCAGCCCGGACTTGCCCACCCCAGCAACGATCACTCGGCCTTCGGAGGATGCGATGAGCTGGACCGCACGAACGAAGGAATCGTTTAGGCGCTTGCCGACTTCGTCCAATGCCTCGCGCTCGAGCTGGACGACGTGTCGGCCTAACGACAGGATTTCATCGGCTGTCATCAGGAGGCCTCGTCGCGGCTGGCGACATAGCGCTCGACGAGCGGCGTCCACTGCCCGCGGGCGCGCAGCAGGAGTTCGGCGAACTCGCGCACGGCGCCTCGGCCGCCCTCGCACTTCAGGCGGAGTGAGGCGGCTCGCACGGCATCGGCCGTGGCGTTGGCCACTACCACCGGCAGCCCAACGACCCTAAGCACGCCCAAGTCCGGAAGGTCGTCACCGACAAACGCAACGTTCCGCACGTCGATCCCGCGCTTGGCGAGGATGGCGCGCAGCGCCGGGAGCTTTCTCGCTTGGACATCCTGAACCAATTCGTCGACCCCCAATTCCGCAGCGCGATGGGCGACGCTTTCCGACACGCGCCCCGTGATGATGCCGACGGCAATGCCGGCTGCCTGCATCATCTTGATGCCCAAGCCGTCCTGGATGTCGTAGCGTTTGAGTTCCACGCGTTGCCCTGCGGCATCGCCCAGATATATGCCCCCGTCGGTCATCACGCCGTCGACATCGAGTCCCACGAACTGGATTCGCTTGGCGAGTGCGGTTGTGAGTCGGCGCGGTGTTCCTCGCGCGCGCGATGTGGCTGGGCTCACGCGAGGCCCCGCACGGCCTTCCAGACGGCCACCGCGCGGCGGAGTAGCGGCTCCAGCGCGTCGAGGGGCAGCATGTTTGGCCCATCGCTCGGCGCGCGATCCGGGTGGGGGTGCGTCTCGAGGAAGATCCCATCGGCCCCCGCAGCAATGGCGGCGAGCGCCAACGTGGGGATGAACTCGCGGGCGCCTCCGCTTGCTCCGCCGTCGCCCTGTCCGGGTCGCTGGACCGCGTGCGTGGCGTCGATGATGACGGGCGCTCCCGTTGCCTCGCGCATGCGCGGGATCGCCCGCATGTCGACCACCAGGTCGCCGTACCCAAAGAACGATCCACGCTCCGTCACAGCGATGCTGGCGCGCCGAGCGTCACTTCCGTCAGGGGCAACTCTGGCGCTTGCAACCTTGGCGACGGCGCCCCGCATGCCCTCCGGATGCATCCATTGCCCCTTCTTGACGTTGACCGCGCGACCCGTGGCGCCGGCGGCCAGAAGCAGGTCCGTCTGCCGGCACAAGAAGGCCGGGATCTGAAGGACATCCACGACCGCACCGACCGGTTCACACTGGTCCGGCAAGTGCACGTCGGTCAGCAAGGGAAGCCCCGTGGCGTGTCGCACGCGATCCAGTTTGGCGAGCCCCTCGGTGACGCCGGGACCGCGAAACCCACTCGCGTTCGACCGATTCGCCTTGTCGAAACTGGCCTTGAAGACGACGCCGCCTGGCAAGAGTGGTGCGAGTTCGGCCAGGCGACGAGCCACTTGCAGGTTCAACGCGTCATCCTCGAGGACACAAGGGCCGGCTACCAGAAAGAGCCGGTCCCGGGGAAAGCTCCACCCCATGTCAGTCTGCAGCCTCAACGAGCGCGCCGGCATCCACGTCCGATGACGACTTGCGCTTGGCGGTGACGGCGGCCGCGATGAACGCGGCGAAGAGCGGATGTGGCCGCGTGGGTCGCGATTGGAGTTCGGGATGGAACTGGCAGCCGACGAACCACGGATGGTTGACGATCTCGACGATCTCCACCAGCGAGCCGTCGGGCGAAAGTCCGCTCAGGCGCATGCCGTGCTCGAAGAACGCATCGCGGTAGCTATTCGAGACTTCGTAACGATGGCGATGCCGCTCGCTGACTTCCGGGACGCCATAGATCTCGGCGACCTTCGAGCCGCGTTGAAGCCGGCAGGGATAGGCCCCCAATCGCATGGTGCCGCCCATGTCCGTCACATGCTTCTGGTCCTCCATGAGCGAAATCACGGGGTTGGAGCACTCGGGTGAAAACTCACTGGAGTGCGAGTCGTCCAGCTTCAACACGTGACGGGCAAACTCGATGATGGCCACTTGCATGCCAAGGCAGATTCCAAAGAACGGCATGCCAGATTCCCGGGCCGCCCGTATGGCCTCGACCATGCCATCCACACCGCGCACACCAAAGCCGCCGGGAACCAGCAAGGCGTGATACGGTGCGAGCAACTCGCGGGCGCGCGCGGCATCGGTGAACAGGTCACTGGACAGCCACGCGACATCCACCCCAACGTCGTTGGCGATGCCGCCGTGGATGATCGACTCCTGGATGCTCTTGTAACTGTCGACGAGCTCCGTGTACTTGCCAACGACGGCGACCTTTACGCGGGCGTGTGGCGCCACGATGCGCTGCACCATGCTGCGCCACGAACCCAAGTCGGGCTCGTTGCCCGTCAGGTTCAAACGCTGGATGACGCGGTCATCCAGGTTCTGCTCGTGGAACTCCAGGGGGATCTGGTAAATCGTCGGCACATCCCGGCTTTCAATCACATTGCCGAACTCCACGTTGCAGAAGAGTGCAATCTTCCGCTTCACGTCTTCGGACAGCGGCCGCTCGGTGCGACAGATGAGGATATCGGGCTGGATACCGATCTCCATGAGCTCACGGACCGAATGCTGGGTGGGTTTCGTTTTCACCTCACCGGCGGCCTTGATGAAGGGCACCAGCGTCAAGTGAATGAACATGGCATTCTGACGGCCGATTTCGTGCCGGAATTGACGGATGGCTTCCAGGAACGGCAGCGACTCGATGTCGCCCACGGTGCCACCGATCTCCACGATCACCACGTCATTCCCCGGCGCGATGCGCTTCATGTGCGCCTTGATCTCGTCCGTGATGTGCGGAATCACCTGTACGGTGGATCCGAGGTATTCGCCCCGGCGTTCCTTGTTGATCACATTCAAGTAGATGCGTCCGGTGGTCACGTTGTTCAGCTGCGACAGCGACCGGTCGATGAACCGTTCGTAGTGGCCGAGGTCGAGGTCCGTCTCGGCCCCGTCATCGGTGACGAAGACCTCACCATGCTGGAATGGCGACATGGTGCCCGGATCCACGTTGAGGTAGGGATCGAACTTCATGATCGTCACCGTGAGGCCCCGTTCCACCAGCAAGCGGCCTAACGATGCGGCGGCGATTCCCTTGCCGAGCGAGGAGACGACACCACCGGTGACGAAGATGTAGCGGGTCGCTTGGGGGCTCTGTGGAGTCTGCATTACGAGTGTCCCGGGTGAAGGGCCAGCCAATGATCGTTTGCGCGTCGCAAATCGTCCTCGGTGTCGACGCCACCTGGCGGCGGCGTGGACACCAGGGACACGCCAATCGGCACGCCCGCGGCGAGCGGGCGCAGTTGTTCCAGACGTTCTATGCGTTCCAAGGCGTGAACCGGTAGTGCCACCCAAGCGCGTAGCGCCTGACGGCTGTACGCGTAGATGCCCAGGTGCTGGCACACGCGCCCGGTCAGCGCCTCGCGGTCAGCCGCGTCGCGAAGAAACGGGATGGGCGCGCGTGAGAAGTACATCGCCCGGCCATCGTCGGCGCAGACCACCTTCACGACATCAGGGGCCAAACGCGCGTCTTCCGCAGCCTGGCACGCCGCCGTGCCGACCGGATAGCGTCCCGATTGCACGATCTCCGCCGCTCCGCGTACCGCCGCTTCGGGGATGAATGGCTCGTCTCCCTGAACGTTCACGATCGCGTCGTACCTGGCGAATTCAGCGCGCTCCGCGACTTCCGCCACGCGATCAGTGCCCGAGGGATGGTCGGCGCGCGTCATGACGGCTTCACCACCATTCGCCTGAACGGCTTGGGCGATTTCTGCACTGTCCGTGGCCACAACCACGCGATCGGCCACACGCATATCGCGCACGCGCTCCCACACGCGGATCACGAGTGGAGCCCCGCCAAGCAGCCGCAGGGGTTTGCGCGGGAGGCGTGTGGCGCCGAGACGCGCGGGGATGACCGCTAACGTCTGCATGGGGCGACACGCGCGTGCGAGGTGGGAAAAGGCACGCTTCTCAAGTTATACCCGCGGGGGTCGTAATTCAAACGTGAAAGGTCATCTCGCGGGAAGAAGCTCTCGGATCACGCGGAGGGCATTTTCCCCCATCACTTTCGTGATTTGGGAAGGGCTCAGCCCCACGTCCAGAAGGGCCTGTGTCAGACGCGGGTAGCCCGTCGCGTCGATCGGAACGGTCGTGCTGCCGTCGAAGTCGGAACCCAGAGCCACGTGGTCCTCCCCTGCGACGCCCACCGCGTACGCGATGGACTTGGCAGCCGCCGCGAGGGTGGGTGTGCAGATCGCCCCATCCCAGAAGCCGATGCCGACCATTCCTCCCTTGGCCGCAATTCGGCGGAGCTGGTCGTCGGTGAGGTTGCGTGGGCCCGGGCAGACTCCCTGAACGCCGGTGTGCGAAACGACGATGGGGCGCTTCGACAGCCTCAACACGTCATCAATGAGAGCCGGTGACGCGTGGGCGACGTCGATGATCAGGGACAAGGAGTCCAGCCGTTCGATGACCGTACGTCCGAACGGCGTCAGTCCGCCCTTCTGTTCACCGTGGGCAGAACCACCAACCTCATTGTCGAAGAAGTGCGTGAGACCGAACATACGAAAGCCAGCCGCCGCGAGCGAGTCGACGTACTCGAGTCGACCCTCGAGCGGGTGCAACCCCTCGGTCGCGAGCAAGCCGGCGACCACGCGCGGCTTTGTCGCGCGTCTTGTCAGCGCGTCGTCCAGCTGTGCCTGACTAGTAACCACCAGCAGGTCCCCGTCAGAGCGGCGCGCCGCATCGTTGAGGATCTGAGCCTGATGGAGAGCTCGCGCATACAACGATCGCCACGCGCGCACCGGGTATCGCTCGGCGATCGCCAAGAGCGTGATGTTGTCGGTACTCGCGCTGTTGCGCTCGTAGTTGATGCCGCGGGGGGTCTTGGTCACGACGGAGAAAACCTGGAGCGCAACACCGCCCTGTTGGAGTCGCGGCACGTCCACGTGCCCGTGGTTCTGTCGCTTGAGGAGATCACGGGGCCAGAGCAACGCGTCGGCATGCAGGTCAACCACGCGCAAGGCGTGGTGCAATGACTCGGCCGCCGCCGTGGCGGGGCGTGCCGAGTCTGGAGCAACGAGGTTACGCTGGCGGTCCACCATCGAGGCGGCCGTGGTGAAGAACCCGATAAGGCCAATCACCAACAGCACGAGGAATCCGAACAGGAAGGGGCGCATGTGAGATCGTCAGGCGGCGTTCGCCTGGCCGTGGAAAGCATTGGCCAGGGAGATGAAGTTCGCGATCAACGTCATCCCGCCCTCCGTCATGATCGATTCCGGGTGGAATTGCACGCCGTACACTGGATGGGTCACATGCTCAACCGCGTGAACCTCGTCGGGATCGTCAGCAGCAACAGCCGTGATGCGCAGGCATGTGGGGAGGCTCGCCCGTTCGACGATCAGCGAGTGATAGCGCATCACACGCAGCGGGGACGGAAGTGCCGCGAATAGCCCCTCGCCGTTGTGCGTCACCAAGGACGTCTTGCCGTGCATGGCGTGCGCGGCGCGCACGACGCGCCCCCCGTACGCCTCCCCGATGGCCTGATGCCCCAGACAGACGCCGAGGACAGGAATACGGGCCCCCCATGTCGCGATAGTCTCAACCGAGACCCCCGCCTCCCGGGCGCCTCCCGGGGCGTGCATGGGCCGGGGGAGATCACGATGGCCTTTGGCCGCAGCGAGGCAATCTCCGGCACCCGGATGGCATCGTTGCGCCTGACGAGAGGGTCCTCCCCCAGTGCACCAAGATACTGCACGATGTTGTACGTGAAGGAATCGTAGTTGTCGATGACGAGGACCATGACTCGGAGTGTGCGGGACGGACCCAAGTTAGCGCGCTTGCCAGCGCCTTGCCTTCAGGCACGCGGATGAAACTGTCGGTGGACCTCGCGCAGGTGCTCGCGGTCAATGTGCGTGTAGAGCTGGGTGGTCGAGATGTCGGCATGGCCAAGCATCTCCTGGACGGCCCGCAGGTCGGCTCCGCCTTCCAGCAAGTGGGTCGCAAAGGAGTGGCGCAGGGTGTGTGGCGAGACCGACTTCTTGATGCCGGCCCGATCGACATACTTCCGCAGGATTTTCCATGCGCCCATGCGCGATAGCGGTTGGCCACGGGCATTGAGGAAGAGCTTTCCCTTCCCTTTTCCCTTCTCCAGACGCGGCCTGAGTTCGCGTTGATAGATGGCGAGGGCAGCGATCGCCTGGCGTCCGATTGGAACCAGCCGCTCCTTGCTTCCCTTGCCGAATACGCGAATCACCCCCTCATCCAGGGAGACGTCCTTCACCTCGAGACCAATCCATTCCGAAACGCGCAAACCCGCCCCGTACCCCAGCTCCAACATGGCACGATCGCGGAAGGCCAGCGGATCGTCGAAGGTTGGTGCATCGAGCAGCTTCAGGACTTCGGCGATGGTCAAGACGTCTGGCAAGACACGCCATCGCTTGGGCAGTTCGAGCTGCTCGCTTGGATCCGCTTCCACCACCTGCTCGGCCAGCAGGAACCGGAAATACGTACGAAGCGCCGAGACCGACCGCCGGATCGACTCCGGCGCCAGGCCCGCATCCTTCAGTGAATAGATGAAGCTGCGAAGCGATGGGCCGCTCACGTCGCGCGGGTGGAGCAGCTTCTGGCCGACCAGAAAGTCGATGGCGCGTGACAGGTCGCGGGCATACGCCTCGCGGGTTCGTGGGGACGAGCCCTCCTCCAAGGCGAGAAAGTCGTCGAACCGTTCGAGGAGAAACGCGCGGGCGACGTCCGGTGGGACGCCGGGGCTCATGCTCTTCGCCTGCGCCACCACAGGACGAGTACCACGATCAGAAGTACGGCGCTGGCGACGATCGCTGTCCAACGCCCCATGGTGCCGACCGTGCGCGCGAGACTTTCCCAGTTGGAGCCGGCGGAGAACGCCAGGTAGTTGATCGTGCCGTACCACAGGCCCGACGCCGCCGTGATCGCCAGTGCCACGCGAGCGAGCGGTATGCGCAACGCGCCGGCCACGGGGGGAACGACGGATCGTACGCCGGGAACGAAACGACTCACGAACAACGCAGGTGTTCCGTAGCGTTGGTACCAACCGAGCAAGCGCTGGTCACCGCCTCCTGCCTTGCCCAGATGGAACTTCCGCTCCGTCCACTCGGCGCCGTAGCGACGTCCAATGAGGTACATGGCGATCGCTCCCGCGATGTTTCCGAACCATACGCAGAGGAAAGCGGGCCACGGTGACACGTGTTGGCGAGCGGCGAGGAAGCCACCAAAGGCAACCAGCACGTCGGCGGGAATCGGCGGGAAGACGTTCTCGACGGCCGCGAGCAGCGCCATGGCGCCGAGGAGGGCTCCCGGCGGCAGCGCCGCCAGCGCATCCAGCAGCTCTTGCACGATCAGCGACTGGAACTTGTCGATGAAAGCAGGGCGACGGCGATGCAGGCGATCCCTTCGCCGCGGCCAATCCACCCCATGCGTTCGTTGGTCTTTCCCTTGAGGCCCATGGCGGCAGGGGCAATTCCGAGCGCCTCGGCGAGGTGCGCGCGCATGGCGTTACGGTGCGCCGAAATCTTGGGCGTTTCCGCGACTACGGTCACGTCGACGTTGA
>JBGAJQ010000086.1:0-19962 GCA_044224875.1 Gemmatimonadaceae bacterium | reverse complement strand
CACCATTTCGGTGTTGTGGATACTACCGTCGAAGGACGTCAACGTGGTCTCCGGCTTCTTGCAGGCGTTGCAGGCCGGCCTGGGCGGCTCGGGAACGACGCTCACGTGGCTGGTGTCGCTGTGTGCGCTGTTGTACGTGGTGGGCAACCTGGGCGGCGTGGGCGCCTGGCTGGTGGGTCCGTCCCGCGTCGCGTTCGTAATCGGTTTGGATCGGTACTTCCCGCCGGCGTTTGGCAAGGTGCACCCGAAGTGGAAGACTCCCTATGTCGCCATTCTGGTGCAGTCATCGTTCGCCACGGTCTTCCTGCTGTTATCGGTGCTCGGAAAGGGGACGACAGTGGCCAACGCCTACCTGATCCTGCTCGACACGATGATCCTGATCTACTTCATTCCATTTCTGTACCTGTTTCTGGTGTACCTGACGGACAAGGGAATTCGGGCGTCGGCATCCCAGCCGGGTGGCGTGAGCCGGCTTCGGGTGGTGACCCTTGGCGTCAGCGGCATGGCGCTCACGTCGTTCGCGATGATCGTGGCCTGTGTGCCGCCGTCGGACACGCCGAGCGTCCTGGTGTTTGAGCTGAAGGTTGTGGGTGGCGCGCTGCTGTTTGTGTTGGTTGGCGGTGTGCTCTACTGGCGTGCTGGCCGGAGGGTCGCTCGGTAGAACAGGCAATTGAATCTTCGCTGACGAATGTCGGGGCGTGAGTGATCGGGATTCTTCGCCAAGGGCGCTTCCGCGCCGCACATGGGCGTTGCTTGCTGCTGGGCGCCGCAGTGGCGGCGCTCGGTGCAGCACCAACGTGTGCCTCTGCGCAGCGCGCGCCGGTGCTACAGCAGATTCGCGAACCACACGCGTACTACTTTCGCGAGATGTACCTGCCGCAGCTGACGAGCGGGCCGAGTGCGGCCGCTTGGTCTCCGGATGGCCAGACCCTGGTGTACTCCATGCAGGGGTCACTCTGGATTCAGCGGTATGGCGATTCGGGGGCGCGGCAGCTGACCGACGGCCCCGGATACGACTATCAGCCAGACTGGTCGCCGGATGGACGCTGGATCGTATATGCCTCTTACCGCCACGATGCCGTTGAACTGCATGCCGTAGAGCCTAGCTCCGGCGTGGAACACACCCTGATTGCCGACGGGAGCGTCAATGTCGAGCCGAGGATCTCACCGGATGGTTCGCGCCTCGTGTGGGTCTCGACGTCGTACGAGGGTCGTTTCCATGTCTTCGTCGCCGACTTTGCGGATGGCACCCTCAAGAACGCGAAGCGCGTGACGGAGGACGTGGACTCGAGGTTGCCACGATACTACTACAGCCGCTACGACCACTACATCTCGCCGACCTGGTCTCCTGACGGCACAGAACTCCTCCTGGTGAGCAACCGGAACAAGATCTGGGGATCGGGGAGTTTCTGGCGCATGCGGGCGGAGGCTGGCGCCCCCATGCGGGAGGTGCACGACGAGGAGACCACTTGGCGGGCACGCCCCGACTGGTCCCGCGATGGCGAGCGAGTGGTCTACGGCTCCTACGCCGGTCGCCAGTGGCACCAGCTGTGGCTCATGACTGCCGATGGTGACAACCCGTTGCAGCTGACGTATGGAGATTTCGATGCCACGGGTCCGCGATGGTCGCCCGATGGGCGTCGTATCGCCTACGTCTCCAACGAACGCGGCAACACCTCGCTGTGGGTCGTCTCCATACCGGGCGGCGAGCGTCGCGAGGTGCGGGCGCTGACGCGGACGTGGAGGTCCGCCGGGGGCAGCCTCCGCATCGAGGTCGTTGACGCGTCGACCCGTCGACCCGTAGCGGCGCGAGTTTCGGTCACCGGCGCCGACGGACGGAGCTGGGCCCCAGCGGAGGTCTGGCGTCATGCCGACGATGGATTTGATCGCGCCACGCGACGTTACGAAGCCCAATACTTTCACACGGACGGGGTGGCCGACCTTCGTGTTCCCGTGGACACCCTGAGCATCGAGGTAACACGCGGGCTCGAGTATGCGGTCGAGCGGCAGCGCGTCGTGATGCGAGCCGACGGTCGTGCCACGGCGAGGATTGCCTTGCACCGCATCGCGAACTTGCCGGCCAGCGGCTGGTACAGCGGCGACCTCCACGTCCACATGAACTACGGCGGGACGTACCGCAACGCACCGTCGCACCTCCTCGCACAGGCCCGTGCCGAAGAACCTGATCGTCAACAAGGAAGGCCGCGTCCCCGACGTGTCCTACTTCATGGGGAAGCCGGATCCGGTCTCGACAAGCCAGATTGTCATCGCCCATGACCAGGAGTACCACACCAGCTATTGGGCCCACGCGGGATTGTTGGGGCTGACGGATCACCTGCTGCTCCCGGGATACGCGGGGTACGTGAAGACTCCCGTCGCCAGCCTCGCCCCGCTCAACAGCGAGGTCTTTGACCTGGCGCACCAGCAACGCGGTGTGACGGGGTACGTACACCCGTTCGACTTCGATCCGAATCCCGCCGACACGACGCGCGCGCTCACGCACGCCTTTCCGGTCGACGTCGCACTGGGGAAGGTCGACTATTACGAGGCGTTAGGCTTTGCCGATGACTACTGGGCGACCTTGCACGTCTGGTACCGAGCGCTGAACGCTGGCTTCCGTATCCCGGCCGGGGCCGGCACGGATGCCATGGCTAACTTTGCGTCGCTCCGTGGTCACATTGGCATGGATCGCGTCTTTGTGGAAACGCGCGGCCCGCTCACCCATCGATCGTTCCTCGATGGATTGAAGGCCGGCCGCACCTTCGCCACGAACGGCCCCTTGGTTCGCCTTTGGATCGATGGCCGAGGGGCAGGGGAGGAGGTGTCGGTGCCGGCCACTCAGCGGACCGTTCGCGCTCGCGTCTGGATGCGTTCGCTGGTGCCGATCAAGCACCTCGAAGTGGTGTCGAATGGCTCCGTGGTCGCATCCGTGCCGGTTGGCGCTGGCGCGGTGAGCGTCGACACGGTGCTCCAGATTCCCGTAACCGGGAGTGCCTGGTACACGCTGCGAGCTTGGAGCGATTCGGCAATTCATCCCGTGCTGGACGCATTTCCGTTGGCCACGACCTCTCCCGTGTACGTCCTCCGTGCGGGGGCTCCCATTCGTTCGTCCGACGACGCGCGCTACTTCGCGCAGTGGGTCGAGCGACTGATTCACGCCGCCGAGCAGCATCCGGCTTGGAACGGGCCCGCCGAGCGCGAGAGTGCATTGGCGACGCTCCGTCGCGCGCGCGACGAATTCAATCGGCGAGCGACGACGCCTTAGGACTCATGAGCGGAGAGTGGTCGCCGCTCACCCGTACCCGAGTCCGCGTCAACGCGGGGCATGGATCGAGAAAGAAACGCGGCCCGGTGGACGTCCACCGGGCCGCTTCGTTTGGTACCGATCAACGAGCTAGAACTGCCCGCCGATCCGAATGTTCTCCACGCGCGTATCGCGCACGTTGGGGCGGGAGTCGAACACCAGCACGCTGATGTAATCGCCGTCCTTCAGCTTCGCCAGCGCGCCCTGGAGGTCGGCCAGGTTGGTCACCGGCCGGCGCGGGGCCGGGTACATGATTTCGACGATCACGTCCGTGCCGCCCGTAGCAAAGTTGCTCCTGGCGGGGCCATTCGGTGAGACGCCAACCACCCGCAGGCCGTGGCGGTTGTCCGGCAGCCGGGCCGCGCGAGCAAATTCAGGCGACACTGGCTCCAGTGTCAGGCCAAGCTTTTCCGCCGACGTGCCGTTGCGCGGCGTGTCGTCACCAGCTTCGGCGCGTGCCACGGTTGCGTTTTCCGCCGGCGCCTCCGTCAGCTTCACCTTGAAGCTCTTGCGCGCGCCATATCGCATCGCCTCGAGTTCCGGACTCGCCCGGCTGGTGCGAGCGGATGATGCGCTGGAGCGTGCTCACGCGATCCACCGGCTTGCCATCGGCACGAATGATGATGTCGCCGGGCTGCATGCCAGCCTTTTCACCGGGCGAGTCTTCACCGCTGAACCCACCGACCTTTACGCCGGAAATGTCCTTGAGACCAGCGACGGCAGCGTCGGCCGGCGCCACATTCTGGATGCGAATGCCGAGGACCGCACGACGCACGCGGCCGTGGGCGACGATGTCGTCCATGACATTCTTGGCGAGCGTAATGGGAATCGCAAACCCATAGCCAGAGTAGTAGCCCGTCTGCGACGCGATGGCGGAGTTGATACCAATCACCTCGCCGCGTGAGTTCACCAGCGGTCCGCCCGAATTGCCCGGGTTGATCGCGGCGTCTGTCTGAATGAAGTCCGAGACGGCGTATGGGTCGTTGTTAAGGTTCGGCAGGTCCGTCGAGCCGCGTCCCTTGGCGCTCACGATCCCGGCCGTCACGGTGAAGTCGAGTCCCAATGGGTTGCCGATCGCCAGGACCCACTCACCGATGCGCACCGCGTCATCGTTGCCGATGGCGACGGCAGGGAGGTTGGAACCTTCGATCTTGATCACGGCGACATCCGTCGACGGATCGCGACCGATGACCTTCGCCTTGAACGTGCGGTGGTCCGTGAGGGTCACCGTCACCAGGTCGAAATCCGCGACGACGTGGTTGTTGGTGAGAATGTACCCGTCCTTGCTCACGATGAATCCCGAGCCCGATGCCTCGCGTGGCTGCTGGCGGCGCGGGTCGAACTGGTCGAAGAAATCTTCGAAGTTCGGTTGGGTGCCGCGGCGCCGCTGTTGCGGCTGCTGTTGTTCCTGCTCGGTCTTCTCGGCCTGGATGGACACCACGGCCGGTGTGACATTCTCGGCGATTGTGGTGAATGCACTATTCAGGTCGGACACGGCGGCCGGCGCCGGGATCGCGCTCGCCGTCCGAACGACCGGCGTCTTCTGCTGCGCAAAACCAAAGCGGGTCAGATCCAACCCCGATGCAAAGATCAACCCGCAGATGAAAGCGATGGCCAAGCCGCCGCCGATCTTGGCACGTGTGGAAATGGATGTCGTCATGAGTCCTGTTCCTTCGAAGAAAGCTTGTTACCAATGTATCCGAAACACGTTGATCAAGTTCTGTGCCTTACACCAGTAGTCACCCAGAGGTGACAGACGGTTTCCCAGGCGTTTCGGCCAGAACGTCCGAAGGTCGGAGCCAGGGCTCCGACCTCGTTTTGTCTACCCCGCGAGCGCGCCAGTGAGTCGGCGCGCCCGCGGATGGATCTGGCCCGTATCCAAGCGTAGAGGGTGTACCCTAAACGCGCGGTAAAGGCCTGGACCTACTTCTTATCGTCAACGATTTCGTAGTCTGCTTCCACGACGTCATCGGCCTTTGGTGCCGCCCCCGCCGCGTCGGGTGCGGGCTGCGTCGCGCCTGCGTCCGCGGGAGCAGACGCCGTTTCCGCCTGCGCGTAGAAGGCGCGCCCGGCATCCTGATACGCCGCCGTGAGCTCCTCCAACGCAGACTTCACCTCTCCCATGTCGGCGCCCCTGTGCGCCTTGCGAGCGCGTTCGACCGCGGTCTCCAAGCGAGTCTTCATCTCGGGGCTGAGCTTGTCGGCCCAGTCCTTTGAATTCTTCTCGACTTCGTAGGCCAGCGAGTCCAGGCGATTTCTCGTGTCGATCTCTTCGCGCTTCTTCTTGTCGTCGCCGGCGTTGCGTTCGGCGTCCTTGACCATGCGATCGATTTCGTCCTTGGACAAACCGCTGGACGATTCGATGCGGATCTTCTGTTCCTTGTTGGTCGCCTTGTCCTTTGCCGACACGTGCAGGATGCCGTTGGCGTCGATGTCGAAGGTGACCTCGACCTGCGGCACGCCGCGCGGAGCGGGTGGAATGCCCGTCAGCTGGAACTTGCCGATCGTCTTGTTGTGCAGCGCGAGGTCGCGCTCGCCCTGGAGCACGTGAATCTCGACCGTCGTCTGGTTGTCGTCGGCCGTGGAGAATGTGTCCACCTTCCGGGTCGGGATCGTGGTATTGCGCGGGATGAGCACCGTCATAACGCCACCCAGCGTCTCGATACCTAACGAGAGTGGGGTGACGTCGAGCAGCAGGACGTCCTTCTGCTCGCCGGTCAACACGGCGCCTTGTACTGCCGCGCCAATGGCGACCACTTCGTCCGGATTCACGCCCTTGTTGGGCTCCTTGCCGAAGAAGTCCTTCACCACCGTCTGGATCTTCGGAATGCGCGTGGACCCACCGACGAGCAACACCTCGTCGATGTCCGACGGCTTCATGTTCGCATCGGCGAGCGCCTTCTTCATGGGCTCGAGGGTGCGCTGAATGAGGTCGTCCACCAGCTGCTCGAACTTCGCGCGCGTCAACGAATAGTTGAGGTGCTTGGGGCCCGACTGATCCGCGGTGATGAAGGGGAGATTGATGTCCGTCGACATGGTCGACGACAGCTCGCACTTCGCCTTCTCCGCCGCTTCCTTCAGGCGCTGCAACGCCATGGCATCCTTGGACAGGTCGATGCCCTGGTCCTTCTTGAACTCGGCCACCAACCAGTCAATGACGCGCTGGTCGAAGTCATCGCCGCCCAGGTGCGTATCACCGTTCGTCGACTTCACTTCGAACTGGCGCGTGCCTTCTACGTCGTACAGCTCGAGAACCGAGATGTCGTAGGTTCCGCCGCCCAGGTCGAACACGGCGACCTTCTCGTCCTTGCCCTTCTTATCCAAGCCGTAGGCGAGCGCGGCAGCGGTTGGCTCGTTGATGATGCGGAGGACTTCCAGTCCGGCAATCTTCCCAGCGTCCTTTGTCGCCTGCCGCTGGGAGTCGTTGAAGTACGCCGGCACTGTGACCACGGCCTTCGACACACCATGGCCCAGGTAATCCTCGGCGGTCTGCTTCATCTTCTGCAGGATCATCGCTGAGATCTCAGGCGGCGTATACCGCTTTCCCCCGACTTCGACCGAGGCCAAGTCGTTCGGGCCCGCGACGACTGCATACGGGACGCGCTTGCTCTCCTCCGTCACCTCGGAGGTCTTTCGCCCCATGAAGCGCTTGATCGAGAAGATGGTGTTCTTTGGGTTGGTGACGGCCTGACGCTTGGCGATCTGGCCAACCAGGCGTTCACCGTCTTTGGTGAAGCCCACCACGGAGGGAGTCGTGCGACCGCCCTCGGAATTTGGAATGACGATGGGGTCGCCACCCTCAAGGACCGAAACGACCGAGTTAGTGGTGCCCAGGTCGATGCCGATTACTTTGTCCGCCATCTCAACCTCAGTGTTGACGGCCGGGCGACTGGCGCCCAGCGTGGGGTCGTGTGGGGTGAGGTCATTTTCTCGCCCCGTCTATGCCTTGCCGCGAATGTGCCCGCGGATGCCGGAGGGACATGCAATCGAGGTACCGGCCACTTGCGCCAGTCTGACTGAAACTGAATAGCACCAACGACTTCGAGGCCGTCGTAATGGCAGTGCGCTCCAAGGATTCCGTCCAACCGCAGCCAAAATGATCCCCCTAAGCGACGAGAACCCAACCATCCGCACCCCGGTGGCGACATTCGGGCTGCTGGGGCTCATGGCTGCCTCGTGGTTTCTGGCGCAGGGAGCGGGATTCAACCCCGTGGCTCTGGCGTCGAGCGTGTGCAACTACGGCATGGTGCCGGCCGAGCTCACCCATACTCGCCCGATCGGGTTTTCGATTCCGATTGGCGCCGGGTTGGCGTGCAGCATCGACAATGAGGCGATCAACACATTCACGCCACTGACGTCGATGTTCCTGCACGGCAGCTGGGCGCACCTGCTTGGTAACGCCCTGTTCTTCTGGGTGTTCGGCAACAACATCGAGGATTCGATGGGGCGCGCACGATTCGTCGTGTTCTACCTGGTGTGCGGGTTAATCGCGGCAGCCGCGCACGTCTTTGTGGATCCCGCGTCTCCTGTACCGACGGTCGGCGCCTCCGGGGCGATATCGGGGATCATGGGCGCCTACCTGATCCTGTATCCGCGAGTGCGGGTGCGCATGTTGTTCATCTTCTTTGTCGTACCGGTGCGGGCGTGGCTGGTGCTCCTGTGGTGGTTCTTCCTGCAAGTGCTGAGCGGACTCCCGCAGTTGATGCCATTGAATCCTGAGGTGTCATCTGGAGTGGCAGTGTGGGCGCATGTCGGCGGATTCGTCGCGGGGATGTTGCTCGTGCGTCCGTTTGTGAACCCCGAGTTGCACCGCCGTCGCATCGCGTTAGGCGACGCGCGCGTGGCCTTCACCAATCCCGTCCCATGATCGACGCGGCGGGTGCCGGCGGCATGGTCTGGGTGGCGCGGCTGACGGAAACCCGCAGTGATCGCCTCCGATGAGTGACTTGCGGCAGCTCGGCGACGTGGTGGCACGTGAGCTGGCGGCATTTGACCTGGCGAGACGTGCGGACGCCGGGCGTGAGGCGTCGTCGCCTGGGGCGGGAGCCGTACGGATGGGTGCATCGGGCTTCGCGTCGTCGTTGCCCGTCGGCGCCGGAGGCACCCAGGTTCCGCCACGAGGCGTGACATTCGTTCGCGAAAATGCTCGACTAGCTGATTTTGTGGACCACACGCTGCTCAAGGCCGAAGCCACGCGCACCGACATCGACCGGCTGTGCGATGAAGCGCTCGAGCATCGTTTTGCAGCGGTTTGCGTGAATCCCGTCTGGGTCCGGCACTGCGCCAGCCGTTTGGCTGGCAGCAACGTTGCCGTCGCCACCGTGATCGGGTTCCCGTTAGGTGCCTCAGCGAGCGACGTGAAGCGCCTGGAGGCTATGCAGGCGGTACGCGATGGGGCCACCGAGATCGACATGGTGGCTGCCATCGGTCATATCAAGGGCGGCGATTGGAGTCACGTCGCCGACGACATGTCCGCCGTCGTTGCTGGCGCTGGCGGGGGAGGGGGAGGGGGGGCCTTGGTGAAGGTGATCATTGAGTCGGCAGTCCTGACGCCAACGGAGATCATCCGGACCTGCGCACTCGCCAGGGGCGTGGGGGCGCACTACGTCAAGACGAGCACTGGATTCCATGCAGCTGGCGGTGCGACTGAGGAGGCCGTGGCCCTGATGCGGCTGACGGTGGGCGACGCCCTGGGGGTTAAAGCCTCAGGCGGGGTGCGCGATTGTGCGACGGCGCTCCGGATGGTCGCGCATGGGGCCACGCGTCTGGGCACGTCGAGTGGCGTCGCGATGGCTAACTGCCGAGGGACAGGCCCGCGGCCGCTTGAAGAGTTGGTAGCGGCTGCCGACTCGCCGGGCGGGTCGGCAGAAACTCTCCCAGTCCGGGAAGGAAATGGAGCAGGGGGGTCGTACTGAGCCGCTGGACGGTTCCCAGAGGCTTCGTGTGGGTGCGCTCGCGTTGGACTCCGTGACCCGGTATCCGAGTCGACGCAGACTCGATTGTCCAGATCTGCCGCCCGCGTAACGGGCGGGGTAGTTTTGTCACGGTTTCGCGACACCCGTGTCACGGAAACCGGTTGTGCGATGCAGGCTTCCACGCCTGCGGCGCCGAATAACCCCCTCCCCGACGACCGTGCCGCTTATCCCCCGGGACCAAGGCTTCTTTGAGCTGTTCAACAAGCTGGCCGCGAAAATGAAGGTCAGCGCCGAGCTGCTTCGCGATCTCTTTGTCGAACCTGACCGCATCGAGCACTTCGTCGCCGCCATCAAGGTCGTTGAGCACGAGGCAGACTCCATCACCCACGAGGTGAGCACCCGGCTCGACTCCTCCTTCATCACCCCGTTCGATCGCGAGGACATCCATAGCCTCGCCCAGAACCTCGATACGGTGGTCGACCTCATCGACGGGACGGCGCGTCGGGCGCAGATGTTTCACATCACGGAGGCCCGGGACGGCGCGCGCGACTTGTGCGAGATCCTCATGAAGTCGGTGGAGGCGTTGGAGCAGGCGGTGCTGAACATCAAGAATGCTCGCGCCGTGGTGAAGCACACGCGCGACGTCAAGCGTTTTGAGGAAGACGGAGACATGCTGTACCACGACGTCGTGGGACAGCTCTTTGCGGGCAAGCCCGACCCGATCGAAGTGATCAAGTGGAAGGAGCTCTTTGACACGCTCGAGCACGCGTTGGACAGTTGCCAGACCGCGGCGATCGTGCTGGAGAGTATTTCCCTGAAGAACTCCTAGCCCGTGGCGCACTACATCGTCGCGATCGTCGCCATCGCGTTCATCTTCGACTTCATCAACGGCTTCCACGACTCGGCGAATTCCATCGCCACGGTGGTGGGGACGCGGGTCCTGAATCCGCTGGCGGCGGTGGCATGGGCGGCGTTCTTCAACTTCGCCGCTGCTTTCCTGGTCGGCACCGCGGTGGCCAAGACAGTCGGCAAGGGCATGATCGACGTGCAGTACGTGACGCCGAACGTGATCCTGGGTGGCTTGTTAGGCGCCATCATCTGGAACCTCATCACGTGGTGGTTTGGGCTGCCGAGTTCGTCGTCACACGCGTTGATCGGGGGGTATGCCGGTGCAGCGGTGGCCAAGGCGGGATTCGCCGTGATCATCCCCGCCGGCTGGACGAAGACGTTGCTGTTCATCGTCTTGTCGCCGCTGATCGGCATGGCGGCAGGTTGGTTCTTCATGGTGCTGTTCTACCAGATCTTCCAGCGATCGTCGCCGCGGAAAGTGGACGCGATCTTTCGTCGGTTGCAGCTGGTAAGCGCTGGCATCTTTTCACTTTCGCACGGCGCGAACGACGCCCAAAAGACGATGGGCATCATCGTCGGCTTACTGGTGTCGGCCAAGGGCATCTTTGCCGGCGAAACGGGGTGGCTCCGTTACCTGCACCTGGAGAACGCTGACAGTGTGCCGTACTGGGTGGAGATCGGTGCCTACACGGCGATTTCGGTAGGTACGCTGTTCGGCGGGTGGCGCATCGTGCACACCATGGGCTCGCGCATCACGAAGTTGCGACCCGTCGGTGGTTGTGCCGCCGAGACTGGTGGATCGATCGCCATCCTGATTGCGACGAAGTTCGGGATCCCGGTGAGTACGACGCACACCATTACGGGTGCCATCATGGGGGTTGGGGCGACCACGCGACTTTCGGCCGTGCGGTGGGGCGTTGCTGGACGCATTGTGTGGGCGTGGCTTTTGACGATTCCGGCAGCCGCCATTATTTCTGCGCTGACGTTGCTGCTCTTGGAGCGATTCAACCCGATCTGAGCCGTCGCGCGTCACAGGCGACCACGCTCCAGTCCGGATTCCGTCCGCACTTTGTAACGGTCCATGTAACAACTCGGAGCCCTCACTTCCGGCCCGGCATTTGGGACTGCCATTTGAAGGCAGGTGTCGCCGTCGCCAGTGTTCTTGGAGGAACTCCGTGCAGTCGTCCAGAGCGTTCGTCGATTCGTTCGGCTTCCATTGGCAGGTCATTGAGCTCGGGGCTGGTGAGGGCAAGACGAACCGGGCGCCGCAGGGCGACCGTGGGTTCCTCTACTTCCTTTCTCGAAGCGTCACGCGTGTGCTGCGCGAGTATCCGAACGATTGGGACGAGCTGGACTGGTCGACGCTCGAAGACCTTTGTGCGCGGGCGCTGCCGCTGGGGGGCGATTCGTTGGTTCAGCCGGCGACGATTGGTCGTGGCGCCGATGGGCCGGGCGTGAGCCGCGCGCGGGCGCGCATGTAGCTAACGGGCGCCGCTGAGGCGCGGGCGTGCCCATAAGTGCATGGGAGTCAAGAGGTTCTGTAGCGTATCGGCACAAGCGGGCTCAGCCTGTGACAAGCGGAGCGACCCGGCTGGCGGTATCTTAAACAGGCCATTCCGCCCAGCGCGGGTGCGCGGTGAGCCTTGGCCCGGAGCATATGAGCGAGACGGCACTTCCCCCGCTTTCCCCACACCTCTTCATCAACCGCGAGCTGTCTTGGCTGGAATTCAACGGCCGAGTGCTGCATGAGGCGTTGGACGCACGCACGCCGCTGTTGGAGCGTCTGAAGTTCCTCGGCATCTTCAGCAACAATCTCGACGAGTTCTACATGGTGCGCGTGGCTGGGTTGCGCCGGCAGGTCGCGGCCAACGTGCACGCTACGCCACCCGATGGGATGTCGCCGCAGGCACAACTCGAAGCGATCGACTTGGTGCTGCGAGAACAATCGCTCCGCCATCGGAAGTGTCTGCACGAGGATGTGCTGCCATCACTGGCCGAGCTCGGCGTGCGGCTGGTTCCGATGGCCGAGGTGGCGAAGGATGAGCGGGCCGCGCTCGACGTGTATTTCGAACAGCATGTCTTTCCCGTGCTGACGCCGCTGGCGGTCGACCCTGGCCATCCCTTTCCCTACATCTCGAATCTGTCGTTGTCGCTGGCGGTTCGCCTGCATGACGCCGAGCGAGGGGAGTTGTTTGCGCGGGTGAAAGTGCCCAAGAGCCTGACGCGTTGGGTGCCGTTAGGCCGGCCGAACCACTTTGTGGCGCTCGAAGACCTGATTGGCGCGCACCTGCCGGCGCTGTTCCCCGGCATGACGATCCTCTCGTGGCATCCCTTCCGGATCACGCGCTACTCCGACCTCGATGTGCCCCTGCAGGATGAACCGGAAGACCTGCTGGCGGTGATCGAGGAGCAGATCTTCCAGCGGCGATTCGGGGAAGTGATCAGGCTGGAGGTTCAGGAGGGGATGCCGGCCCACCTGCGGGACCTGTTGCTCACGGAACTTCGTGAGGGACCGGCCGCGCTCGGCACGTTGCCGCTGACGGAGCGCGACGTGTTCGAGACGGGGCCCCTGCTCGATGTCGCGGATGTGCTCACGTTGGCGTCCATCGAGCTCCCCGAGCTTCGAGACCCGCCATTTGCGCCGGTCGCGCCACCCGAGGTGCGTGATCCCGAAAAGTCGATCTTTGACGTGATGCGTGACCGGGACCTGCTGGTGCACCATCCATTCGAGTCGTTCGGGGCGACGGTGGAGAATTTCCTGGAGACGGCCGCCGCCGACGAGCATGTGCTGGCGATCAAGCTCACGTTGTACCGCACCTCGGGCGACACGGCGATTGTGGAAGCGCTCACCGAAGCGGCGCAGCGCGGCAAGCAAGTGGCCGTGCTGGTGGAACTGCAGGCGCGGTTCGACGAGATCAACAACATCAACTGGGCGCGAACGCTGGAGAACTATGGCGTTCACGTGGCGTACGGCGTGCCGGGGCTCAAGACGCACGCCAAGGTGGCCCTCGTCGTCCGACGTGATCCCGATGGCATCCGACGCTATGTCCACATTGGGTCCGGCAACTACAACTCCAAGACGGCGCGCATCTATACCGATCTCGGGTTGTTCACCTGCAATCCAGAGATCGGGGCGGACGTCTCGGAGTTGTTCAACGTCCTGACTGGATTCTCGCGACAGCAGCAGTATCGCAAGTTGCTGGTGGCGCCACCCAACCTGCGTCCGGCCCTCGTCGCCCTGATCGCGCGCGAGACGGAGTTCGCCCGTCAGGGAAAACCCGCCCGTATCGTGGCGAAGATGAACGCGCTGGTATCTCGCGAGTTGATTGCGGCGCTGTATGAGGCGTCGCAGGCCGGCGTCGAGATCGACCTGATCGTCCGCGGCATCTGCTGCCTGCGCCCCGGAATGGCGGGGGTGAGCGAACGCATTCGCGTCGTGAGCTGCATCGGTCGCTTCCTCGAGCATTCCCGGTTGTTCGCGTTCTGGAACGATGGGAATGAGGAGTTCTATACGGGGTCCGCGGACTGGATGCCCCGCAACCTCGAACGCCGGGTGGAGGTGGTCACACCGGTCGAGGATCGCGCCCTCCACCCGCGATTGCGCTCGCTGTTGCAGGTGTACCTGGACGACAACCGTCAGGCGTGGGACTTGCGCGCCGATGGAACGTACGTGCAACGGACGCCTGGCGACGACGAGGATCGCGGTGCCCACCGCAAGCTGCTGCGCGACCCGTGGGGGCTGGACCGATCCGACTCGCGTTACACCACCATGGAGATGAAGGCATCGGCGCTGGCGCCGATGCCGGAGCCAAGGGTGGAGCTGGCGGCTGTGGTCCCGAATGGGAAGCGCCGCCATGCGCGGAAGCGGGGCGCGGCACCGCGAGAGTAGGGTGGTCGCGGGACGGCCCCCGTAGCGCGGGCGCGAGCCGATAAACTCCGGTGGACCCCCCCACAGACCAGTACGAGCGGTGACCGTCGGGTCATCCCCACCGGCGTTCTCGCGCCTCGTTGGGGTCGGCTATTCTTCCACGACCGTCCCGTCGGGGGCAACAACTTCCACCGGGATCCCGATCAGCTTCGAAAGCAGCGCCGCCTTTCGGTTGGCGCCCCACAGTTCCAGGCGAATCGAACGCGCCCGGGGGTTCGGCACCACCGTCAACCGCAACGCTCGGTCCAGCCAGCGCACCTTCACTCGCTGTACCGCCCCCACGTGGCCGCGGTCGAACCCGTCGGCAACGCGTAGTAGCGCCGCCAGCCGCTTGATCCGCAAGCGCGTCGCTCGATCCAGCGTGCCATAGGGAAGATGGGACCGTCGTGGCGCCGCCCCCCGGTGATATCGCGCCACATGGGCCATCACGCTTTGTTCGTCGGGCGGCACGCCGAGCAAGTCCGCGTGCATGATCAGGTGCAACGAGTGCTTGTGGTGCCCCTCGTAGTTGATATGGTACCCGACATCGTGAAGGAGCGCCGCGTCGGCCAGCGTCTGGCGGTCCGCCGGTTCACACCCCATGCGATGCCCGATGGCGTCGAATAGCTGGAGCGCAATGCGCTGCACCTGTTGGGCGTGCGGCACCTCGTAGTGGCATTTCTCGGCGAATGTGCGCACACTGCGCTCGCGAGCCTCGCCGGGGTCCGCCGGCTGCGGGACAATCCGGGCCCGCTCCAGCAACAACCCCTCCCGGATCCCGTACCCGGAGATGGTGAGCTGCCGTCCTTCCACCCGCGCCATGACTTCGGCGGCCACCGCCAGCCCGCCAAGGATGATATCGGCGCGACCCGAGTTCAGCCCGCGAATCAGGGCGCGGTCGGCCGGCGAGGCATCCTGCAGCTGGTCGATGATGTGCTCCAGTTCTTCGCGCGGCACCTGCGTCCCATGCACTCGCCCCACCGCCGAGGGGAAGCCCTGCCGATACAGGTGCATCCCCGCGAGGTTCGTGAAAGTGCCACCGGACCCAATGACCTGCGCACCGCGCCAGTCGCGAACCGGTAGCGCCTTCCGAATCTCATCTCGCACGTGGGCGCGCAGCTTTCGCACGTCCTTGCGTGTGGGTCGCTGGCCCAGGAACTGTTCGGTCATCCGAATGGCGCCGTAGGGAAGCGAGACGAGTCGCTCGATGAGGCCGTCGGCGCTCATCGCCAGCTCCAACGAACCACCGCCGATGTCCATCACCACGGCACGCCCGATGCCGAGGTCGAAGTGGGCGAGCGCGGAGAGAAACGACAACCGCGCCTCGTCCTCGCCGTCCAGCAGCCGTACCCGAACCCCAGCCTCACGCCGAACGCGGTCAAGGAAATCACGTCGATTGGCCGCATCGCGAACGGCGCTGGTCGCCACGGCATGCACGCGCGTCACGCCCATCTGCCGGGCCAGCGTGGCCATGCGTCCAATGGCCTCCAGCGCATGCCGCATGGAGGCCTCACTGAGCTTGGCGTGCTTGTCCAGTCCGGCGCCCAGTCGAGGGGCCGCCTTCATTTCATCGACGACCAAGATCTCACCGGTCGGCGTCACGTCGGCGATGATCTGCCGGATGGAGTTGGATCCGATGTCGATGGCGGCGAGTCGCTGTCGCTTGTCCGAGGCGGTGGCCTTCGTCGAGATGTCGACAACGTGTGCTCGCGCGCTCATCGCTACCCCGAACTCGTGGCCGCGGTGGCGGTGACGTCCATTTCGGCGCGGTGCTTGATGGACTTGCCTTCTGCCAGGAAGACGGCGTCCTCCGCGATGTTGGTGGCAAGGTCGGCCACCCGCTCGAGGTTGCGACTGACGAGGAGCAGTTCGAGGGACGGGTTGATGGTGCGCGGGTCAGCCATCATATGCGTCAACAATACTCGGAACATGGAGTCGTGCAAAGCGTCCACCGCGTCGTCGGCTCTGCAGACTTCGCGTCCCATGGCGCCGTCCGCCCGCACAAAGGCGTCCAACGCGTCACTCAGCATCCGGCGGGCGCGACGCGCCATGTCCTCGATCGCCGGGTCGATCATGACCGACGAGCGCAGGGCGATGAGGCGCAGGGCCGACTGCGCGATGTTCACGGCGTGATCGCCAACCCGTTCCAGGTCCGAGGAGATCTTGATGGCGCTGATGAGAAATCGCAGGTCGCGCGCCATGGGCTGTTGGAGCGCGAGGAGTTCGAGGGCCAGTTGCTCAACTTCCACTTCCAGTTGATCGACTTCGCGATCGCCACGGATCACGGCGTCCGCCTTGTCCTTGTCGCGCGCCAGCAAGGCATCAACCGAGATGTCCACCAGCTCTTCGGAACGCGCGGACATGTCGAGGAGACGCTGCTTAAGCGCCGCGAGCTGCTCGTGGAAATGGCGGAAGCCGACGCTCTCGGCTGGACTCATCCAAACCTCCCCGTGATGTACGCCTCGGTGCGTTCTTCGCGCGGACTCGTGAACAAGCGCTCGGTGGCGTCGTACTCGATCAGCCGGCCGAGGTAGAAGAATGCCGTCATCCCCGACACCCGTGCGGCCTGCTGCAGGTTGTGGGTGACGATTACGATAGTCAGGTCCGACTTCAGCTCGTAGAGTAACTCCTCGACCTTCTGCGTGGCGATGGGGTCAAGGGCCGAACAGGGTTCGTCCAGCAGCAGCACTTCGGGTTGGTTGGCCAACGCGCGGGCAATGCACAGGCGTTGTTGTTGCCCACCCGACAGGCCAAACGCGCTGTGTCGCAATCGGTCCTTGACCTCGTCCCACAGCGCGGCACGGCGAAGGGCAGACTCGACGACGGCGTCCAGTTCGGCCCGCGAGCGACCGCCATTGATCCGCGGGCCGTACGCCACGTTGTCGTAGATGGACTTCGGGAACGGGTTCGAGCGCTGGAAGACCATGCCCACCCGTTGGCGCAGCTGGACCGTGTCGATGGATCGCGCATAAATGTCTCCCTCGTCCAGCAGGATCTCGCCGGTGTGGCGCGACCCTGTGATGAGGTCATTCATGCGGTTGATGGAGCGCAGGAAAGTCGACTTGCCGCACCCCGAGGGGCCAATTAGGGCCGTCACGGTGCGCGGGGGCACCACGAGGGAAATGTCGTGGAGGGCCTGCTTTGGGCCGTACCAGAAGGAGAAGTCGCGCGCGGCAATGGTCCCCGGACCAGCCGACGCGTTAGGCGTCGGTCTTTCCGGCGCTGCCGTATCGGTGTCGGTCGGGTTCGGGGGGAGGGTCATGGGTTCGACCACGGTCATCCGAACCGGCCCGTGATGTACGCTTCCGTTCGCTGGTCCGTGGGTGCGGTGAAGAGCTGCCGCGTCTGTGTCACCTCAACCAGCTCCCCCGTGAGCATGAACGCCGTGCGGTCCGAGACACGTGCGGCCTGCTGCATGTTGTGCGTCACGATCACCACTGTCACGCTGCCGCGTAGTTCGTAGACCAATTCTTCAACCTTCTGCGTGCTCAAGGGGTCAAGAGACGCCGTTGGCTCGTCGAGGAGGATCACCTTGGGGCTCGTCGCGAGCGCGCGGGCAATGCACAGCCGTTGTTGCTGTCCGCCTGAGAGTGCGGTCGCCGGATCCTTCAGGCGATCCTTGACCTCCTCCCACAGCGCAGCGCGTCTCAGCGATCGCTCGACGATGGCATCGAGCTCCGCACGCGGTGGCGCCGAGCGACCGAGCACCTTGAAGCCAGCGGCCACATTGTCGCGAATGGACATCGTGGGGAAGGGCGTTGGTCGTTGGAACACCATCCCGATGTAGCGTCGTACGCCGGTGGGGCTGATGCCACGCCCGTAGATGTCCTGGCCGTCGAGCAACACCTCGCCTTCCACGCGTGCCGTGGCCACAGTCTCGTGCATCCGGTTGAGGCATCGGAGGAGCGTCGACTTCCCACATCCCGAAGGGCCGATGATGGCCGTTACCTGACCCTCTAGGAAATCGATGCTCGCACCGCGCACAATGCGCGACGCTCCGTAATAGGCGTCGAGCTGGCGGACAGCTACCCGTGCGCGAGCGTGCTGATCGAATGCGGGCGTTCGACCTTCGCCGTCGAGCTGAATGCGCGTCCTCACGGGAGTCGTCATGCTAGTCGCCTCCGCCGCCATGGCGGGCGCCGGTGACGAACTTGGCGATGAGGCTGATGATGAGGACGATGGCGATGAGGACGAGGGCGCCGGCCCAGGCAAGGCGGTGCCATTCATCGTAGGGGCTGATGGCATACGAGAAGATCTGCAGGGGAAGGGCAGCGATCGGTTGGTCCAGCGAAAGGGACCAGAAGTTGTTGCCGAACGATGTGAAGAGCAGCGGGGCCGTCTCGCCGGCAATACGGGCGACGGCCACCAACGCACCGGTGACAATGCCGGGCAGCGCGGTCCGCAACACGATGGACAAGGAGGTGCGCCAGCGCGGGTAGCCTAACGCCAGCGCGGCCTCACGCAGCGACGTGGGGACCGTGAGGATCATCTCTTCGGTGGCGCGCGTCACCAGCGGGATCATCATGGCACCAAGGGCCACGCCGCCGGCCATCGCCGAGAAGTGGCCCACGGGCCGCACCAGGAACTGCCAGGCGAAAATGCCCATCACGATCGACGGCAGGCCGTTCAAGACGTCGGACAGAAACCGCACACCAGTCGCAAAACGCTCGCCTCGGTGCTCGGCCAGGTACAACCCGGCACCGATGCCAACTGGGAGGCCGATCGCCCCGGCAATACCGATCAGAGTGAGCGTGCCAACGATCGCATTCGCCATGCCGCCGCCAGCTTCGCCCACAGGCTGCGGCATGTGCGTGAAGAAGTCGACGTTGATTGAGCCGATGCCTTGCTTGAGGAGGTACCAGAGGATGAGGAGCAGCGGGAGTGCGGCGATGGCGGCTGCCAGATACATGATCCCGAGCATCACCAGATTCGCACCCTTGCGGCGCCACAACGAACGCCGCGTACGTTCCGCGGCGCCTCGCTGTCCCTGAATGACGCGAATCTTCGCGCCTGTTTCGCCGGGGCGCACGGCCGGCGCGGTCACCGGGCCCCCGCCGGCTGCCGAGCCACGCGCCAAACCAGCCAGCGCGCGATGGCATTCACGATGAGCGTGACGGCGAACAGCACCGCACCACAGGCCATGAGCGCCGCCACGTGCAAGTCCCCGGTGGCCTCGGCGAATTCATTGGCGATCACCGATGCCAGCGTGTAGCCGGGTGCGAACAGCGAGGCCGAGATTTCGTGACGATTGCCAATCAGCATGGTGACGGCCATCGTCTCGCCTAACGCCCGGCCCAAGCCGAGGATCACGCCGCCCACGATCCCGGAGCGGGCAAATGGGATCACGGCGTCGCGGATCATCTCCCACTTGGTGGCACCTAACGCGAGCGCCGCTTCGCGCTGGGACCGCGGAACGGCCATCAGCACTTCGCGGGAGACCGCGGAGATGTACGGCAGAATCATGACGGCGAGGATCAGACCGGCCGACGCCATGCTGTACCCGTACGGCGCCCCTTCAAACAGCGTCGTGTTCCCCAGGTGCAGAGTGTCTTGCACAAAAGGCATCAGGGTGGTCTGCATCATCGGCAGAAGCACCGCCAGCCCCCACAACCCATACACCACGCTTGGAATAGCCGCCAGCAAGTCTACCAGAAACGCCACGGGTTGGCGTAGCCAGGACGGGGCGAATTCCGACAGGAAGATCGCCACGCCTAACGCGAGTGGCGTCGCGATCAGTAGTGCCAGTACGGACGACACCACCGTGCCAAAGATCATCGGCGCGGCGCCAAACCTCGAGCGCACTGGGTCCCATTCGCTGGACGTCAAAAAGCCCAGCCCGAACGTTGAAAGCGCCGGCCACGCGGCACGTAATACCTCC
Organism: Gemmatimonadaceae bacterium; assembly: GCA_044224875.1. GTDB lineage: Bacteria > Gemmatimonadota > Gemmatimonadetes > Gemmatimonadales > Gemmatimonadaceae > JABAQJ01. Next base: position 109 of record JBGAJQ010000086.1, on the reverse strand, counting down.
ACCGCAATCAGGACCAGCAGCAGGGGAATGGCCGCCGCGAAGAACGCGGTCAAAATGCGATAGATCCGGTCGCCAGTCGACGAACCAGTAATGTCACTCTCACCCTCGC
>JBGAJQ010000085.1:0-19769 GCA_044224875.1 Gemmatimonadaceae bacterium | reverse complement strand
GGCAACCTGGTGCGGCCGGGTACCAATCCGCCACTCGTCGTCATCAATCAGATCCATCCGATTCTCGTACGCTTTGCCGTGCCGGATCGTGAACTGCCGAGTGTTCAGCAGTACTCGCGAGGGCGGAGCCTGCCGGTGTCTGTGGTGCCGCGGGGCGACGCGAAGGCGGTGTCCGGCGTGCTCGATTTCGTGGACAACGGCGTGGACACCACCACGGGAACGGTGACGCTGAAGGCGCGGTTCGACAACGCCGACGGGCGGCTCTGGCCGGGCCAGTTCGTCTCCGTGTCGTTGGTGTTGCACGTGGATTCGAACGTGGTTCTGGTACCAAACGAAGCGGTCATGAACGGACAGGACGGTCCGTTCGTGTACGTGATCGATGGCCAGAAGAAGGCACAGATGCAGAAGGTCACCATTGCCCGCGTGGCCGGCGACCAGACGATCGTGTCCGTGGGCGTGACGTCGGGCGCGACCGTCGTCATCGACGGTCAGTCGCGATTGACACCCGGTGCCGAAGTTGATCTGGCGGGAGCGGCCAGCGGCCCCAAGCCTGCGCCGGAGCCGGCCCGCAGTCCAAGCAAGGGCGCCGCGGCTGGCAGGAGTGCGCCATGAACTTCACCGCGTTGTTCATCCGTCGGCCGGTCATGACCACGCTCGTCATGGCCACGATCCTCGTGTTCGGGATCATGGCGTATCAGCAGTTGCCGGTCAGCGATTTGCCGAACGTGGATTATCCGACCATCACCGTGTCAGCCGGACTTCCCGGCGCCAGTGCGGAAACAATGGCGGCGTCGGTGGCCACGCCGCTGGAGAAGCAGTTCACCACGATTGCCGGCATCGACAACATGGTGAGCACCAGTGCGTTAGGCAGCACGTCGATCACCATCCAGTTCGCTCTGGATCGCAACATCGACGCGGCTGCCCAGGACATCCAGTCGGCGATCTCGAAGACGCTGCGCGACCTGCCGCCCGGGATCGTGCCGCCGTCGATGAACAAGTCGAACCCTGCCGACGAGCCGATCCTCTACCTGAACCTCCGCTCACCAACATTGCCACTCTCCACGCTCGACGAAATCGGGCAGACGATCATTGGGCAGCGACTATCGATGGTGAACGGGGTGGCGCAGGTGACGTTGTTCGGGACGCAGAAGTACGCCACGCGCATTCAGGTAGATCCGCGGGCGCTGGCCGCTCGAGGTATCGGAATCGACGAAGTAGCGTCGGCCGTGAACCAGAACAACGTGAACCTTCCCACGGGGGTCCTGTGGGGAAAGACCCGCGCCTACACGCTGCAGGCGAACGGCCAGCTGTCGAATGCGGAAGAGTTCGGCGATGTGATCGTGGCGTACCGCAATGGCGCGCCCGTGCGGCTCAAGGACCTGGGCCACGTGAAGGACGACGTGCAGAACAACCGGGTGGCCGCGTGGTACAACGGTACCCGTTCGATCACCGTCGCCATCCAGAAACAGCCCGGCACCAACACGGTGCAGGTCGCGGATGCCATCAACGACATGATGCCGCGCATCCGCGAGCAGCTGCCAGCAGCGGTTGAGCTGTCGACGTTTTACGATCGCTCCGTGGGTATTCGGGCATCCGTGCACGATGTGAAGTTCACGCTGGTACTCACCCTGTGCCTGGTCGTCTTGGTGATCTTCCTGTTCTTGCGGAACATCCCAGCGACGGTCATTCCCAGTCTCGCACTCCCGATGTCTGTGGTGGGGACGTTCGCGGTGATGTGGCTCCTCGGTTACAGCCTGGACAACTTGTCCCTCATGGCGCTCACACTCGCCGTCGGGTTCGTCGTGGACGACGCGATCGTGATGCTGGAGAACATCGTGCGCCATCTGGAGATGGGAAAGACGCCATTGCAGGCGGCGCTCGACGGGGCCAAGGAAGTGGGCTTCACCATCCTCTCGATGACGTTGTCGCTGACGGCCGTCTTCATCCCGATCCTGTTCATGGGGGGACTGATCGGGCGGCTGTTTCATGAGTTTGCCGTCACGATCGGCGTCGCGATCCTGGTGTCGGGCCTGGTCTCTGTGACGCTGACTCCGATGCTCGGCGCGCGCTTTCTGCAGGGTGGGAAGCACGAGGAACACGCCATCCATAACTGGTTCCTGGATGCCTTCGAGCGCGGCTACGAGGCCACGCACGGCTTCTACGGTCGCACGTTGCGCACGGCGATGAACCATCGCCCGCTGGTGATGCTATTCTCCGCAGCCACGCTGGCTGGCACCGTACTGCTCTACATCTTCATTCCGAAAGGTTTCATTCCATCCGAGGACACGGGCCGGATTCGAGCGTCGACCGAAGCGGCCCAGGGAACGTCGTTCGAAGGGATGGTCGAGAAGCAGAAACTGGCCGCAGCCCAGGCACAGAGGAATCCGTACATCGAGGCCGTGCTCTCGAATTTGGGGACAGGCTCGGGGAATAGCGTGGGACTCGCCAGCCAAGGGCGATTGACGTTTGCCATGATCGACCGCAGCAAGCGTCCGGGTGCCGACGAGATGGTGCGCATGCTCTCGAAGGAGTTGAATAGTGTTCCGGGACTCGCAGTGTATGTGCAGAACACACCCGCGTTGAACATCGGCGGCCGAAGCGCAAAGGCACTGTATCAGTACACGCTACAGGGCTCCGACCTGAACCTGCTGTACACCGGGGCACGCGCGCTCGAGAAGAAGATGAAGCAGCTGCCGGCGCTGACGGACGTATCCACGGACTTGCTGGTGGCGAATCCTCAGGCCTCGGTCCTGCTCGATCGCGATCGCGCGGCGCAATACGGTGTCACCCCGGACCAGGTGGAGAACGCGCTGTACAACGCCTACGGTTCGCGTCAGGTGTCGACGATCTACACGCCGAACAATGAGTACTGGGTCATCCTGGAGCTGCTCCCCGAGTTTCAGCGTGACCTTTCCGCGCTCGAGCTGCTATACGTGCGCTCGAAGAGCGGCACCTTGGTCCCACTGTCGAGCCTGACGACGGTCACCACGACCGTTGGCCCCACGCAAGTCAATCACACGGGACAGGTGCCATCCGTCACGCTGTCGTTCAACCTGGCGGCCGGGGCTTCACTCGGCGAGGCCGTGAGCCAGGTCCAGTCGGCGTCGCGAACCACCTTGGCCGAGGGCATCACCACCGGGTTCTCAGGGACGGCCGCGGCGTTCCAGGCCACGCAACAGGGGCTTGGGCTCCTGTTCATCGTGGCGATCTTCGTCATCTACGTCGTGTTGGGGATCCTGTACGAGAGCTTCATTCATCCCATCACCATTCTCTCGGGCATCCCGTTCGCGGCGTTCGGAGCCCTCCTTGCGATGATGGTGACGCGAACGGAGCTGACGATGTACGCCTGGGTAGGTGTGATCATGCTCGTCGGCCTGGTGAAGAAGAACGGCATCATGATGATCGACTTTGCCATAGAAGCCGAGCGTCAGCACAACTCCAGCGCCACCGAGGCGATCATCGAGGCGTGCCTCGTGCGATTCCGGCCGATCATGATGACGACGATGGCTGCCCTCGTCGGTACGCTGCCAATCGCACTCGGTACTGGAGCCGGGGCCGAGTCCCGGCGCCCGCTGGGCATCGCGGTGGTCGGCGGCCTAGCCTTCTCGCAGCTCGTCACCCTGTACGTGACGCCCGTGGTCTACACGTACTTCGACGAGTGGGGACGGCGTTGGAAGCGGGCTCCGGCTGAGGAAATGGCGTCGCCTGCTTCGAACATTCCGTTGCCGGCCCACGCGACGTCGGTTGTCGCTGCCCCGCTCTCCGATCGACCAGCCTAGCGATCTCGACGTCGCACGGCCAGCGCGGTACAATCGTGGCACTCGACCGGCCGCTCCGGCGGCCGCTCCCTCCCTCGAAGAAGCAGGAGACGCCGATGGTCGTCCGCACCGCTGTGCGCATCATGATCGCCTTGGGTTGGGCCGTGCAGCTTTCGGCCCAAGCGCAAATGAAGGCAGCGCCCAACCGCACCGAGGGCGAGGGGCCGTTCGACAAGTTGATCATCCGCGGCGCGACCCTTATCGACGGTACCGGCGCGCCGCCGCGCGGGCCGGTGGACATCGTGGTGGAGAAGAACCGCATCACCCAGGTGGTCGATGTGGGATTCCCGAACATGCCGATCGATGCGGACAAGCGTCCCAAGGGACCGGCACGGGAGATCAACGCGGAAGGGATGTACGTCACGCCGGGCTTCGTCGACCTGCACCTGCATACTGGCGATGCGGTCAAGGATCCCGAGGCCGAGTACGCGTACAAGTTGTGGATGGCGCATGGGATCACGACCGGTCGCGGCGTGCCGTTTGGTCCGACGGACTGGATGCTGAAGGAAAAGGACCGCGCCAACAAAAACCAGATCACCGCGCCACGCATGTGGGCGTACGAAAATCCCAGCGAGTGGTCCTACGGTTCCGACTTCCAGACGCCGGAGGAAGCGCGGGCCAAGGTGCGCGAGTTCAAGGCGAAGGGGATCGATGGATTGAAGCTGACGGCTTTCCGCCCGGAGATCATGGGAGCGCTGATCGACGAGGCCCGGAAGAACGGCATGGGCACGGTGGCCCACCTGGCCCAGATCGGTGTGAATACCATGAACGCCGCCGATGCTGCGCGGTTGGGTTTGGGCACGATCACGCACTTCTACGGCATCTTCGAGGCGATGTACGAGAACAACAACATCCAGCCATATCCCGACACGTACAACTACGCCGATGAACAGTGGCGCTTTGGCCAGGTGGCCCGGCAGTGGAGCCTGGTCAAGCCGCACGGTGAGAAGTGGAATGCCCTGTTGAAGACCCTCAAGGACAACGACGTCACGTTGGATCCGACCATGACGGCGTACCTGACGGGCCGGGACGTCATGGCTCGACGGCAGGCGGAATGGCACGAGACGTACACCCTGCCATCCCTGTGGGACTTCTACACGCCCAACCGCACGAACCATGGCGCCTACTTCTATAACTGGACCACATGGGACGAGGTGGCGTGGCGCAAGTACTTCCAGGTGTGGATGGAGTTCCTCAACGACTACAAGAACATGGGTGGCCGCGTGACCGCCAGCTCAGACGCCGGGTTCATCTACAACACCTACGGCTTCTCGACGATCCAGGAGATGGAGCTGCTGCAGGAGGCGGGCTTCCACCCGCTGGAAGTCATACGGGCAGTCACCATGCATGCCGCCCAGACCTTGTACAAGCCCACCGGAAAACCGCCGGAGCAAGACGGGCAAGGCCGAACGAGTGGGTGGCATCAAGTACACGATCAAGGATGGCATCATCTATGACGACAGGAAGCTGCTGGACGACGTCGCAAAGATGGTGGAGAAGCAGAAGCGCGAACGTGGAATTCGCGCCCTGCCGATCGTGCAGTAGCCGCTGTAGACAGTCGGACGCAGACGCATACCGAGCATCACGCACCCCCCATTCCCGGCGCGCCGGGCACCCACCGCTTCCCCCCGTCCTATGCGAATCCTTCGAACCTTGGCGACTGTTGTAGCTGCCACCGTCCTGCTGGCTCCGTCGCGCTCCATGGCGCAGGGCGATGCCAAGGGCGCTCCCAATCGGACGGACGGCGAGGGTCCGTTCGACAAGCTCATCGTACGCGGCGCCACCCTGATCGATGGTACAGGCGCACCGCCGCGCGGACCGGTGGACATTGTCATCGAGAAGAACCGCATCACGCAGGTGGTGGATGTGGGCTTCCCCAACATGCCCATCGATGCGTCCAAGCGTCCGAAAGGCCCCGCGCGTGAGATCCAGGCCGACGGCATGTATGTCACCCCCGGCTTCATCGACCTGCATGTCCATACCTGCGGCGAGCCCAAAGCCCCAGAAGCCGAGTATTGCTACAAGTTGTGGCTGGCGCACGGCGTGACGGCCGTCCGTGGCGTGCCGCTCGGCGGATTCGAATGGTCCCTGAACGAAACCAAGCGCGCGAACGCGAACGAGATCACGGCGCCGCGCCTGTACAACTACCAGCGCATCGGCACCGGAAAGGGATGGGGTGGAAAGCCCATTCTGACCCCCGATGACGCGCGCGCCTGGGTCCGGTGGGCCAAGGAGCAGGGAATCGACGGGTTGAAGCTGGGAGCGCACGAGCCGGCAATCATGGAGGCCACGATCGACGAGGCGCGCAAGCTCGGACTCAACACGACGGCGCACCTGGCGCAAACCGGCGTCGTGCAGATGAACGGCGCGGACGCCGTGAAACTTGGCCTTGGAGCGATTACGCACTACTACGGAATCTTCGAGTCCATGTACGACAAGAATTCCGTCCAACCGTACCCCGACACGTACAACTACAACGACGAGCAGTGGCGATTTGGGCAAGTCGCGCGCCAATGGAGCCTCGTCACGCCGCACGGCGAAAAGTGGAACGCGTTCCTCAAGCTCCTGAAGGAGCACGATGCCACGCTCGACCCCACCATGACGACGTACATGTCGGGGCGTGACCTCATGCGCCGCCGGACGGCCGAATGGCACGAGAAGTACACGCTGCCGTCGCTGTGGGACTTCTACACGCCAAATCGCGCCAATCACGGTGCGTACTTCTACAACTGGACCACCTGGGACGAAGTCGCCTGGAAGAACTTCTATCGCGTATGGATGGAGTTCATCAACGACTACAAGAACATGGGCGGACGCGTCACACCGTCCACGGACGCAGGGTTCATCTACAACACCTATGGATTCTCCTACGTCGAGGAGCTGGAGAATTTCCAGGAAGCGGGCTTCCATCCACTCGAGGTGATTCGCGCCGCCACCATGCACGCCGCGTATGAGCTGAACAAGGTGAATGGGAAGCCGGTGGAGCTGGGCGTCGTTCGCCCCGGCATGCTCGCCGACCTGAACATCGTTCCCGAGAACCCGATCGCGAACCTCAAGGTGCTCTACGGTTCCGGCTTCACCCGGTTGAATGACAAGACCGGCAAGGTCGAGCGTGTGGGCGGCATTCGTTGGACCATCAAGGACGGCATCATCTACGACGACAAGAAACTCCTCGAGGATGTCGCGAAGATGGTCGAGAAACAGAAGCGAGAGCGCGGAATCCAGCGGCTGCCAGTCGCGACCTTCACGCAGGATGCGAAATAGACCAGCTGGGGGCGCATCGTGATCGATGCGCCCCGCTGCTTTACAACCCGAGCTTGGCCACGTCCCGCGAAAGCTCGGCGCGATAGTCGGGGTGCGCGATCGAGATCAGGGCGTGGGCGCGTTCCCGGAGCGATTGGCCGTGCAGATTGACGGCGCCGTACTCGGTGACGATCCAGTGCACGTGTCCCCGGGTCGTCACCACGCCGGCACCCGGCGAGAGTTCAGGAACGATGCGAGAGACGGAGCCCTTGGCCGCCGTGGAGGGCAGGGCGATGATGGGCTTGCCGCCACGCGACCGCGCCGCCCCGCGTATGAAGTCCATCTGCCCGCCGATCCCGGAAAAGATGCGGTGGCCGATGGAGTCCGCACACACCTGCCCCGTCAGGTCAATCTGTATCGCCGAGTTGATGGCCGTGACCTTGGGGTTCCGCGAGATGAGCGCCGTATCGTTGGTGCGGTCGCAGGAGTGGAACTCGACCTGCGGATTGTCGTCGACAAACTGGTAGAGGCGCCGACTGCCGTTGATGAAGCTGGTGACCGTCCGTCCGGGATGCACCTGCTTGAAGCGATTGGTCACGGCACCGCTCTCGATCAGGTCGACGACGCGATCGGAGAACATCTCCGTGTGGATTCCTAGGTCTCGCTTGTCGTGCAGTCGCGCCAGGACGGCATCCGGAATGGAGCCGATTCCCATCTGCAGGGTAGCGCGGTTCTCCACCAGACCGGCGACGATCTCACCAATGCGGGCCTCGACGGGTGACTCCGTGCCCGGCGGATGTTCCGGCAGGGGCCTGTTGGTGGCGACGAAGGCATCGATACGGTCGAACGGAATGGCCGTGTTACCGTGCGTGCGTGGCATCTCGTCATTGATTTCTGCGATGACGAACCGGGCCGTGTCCACCGCGGCACGCGCCGCATCGACCGATGTGCCTAACGAGCAGTAACCGTGCCGGTCTGGTGGTGACAGCTGCACCATCGCCACGTCCAGCGCGACCACACCGGACAGGAAGAGTGACGGGATGTCCGACAGGAAGACGGGGACAAAGTCGGCGCGCCCGTCGGCGACGGGGTCGCGCAGTGCGGGGCCGCAGAAGAGGGAAACCGACCGGATGCGCGTGGCCACGTCCGGAGCCGTCCATGGCGCTGGGCCAGCCGTGTGCAGGTGGAACAGGCGCACGTCATGCACGTCCTGACGATGGGATAGGGCTTGCAGGAGCAGAGACGGCGTAGCGGCCGCGCCGTGTACGAAGACGCGCATACCGCTCGCTACCAGCGAGACGGCGGCGTTCGCGTCGACGGCGCGGGCGCGCCAATGCGGATCAAATGGCACAGGTCAGGATGTGGGCGTGGGATGGGGGTCGACTAGTTGCGCGCCAGGTACATCACCAGTCGCGCGACCTGGTAGAGCGTCGGCATGTCGTTGGACGTATAGGAGACCACGAGACCGGATCGCTTGATGCCGGGGATGAGGGCGATCTTGTCGACGTACGCCAGCTCCGACACCTCGATCTCCAGCGTGGCGGGATAGGTCAGCTTCACGGGCGGTCGCGCAACGCGCTTCACCAGCGCAGCTCGAACACCGGCGCGAATCTGCTCGCGAGCCTCCAGTGGGTTCATGGTGCGGGCGGCGTAGAAGCCGATGCCGTCCTTCACGCTCAGGGCATCGACGCCCGGGAAGAACGTCTTCGCTTCGTCGACGAACGCCCGGTCGCCAGCGACAAACACCACTGGGACGCCAAGCCATCCGGCCACGGCGCCGTTCAGTCCGTACTCGCCGACCTCCCGCCCGTTGAGTCGGACGTGCTTGAGCGCGCCAGAGAAGGTGTGCCCGTGCACGGCATCGGCCACTGATCCGTTCGCATGGTACCCAATGTAGATCGCCGCGTTGAACGACGAGTCGAGACCCTGGGTCATGCCCATGGGCTTCGGTTGTCCGGTGATGAGGACGGCGCGGCGGTCGAGTTCATCGGGCCGCAAGTTGGTCTGTGGTCCGTGCGAGTCGTTCACCAGCACCTCCGTGGCGCCAGCGTCGAATGCCCCGGCGATCGCCGCGTTGGTCTCCCCCATCATCATCGTGCGCGCCCAGTTGTAGTCCCGGCCGTTAGGCGACGTCTGGTCGTCCGACACCACGCCGGCGATCCCTTCGAGATCGACGGAGATGTACACCTTGAGCTTCTGCTGCGCGTGGAGGGGGCTCGCCCCGCATACGGTCGAGGCGACGAGCAATGCGACGAGAGCATTCAGGGGGCGGCGCATGGCATTTCAAGGAGAGGGTTCAACCTGCGAGGAACACCTGAGTTTGAGGCGTGACTGGGTGCGGAGCCACCCAGCGCAGCGATCGCTCCAAAAGTAAGCGGTGCCGCCCTTCACCGCAGTCGTCCTCGTCCTTCGTCGCCGCCTCAGGTGGCCGACGGCGTTCGGTGGTCTGTACGTCGCATCCGTGGGAAGGGAGCGATCCCTCTCGACGAATCCCAGACACGGCGCGATGTTAGAGCACTCCACGCACACTCTGCCCAAGAGGTTTGGCGCCATGATTTCACGACGGACGTTTGTCGGCACAGGCTCACTCGCGCTCGCGGCGGCCTGCACACCACGCACTGGCGAAGCGGCACAAGACGATGAGCAAGGCGGACAGGCTGGCGGCGCGCTCCCGCCCTCCATTGCGGCGCTCAAGAGCATGAAAGGCCAGGCGACGCCCATTTCGGTAGACGAACGCAAGGCGAGGATTGAAAAGGCCCGGCAGCTCATGGCGCAGAACAAGATCGACGCGCTCATGCTGGCGGGTGGGACATCGCTCGTCTACTTCACCGGCATGAACTGGGGCAACAGCGAGCGCTTTACCGGTGTCATTCTCCCGGCCAAGGGCAATCCCTTTGTTGTCACGCCGAAGTTCGAAGAGGAGCGCACCATCGAGCAGGTGAAACTCGGTCCGCTCGGCGCGGGAACCGACGTGATGACGTGGGAGGAACACGAGAATCCGCATGATCGGGTGGCGCAGGGGCTGAAGTCGCGTGGCGTGAGCGCCGGTACCCTCGGCGTCGAAGAGACCGTCAAGTGGGTGTTCAGTGACATGGCGGCCCATCAGCTGCCGGCCATGAAGCTCACCAGCGGCACGCCCGTGACCGCGGGTTGTCGGATGATCAAGGATGCGCACGAGATCGCCCTGATGAAGCTCGCCTCGAAGGTGACGCTGCTGGCGTATCAGGCGGCTTACAAGGCGATGAAGGAGGGGATGACGCAGAATGACTTTGCGCGACTCGTATCGCAGGCGCACGACAAGCTTGGATACTCGGGCGGCGCTGGCGTGCAAGTCGGCGTGTGGTCGGCGAACCCGCACGGCTCCATCACGCCGCAGGTCATCAAGGAAGGCACCATCCTGCTCATCGATGGTGGCTGCAAGGTCGAAGGGTACAGCAGCGACTTGTCGCGCACCTTCGTGTTAGGCAAGCCGACAGACAAGATGAAGCAGGTGTTCGATATCGAGCACAAGGCGCAAGCCGCGGCTCTGGCCGCCGCGCGTCCCGGCGTTCCTTGTGGCGACATTGACGCGGCTGCCCGCAAGGTGATCGTCGACGGTGGCTATGGACCCGACTACAAGTACTTCTCGCATCGTGTGGGCCATGGGCTCGGCATGGACGGTCATGAATGGCCATATCTCGTGAAGGGGAACCCGCTGCCGTTGCAGCCGGGGATGACCTTCAGCGATGAGCCGGGGATCTACATCAAGGGAGAGTTCGGCGTCCGGCTGGAGGACGACTGGGTCGTGACGGAGACAGGCGGCGAGATGTTCACGCCGCAGAGCCCGAGTCTGGAAGATCCCTTTGCCAACGTGACTGCGTAGATGGGCGGTCCGGACGACCAGCCGCGCGTTCTCTCCTCATCGGACGAACGCGCGGCGGCCACTGAGGACAACCTGCTGTCGTTGTTCCGCGCGATGTCCGTGCTGCGCGGGTACACCCACTTCGAACGCCCCGGGCTCCACGTTCACCATGCGTGGCCCAGGTACGCGATGTTCCAAGGCGCGTGGTCGTCTGTGCTGCCTGCCGACACGACGGATGACATCGTCCGCGAGGTCCTCGACTGGTTCGAAGCGCGCGATTCACCCATGCATTTCTGGTGGTTCAACGAGCGCGTCGAGCCGACGGACCTTGGAGATCGGCTGTTGCGTCATGGGTTCGAAGTGAATTTCGAGGGCGATCCCGCGATGGTGGGCGACCTCGCCGGCATGCCTGAGCCGGAGCTTGGCCGCGATGTTTCCGTGCAAGTCGTCACCGACCACGCTGGCCTCGAAGCATGGAGCGAGGCGTGTTCGGCGTCCTACGAACTTCCGACCTATCTGGGCCAATCGTGGGTCGATGCGTCGCTGGACGCCGGTCCAGCGCGGTCGCCGTGGCAGTTGTACCTGGCGACAATCGGAGGCGAGCCACTGGGGACGTCGTTGCTCTACTGCGGGGCCGGGGTGGCCGGCCTCTTTGCCGTGGGCACAGTCCCGGCGGCGCGCGGTCGAGGTCTGGGTGCGGCCCTGACGCTCGTGCCGATGCGCGACGCGCGTCGGCGCGGATATCACCATGGCGTGCTCTTCGCTTCGCCCATGGGCCAGCCGATCTACGAGCGGCTTGGCTTCCGTGACACCGGGCGCCGCATTCGCCGTTACCTGCGCGTGGCGCGTTAGGCCGGGCGAAGGTCAGCGCGACTTGCTGCGACCCTTGCCCGGTGTGTCATCGTCATGGAGCATGCGCAGGGCTGGCGTATCCAGGTCGTCGAACTGCCCCCGGCGCGCCGCCCACACGTAGGCGAAGACAGCGACACCGACGATCACCAGGGCCAACGGCAGGACAATGAACAAGACGCTCACGCGGCGTGCTCCACGGAAGGCTCGGACGTCTTGAAGATAGCGGATGCGCTGGCGAGCGGATCCCCAGTCGTTTCGTCGAAGCTCCGGCTGCGCCAGGAGGCCAGGATCACGGTGAGCGAGCTCGCCGGCATCATGATCGCGGCAATGAGCGGGTTGATGGTTCCCGTCATGGCCAACGTTGCCCCGACGACATTGTAGGCGAGGGAGAACGCGATGTTGCGCCGGATCACGTGCATCGTGCGGCGCGACCCATCGAGGAGCCGAACCAGTGGTTCCATGCCGGGGGTGGCGAGGTAGACGTCGGCCGTGGCGAGGCAGGCCTCGGCACCCCCATGAACACCGACGCCGACCGATGCGCTGGCGATCGCGGCGGCATCGTTGACGCCGTCACCGACCATCACCGTCGTTCCGCGAGCCCGCGCAGCTTCAACACAACGCGCTTTCTCTTCCGGCGAGGAGGATGCGATCGCCTGTTCCGGGGCGAGGGCCAGTTGCCTGGCAACGTCGGCCACTACGCCCGGCGCGTCGCCGGAGAGGAGTGTCGGGGCCCAGCCTCGCGTACGCAGGGCGGCCACGGCCGCGGAGGCGTCAGGGCGAAGGGGATCGCCAAAGCCGGCGTTCGCCACAAGGTGTCCGTCGATCGCAATCCACACCGGTGTGAGGGCATCGGCGCGATCCGGTTCGCTGGCGTGCTCACCATTGGCGACCGGCGGCCATTCCTTCCGCAGTGCGTTGGTCGGCGTGCCTGTCGTTAGGCGACTCGACACAAACGCCGGAGAGCCCACGGTGACCGAGCGGCCACTGACGACGCCTTGAATGCCGCCACCCGCCACGTGCGTGGACTCGGAGGCGGCTGGCGTCTCGAGCCCTGCCCACGCGCGACGGAACCCGTCGGCAAGCGGGTGGGACGACTCCTGCTCGAGCGCCAGCACCAGCGGCTTCACCCATTCCGGTCCTTCCCACTGCAGGAGTGAGGATTCGCCTCGTGTGACAGTGCCCGTCTTGTCGAGAAAAATCGACCCGGTGCCCGCCAGCAACTCGAGCGCATCGCCCCCCTTGATGAGAATCCCGCTGCGGGCGGCTCGACCCACGGCGACAGTCACCGCGAGCGGCGTAGCCATGGCCAGCGCGCAAGGGCAGGTCACGATCAGGAGGGCAATCGCATGGTCGATTGCTCGGGAGTGGTCCGTTTGAGCCCAGTACAGGTAGGTCCCCAACGCCAAGGCCAGGACCACCACCACGAAGACCCCCGACAGACGATCGGCGAGGAGCACGACACGCGCCCTGCGGGACGCCGACTGTTCGACCTGACGCAGCAGCTGCGCGACGCGGCTCGACTCCCCTGCGTTCGCAACTTTCACGCGAAGCGCCGAGCTGACGTTCAACGTGCCAGCGAAGACCCGGTCGCCTGCGCGAACGCTCACGGGGCGCGACTCACCGGTGAGCAGGGACAGGTTGAGCGACGACGAACCACTCTCCACCTCACCGTCCGCGGCTAGTGTCTCGCCGGCCCGCACGTCCATCAGCATGCCGGGAACCAGCGCTTCCGATGGCACATCCTGTTGCGATCCGTCGAGAGCGATGATGCGCGCGGTGTGAGGAGTGAGTGAGTACAACAGTTCCGCGGAGTCCGCCGCGCGACGTTGCCCACGCTGCTGAAGGAAGCGTCCTACTAGCAGCACGAAGATGAGCGTGCACAGGCCATCGAAGTAGATGGGGCCCGTGCCCGTGATGGTGTTGTAGGTGCCGCGGATGAATCCGGCGGACAGACCAATGGCGATGGGAAGGTCCATGTGCAGTGTGCGCGTGCGAAGCGCACCCCAGCCGCCGGCCAGAAACACACGCCCTGGTCCAAAGAGCGCGGGAATGGCGACCAGAAAACTCACCCATCGAAAGAAGTGTTCATACTTCGCTTCCATCCCACTCACCACCCCACTGTACAGCGCCACCGCCGCCAGCATCACGTTGATCGCGATGGCGCCCGCCACGCCAATCCGCACCAGGGCCGCGCGGTCCTCGGCGCGCCGCACCTGCTCGCGCTTGAGGCCGCGGAAGGGGTGCGGGGGATATCCCAGTGAATCCAGGGCGTCGGCGACGCGCGAGAGCGGAACCGCGGTGGGGTCCCACTCGATCGTGGCCAGGGAGCGCCGTACCTGTAGCTCGGCACGTGCCACACCCGGCAGCAACAACGGGACGCGCTCGACCAGCCAGACACAGGAGGCGCAATGCACGCCCTCCAGGTACAACTCCACCCGCGAGAGCCCCTCGGCAGTTTGTTGCACGTGCAGCGCATGGAATGCCGGGTGGTCAAACTCCGCGTACCCACGGCCCGATCGCTGCACCGGACCCTCACGCCGCTCGGGGAACGAGTAGTACGCCTCCAGGCCATGCTCGTGCAGGATCGAGTAGGCCGTCTGGCACCCTCCACAGCAGAATTGGCGCTCAGCACCGGACACCAGAAAGCCGGGCGGTACATCGATCCCGCAGTGCGCACAGCTCACCTGGGCGAGCGGTGGTGCAGCGACCCCCGTTGCGGCCAGCGCGTGATCAGCGCTGGCCATGCATCGCGTGCGAGCCGTGCTGCATGCCGGGCATCGCGGGCGGACGCAACCGTCCCGTGAGCGACAACAGCCCGAGTGTCACCACCGCGGCGGCCGACAGGGCGGGGAGTCGGCGACGGAGGGGGCCAAACGCCTTCTGCGCCCCGATCCCGAGGCTCACCATGACGGGGAGCGTGCCTAACCAGAACACCAGCATCACCGCCAGCGCGGTGTCTACGTGCCCCGTACCAGCCGCCGTCGCCACGAAGGTGTACAGCCAGCCGCAGGGGATCAGCGTCGTGACCATGCCAGTTCCCAAGGCGCGGATGACTGGAGGCTGGTCGCGCAGGACGCGGACGGCGGCAGCGATCGGCGCGCCGAGCCGCGATTGCGCCGAGGGGAAGATGGACGGCAGTCGGATGCCACGAAGTGCGAGGACCGTCGTGGTGCCCCAGAGGACCAGCATTGTCCCGGCAACGACCGCGGCCAGACGCGACACGCCGACCAGTGCTCCCGCCTTGTCCAGGGAGCCACCCACCGCGCCAGCGATGGCGCCTAACGTCAGATACGTGCTCAGACGGCCGACGTTGTACGCAGCGTGGCTCCACCAGGACGATCGTTCACCTGGGGCACCGGGCGAACCCGCATAAAAGCAGACGAACCCTCCGCACATGCCTGCACAGTGCATGCTCCCGAGGAGCGATGCCGTCAGGATGCCCAGAAGGAGGGTCATGTATGACTCAGCCCGGAGGTGTCCACTCGCAAGTCGGCGGTAAAGCGGTCGGCGCCGCGCCTAACGTCGAATGTCAGCTCCCATTGCCCGGCGCGGTGGATGGGGAGCCGCACGTCGTAGCTCCCATCGCCTCGGTCGCCCAGCGTCGCCGACAGCGGGCGATTGGCGATGAGATTGTGAATGGCCACCACATTGACCGTCGCCCCTGGAATGGGCTGGCCGCTGGCGTCCCGCAACTCCACCCGAAGGACTGCGCCGGAGTCCTTCGTTACAGCGGTCAAGGTGGGAACCAAACGCCAGCCGAGTTGGCCGTTGATCACGCCTTGGCGCATGGTGGAGTCGTAGTTCACCGCCTTCTGGTAGTAATCCGGTTCAACGACCAGCGCACTCGGATTGCTGGCGACGATCGCCACCCAAACATTCGAGATGACGACCAGCGTCAGCACGACAGCGACCCCGATGGGCCACCCCATTCCCTTCTTCATCGCTTGCCCTCGCGTTCAGCTTCGCGACGTTCCCCCCGTCCAGCTTCACTGCGCTCTCCCCTCTCCTCGCGTTCGTGCTCAGGCCCGAGGAGGCGGAAGGGGAAGTCTTCCCGGAAGTCGTGTTCGTCATGGACACGCACCGTAATTGGGCGCCGTCCGTCATGAATTGAATCCGCCGGCATCACCACGAAGAAGCTGGTCACGTCGTTCATTCCCTTGGACACGGGGAAGGGGTTCAAAGGAACGACCACCTGTCCACCCTCGGCGCCGAGCACTTCGATCGTGTACTTCTCATCGTGTCCGGAGCGATTGGCGATTCGAATGCGGACCTGATTCGCGATCTTTCCGTCGCCTTCCACAGTATACGGCACGCCCGTGGCAGCCAGCAGGGTCACATCTGCCTTGGACTTGGTGCCGACCATGTACACGAAGGTGCCAAGGAAGACGGTAAGCAAGGTTGGATACGCAATGGTACGGGGCCGCAACCAGTGTTCTTTCTCGCCGTTCAGCAGTTCACGGGACGTGTAACGGATCAGTCCGCGCGGTTTGCCGACCTTTTCCATCACGGCGTCACACGCGTCCGCGCACTGCGTGCAGTGAATGCACTCCATTTGCAGACCGTCCCGGATGTCGATCCCGGTCGGGCAAGTCGTCACGCAGTTGCCGCAGTCGATGCAGTCGCCGGCGGTGGCGGCGCGGTCCTTCATTCCCTTGGTGCGCGGTTCGCCGCGACGTGGATCGTACGCGACGATCATCGAGCTGCGATCCAGTAACGCCGACTGCCATCGCCCATATGGGCAGGCAATCGTGCATGTCTGTTCGCGGAAGTACGTGAAGTCGAGGAACACCAGGATGAACGTCACCGCCATGATGGCGAAGGACGACGGGTGTTCGATCGGGGATCGGGTGACCCACACCTTCAGTTGGTCAACGCCAACCCAGTAGGCGAGAAACGTATGGGCGAGGATCAAGGCCAGCACCGCGTACACGGCATACTTCAGTAGCCGCCGCGGGTGCAGGTGCTTGCGCTCCCGGTCGAGCTGCAGGGAATTCGCCGGCGATCCTTCGATCAGCCGCTCGATGGGACGAAACAGGAATTCCATCCACACCGTCTGCGGGCATCCCCACCCGCACCACACCCGGCCGAACAGCGCCGTGAGCAGGAAGATGGTGATCGCCAGGATGAACAAGAACAGCATGAACAGCAGGGTGTCCGTCGGCAGGAAAGTGTAGCCGAAGAACGTGAACTCCCGGTGTGGAGCGTCCAGTAGGATCAGGGGCTTCCCGTTCATCCGCAGGTTCGGGATGGCGAGGAAGACGATCATCAGCAAGTAGGCGACGAGGCGACGACGATGCCACCAACGTCCCTCCGAAAGTCGAGGACGGATCCACCGGCGGGATCCGTCCTCGTTCATCGTCGGAAGTACGCGTCCGACGGCGCGGGGTGCTGCAGACGTCATGGCTACTTCTTGACCTGCCCTGAATCGGCTGTTGGAGGAGGTGCGGCGGCGTTCGTCCCCTCGGGCGCTTTCGCGCCCGGCGGGTTCGTGCCGTGCAGCGTCGTGACGTACACGGCCGCTGCAGTAACATCAGCGGGCTTGAGTACCTTGCCCCACTGCGGCATGCCCTTCGCGAGCACGCCTTGATCGATCGTGGTGCGGATCTCGGCCAACGTCCCGCCGTGGATCCAGTAGTCATCGGTGAGGTTCGGCCCAATCATGCCACCACCATCCGCCTTGTGGCAGGCCACGCAGTTGGTGGCAAACACCGCCTTGCCGGCAGCCACAACATTCTGATCTGCGGCTGCGGCGGCGAGTTGCTCGGGCGTAGGTGCCTCGCCACCCGATGTCGCGTTGGCGGCCGCGAATTTCGCCTTCGACGCGGCCATGTCGGCTTCGTAGTCAGCGATCCGGCCCTTGCCGATCCCGACACCGGGAACGTTGATGTAGTACAGGACTGAGAAGATGATGGTCGCGTAGAACAGGTAGACCCACCACCGCGGCAACGGATTGTCGTATTCCTGGATTCCGTCGTAGTTATGGTCGATCAGTCGCGACTCGTTGGTGTCCTTACCGGCCATGGGAGCTCCCCGCGTTGTGCGGCGTGAGAGGGGTCGAATCGTCGTCAAGGGGAAGGCGGGCCGCCCGGTTCATCTCGGCGTCCCGTGTGTGCGAAAAGGTGCGCGCCACAATGATCACGAAGGCGATCAGGAAGAGAATGAGCGCCACTTCGGCGAAACCGGATAGGCCAGCGCCACTCATGATGTCCGTGAGGCTCATGGATGCGCTCCCGGCGTAACACCCGCGCTGGTCGACTGCGGAGTGGCTCCAGCGACTGGTGCGCCCTTGATGTCCTGGCCAAGGCGCTGGATGTAAGCGATGAGCGCAACCATCTCCTTGTTCTCCAGACCCGCCGGCCCGCCCTGCTGCTGCAGAGCGCTGGCAACTTTCGATGCCTGGTCCTTCGCCTGCTGGGCACCGGTGGTTACGGCATCGCCGTACGGCACACCGAGCATGGCCATCACGTCCACCCGATGCTGGATCTGGTCGAAGTTCAGGTCCTGTGTGAGCAACTGCGCGTACGCGGGCATGATCGACTTCGGCGAGATCGTGCGTGGATTCTCGAAGTGCCGCAGGTGCCACATGTCGTTGTACTTCCCGCCTTCACGCGCGAGGTCCGGTCCCGTACGGCGCGAACCCCACAGGAACGGATGATCGTACACGGACTCACCCGGCTTGGAGTAGTCGCCATACCGTTCCGTTTCGAAGCGGAATGGGCGAATCATCTGCGAGTGACAGTTGAAGCAGCCTTCCCTGATGTAGATGTCGCGTCCCGCCAGTTCCAACGGTGTGTATGGCTTCACCGATGCAATGGTGGGGATGTTGGACTTGATCAGGAAGGTCGGGATGATCTCGAACAGCGAGGCGACGATCACCGCTACCGCCGTCAGCACGGTGAACAGGATCGGCAGGCCCTCGTACTTGCGATGCCAGTGGAACGAGAAGAATCCGCCGGCAGGTGCTGGATCTGGGGCGGCAGCCGGCGCGCGCTTTGGCAGCGCGGGCGCCTGGATGACCGGGACTTCATACTTCGCCGGGCGTGTCGCCCATGTCTTGAAGATGTTATAGGCGAACAGCAGCGCGCCGGTCAGGTACATCAAGCCACCGACCACACGCACCCAGTACATCGGGATCAGGCGAGCGACTGTTTCCACGAAATCGGGATAGACCAGACGTCCCGTTTCATCGAAGGCGCGCCACATCAGCCCCTGCGTGACGCCGGCGCTGTAGATGGACACGATGTAGAGGATCACACCGAACGTCGCGATCCAGAAATGCATCTCGGCCAGTCGCTTGCTGTACAGCTTGGTCTGGAAGAGGCGCGGCGCCAGCCAATAGATCATGGCGAATGCCAGGAACCCGTTCCACGTCAGGGCGCCCGAGTGTGCGTGGGCGATCGTCCAGTCGGTGTAGTGCGACAGCGAGTTCACGCTCTTGATCGAGAGCATCGGGCCCTCGAACGTCGACATGCCATAGCCCGTGATGGCAATGACCATGAACTTCAGGATCGGGTCGTCTGCGACCTTGTGCCACGCGCCGCGCAACGTGAGCAACCCGTTGATCATGCCGCCCCAACTCGGCGCCCACAGCATCACCGAGAAGAGCATGCCTAACGTCGAGGCCCATTCCGGCAGCGCGGTGTAGTGCAGGTGGTGCGGGCCGGCCCAGATGTACATGAAGACCAGCGTCCAGAAGTGGATGATAGACAGCTTGTACGAGAACACGGGGCCTTCGGCCATTTTCGGCATGAAGTAGTACATCAGGCCGAGGAAGGGCGTGGTGAGGAAGAAGGCGACTGCGTTGTGTCCATACCACCACTGCATGAACGCGTCCTGCGCACCGGCGTAGATCGAATAGCTCTTCAGTGGGCCGGCCGGGATCGACAGGTTATTGAAGATGTGCAGGATCGCGACCGTCAGGATCGACGCGATGTAGAACCACAGCGCGACGTACAGGTGCTTCTCGCGGCGCTTCACCATCGTACCTATGAAGTTCACCGCGAAGATCACCCACA
>JBGAJQ010000009.1:0-118838 GCA_044224875.1 Gemmatimonadaceae bacterium | reverse complement strand
CGTTGTCGCAGCCAATCGCCACGTAGATGAAGGACCCGATCAACCCAGAGCCGCCGCACGCCCCCGGAATCGGCATGTTGGCCCCATTGCTCCAGGAGTTCGTCCCTACGTCGTACTTGAGCAGGCCGTCCTGGTATGCTGTCCCGTTCCAGCCGCCGGGAACGTAGATGACTGACCCGACCACCGTGGCGCCCAACTGCGAATTGAGCGCCACCGGCAGCGGCGCCTTGTTCGTCCAGGTGTTCGACGCTGGGTCGTACTCGCTCACCAAGTTGTAGATGGCGACGAGGTCCGAACCGCCAATCGTATACAGCTTACCGTTCGCCGGCGCAGTGACCGTGTACGCCCGGGCCTGGGGAAGGCTGGCAAGGGGCGTCCATTGGTTGGCCGCCTGGATCGTTCCTCCCGACACACCGCTCAGGAACGCGGCGTCGCTTTCGATAGCTGTTGGCCCGAGGCTTGGCGCGGCTGCGTCTCGCGAACAGGCTCCGACAGTGACGACGGCAATGAGCGCCGCAATGCGACGTATGACCATGTTGGCTCCCTGCTGGAGTTTTTGAACTGCTCAACAGGGCCCAACCTGCCCGCCTAGGTGACCCCGGCGGACCAAGCGTACGAGTCGCGCCGACACTGCGCAAGCTGTCTTCCGCTCACCACAGTTATCAATACGGTCTCAATGTGGTCGAAGAGCGCCAGACTCGGCGGCTTCGGTCACTCTGTCCGAGTCCGCCATACACGGTGCCGCGTTACTGACGGCGTTCAGCTGGACGACTACGGCGCATTGGCTGGGACTGCCACTGCCTCGTCGAAGAGGTTCCGTGAAGATCCCACACGCTCTCGCATTGGCAAGCGCTTGAAGGAGCGCAGGAAGCCCTTCGGCCGATACGCCTGCGCCCACATCTCACCCTCCGGTACTCCGCGCTCAGACGCTATCACCAGGATCGCGTCCGTCTTCTTCCCGCCAGTCAGCGTGATGCGTGCGTCGATGACGAGCGCGCAGGTCGTGGCTCCATGGGCCGCGGTACGTAGTGTTTGGAGTGCGATTTCCATCGGGTCCGCATCGCCCGATTCGCGCATGAAGAAGTGCGCGCGCCCATTCCCCTCGATCAGGAACGGGTGGAGCGGCGACCCCGCAGCTTCAACCTGCCGGATGCCCTGCTCCAGCGAGAAGTCGATGAGGTCGCGTAACCCCATGGGGCCGCTGCTCGCGTGCGGCAGGTCGACCGTTGTCACGTGCCACGCTCCAGTCGCCGTCGCAATGTCTCCAAACGCCAACCGTCGCATTTCGGCGTGCGCGAGTGTGGCGAGCGTCCGCTCGGAGCCCAACCGCAACAACTCGTCGATCGTCGGCACCCCCTGCGCGCGTCGGAACGCGGCGGTCAGCGCCTGACATCGGTTCTCGGAATCCAGCACGCTCTCAAGGCTCGTCAGCTCAACCACCTGACTGCCAGGATGCTCGGCCGTGTACGCCGCAAGCCGAGCTTGGTGCGCCGCCAACAGGTCGCGGACGGGAGTTCCCGCGGGCAGGTTCTCTCCGATCACGTGTGCGGGCGTGTTCCAGTGCTTCTCCGCGGTCGTCGTCCAGAGGTAGCAGCCGTCGCTCAGTTCCGTGACCATGTTCACCACGCGCACCCAGTCCTGCGTCTTGGGTGACTTGATCTGGAAGATGTCCATGCGGTGCGCATGATCACTCGACAGGAAGCGTCGAGCGAACGGGCCGGCGCCTGGTTCGCGCTGTCCGTGCTCCTTGACGATCTTGAGATCGCCGAGTGGCGTGAACCCGAGTGTCGCGAGCTCGACGCCCGTGGTGTCGTACCACGCGAACACGTCGCGCTCATAGGCATCGGGGTCGATAGGGCCGAGTGGATACGAGTCGACAAAGAGCGAACGATACGATGCCAGGAGGCGTTCTGCCGTCCGGAGCACGTCATTCTGATCGTACGTAGGGACGACGTGCGACGCAGGATCGAGCAGGCGGCGCTGCATGGCCTTGGCCCCGGCGTCGGGCATTGGAGATGCCTCGCCAGTTGCAACAGAGATGACGGCGATGGTTCCGTTACGCTCGAAGGACAGGACTGAACCGGACGGGGCACCGAGGCGCTGCAATGTGGTACGCAGCAGATCGATCGACCCCTCCAAGTCAGCGAGAGATACTTCGATGTCTACGAAGGCGATCTGACGCGAAGCGTCCATCTGCGAGCCGCCGCCGGTGACCATGCCGAGCCCCGCCGACCGCAGCGTGCTGTCTAACGGATCAGCGTACTTTGCGGATCGATCAAGTGGTCCGATCGACTCGGTGATCGTGGCGACGGCGATGAATGGAAAGGAAGGTGTGGTCACGTGTGTCGCTCGTGAGGGGACTCAATGGTCGCTGCGACACAAGGACGCGTGAGGCACTGGAGCTGCAACGGTGTTTCCGGTCACAATGGCCGCACACCGCGTCGTACTTCGGTAGCCTAAGCGGACCGCGGAGTAAACGTCGACGCTTCTCGCATTCGGGCACGGCTTGCGACCATGCTCACCATCGGCAGTGCGACGAACACCATGTGACCGAAAAACTGTATCCACCATCGCACGTTAAAGACCGGCGCGCGGTGACCCACCACGGGAATCACAAGGCACGACATGGTCACCCAGATGAGCGGCCCCCAGACCACCGACAGCTTCACGGTGCCGAGCGGTGCTTGCAGCAGCCGCTGGAGTCGAGTGGTATGGTCGACAAGTAGGAGCAGGATGGCGGACCAGGTGAATGCCACCCCAAAGTGCATCAGGAGGCCAATAGCCGCCGTTTGTGTACCGCCCTCCAGTGCCCCCTGACCAAGAAGGGTCGCGGCGACCCCCTGAAACAGACGCGTCGCCGTCGAGTGATAGAAGAATACGCTGAGTACGCTCGAGAAGAGTCCGTCCACAACACCGGTGAGCAGTCCTGCGCGAATCCAACGGACAACGCGCGTGCGTGTTGTTGGTGCTGACGGCTGGATGGTCGGCATGGTGAACCGTGCGGCGTGCACGAAGTTGGTAGTCGCCTACTAGAAGGACTCGGCGAGGGGGCGTTGAGAGTGTAGCCCGTCGCCGAGTCCTTCGCCACGCAATCCCTGAGAGCCGCAACTCGTACCGCACGTTCTCGTGGAGCTGTTCAACCGAGCGCCGGGCCGATCGTTGCGACCCTTCTGTCGCGCCTGTCGCGCCTCGAACTCAGAAGGGCGAATATTCTGGCGGCGTCACGCCGTTCATTCGAAGGTAGGGCACGGTCTGCCCGAGCGTCCACGGAAAGTGGTCGAGCAACTCCATTAGGGCACGAGCCCGCGTCATCTTCACGCCAAATTGTACGATCTGTTCTTCCATCGCGGCATCGCTCACGCCCTTCAACATGCCGATCGTATGATCCATCGCCGCGGCCGCATAGGTCTTGAGCGCTGCCTTGTTGTGCAGGTAGACGGCGGAATCGCCCATCGGTGGCACCGTCGGTTTTCCGGTTATCGCCAAGTGGGCGATGAAGGCGTCACTCCCGGCGGCGTGTTCGATCTGCTCGGCGAACGTGCGCACTCCCTTCGTGGGTCGGAAGCCCAGCATCGAATCAGGCGCGGCGTCAATGTAGCGGAGCACCGCACCCTTGTGGTTCTCCACGATCGTGATGAGTGCCTGCTGTGAAATAAGAGGGCGTTGAGCTGCGACAGGTACCGTCAGGGCGCTCTGAAAGAGGACCAACGCGATGGTTAGCCGTGCGCGATGCATGAAATCTCCCGGGTGATAGGTGCGATGCGTGCGGGAACTACGGATGAACGAATACCTCGTGCCAGCAACTGGTTCGGCGTCGTTCCCGATTGGCCCTGCAGCCGACTCGAGCAGGGCGGGACACGAGTCCGTTCATCAGCGCTCAGAACGTAGGAACACATCGCGTGGTTGGCGCACGATGAACCACTCGGCCACCACAAGGTTGGGTACCCAACATAGCCAACTGATGGCTTGATAGGCATCCGAGAAGGGCACGCCGGCCCCGAGGAAGGCTGGAATGTAGATGCGCAACGTCACGGCAGCGAACGTCAGTGCGTAGCTGCGAGTCATCCACGTGCGATGTGACTCCTCGTCTCCGGCGCGAATGCGCCAGTACGCCTGAAGGGTAGCCGCGAGCCACAGCACGGCGAGGAGTCCAAAGCCCGCATGCGTGACGAACCCCTCCTGCGAAGCCGTTGCCATCGCGAGTCCGCCACCGCCTCCCACCAACACCCCAACAACGTAGGCGCGGCCCATCCACCGATGGAGCTGGAGCGCACGGGCCCGCAGGCGCGCGTTGAACTGCCACGGGCCGAGGGCCATCGCCAGCAGGCTGCCGGCAAGATGAGCGGTCACCGCCCACGGCATGCTGACGCGGCGGTCAGCAACAAAGGGTGGACCAAAGTCCGGCAGGACGAGCACGAGCGCCGCATACAACGCGACGACAAGTGCCAGAACCGTCATCAATACCCAGAGCACGTTCCGCACATGGCCTCCAGCGGCTTGAAGCTGTCGGGCGTACGACCTGGTGGGGCGCTGCGGAATGTAAGGTCGTGTCGCACCTGGGGTGAGGCGAGGTCTCGTCGCCGACTGAGCCGCGCCGGTACGGATTCCGCGCTAGCTTGGAGTCACACCCGAGCGCGCGCTCGTTGTATTTCGGGACCCACGCTGAGAACGGTGAACGGATGACTGACGCGACCTCAGTCGCTTGCGTCGGTGGCCGCTTGGAAACAGCCCGTCAGGATCGACGACACACTTTCCGCGAGGTCAAGAACCCATGGGTGAATCAGCCACAGCCCTCTCCCCATGGGAGAGTTTCTACGTAATTGTGGGCTCCTCCGGCGGAGCGCTCATTGGCCTTCAATTTGTCGTGGTCACGCTCATTGCCGACCGAAGTCCGAACACGTCTTGAGGGGCCATTGGCGCCTTTGGTACGCCAACGGTGGTGCACCTGACGATGGCCCTCATCATATCGGCCTTCATGAGTGCACCATGGCCTACTCTTGTTGGTCTGTCGCTCGCACTCGGCGGTGTAGCCATCGGGGGGCTGGCGTACGGCGCCGTCGTCGTCGTGCGCGCGCGTCGTCAAACGGAGTACCAGCCCGTGTGGGATGACTGGGTGTGGTATGTCGCGCTCCCATGGGCGTGTTATCTGGTGCTCGCATTGGCCGCCGTGTGGCTGGGCGGCGGTGGCGAGGTGACGCCATTCATGATCGGGGCTTCGGCACTCGGGCTGTTGTTCATAGGGATTCGCAACGCGTGGGACACCGTGACGCACGTGGTCATTTCGGCTGCGGCGAAAGCGGCTGGCAACACGGATTGACGGAACTGGCGTGCGGCGTGCGGGCCAAACGACTCTTGCAGCATGGGTGAGGCAATGCGTGTTGGCATTCGCGCGTAAGGCTCAGTCAGCGCGGTGACTTGAGAAACGCCGATATTCTCTCGTTCAGGAACCTGGCATCCTCCGGATTCGGTGCGGCACCCGCGGGATGTCCCCACAGCGACGGGATTGGCGCGAATTGGACGCCAGGAATGAGCCCAGCCTCGTATCGCGCATCGGTGATCGGAAAGTACAGGTCCGTCTCCGATGGCATGTACAACACGGGGATTCTGATTGAACGCAGCGCGCGTTCGACGTCACCATCAAAGCCAGGGGTGCCGCCCACGTCGTGATGCTCCCAGGTGCGCATCTGTGCGATGAGGTTGTTGGCGTCCGCACCTGGGAGAAAATTGGAACGATAGTTGGCGAGCACTTGTTCGAATGTGGTACCGGGCTTGGCGTTTCTCTTCCACAGTTCCTGCCGCCACCATTCCTGGGAGAACAACCATCCCGTCCACACCACGGCGAATGCTTCGAGTCCCATCCGTGGTGGCTCGGTGTAGTCTCCGCCGTTGAACGCCGCATCCGCAGTCAGTGCGGCAATCTGACCTTCGAGGCGAACGACACCGTGCGGATACGTCTTCGCAGTGCCAGACGTCGCCACCACGCGGTCGACGAACTCGGGATGGCTCACCGCCCACTGGAAGGCCTGCTGGGCACCCATGGAGAAGCCGATCACGGCCTGCAAGTGCGTGATCCGAAGGTCCTGCAGCAGTAACTGCCTAACGGCTTCTACGTTGTCGCGAATGGTGACGAGGGGAAAGCGTGGTCCGTGAAATGGCTCCGGGGTGTTGCTCGGACTGCTCGAGTGTCCGTTACCAAAGAGCTCGGTCGCCACAAGGAACACCCGCGCCGTGTCCAACGCCTTCCCGGGACCAATGAGCCACTCGTAGCCGTGATGCGTCGCCATGTAGTGCGAGGGAAGGAGGATGACGTTGTCCCGCGCCGCATTCAGATGCCCATACGTCCCGTAGACGATACGGGCCTCTGGAAGCGTGACGCCTCCTTCGGTCCTGAAATTCTGAATGACGAACTCGTGATGCTCGGCGCGATCGACGCGCTGGACCTCCTGAGCGGAAGCCGAGGCCACGACAGCAAAACAGGCGAGCGTCAGTGTCGCGCGGCGCATGGGCGAGACTACCCCTGCACCGTTGGCACGGTGACGGTCAACCGGGTTCCCTTGCCAGGCTGCGACCACACATCCAGCCTGCCGTCGGCGAGACGCGCGCGTTCCGCCATGCTGACGAGTCCCAAGCCCTTATGAGCTGACGGATGTTCTTGTTGTACAAAGCCCCGTCCGCGGTCGGAAATCTCCAGCAGCAGTTCGTCGGCATGTGGTGCCGTCACGCGCAGCGTGGCGCGCTTGACCCCCGAATGGCGCGCCACGTTGCGCAGGGCCTCCTGCGCGATGCGGTATAGGATCAGCGCCGTTTCGCGAGGAAGCTGCGGGGTGGGGGTGGACCCATTTCCCGGCAGGTCGACGTCCACCTGAATGCCGTGCGCGCGTGACACGTCGCCTGCCAATCCCTGCAGCGCGGGGATGAGACCGGCTTGGTCGATCAGCGATGGGTGCAGTCGATGGGCGACACGACGCAGCATCACGCCCAGGTCCTCGACTTCGGTGACGATGGCGCCGATGCGATCGCGCTGGCGCTCCACGCTCATCATCGGCTCATCGGCGCATTCGTGGAGTTCGTGCGCCAGCATCGCCACGCGCTGCAGCGCGTCATCGTGAACTTCGCGCGCCACCCATGCGCGTTCTTCTTCCTGGGCGGAGAGGAGGTTCTTGGAATACGTCCGATGCAGCTTCACGAACCGTCGCTGGTAGATGACCAGCGCGACGATGAAGGCAAAGAGAATGACCGCGGCGGCCAGTCCCAGCGTCAGGTAGAGCTTCCAGAGCGTCTCGCTGGATCCAGTGGGCACAGCAGACCTGTTCCAATGAGGAGGAATGCTATGATATCGACCGAGGCCTTTAGTCGATAGGCGCGCGAGGCCACGTCTCGTGAGTTGTGCAGCACGTACTCGAGGAACGGACCCAACGCGAGCTCAAGCGCGAAGTACAGGGCCACACCAGCGGCGACCCAGAACCAGTCTGCGCGGCTAATGCGACGGGACGTGTTCAGCGAATTGCCGATCAAGGTCATGAGCGCTGCAATCAGGACGATGATCGATCGCAGGGGGTCCGAAATCTCCCCGAACGACTTGGTCCCCTCGGCAATCGCGTAGATCAGCCAGACGGGGACCAACAGGTACAACGCCACCCGTAAGCCGATGCGACGCAACGGATGATCTTGCCAACTCGCCAGCGCCAGCATGACCAGAATGTCGCTGACGGGGGTGAAGATGTAGCGCAGCCACTGATTGTCGATGCCATTCAGCAGCGTGACCAGTCCAGCCAGGTCACTGACGAAATACACGAGAAGCCACGCGATGATCAGCTTGCGTGGCTTCGGCAGCTCCAACCGCCGGCGGCGTGCCCAGTCGAAGGCGACCAGTGGAATGACCACCTCCAGCAGCATCGCGACATGCGCTTGCCAGTATTGGACAATGAAGGTCACCACTCATGGTTCCGCAGCGATGACTACATGTTCAATAGGCCCGGGTGGCGGGCAGTTCGGTGGACACGGATAAGTGAGTGTCGAGGATAACTGCGCTTGACGAGGTCACCATCGCCCCTACCGACTGGTCCAACCGCGTGATCTTTCCCTTCCTCGACTCCACGATGTCCCGGAACTCCTTGTCGACACCTACGAGGACGAGGTGGTATTGTCCGTGGTCGTCCAACCCATGGTAGTAGCGCATCCCGACTACCCCTCGCTGGCGGAGCAGGTCAACAATCGCCCACTGCTTGTGGAAGAACCCCGTCTTGTCCGCCGCGGGGATGGACTCCCGATAGTTGCGCGTCAGCTTGACCGCTCTGCGGAGCGAGATGCGATGATCCGACGGGGGTGGGAGCTTCGGCTTCCGGTCGTCATCATCCCGATCGTAATCCTTGGCCATGAGTCCGTCTCCTGAGGTTGAGGCGTACCGCGACCGACGGCACGCAGCGTTCGCACGACCGTCGCGCTGCAATCATAACGCGTCGGTCGCGGCACTTTTGACTACGGACAGTTTGGTGGAGCTGCAGGTAGTGCGTATCCAGCACGACTCCGCCGTTCATATCTGCGTCGAGCGCACTGGCGCCCACAAGGACCACGGCGGGCGTCCCATCGGCATTCCGACCGTAGTAGAAGCGAAGGTGCGTGCACCCGGGCTGTTCAAGGAGCTTCATTACGTCTGCCTTCTTGAAGGCGCCTCCATAAGCGCCGTCTCCGCCCCGTGACACTCCCGGAATTGCACGATGTCGGCCAATCAAGTCCTGCGCAGTTGCCCACGTGATCACATGATCTCTGTCTGCTCCGCCCACTGTTCCCTCCTGGCTTGCTGTTCGTGTCGATCGCTTGCCCCAAGGAACGCAGTCGGGGCAGCTACAATAGACTACACGCCCGCGCGCTGGACACTAGTAGATCCTAGCCCTGCGTAGCTGAACTCACCGATACCACGCGCCGTGTGACAGCTTAACAGAGGTGGACGGCCAGCGCCTTGAAGGCCGTGGCGACCCTGCTGCCCACTGCAAGCTCGAGCTCCTGCTTCGAGCGTGTCGTCAACGCCGCCACCATGGGCACGCCTCGTACATCCACCGTAATCCGCGAGAGTGCCCCCGTCGTGACGATCTCCGTCACCACACCCTCAAACACGTTGCGCGCCGAACTGGGCTGCGGTTCCAGCGACAACAGCACATCCTCGGCGCGAATCACGGCGTAGCCGGCCCCTTCCGCGGTTCCAACGGCGTAGATCGTCAACGGGCCCGACGTGAACTCCACGGCGTGATGCCCGGCGCCGAGCCCCGGCGGAGTCCCCTCCAACCAATCGGGGGCCTGGTCGCTGAGGATCCGCGCCGTCCCAGCAAAGACATTCTCCGCGCCGAGGAACTCCGCGATGTACGGCGACGCCGGTCGACGAAACACACTCTCCGGGGGACCATACTGCAACACCTGCCCGGCATCGAGCAGCACGGCGACATCCCCCAGGAGTCCGGCCTCCGTGAAGTCGTGCGTCACCTGCAACACGGTCAGCTCACGCTCGCGATGCAGCGCGCGTACCTCGCGCCGCGTGCGCGCCCGCCGCCGTGGATCCAGGGCACTAAACGGCTCGTCCAGCAGCAACAACGGGGCACGCCGCGCCACCGCCCGGGCCAGCGACACGAGCTGTCGCTCCCCGCCAGACAGCGACCGCACATCTCGATCCATCAGGTCCAACACATCGAAGCGCTGCGACGCCTCGGTGACATCGTGCGCCGTGAGCGCGCCAAACGCGATGTTCTCGCGTACCGTCAAGTGCGGGAAGAGAAAGGCGTGCTGGTACGCGAGCGCCAGCGATCGTTGCTCGGGCGGCAACCGCGTCGCATCGCGACCGAGCAGCCGGATTTCCCCGGCGCGCAGGGGAACGATTCCAGCAATCGCCTCCAACAGCGTCGTCTTCCCCGAACCCGCTGGCCCAATCACGACGCCGTACCCCCCGGCCGGCACCTCGAACGTGATGTCGCGCAGGCGAAAGGCGCCAACCTCCGCGGACAGTCCGCGCACGACGATCACGCCGCGCCTCCCCCCAGCCCAGTCTCGACCCGTTCAACGCGCAGCGCGCGCAGCACGGTAAGTGGCAACAACGCCAACAGCGCGAGGACGGCGGCAACCGGTAACGCTTCCGGCAGCCCAAACGTCGTGAATCGGTCGTACGACAGGATGCTGGCCGTCTTTGGGTTGTAGGTGAGGATGACGATTGCACCAAACTCGCTCACGGAGCGCGCCCACATGACGATGGCCGAGGCGAGTAACCCGCGCGACGCGAGTGGCAACGTCACGCGCCGGAAGGCACGCCACGCGTCGTCACCGAGCGTGCGGGCGACTCCTTCGTAGCGACGGTCCACGCGCGCAAAAGCCTCGCGAGCGCCACTCACGAACAACGGCGCGGACACGAACAGCATGGCGAAGACAATGCCCCACGGCGTACCGACCACGCGCAACCCAAGCTTGAGGAGCGCTCCGCCGACCGCACTTTCACGCCCAAAAACCAGCAAGAGCGCGATGCCAGCCACCGGATGCGGAATCAGGAGTGGCAGGTCGAGTAGCGCGGCGACGATCGCGCGCCCCCTGAATCGTCGGCGCGCCAGCAGCCACGCGAGCGGCGTTCCCCCTAGCACCCCAAGCAGGGTCGCCGCCAACGCGCACAACGAGGTCAGCACGAGCGCGAGCTGGAGCTCCCTGTCCGTACCAATACGCGAGAGACCTGTCGCCCCCCCACGCGCTACGAGTTCTGCGAGTGGCGCAGCCAGAAAGAGGAGCAGTAACGACGCCCCGAGGGCGGCAACGATCGATACGACGGCGTGCTTGAAGTGCATTGAGATCTGAGGACTCAGTCGACGGCCCGGATCCTGAAGGTGATGAAGGTCTTGGCCGAGCACGAGTTGCGGAAGGACGCAACTTCTGCCCTCGCGCTTACGTTAGGTAACCGGCCGACCGGAGGCAGTACGGGAGAGGGGTCTTTCGAAGCTCGGAATCAACGCGCGGCGACTGTGTAGACGTAAGGTTTCGGCCCTTCGTCCTACTAGAACTTCCATCCGCTCGTGTCGCCGGCTATCCGGCCATCGCCTTCGAACGACTTGCGCGACGTGCTCCGCGGCTGCTCGGGCCAGCCTATATTCCCCGCTCGTCACCCCTTGCCGCAACCGCATGCCAGAACTTGCCGTTGACATCCGATCCGTGGTGAAGCGCTTCGCCGGACACACGGCGGTGAAAGCGCTCTCCCTGCAGGTGCCCCGAGGGGCGGTGTATGGGCTGCTGGGCCCGAACGGTGCGGGAAAGACCACGACGATTCGGATGATGCTCAACATCATCCGGCCCGATGACGGCACCATTTCACTGATGGGACGTTCGAACACGGACGTTGGCGTGCTCGATCGGGTTGGCTACCTGCCGGAGGAGCGTGGTCTCTACAAGAAGATGCAGGTGAGGCGTCTTCTCCGTTTCCTCGGGGAGCTGAAGGGGGTCAAGGGGTCAGATGCTGACCGCCGAATCGATCAGTGGCTGGAGCGACTGAGCCTCAAGACCGCTGAAAAAGATTGGGGGGCGGCCAAGGTCGATGAACTCTCGCGCGGCATGCAGCAGAAGGTGCAGTTCATCGGCACGTTGCTGCACGATCCGGAGCTGGTGATCCTGGACGAGCCGTTCAGCGGGCTCGATCCGATCAATGCGCAGGCGCTGAAGGACACGGTGGTGGAGCTGAGGGACGAGGGAAAGACGGTCATATTCTCCACGCACCTGATGGATAACGCAGAGCGCATGTGTGACTCCGTGTGCATCATTGCTCATGGCGAGAAGGTCCTGGACGGTGGTGTGGCGGCGGTGAAGGCGTCACATGGCGGCCGTCATGTGGCCCTCGCGGTGGAGTCTGACGATCGCGAAGGTCTGGGCCATATCCTGGCGGATGCGAGTCTCGTCAAGCGTGTGGACGATTCCAATCGGTTTTTCGAAGTGGAGCTGACGGACAACGCGGACCCGCAGGTCCTGTTGCAGCGGGTGATGGCGAGTGGCGCGCGCGTCCAACGATTTGAGCTGGTGCAACCATCCTTGCACCAGATCTTCCTCGAACGAGTCGGTGCCGCCGGCATCGAAGTGGGGATGACTGGTCATGGGTAAACTCCTGGTGGTGGCCAAGCGCGAGTACCTCGAGCGCGTCCGATCGCGGTGGTTCCTCATCGCGACGTTCCTTGGGCCGGTCCTGATGTCAGTGATCATCATCCTTCCGGCGTGGCTGTCGTTGCGCAGCAAGTCGTCGGACACGGTGTCGCACGTGGTGGTGCTGGACGCCACGGACGCCGGACTGGGGAAGCGCGTCATGTCGGAGATCATCGGCGGGCCCATGAACGACACGGCGGCCGCGGTGGTGCGAGTGGTTGCACCTGCCGAAGTGGCCGCCGCAGAGTCGCTGGCGACGCGAGACGTGATGGCAAAGAAGTTCGAAGGGTACCTGGTGCTGGACAGTGCCAGCCTGAGTGGCAAGGCGGCCCGATACGCGGGCCGGAACGCCAGCACCATCCCGGACATGGAGCGGATCGAGGGTGCGGTGCGGCAGTCGCTGCTGACGATGCGCCTGCAGAATGCCGGCATGGATCCGGAACGCATCAAGGCGCTCTCCAACGTGAAAGTGAAGCTGGCGACGGAGCGCATTACGGACTCGGGGCGCGGCGGGTCCGGTCAAGTGTCCGTCTTCTTCGCCTTCTCCATCGCCTTCCTGCTGTACACCTCGATCCTGCTCTACGGCCAGTCAATCCTTCGCGGCGTGATCGAGGAAAAGACCACGCGGGTGGCCGAGGTCGTGGTGGCCAGCGTTTCGCCGGATGCGTTGTTAGGCGGCAAGGTCCTGGGCGTGGGGGGCGTCGGCTTGACCCAAGTCGGAATCTGGGTGTTGTCGAGTGCCTTGCTCATTCGGTATCGCGAGCCGTTCATGGCCCGGCTCGGCATTCCGTCGGTACCATTTGGCCTTCCGAGTGTCACGCTCGGTACTGGGTTGGTCTTGATCGCGTTCTTTGTCCTGGGCTTCGTGCTGTACTCGTCGCTGTTCGCGGCGGTTGGCGCCATGGTGAGCAACGACCAGGATGCACAGCAGGCGGCGACGCCGGTGACACTGCTGGCCGTTTTCTCGATCATCTTCCTGCAGCCCGTGATCCTGAATCCGACCAGTCAGCTGTCGAAGGTGGTCTCCTGGCTCCCCTTCTCTGCCCCGATCATCATGCCCGCGCGCCTGAGCCTGATCGCGATCTCGCCGCTCGAGATCGGGTTGGTGCTGGCGGGTACGCTGGCCGCCTGCATGGGCACGGTGTGGCTGGCCGCCCGCATCTATCGCGTGGGCATCCTGATGTACGGCAAGAAGCCCTCACTCGCCGAACTGGGGCACTGGATCCGACAGTCGCGTTAGGCGAGCAAGAGCAACCGTTCCACCAGGGCCGCGCACGCGGCGGCGTCGGCTGGTCCGTCCGGACCTGGTGGCAGGAACGCAAAGACCTCGCGTGGGAGCACATTCGCGGCCTCCGTGGGCGTGACGCCCGCGTCTTCCCGGCAATCGTAGAGCACCACCGGCGTTCGTTCCCGCGCAATCCCAAGCGAGTCGCACAACTTAATGGTGCGCTGCAGGCCACGAATGGCAGAAACGCTCAGGTCGGCCACCAACAAGATCCGGTCGGCCGCGTCGAAACTCGCCAATGCGCGCTCGGTGCGCCCGCTGGAGGCCGTGACCACCGTCATGCCCAAGTCCGAGAGTTGGCGCATGCGAGCGAAAACTTCGCGTGGTGTCAACGAGGACGTATCGACGACGCGGTAGGCTTCGTCGATATGCCCGTTCCCGTCATATGCAAACGCGACCTTACCCTTGGGTGCGCGGCCGGCGAAGGCGCGAGCAATCGTGCCCGCCAGCCGCACCACCTCTTCTAGCTGTCGTTCCGCGAAGAGGACGACCACCATATCGCGTTGCTGAGCGAGGTCCGCGGAAGCCGCAGAAGGTCAGCCGTCGGACGTTGGCGTGCAGTGCGTCCGATACGCCGCGGCCAGCTCCGACGCGATCACCGCAGGGCTCTGACCTTCGATCTGCCAACGTTCCATCATGTACACCAGCTTGCCGTCCTTCAGCAACGCGATCGACGGCGACGAAGGAGGGTAGCCCGTGAAGTACTCGCGCGCCCTCGTCGTGGCGTCGGCATCCTGCCCTGCAAAGACCGTCGCCAGCACGTCCGGCTTGCGCTCTGACTTCTCCAGCGAGGCCTTCACCGCCGGTCGCGCCATACGCGCCGAACACCCGCAGATGGAATTCACCACCACAAGCGCTGTCCCCTTGGCCGCCGCAATGCCGGCCTCTACGTCGGCCGCCGTCCGCCACTCTTTAAAGCCGAGTTCGGTAAGCTCGCGACGCATCGGCGTCACGAAGCGCTCGTCGTACATCATGACGTTCATTCGAATTCCTCTTCAGGTTGATCTTCCCGGACCAATGCAAGAATCGCGCTTTGGGGGATCACCAAGTAACGCTCGTTCTCGAACGTGATCTCGACGGCTGCCTTCCTGAAGAACAGTGCGTAATCGCCAGCACGAGCTTGCATCGGGACGAATCGGGTCTCGCGCGGCCCCGTGCGCCATGGTTCGTCCGATGAGTCTGACGGATCCGGCATCGGAAGCCCCGGACCGGTAGCTACAATCTTCCCTCCTTGCACC
This sequence comes from Gemmatimonadaceae bacterium, assembly GCA_044224875.1. Lineage (GTDB taxonomy): Bacteria > Gemmatimonadota > Gemmatimonadetes > Gemmatimonadales > Gemmatimonadaceae > JABAQJ01. The sequence goes on along the minus strand of JBGAJQ010000009.1, from coordinate 104,165 downwards.
GCCTGACTGTCGACGGCGGTAGGCGGCAGATACAGGCCCACCTTGCTGCGTTCCTCGCCCTCCTCGACCCGAATCAGCACGCGGTCGCCGACAACGATCAGCTTCTTGTTTTCCCTGGGCATAAGCAACTCACCGAGTCGTGTTCACAGAGGGCGTCGCTCCGCCCAGCTCCAAGACGCCCCCTCAGTTCGATCGAACAACACCTGAAGCTCCAGTCTGTCCCTAGGCGCGGCGCCTGCGGTTCCAAAGCGAACGAGCGTTGCGCAGAACAACGAGGCCGTCGAGCTCGGATGAAATATAGCGGCGGAGACCGGCGACCTCGTGCATGGAAACGTGAGTCTAGTGAATCAACCAGAGTTCGGTCTGGCGGTTGTGCGCCCACCGCGGCTTCCCGTCAGCACCAAGTATGAAGTCTTCCTCCTGAGCCATCCGTACCGGCTGACCACCCCACTCCGTGACCTTCGTCGTCACCTGCAGTTCAGCGGAGAACCACATGGATGGAATGACCTTGGCATCTCCACGTCCCGGCACACCATCCTGATAGTCCCACAGGCCGATGAGCGGCCCCGCGCCATGTCCATGCATCCCGATGGGGTGCGTGTACATGGTCCCATCGAGTCCGTCGCCCTTGAGCCTGGCCAAGGTTGAAGCCAGGACCTCATTTCCCGTGCGACCGACGCGGGTTTCCTCCAGCAGGATGTCTTGCAGACGGTTGGCGTTCCGCAGGGCTTGGCGCAGGCCCTCGGGCGCTTCCGTCTCGCCCACACGCAGCACGTAGGCCATGTGCTGCGTGTCCGTGTTGAGTCGCATGGCCGTGATCCCGACGTCACAGTGCAGGACGTCCCCGCGCTGGATGATTGGGTCGTCGCCAAGTTCTTCGTCGGAGACACCCTTCCGCTGCACCTCGATGGACGGCTGGAACCAGGTGCCCAACCCGTAATCGTTCACCTGTTGGCGCCACCACCACACGAGATCCGAGGTGCGCGTGACACCGGGGCGAACGACTTCGTTCGAGTACATCCGACTGATCAACGTCCAGACGAGCTGCGACAAGCGGTGATAGAACACTTCTTCGTCCGCGGTGCGACTGGCGATGAACTCCAATGGCAGTGACTCGGCTTTCTTGAATCGCGATGTCCATTTGGAGCCGAGTGCTTCACTCATCCCTTCGAGCTCCCCCGAGGCCAAGCCGTCGGAGAAGGCGAAGACGCGGGACGAGTTGATTCCAATGACCTTCGGGTTCCTTGCCTCCACGACGTCCTTGAGCACCTGCCATTGCGCGTCGCCCCAAAGCTCGGCCTGACGCCCACCCACGGCCGCATCCACGTTCTTGGTAGAGCGCACGGCCTGGAAGACGCCACCTTGCGACGTGCCACCTAACGCGAGTCGCTCGAGACAGGAGCCGTCGCCCGGATCCACCTTCGCACTCGCCGCACACTTGTCGAAGAAGACATAGATGGTGCGGCGTCTTGCGAAAAACGTCTCTGGCGACGTCATGGACGAGAAGACGGGATCCTCATTGTACTCGCGCATGGGAACCACCCACATGTCGATGGCGTGCTTGCGCATGAGCGCGGGGAGCACCGTTCGCATGCGCGTGTCCAGCCAACGTTGTTGGGTGACCGCCTGATCGCGTAGCGTACCGAAAGGGCGTTGCGGTGTCTGGGCAACGAGCGAGGCGGGAAGGGCAAGAAGGACGATGTACTGGCGCACGGTTCTGAGGGTGTGGGGGAGCGAAACGCGAGGCGAGCGACGCGGTCACGGTCCAACGTTGAGGCTGCACCGCCCGCGCGTTCGGCGCAAGCGGGGCGTCGACTAGAAGCCCTGCCGTTCCGACTCGTGCGTCCGCTCGATCTCTGCAATCTCGTGCTTCACCGTTTGCAGCGTGTGTTCGCGGTGGTCCTGTCTTACCAGCCACCGGCGCACGACTTGTACGACGCCGGCCAGCAGCAAAGCGAAGAGTGACACCCCGATGATGCGCCAAAAGAGCAACGAGCCGGCGATGCTCAACCAGTCGGCGTATTCCGCCGTGGTGGCGCCGAGTGGTTCTCGATGCAGCGCGATGAGCCCAAGACTGGTAATGGACTCCGCTGCGGCCTCGATAGCGCCGAACACAGGGGCACGCCACACCCAATGCCGCAACGTGAAGTTGCCGAGGTGTAGCGTGGCCATTCCGAGCAGCAGGATAATCCCGAAGGCGACGACGGTGGCGAGGTAAAACCAGGAGCCGTTGGGTCCGTGCGTGAGGGTGAACGCGCGGTACAGGCGCATAACGACGCCGGTCATGATCGCCACCTCCAGGATCGACATGGAGAGGCGTCGAAACGCCGGCGGCTCCTCGAGCTTCCAAAACCCGGTATTGGTGGGAAAGAAGCCACGCATAACGTTGGAACTTAGGCCTAAACCCCCGGCCCCGACAGCGCCCAGGTACACCGACCTCCTGTACGCCCGGCACTGAAACTGGTGTGACGCGCGCTACGTCGCGCGTCGTAATGCCTCGTGTTCAAGGCGCCGTTATGTGCATGGACAGCCAGTGCAGTGACTGGGCCGCGTGGTCTCGCCAGTATCGCCAGTCGTGACCGCCGGCATACTCGGTGTACTCGAGCGAGAGTCCGATGGCGCGTGCTTCACGCGCGAAGTGACGGTTCTGCGCGAGGAACGAATCGCTGGTGCCGCAGTCGGCATAGAGCGCCGGCATGGTGGCGTGTCGTTCCATGCTCCGTGCGGCGATGGCAACCGGATCGCGTGCCCGCCAGGCGGCGGAGTCCTTCCCAAACGCCGGCTCCATCAGCTTCCACAGGGCCGAGTCATAGCGCGTTCGCAAGTCGGCGAGCTGTGTTGCATAACGGGACGTATCGGTGCCGGGGGGAACGGCGCCCAGGGCCGGGGCGAGGGTTCCGGAGTGCGAGGCCGCGGCCGAGAAGACCTCGGGATAGGCGAGGGCGAGCGACACGGCCCCGTATCCGCCCATGCTCAGGCCGGCGATGCCACGGTGGGCCCGATCGGCGCGTGTGCGGTAGTGGGAGTCGACGTAGCTGACGAGGTCGCGGGCGATATAGTCGTCGTAGTGCGGCCAGGGCACGCAGTACTGCTCGGCCGCTTCGTCCGCTCGCGGCGGATGTCGCCGGCATCCGGGCCAGTCCCCGAGCCAGTTCCAGGTGGTGTACCAGGAATCGTCGCCATCCGGCATCACGACGATGAGGTCGGGGAGTCCGCCGTTGATGAGCGAGTCCAGTGTGGAAGGGAGACCGCCGAGCGTCACCCAGTCGCTTTCGGATCCCCAGGCCCCGTGCAGGTAGTAGGCGACGGGATAGCGACGCGTCGGATGAGTGTTGTAACTGGCGGGCAGGTAGAGTCGGACGTGTTTCCGGATGCCCAACGCCTGGGACCAGAACGAGTCGGTGACGACGCGGCTGGCGGTGGACGGCGGGCTGGCCGTCGCCACCCACGCCGCGCCAACCGCCACGCTCACCGAACGTCGCCACCCGCCGGTCAACCGACGACGCCTCCAGCCTTACCGGCGTGCCGCACTATGGCACCACGGCAAAGCACTCGATCTCGACCCGTGCGCCTAACGCAAGCCCATTCGCCCCCAACGCGCTCCGGGCCGGCTTGTTCCGCGGAAAGAACGTCGCATACACCTCGTTCATGGCGTCCCACTCGCGCATGTCCGCCATGAACACGGTGCACTTGACCACGCGATCCAGTGAACTCCCCGCCTTTTCCAGCACATCCTTGATGTTCATCATCGTCTGCCGGGTTTCCGCTTGCACTCCACCGGACACCAGGCCGCCCTTGGCATCGGCGCTCGTGCCAACTTGTCCCGCCAAGTACAACATGTTCCCCACGCGCACGGCCGGTGAAAACGGTCGCGTTGGCTTCCCGTACGGCGTCACCCACGTAATGCCGTTTTCGGTGACCCATGACGACTCACCGGCCGGTGCCGTAGACGTCTTGGTTCGCCCCGCACAGGCGGAGACACCGAGGGAGAAAGCAAGTACCACGGAAGTTCGATGGCGCATACGCATGATGGTGAGAGAATGAACCTAACGATAAATCGAAGTCTTCGCCCGACGTTCGCCGGCTCGCAACCGTGAACTACCCGGTGAGATACTCGTGGAGCAATCCATGAAAATGATGCACGCCAACCTCCCGCTTGGCCGAGTAACGGCCGCGATCGTACACGCGGGAGCGGAGATTCTTCTGTACGACCTCGCAGATGGCAATGTCCTCTTCCTGAATCTCATTCGCAAAACCCTCCACACGCTGCCACTCGTGGTCGTGAAGCGGATCGGCCGGCGGAGAAGTGCATGGTGGCGATTACTTCTTCCGGAGTGTTCTCGGCGGAAGTGTGGTCGCCGGCCGCAACCAGAGCACCGACTCCGTTTCCTGTTCCACCCTGGCTCGACTGTACACCATCGGGAAGTACTGGTCGTTGCCCCACAGCGGCAGCAAGTCCTTGTAGTGGGGGCTGCGAGGGTCGCTGGATTGTCCCGGAACGTTGGTGGCCAGCGACCGGTCGAAGTCGCCCATGTCGATGATTTCGCGGTACGAGGCGCCCGACGTCTGCTTGAAGTCGCGTCCGCCGGTGGCATAGACCGTGTTGCCGTCACCGCCGCGTGAAGCTGGCGGAAGGTCGTACCTGGACGAGAGGGGATGCTGGAACACGGCGACGTGGATGCTCCCCCACGTCCACTTGGAGCGATCGGCACCAAAGCGTTTCGTGAGATCGGCCATCGCCTCGTCGAGCGCGGCGAGGAGGAGGGAGTCCCCATTCGTGCCACGCGCCGGCCCGTTCCCCGGATCGGCGAGGAAGTCTTCGAACCACTCGTATTCCGGTCGGTTCGCCAGCAGCTGCGTGACGTCCGACTGGCCGGCGAACGCCAGCTGCACCGCCCGGCGGTACGCGGCCGGCGCCCATGCCGAAAAGATCGTCGGGGCCACCTGGTCTCTCGACATGCGGAAATTCCACTTCGCCATGGCCTGCACGTCGTCGCGACCGGACAGCCCTAGGCGCTGTGCGGCGGCAACGAGCTTGGGGACGATGGCCGCCGCCAGCAGGGAGTAGTCGTCGTGTTGCAGCTTGGCAAAGTCATCCATCGTGAACTTCTTGTCCTGTCGCAGCACGTCCTTCACGCGGTCGATGCGGTAGCGCGAGGCCCACTCGTAGCTTATCGGGATCTTGTACCCTGGCGGGAGAATGTTGTGGTTGGCGGTGGCGATGAATCCCTCGGCGGGGTTGTAGGCGCGAGGGAGATCCCGGCCGGGAACGAAGCCGTCCCATTCGTAAGTGCCGTCGCCGGGAACCGGCAACAACCCAGACCAGCGGCGCCTGGGCATGATGCCACCGGCGATCCAGCCGATGTTCCCCTCCACGTCGGCGTAGATCATGTTCTCGCTAGGCATGAGCCATCGGGCCATGGCCGCTTCGAACCCTTTCCAGTCGCGAGCCCGGTCGAGGGACAGCGAAGCGAGATACGACGCCGTCCCGGGTTCACTGTGGATGCTGCGAATGGCGAAGGCACGCGACCGCGCGCTGTCGAAGGTGACGATGGGGCCGTGCACGGTGTACTGCAGGACCACGCGACGGGCATCGGACCCTTTCACGCGGATGTTCTCGACCACGCGCTCGACGGGGCGCCACTGGCCACGATGCCAGTAGCAACCGAGTGGATCGCGCGAGGGAATGATGCGGTTGGCAACGGAAGGATTGCGGGTGCGAGCGGGAGTGGTGGCATTTTTTGATCGGGGGGGGGCCCCCGGGGCACCGCCAGACTTCGCTTTAGCGGCGCTGGCGCCCGCGGGTGGCGGACCGTCACACATCCCCAACGTCTCCACGTACACGTCCTGTTGGTCCATCCCGACCACCGTGAGCCCAAACGCAACGCGATCGTTGTGCCCGATCGCCACCCCCGGACTCGCGGGCTCGCCCGACCCTATGACATTCCACCCAGGCGCCACCAGATGCGTGATGTACCGAACGGCGGGATTCGTAATGACGCGATGCGGATCGTTTGCCAGGATCGCCTTCCCCGTCGCCGTCTTCCTGCCGCTCACCACCCAATTGTTCGAGCCTTCCAGGCGGTTGTACGCGACATCGGCAAAGGTGGAGCCAAAGTTGCCTAACGACCGATAATCGATGCCGGCCAAGTCCAGTCCCGGGGCGGGATCCAGCGCCCGGTGCGGATCCGATGGGAGGATTTCCTCGACGCGCTCCTTCCCCAGCTTCGCGATCAATGCCGCTCGCAGCACCTCACTCGTCGCGTTCCCCACACCACTCAGCCCCGTAACGCGCGTCAGGGGAACCTCCGGCGTCCACGGCTCGGGCCGAAAACCCAACAACGCAAACTCTGGTGGGAGTGAATCGCCGGCCATCGCGATGTACGCGTTCACGCCATCCACGAATGCCGACACGATGGACTTGGCGTCGGGTGCGTACGACGTCCACTCCTTCGACATGTCGCCACGATACTTGAACAATCGCGCGGCGCGGTCGCGCTCGATGGCGGACGGACCGATAACTTCCGCGAGTCGTCCCTCGCCTTGGCGTCGCCACATCTCCATCTGGAACAGACGGTCCTGCGCCGCCACGAAGCCCTGGGCGAAGAACAGGTCGTGCTGATTCTTGGCGTAGATGTGTGGTATGCCCCACCGATCCCGACGGACCTCGACCGGCTGGCGCAGCCCCGGAATCGTTAGGTCTGCCGCGGCCGGCGTCGCGGCAGCGATTGGTGCGGTTGGCGCTGCTTCCTGCGCTCGAAGTCTTTCGTGCGGCGCGAGCAGCAGCACCGCTGCAACTGAGAGCGTGGACCGAGAGGCGCAACGTGCCATGGGTGGTATCCGGAGGGAGGTGCCGACTAGGCTTCGACTCGACTGCGGATACAGTGCGCCCCCGGAGGCTACCAGAACAAGAGTCGGCTATCGGATCCAGTCGCCAATCCGGCGCCACCGAATGTCAGTGATCATGCCGGGGAACAGGGGACGTTCGCCCCAATCGTTCCAGCTGTAGTACACGAACGTGGGCCGACCTCGAATGTTGTCGCGAGGCACCAACCCCCAATAGCGACTGTCCTTGGACTGATAGCGATTGTCGCCCATCATGAAGTAGTGCTTGGCCGGTATCAGCAGGGGTCCCCAGTTGTCGTGCGTGGGTTGTGCCGGCGCCGGTCCAAAACGCGATGTCGTCAGCGCGTACTGTTTCTGCCAGACGAAGAGTGGATTCGTTTCATTCGGATCGCCGGGCTCCGACTTGTCGCCGTAACCCTGCCGTTGTTCGATGCCATTCACGAAGAGCTTGGCGTCCCGCATGTAGATCGTGTCACCGGGCATTCCCACCAGTCGCTTGACCAGCGTCGGATTTGGATCCTCCGGTTGATCGATCTGATTGGGCGACTTGAAAACGACGACTTCGTACCGCTTGGGCTCCGTGTAACCCGGAAGGTTGATCGAGGTGAACGGGATGTTGGGGCCGTAGGCGAGCTTGTTCACGAACAGCCAGTCACCGATGAGCAGCGTGGGAATCATGCTGCCGGACGGAATGCGATACGCTTCAAAAAGAAACGCGCGAATGAAGAGGAAGATGAGGAGCGCGCTTCCCAGGCCCTTGATGTTTTCCCAGAGCGAGACGGAGTTCGCTGACTTCGGGCGCGATCCCGACCTCGCGGCGGCCACGACGTTTTGCGGCTTCTTTGGCTTCTTCGAACGCTTGGCCACGGCTGGAATCGACGGGTAAGGGTCTGGCGTTGTTCGCGCGGATCCTTCCGATCACCCGCGCGTGCGAGGGAAAATAACTACGTCCGCCGCCCGGCGATGTTGCAGGGGAACGGTGAATAGGGAGACGCGAAGAGGCGCGCCCCCATGGGAACGCGCCTCTCTTCGTTGGGATGTTCGAGCCTACTTCAGGTGCTTGTTCACCAGCTTGGTCATCTCGAACATGTTGACCGTGGACTTGCCGCCAAAGACAGCCTTCAGCTTGTCGTCGGCGTTGATGTTGCGCTTGTTCTTCTGGTCCTGGAGGTTGTTCTTCTTGATATAGGCCCAGATCTTCTTCGTGACTTCGGAGCGCGGCATGTTGCCAGCGCCGATCACGGCACCGAGGGCGGCCGACGGCGTCATGGGCTTCATGAACGCGGCATTCGGCTTTCTCTTCGACTTCTTCGCCGCCGGCTTCGCGGCCTTCTTCACGGTCTTCTTTGCTGCGGCTTTCTTCGCGGTCTTCTTCGCGGCCTTCTTCTTAGCGGCCATCAGTAGTCTCCTGAAAGGTGGTCGACGCGATTTTCTCTCTGGGAGAAACACGATTACGACGCCGCGCAAGATAAAATCACTTGCTCACGATGCAATAGGGAATGGGCCGTTTTCCCAGAGAAAACGGCCCATTTTCTTCTCAGAAGTTCGAATTTCCTCTGGGAATCAGCGCATTCGGGCGACAAGCCAATCGACAAGTGCGCCCTTCACGTCACGTCGCAACGCACCACTCGGCAGGGTCGAGTATTTCGCTGGATTGCCATCGGGATCCTGCACGAACAGGTGATTTGCCTCTGGGAAGAGACGCACCGTCACCCGACCGTTGCCTCCCTCGCGGAGGGCGCGCGCGAGCGATTCCGCCTGGTCGCGCGTCACCTGCTGATCCGTCATGCCCTGCAGGATCAACGTTGGGACGGTGACCTTGCGTGCCGTGACGAGCGGATCGTAGTCGAGGAAGAAGCGCATCCACGGCATCGCCGCCCCCAGCGAATCGGTGATCACCGACATCCGCCTCAGTGCAGAATCGCGCTTGGCCCCGGTGAGCGACGTATCGTGGTCGATCGCGTTGCGTTGCTGATACTCCAAGATCACACGACCCGTCTTGGACGGTCCTGCCATCAGCACAATGCCCCGGAGGGCGCCATCGTTCGCCGCCACCATTGGCGCGATCAACCCGCCTTCACTGTGCCCGATCAGGCCCAACCGTCCCCCGTCGATGTCCGCCCGTGCCCGGAGGAAAGCCAAGCCAGCACGAATGTCGTCGGCGAAATCGGCGCTCGTTGCCTTTGACGCGTCTCCGCCGGACTCACCAAAACCGCGGTCATCCATTCGAAGCACGGCGATGCCATGGTAGGCCAGCGTGTCGGCGATCTCCCGAAACGGGCGATAACCCTTCACGATCGGGATCGACTCGTCGCGATCCTCCTGTCCGCTTCCCGTGATGGTGACGATCGCTGGGACGCGTCCCTTGGCGTTGCGCGGCAGGGTGAGCGTTCCCGCCAGTGTGTGACCCATCGGCGTCGGTACCGTCACGTCAATCGCCGTGTAGGGCGCGCCGGCAGGAGCGCGATAGTCGGGCTTGGCCACTGCCATCCCCGCCTCACTCGCGCCACGCACACGCACGAGGCGCAGGTTCTGCGCCGGAATCACCCCACCGACAATCTCGTCGTTTGAGCTCACGGCAAGCCTGGCCACGACATTGGTGAAGTCGACAACGACCGAATCACGCCCGAGCCGGGTCACCTTCACCAGGACGGTGCCTCCGCCCTGCAGCATGAACAGCGGCACGCTGGCAGTATCGCCTCCGAGCGAACGCGCCCGGGCAATCGCCAGCTCCACCAGTCCAAACGACGGGTTCAGGAAGGGAATCGCGCCACGCTTCGAGCCGATTCGCTGGGTAGGCCTGGCGGCCGCACCGGACACATCGACGAACACGCTGTCGTCCTGAAAGCGCACTGTCGCGGCCTGCAAGGGGGGCGCGCTCTTGTCCGCGGACGCCTGACGAACCGCCATGGAGGCCGAGTCGACGCCCTTCGCGCCGAGCGTCGCCGTCAGGTTGATCCGCATCCCTGCCGGCTTGACTACCATCTCGCTTTCCAACCTCGAACGCGTCCGCGAGAATCGCTCGATCGAGAAGGTGTCGCTGTTCTGCAGGAGCAGGATGGCGTCGCGCTGCTGGGCTGCCGCCGTCGAGGCCGACAGGAACGTGGCGACCGCGACTCGGCGCAACAAGGCTCCTCGCTTACCTGGGAGGAAGCCGTGCTGTCCAACGCCATCGGAGACTGCACTGGGTCTGCTCATGGTCATTGCGGAAAGAAACACAACGGAGGTGAATGCACCGAGTATTGCGACGGGGCGAGCTCTGCCGCGAACGACGAATCACACCACGTGATGGGTACCGTCAGGCCAAACGGTGGGCGTGGAGGGAGCGCACCAATTCCGATCGCACCCGTCAGACTACTCTAGCCTGCGACCAGCGACTCCAGCAACCTCACCATTCGCACGTCGAGAGGATCCGGGGTGTCGTCGTCCTCGGCACGCTCCTCATCGGCGTGCGGCGTCTCCAGCACCAACGGCACATCCTGCGACCGCGCATCGGCCAACAACCATCGGAATGGCTCCACACCAATCGCCCCCTCGCCGATCAGTGCATGTCGATCGCGGTTTGAGCCGAGGGCGCCTTCGGAGTCGTTGAGGTGAAAGAACGACGGCTTCTCACCGGTGGCGTCGCAGAATCGATCGATGATGCCACTGAACGCCGCGGCCGAGGCGGTGATGTCGTGCCCACTCGCATACAGGTGGCACGTGTCCAGGCCGTATCCCGCCCGAGCGCGCAGGTGAGCGGGAATTCGTGCGAGCATGGCGGCGACCTCCTCTGCCGTGCGACCCATGGTCCGGCCGGCTCCCGCCGTGTTCTCAATCAACACCTTCGTGGCGCCCTTGGTGGACTCCAGAGCCAGCGTGATCGCGTCCGCAATGCGCGCAATGGCCGCGTCAGGATCCGATGATCCTGCGGACCCCGGATGGAAGCAGAAGCCCATGACGCCGAGGAGTGTGCTGCGCTCCAACTCCTTGGCCAAGCCGCCCGTGGCGCGCAGGTACTTGTCCGACTCAGGCGACGCCGTGTTCAGCACGTACGCCGCGTGAATCATGATGAATCGCGGGTCCAGCGCGGTCTCCTGCACGGCTGCCCTGAAACGCTCGGCGCGTTCCTTCTTCACGGAGACCTTGTCACCGTAGTATTGCGGCGGCGCGGAGAAGAACTGCAGTGCGCGCATGTCTCCGCGCGCAGCACGGCGGACGGCCATGTGAATACCGCCGGTGTCGCGGGTGTGGGCTCCGAAATAGTGCGGCATGTCAGGGCTCGAGAGGACCGGGGTCCTTGGGCGTGCTACTTCTTACGCGGTGGTCGTTCGCGCACCACCACCCAGAGCAGCATCGGCGCCACGAGGATCGCGATGACGGAGAGAATCTGGACGGCGCCCAGCTCCCAGCGCAACGACATCGAGAACGCCACGTTGTCCCGGTTGGCGATGTGGAGACCACGCTCGCTCAGCCACGTCGTGAAGAAGAAGACAAACGCGATCGACGACGCCCACGCCAGCTGCAACCCGAGGATCTGGCGCAGCGTGAGGGAACGAAAGAGCTGGATGAAGTCCCTCACGCTACTGGATGCGCACGATGGCGAGGCCGACGTTCCCCGGCGGGGTGCCGCCGGTTGGTGAGCGGAGCGAAAGCACCTGCGGCGCGACTTGCGTACCCGACACTTCCCACGCCGCCCATCCCCCACCAGGGAGATTGGCAACCTGGCTCTGAAGGCCACTGAAGTTACCGAACGAAACCGCCCGCACCATCATTGGCCAGGCACGCGGGAAGGCCGGTCGCGGTGGGTTACCAACCACCAGGAACTGGTTCATGCCGGCGAAGATGTCTCGGGTGTTCCAGCTCTGCAGCTTGATCCGCTGGTCGTTGATCGTCGCGGACGGATAGTTGTCCGCCAGCGATGCCAGGGAGAAGCCGCCTAACAACTCATCGAATGTCTTTCCCGAATGCGTGACGATGTTCGTCACTCCCGCATCGTTCTTCACCTGGGTGATTGAACGCAGGAAGTCCCCCTCACTCGGCATGAGGTCCGTAACGTATCGCAGGAATGACCACGAGCTACCGTAGATCACCGCGTCGGGAATCGGCGACGTGGGGTCGCTGATGATCGACTTCGATTCGCTGGCGATGTAATGGGTGTAGAGGAAGTTGAAATGGTGCAGGATCCCCTCGACGGGGTCCACACAGGTCGCGTTCTGCTGCGCGTAGTCGCACTGGGGCCCATCGCTCCATTGGATGTCGGACTTGGCAGATCGCCCGCCATATACACTGCGCGACCAGATCTCGCTCGCCTCCTGCGCGGTGGCTTCTTCCACCCACGCGTCGTCGAACGCGCGAGCCGCGTCGTGGACGTAGCGCTCCGAAACGGCCGTAATATGCTTGGCTTCGTGGATCAGCGTCCCGCGAACATACCGGTCCCACGTGCTCTCGCTAATGCGCGCGTTCGCGTCCGTGTTGTTGGGATCGGGAACGATCGCATAGAAGTACGAGCCTTCGTTTGAGCTCGGACAGGCGGCGTTCGGATCCGGGTCGGATTGCGGGAAGAAATCACACGCCGTGACGAATCCCAGGATGCCGCCGCCACGATACTGGTTCACTCGCTTGGTAAAGAGCGCGATGATCTTCCCGTTCCACTGAAGATCCGTATCCGCGGCCAGCGGACGCCCGAAGTTCTCCAGAATGGAATACATGTTCTGGTCGAACTCAGCGCCGATCTTCTGGTAGTGCGTGTCCATCTGGCCAGCCAATGGCGCCAGCGAATCCTCGTAGATCACCATCTTTGGACCGACGTACACGGCTCGCGCACGCACTTCCTGCCACTGATCGCAGAACGAAATGGAGGTGCCGTTTTCCGGGCACATCCGGAACGACTTCATCGAGTTGAGCGCCGGCGGCGGCTTTGGTCCAGTAGGCGCCGCGGCGGCCGAGGCGCGGAAGGCCTCGTTGGCTGTCCGCGCGCGACGCGCCTGCCAGATCTCATGCGCCGGACGGCGAGCGCCGGTGATCCTGGCCTCGCGCTGCATCAACGACAGGTGATTCGCCAAATGGCGCTGCAGGATCGCCGGGATCTGCATCTTCGGAGATGACGCCTGCACGTCTATCGCCGATTGCGCGGCGCTCAGTAGCGCTGGTGAGGCTGACGACAAGGCGGCGAGGTTGGAGCCATTCTCCGCACCTACCAACTGGAACGACTGCTTGTTCAGTGGCGTGGTGGCAAAGTTGAACGCCGTCACCAGGTACTTGCCACCGCTCCCAGCGTACTCCGCGCACGCAAGGTCGGCCGGGGTAGTCAGAATCACGGCCTGCCCAACGGCCAACGTGCGTGTGACCGCCATGCGAACTGCTCGCGTGGCCGTAGCCGAGTCCGCGTTCGCCACCAACACCACCGGTACCGAGGCGTCGTTCGGGACGCATGGCAGGACGTCGCTGGACGGCACGGTGTAGGTGAGCGAGGTCGCGGAAGCCGCGGTGATGGTGGCTCGCACGCCATTCACGTACAATTCGTTGTCGTTAGGCGTCGCACCAAAGTTGCTGCCGGTAATCGTGGCGGATGCTCCGGGAACCAGGGACGTCGGCGCTCCTCCGGTGATGACCGGCGCGTTGAGGCCCTTCACCTTCAGCAACACGCTGTCGGCCTTCCCCTCGCTCGTTGCGCGAATGTAGACCGAGCCAGCCGCAACACCCGACACCACACCGGCGTTTGTCACCGTCGCCCGTGTGGGATTCGCCGAAGACCACGCGACCGTTCGGCCCGTCAGCGCCTGCCCCACACGGTCAAGCGTGGTGGCCGTCAACGTCAGCGTCTCGCTCTCCTTCACGACCGGAGTCCGCTGATTGATGATCACCGTGGCCACCGCCGCCGGCGTAATCGTCAGCGTCGAGGCGCCGCTGACTCCGTCAACGGTCGCGGTAATCGAGGCAGATCCCGGAGTGACCCCCAGCACCGTGCCGTTGTTATCTACCGTCGCCACCGCCGTCGCCGACGAGCTGTAGGAGACCGTCCGACCGCTGAGGGCGTTCTGCTTGGAGTCGAAGTACTGCACAACGGCGCTGGTCGATGAGCCGACCTCGACTTGCGACGACGTTAGCGAAACTGTTACCGACACGACTTTGGCTGGGCCTGAGCTTTCCCCACCACCGCCTCCACAGGCAGCCAAAAGGGGGAGGAGGACGGCGGACAGGAAACTCAGGGGAAAGCGACGCATTCAGGCCTCGGAAGTCGGGTTCACGTGCTTTTGAAACACTCGCCCGCGGCGTACCCCCGTCAAGGTCGCCGCGTTTCGGGAGGTCGCGGTCATCGGGCCGCCATCTCCGCGGAACTCGGTCATGGAGTGCCGGGAGCGCGCGGGCTAGATTGAAGGTCCCTCCTTTTGCCCGTTCCTCCAGTCACTGCCTCTATGGCCACCACGGCAGATCGTTCCGCGACCACTCAGACGGGCGGAACTCCCGCCTCCGCCTCTCTTGGTCTCCCCGGCTTTAACGGCGTTCGACGCGTTCCAGCCGCCTACAATGAGCCCATCAAGTCGTATGCACCGGGCTCACCAGAAAAAACGTCGCTCAAGGCCCGCTTGGCTTCCATGGCCAGCGAACGGGTCGAGATTCCCATCGTCATCGGCGGGAAGGAATATCGGTCGGGAGAACTCGGCCATTCGGTGATGCCGCACAAGCACTCGCACGTGCTGGCCGACTATCACAAGGCGACGCCAGAGCACGTGCAGATGGCAATCGCCGCGGCCGCGGAAGCGCGGCGCGAGTGGGCGAATTGGCCATGGGAAGATCGAGTCGCCGTGTTTCTTCGTGCCGCCGAGTTGCTGGCTACCACGTGGCGCGACACACTGAACGCCGCCACGATGCTCGGCCAGTCGAAGACGGTCTTCCAGGCCGAGATCGATGCCGCGTGCGAGCTGATCGACTTCTACCGAGTGAACGCCCAGTTCGCGCAGGAGCTGTACGCCGAGCAGCCGGCGTCCAGCCCGGGCATCTGGAACATGACGGACCATCGCCCGTTGGAAGGTTTCATCTACGCCATCTCGCCGTTCAACTTCACGGCCATCGGCGGGAACCTGGCGGGCACGCCGGCCATGATGGGCAACACGGTGATCTGGAAGCCGGCCGCGACCGCGATGTTGGCGGGCTACTACGTGTTTAAGCTGCTGGAAGAAGCGGGGCTGCCGCCGGGCGTCATCAACTTTGTCCCCGGCGACTCGTCAATGATCTCGGACCAGCTGCTCTCGCATCGTGACTTGGCCGGCGTGCACTTCACCGGTAGCACCGGCGTCTTCAACGGTATGTGGAAGACGATTGGCGCGAACATGGGACGGTATCGTACCTATCCGCGCATCGTTGGTGAGACAGGCGGAAAGGACTTCATCGTTGCGCATCCGTCGGCAGATCCAACAGCCGTGGCCGTGGCGATCGCGCGCGGTGGGTTCGAGTACCAGGGACAGAAGTGCTCCGCGGCCAGCCGCGTGTACGTGCCGAAGTCCATGTGGAGCGAAGTGCGCGATCGCACCACGGCGATCATGAAGGAGATTCGCATGGGCGACCCACGCGACTTCCGCAACTTCATGTCCGCCGTCATCGACAAGAAGGCGTTCGACAAGATCAGCGAGTATCTCGGCGATGCGAAGAAGAACGCTCGCGTGCTTGCCGGTGGGGGTGCCAAGGGCGACGAAGGCTACTTCATCGAACCCACGCTGATCGAGGCGCCGTCGGCCGACTATCGCCTCATGTGCGAGGAGATCTTTGGCCCCGTCGTGACGACCTTCGTGTACGACGACGCCAAGTGGATGGAGACGTTGGCGACCGTGGACGCAACGTCACCGTATGCACTTACCGGCGCGATTTTCTCCAAGGACCGGCAAGGTGTGCGCGACGCGATGATCACCCTTCGCAATGCCGCCGGCAACTTCTATGTGAACGACAAGCCCACGGGAGCGGTGGTGGGCCAGCAGCCGTTCGGTGGAGCGCGTGCATCGGGTACGAACGACAAGGCGGGCTCGAAGTTGAACCTGCTGCGCTGGGTCAGTCAGCGAAGCATCAAGGAGACGTTCGTTCCGCCGACGGACCACAAGTATCCGTTCATGGGCGAAGAGTAGACACGCTCCGGACCAGTCGAACACATCCGCCGCATCCGTTTCCAACGAATCGGATGCGGCGGTTTCTTTTTGGGTGACATTGCGGAGCAGATTGCGGCACCACAGACTCCCTCGCCATGACCACCTATCGCTACTACACCTGCGACGTCTTCGCCAACGAGCGATTCGGCGGGAATCAACTCGCCGTGCTTCCGGATGCACGCGGACTCTCCAGCGAGCAGATGCTCAACATCACGCGAGAGTTCAACTACAGTGAGTCCACTTTCGTGTTGCCTCCGGAGTCGCCGGCCAACACGCGACGGGTCCGCATCTTCACTCCCGGTGGCGAGGTGCCGTTCGCCGGTCATCCGACGGTCGGTACGGCTCACGCGTTGGCGGCCATTGGAGAGATCCCGCTCACAGGCGACGAGACGCGCATCGTCCTCGAGGAGGGCGTTGGACCTGTGCAGGTGAAGATTCGTTCGGAGCATGGTCAGCCGGTCTTCGCGCAACTGTCGGTCGCCAAGCTGCCAGAGATCGGCCCGCCGTCGCCGGACCGTCACGCGTTCGCTGAAATGCTGTCGCTCGCCGCCGACGACGTGCTGGAAGGCAAATACCACCCGCAGCTGGTGTCCTGCGGACTGCCGTTCACGATCGTGACGCTCCGCAACCGGGACGCCGTTCGCCGTGCACGACTGCGTCTGGATCCTTGGGAGAAGTACCTGGCCGGCAAGGACGGCGACATGATCTTCCTGATGGCGTTGGACGGTGAACGCCCGGGTTCCGATGTACGGGCGCGGATGTTCGGACCCAGTGTGAATGTGATCGAGGATCCGGCCACGGGATCCGCCTGTGCCGCGTTAGGTGGCTACCTGGGCATGCGGTCAGACACGGCCACGGGAACGCTGCGCTGGGTGGTGGAACAGGGCTTTGAAATGGGACGTCCCAGCATCCTGCATGTGGAGACAGACAAGAAGGACGGCGCCATTACCGGAGTGCGAGTGGGTGGCTCCACCGTAATGGTGTGCACGGGCGAGATCAGCGTCTGAACGCACCAACCGAGTCCTCGGCGAGCGGCGAGCGGGGCGCACTGATCCGCGCGATCGATGCGCGCGCGCTGACGTTCAATGCGGTGAACCTGACGATCGGCACCACCGTGTATGTGGTGCCGGCGTTGATCGCCGCCGAGGTGGGGCGCTGGGCGATTGTGTCGTACCTGGCGTGCGCCGCCCTCATGACGCTTGTGGTGCTATGCTTTGCCGAGGCGGGTAGCCGTGTGCCGTCCTCCGGCGGGTCGTATGCATGGGTGGAGCAGGTCTTCGGGCCGTTCGCCGCCTTCCTGTTGGGCTGGCTGCTGTACGCCGGCGGCTTGGCGCTGGGTGCGGCCTCCGTGATGCAGCTGCTGTTTCGCGGATTGAGCGACCTGGCACCCGTCGTGAACGAACCGGTGCCCCACGCGCTGCTGGTGATCCTGATTCTTGCCGTGATGGCCGCGCTGAACGTGCGCGGCGTGCGGCGATCGGCACGACTGGTGGAAGGGGTCACGATCGTGAAGCTGGCGCCATTGGCCGTGATCCTCGTGACCGGCGTAGGCGGAATTGCATGGTCGAACCTGACGGTTGGGCAATGGCCGGGAACGGCGACCTTTGGGCACTCCATCTTCCTGGTGATCTTCCTCTTTGCCGGCATCGAGAATGCGTTGCTGGCCAGCGGAGAGGTCGCGGATCCCACCCGTTCGGTGCCTCGCGCGGTGATGCTCGCGCTGGGGATCGTCACCTTCCTCTACCTGGCGACACATGTCGTTGCGCAGGGTGTCCTGGGCGACCAGCTGGCGCAGCAACGCGCCGCGCCGATCGCCGACATGGCCGCCAGCCGTATTGGTGGGGTCGGGCGGCAGCTGGTGCTGTTCGCGATGATCGTGGCGCCATTGTCGTACCTGCTTGGCGAGCTGCTCTCGGCACCGCGGATCCTGTATGCCATGGCGAGGGACGGCTTCCTCCCGAAATCCGTGGCCCGCGTTCACGCCACCCATCACACACCACACGTCGCCATCTGGCTGCACGCCGCCCTGGTGGCGGCGTTGGTGCTGACGAGGTCGTTCGAGTGGTTGGCCATCGTGTCGTCCGTTTCCACCCTCGTGGTCTATCTCGTCTGCACGCTGGCCACCATTCAGCTGCGACGCCGCGGGGTCCAGTTGATGGGCACGCCTTTTGTGCTGCCGTTCGGCACGGCGATTCCCGTCGTGGCGTCACTCGTCATGATCGCACTGTTGTTTGCCACGCAACGCGACGAACTACTGGCCGTGGCCGCGATGGTGGTGGCTGGTTCGGTTCTGTATGCGATCACACGCGTGACACGCCGATCCATCCCGACGAATACCGAGCGCTGATCGGCGCACCAGGTCATGCGAGCAAAGAAAAAGGGCCTCGCCGATTGGCGAGGCCCGGGCCTTCATGGTGACACCGACTACAACTGACTGGTGCAATGTCCGCAGCGCGTGGCCGCGGCATCGATCGTCATCTTGCAATAGGGGCACGCCTTGGTGGGCGGCGGCGGTGGAGCTGGCGGTTCGGGCTTGATGAAGATCTTGCCGATTTGCCACGCCACAAAACTCACGATGGCGAAGTTCAGGAACACGCCGGCAAAATCCCCAACGCCGAACTTCAGCGATCCGACATCCAAGGTCCACTTCCGCCAATCACCGTCTGGCGTCACTGCGCCGACGATCGGCATGATGAAGTCGTTCGTCATCGCCGTGACTAATGCACCGGCCGCGCCGCCGACGATAACGGCCAGGGACAACCCCACCACGTTGGCCTTCATCAGGAACGCCTTGAAATCACTCAGCACGATCGTCCTCCGCACTTAGGGTTTTGGGGTGCGAAAAATGTGCAACCTCCAACCCACGCGCGTAAGGGTCGCCTCCAGTCAGCAGCGCAATCGATTGCACGTTCCGGTCGCGAACTACCGCCCATTCGACCGTACCATCGATGACCGGCCAGCACCAACAACTCTCCGCACTCGCAGTAAGCTGTGCGAAAGCATTCCTGAGCCCGACGTCAGTGTATTCGGAACGACAGGTTGAACGGTTCGCAACCTCGCTCGCTAGAAGCGCGCCTCCAGATAGACATCAAACCGGAATTTCTTTCGCGGATATATGCCGCGCGCCAAGTCAGTACGGATGAGACCGTCCAGGAACGACGCGCCGATTCCCGCACCACTCATTGGCCGACCAGGATGCGCGAAGTTCGAGCGATCGCCGGCCCATCCCAGGTCGCCAAACAGCACGGGACGTACTCCACCTTTCGTTGGAGCGAGTTCGGCTCGAGCCAGCCAGTATGCGTTGCCGCGTTCGGTACCCGCGAGCTGGCCGCGCACGGTATGTGTGCCGCCAAGAATGAACTCACGCTGCGACGGCACGTTGTCGGCGAGGCCCGCGCCAACGGTCACACCGACCAGCGAGCTGCCAATGAACCCGTGCGACACGGTGATGTCCGTGGCCGCTCGGCCGAACCCGCGACCCGACGAATCGTTCGGGACGAACCACCCACCCTCGAGCCGCACGTCGGAGAAGAGCCGCCATCCCGCTGGATCGAGTCCGGCGTTACGAACGTCATGTACGCCAACCCCCATGGCGGTTCCTTTCTCGGCCACGATGTTCGACCCGAATTCCGTGGACGCCCCTAACGAGTTCGAGACGTTGAAGGTGGTCGTTGGGGTAGCGGTGCGCTGTCGCTCGGCAAACAACCGGAGCGACGACCCGGTTCCCCGCAGCGCCGACCGCTCCAATTCCACGCCGAGCGAACGGTAGTAGAAGCCGTCGTCACGCCCGTAGAGCAGGGCGGCGAGCCCGCTGCCAAACGAGAGCGGGGCACCCCAGTCGCTGGCCACGGCGAGACGTTGGTACGCACCGGCGCGCCAGTTGATCCTGCCATTGCTCCGCGCCACACCCAATTCGGCGTTAGGCACCAGGTCTCCCGTACCCAGTCGCGCCAAGGCATCGAGCGAGTATCCCTTCCCCAGCTGCATGGTTGCGCCAATTCCGGATGACAGCCCCTCGACGCGATTGTATCTCGTGAGGGAGAGTCCATACGTGACCACCGGTCGCTGCGGCGCCCACCCTGGTTGCAGCGAGAAGTCGAGCGACTTCATGAGTTCGTCGCGATCCGCCTGCCCAAAGAGCTCCTCACCCGGATCGTAGATGGAGGCGGGGAGATCCTTCGAGTTCACCAGCAGTGTGGTGTCGCAGGGGATGCGCACCATGACCGACAGCGCGCCCTCCCCTCGCGTCTCTCGCCGCGACCAGGTGGCGAGCGGTCGCGCGCCAGCTGCATCCCCACATGACTCCTTGCGGCTTGCCTGCTGTTGCGCCTGACGAACGGAGTCCGCGGCCGCGTAGACCTTGGCGCGTTCTCGCCGCTCTTCCGGCGTCAGGTTCCGCCACCGCGCGTAGTCTTTCTCGAACAGCGAATCCATCAGCGAACCCCGCGACTGGGGCACCGGCGGCAGCGTGTCCACGCCATTCACGTCGGCGTACTTGAAGCTTTCTTCGATCTTGAATGGAATACGCATGAACGATGCGCGGGCCCAACCTTCCGCGTACTGTGTACGGGGCAACCAGAATCGCCCCCCGTAGAGCCCGTACTCGATCGTCACTCCTTCGAGGTGCGCCTGCATCGGCGACATGAAGCCCTTCACCCAGCCGGGAATGTCGTCGTCCGGATCCGGCTTCTCGCCGCGCGCCTTGGATTCCTCCTTGTCGCGCTTGATCTCCTCATCGGCCACCGCCCAGATGTCCATCGGAACCGCCAGACGGTACGCGGCACGCACTAACTGCGCCGTGGAGACGTCAAACCAGAACGACCCAACCGACAGCTTCCACTCCGGGCTCCGTGGCTCGATGCGCAGCTCGGCTAACCGGATGATCTTGCCGTCAGGAAGCGTATAACGGATGGAGTCGCCCGAGGCGTAGCGATAGTAGGCCTCGGCGCCTAACGCGAGCGGGTGCACCAGCTCGCGCTCGTCCACCTCCGACTTCGCCACCCCCGACCCGACCCACAGGGCTTCGCGTCCGGGGTAGTACGGAACGGGCGAGATGTCGTCCATGTCCGCCTCGCCATCCGCCCCTTCGATCATCGGGAATACCGTCCTGCGCCCCTTCAGGTCGACGTAAGCGCCCGCCCGCCGAGACCATCGCACGCGCGATGCGTTCTCGGTTCGGAGCAGGAGTCGCTCCTTGCCGAACGCACGGAACCCCATGCCGACCGAAAGACGCTGATAGGCGTTGGCGTCGTACGAAAGCAGCGTCGTGTCCTGCTTGAGCCGCGCCTCCCGCGCCCTCAGCAACAGCGAGCGCGCAGACGTGTCCAAGAACGCGCTGGCGGCAAGTTCTGGGGTCACGGTGCGCCGCACGACGCGCCGGACCGTCGTGTCGTTGCGAAGGCGACTCCTCGCACGATTGCCAATTCGCTCCGCAATCGAGTCCAGCTGCTCCATTTCGGTCCCTGGCTTGGTCCCACCCTTTTGGCCGTCGCCAACTCGAACCGAGACACTCTGCAGGACCAGGAGGACAGCGGCGGCAAGCATAGGCAAGAACCCGGGCGAAAGCGTGGTGCTTACCTACGTCGGAGCGTGGTGAAGGTTTCCTTCCGGATTAGGGTGGGTCGAACCGGGAGGCACCCGGCCCCGAGCGCCAAACCCTAGGGGTTCCTTGGGGGTTTGGACGCGCCGCGTACGCTGTCCGCCGGCAGCTGCGCCGCACGGAGTGAGTCATTGTGGCGCCTCAGCTTCCAGAACTCTCGCCGGAACTCCGCCTGTGTTCGGTCCTCGGCGGCCTCGGGCAATGTCAGCAGCGAGATACCCAGCGAAAGGAGAAACGGCCCGCGAGTCACCATCGGCGGAAGGACGAGGTGCTGGCGTCCCCCGTCCACCCGCGCGACCACACCAGGAAATCGACGCTGGGCCCAGACCGTCAGCAGGATCAATAGCAGTCCAGTGGTACCGAGTATGACCGGAAGCGACAGGTAGTTACGGAAGACCTCGGTCGCGAGATAGGCGAGATAGCCGAAGACGGCCAGGAGTCCAAAGACGAGATGTGTGCGGCGCCTGAGGATTAGCGCCATCACGATCAGGAAAACGCCGACGACCGGGAGCACGTGCATCCCGCCGTCAGCTCGTACCCAGATCGCAACGTACGCAATGCCAAACGCCGCCAAACCGCCAAGCCAGGGGAAGAAGGCAAAGTCGCCATCGATGGTGCGGCCGGTCCGTCGCGCGTTCCGCTGCCAACGATCGGCCTCGCCGGCGACCGCGCACACCGCCAGCCCAACGGTGAGCAGCAACCATCGGTCAAGGAGGGGGAAGATCCGGGGTCCGCCGATCAACCGCGTCAGGTGCAGGCAGAACGCCCACAAGGCGACGGTGACGGGGATGGTGATCGCCATATGGGGGTACGCGCGTAGTGCGACACCAGCCGCAACCAGCGCCGTCAGGTCAACCAACAGCCAACGGATCGCCGCAGCACGATCGCCGGTGGCAAACGGATCGCCTCCCGTATCGGTGATGGGCCACACGCCGCCGATGGAGAGCGCCGCCCACGTCACGATGGGGAGCAGCGACACCGCCAGCATGCGCGCCGTTCCCGCGGCCAGGCGAAAGCCGCGACCTTCCAGCCACCGCGCGCACCCCCACAATGTCACCACGTACACAAGGGTCACGATCATCACCCCCGGCGCACCCAGTGTCTGCCACCGGTCAATCAGCACCCACCCGAAGGCAAACACCACTAGCATCGCCCCGAGCACGTACGCGACGGTGACGACGTTGAACCCACGGGAAGCCTCCACACGCGCCGAGTCGTTCGGCCCGCGTTCTAGCTGAAGCGCAAGGATCGCTTCACCTTGTGCGTCGGAGATCATCCCACGATCGCGTGCCTGCGCAATCAGGTGCGCGACTCGATCAGTTGGGGTGTCCGACATGTTGGCTCTGGGCAACGTGTTGGTGGAATGTGGTGGTGACCAAGCTCCATCTTGCGTCCGGGTAACGACTACCTTGCAGCAGGCCTTCCCTCAACTGCGTCATGAAACCTGTCCTACGACCCACCCCCGTGACGACCGACCTGGCCTTGGTGCTCGGCGGTGGCGGCGCCCGCGGTGCGTATCAGGTCGGGATCCTTCGATACATCGCCCGGCACTACCCGCACTTGCGCATCCCTATCCTTGCCGGGGTCTCGGCGGGTGCCCTGAATACCATCCACCTGGCCGCACACAAAGGGACATTTGAGGAGTCGATTGAGGACCTGGTAGCCATCTGGCGCTCACTCACCCCTGAGGACGTATATCGGGTGGACGCGCGCGCCCTGATCTCCAACGTGGTACGCTCTGGCTACGGACTGGTGTCGGGTGGCACAGCGACCGAAGATCGAGTTCGCGGCATGGTCGATACGGTGCCATTGCGACGATTCCTGGAGCGCATCCTCACACGCAATGACGACGGCACGCTGCCGGGAATCGACTACAACCTGGCTCGTGGTTCCTTGCGCGCCGCCGCCCTCACGGCCACCAGCTACACCACGGGCCGCTCGACGACCTGGGTGCAAGGTCGCGATATCACGACCTGGGAGCGACCGGAGCGCGTGAGCGTACATGCGCAGCTGACGGTCGATCACGTGATGGCGTCGGCGGCGCTGCCGATGTTCTTTCCGGCCGAGCGCGTCGGCGCGGAGTGGTACGGCGACGGCGGTATCCGCCTGACGGCCCCGCTCTCCCCGGCGTTGCACCTGGGTGCGTCCCGTGTGCTCACCATCTCGACACGTCACGCCCACACACGCGCCGAGTCCGCGCAACCGCAGATCGTCGGCTATCCTCCACCGGCACAAGTGCTGGGTGTTCTCTACAACGCGGTGTTCCTGGACGTGATCGATCAGGACGTCGCTCGCCTGGAGCTGATCAACGACCTCGTCTCCAAGCTCCCGCTCGAGCAACGACGGGGGTTACGTCCGATCGAGATCCTGGTGGTGCGGCCGTCGGTCGACCTGGGGGTGCTGGCTCGGGCGTATGAGCCGCGGTTGCCACGCGTCTTCCGATTCTTCACGCGCGGGCTCGGGACCCGCAAGTCGACGAGCCCTTCGATCCTGTCCGTCCTCATGTTCCAGACCGACTACATCCACCGGTTGTTGGAGCTGGGCGAAGCGGACGCTGAGCGGGACCACGCGCGCATCGCGACCTTCATCGATCGTGGGCTCGCCGGTGGGGTGGAAGCCGTACGCCCGCCGCAGTCAGCGTCCTGAGTGTTCCAATTCGCGCGCCTATTTGACCTTCGCCTCGGCACTCTGACGTCGCAGTTGCAACACGCGGACGTTCGGGTCGACGATCACCTTCTCCGGCTTGAACGGCGAGTGAATCGTCACGGTCTGCGGGGTCTTGGCGTCTAGCACCATTGTGACCAGCTCGGCGGCGTACGCCGGTTTCTTCGACGCCTTGGCCTTGACCGTGTCCTCTGGAAATCGCTCACCACGGGTGACGGCGACATCGATCGGCATACGTCCGGAGCCAACGTTTTCGATGGTCGCGGTCGTGAGCCATGTGGTATCGGTGCCCGCTCCGCGTACGGTCGTCACGTTGCGCACGCGGTACTCCGGCACCACCACAGAATCCATCCATTGCTTGATGAAGTCGTCGTACGCCGAGGTGTCTGGCGCATAACCGCGCAGGAAGTGCGCGAAGTCGTAAAGCACGGGATGATCCGGATTCCCCTGGTATGCCGCGACGAACTCACGCATGCCGCGCAGTGCGTTGGCGCGCCCCATGCGATCGGCGAGCATCCAGAAGACCCAGCCACCCTTGTTGTACCAGACGGTGTTGTCTCCGTCCTTGCTGCCGTCCACACGGAACATCTTCCGTTCGGCGTCCGATCGACGCTGGTCGCCGTACAGTGACTCGATCCGCTTCCGGAACTCCAGGGCGTTATGCTCTCCTTTCACCTGCTCGATGAGGAGGGCCGTGGAGAAGTGCGCCATTCCCTCGCTCAAGAAGTTGCCGCTTGGCCCGATCCCTGGTTGCACCATGTTGCCCCACCATTGGTGCGCCGATTCATGGGCCACGACCAGGAAGGCGAGATTCGTCTTGGGTTCGCTCTTGGTCAGGAACCCGATGCTTTCCGAGAATGAGATGTTGGTCGGGAAGCCTTGGGCGTATGTGGACAGCGCCGGGAACTCGCTGATCTTCAGTTCCTTCCATGGAAACGGGCCGAACCACTCGCCATAGTATTTGCGGACCTGGTTCATCGCGTCGATCATCTCATCGACGTTGTAGCTGTGGGCCGGGTGGTAGTAGAGAGCGGTGCCCGGCCCGGTCTTCACGGCGTAGCGCCCGCCGATCAGGTTGAACGCCATCACCGGATGGTCCGTGCGCCACTCCACGGTGTGGGTGTTGCCATGCACCTGATCGCTCACTCGTTCGCCGACCGCATTGACCGTCATATCCTTGGGCGCGGTGATGCGCATGCGCACCGTCATGGGACGCTGGCCCCCAAAGGCCGACGGCGTCTCTCCTTCATACCAGTCGGGTCCGTACTGCTTGGGTTCGTACGCCCGCTCCTTTTCTGCCCCGATGCCCTCCACATACCCAACGAACGGGAAGTAACGCGGGTCGAAGTTGGTCATCACCACGCCTGACGGCAGGACGAATGTTCCGGCGCCACCAACGGCCTTCTGCGCCCCGACCTCCGATCCAACATAGGAGAAACCGAGTCGCACCGAATCGCCGGGAGCGAGCGGCTGTGTTGGGGTGAAGACATACAGATGCGACGCCGTATCGGGTCGGGCGGTTACCCCATTGAGCGTGAACGTCATGTCCCGCCACATGCCGACGGTGACCGGGAGGTCACGCAGCGGCTGTTGCAGCTGGTTGACCACGAGATACGACCCCTTCACCGTCCACGAGCGTTCCGCGGGGCTCAACGTCACCTCGAGGTCCGCGTCCTTGAGCCACGGGGTGGGAACGTCCTTCCAGGTCGCGAGGTTCTTCTTCCAGTAGTCGGTGGCGGCCTTCTTGGCCCGTGCGCCGTCCGGTCCCTCGCTGACCTGGCGCGCGAGGAGTGCCAGGAGCAGCACCGGCGCGAGCACGAACGCCCACGAACGCCGGAAGGCCCCATAGATCGCCCGCGGGGTCATGGCGTGAACCTGCCGAGTGGCGTCGCGATCGATGCGCGGGTAGTTCAAGACGGCAACACGCGCGAGCAGTGCCGCCAGGGCCAACATTCCCAAACGGTTGAGGACCAGGGCCGTACGATCGAACTCGAACAGGCTCATGTCCGACCATCGCAGCCCCCACAACGGCCAGTTCGTGAGCCACGTCAGCTTGTCGACCACCAGCAGGTAGAACGTCCCACCCATCGCCGCCAAGGCTATGGCATAGGTGGTGTACCGATTGCGCGTCAGCGCGTACGCGGCGAAGACCAGCGCCGTCCAGACGAGGTACGTGGGGAGCAACAGGAATCCCCAGACCAGCACAAACGGCGTGAGGGAGAGGCGCACCTTCCCCTGTACCAGAATGGCGATGATGCTGGCCACGAGGCACGCGGCCAGGATCACCACCAGCACCACACCTAACGCCAGAACCTTTCCTACCACGATGGAACGGTTGGACAATGGCATGGAGTCCTGGATGTTGCTCAACCGCGTGGCGCGCTCACGCTCCAGACTCTCAACGCCATAGAACACCAGCAACAGGGCCACCAGCGTGCCGATGGCTTGCATCTGGCCGACGGCCAGGTCGCCGGGAACCAGCAGCAACGGTGTATCGAACGCTCCCAATG
This sequence comes from Gemmatimonadaceae bacterium, assembly GCA_044224875.1. Lineage (GTDB taxonomy): Bacteria > Gemmatimonadota > Gemmatimonadetes > Gemmatimonadales > Gemmatimonadaceae > JABAQJ01. The sequence goes on along the minus strand of JBGAJQ010000009.1, from coordinate 77,427 downwards.
CCGTCAGTGAGTTGCCGAGGATCTGCAACAGGATCATTGGGACGAACAGGTACAACCCGGCCTGTGAGCGCAGCTCGCGTGCCTCGGCTCGCGCCACCTGCATGGCGCCCTTCCACCATCCCCGCGGGATGGCCGTACCTGTGCTGTCACTCAAGGGGCGCAGTTGCAACACGGGCGCGGCCGACGGCGTGGCACTGAGCGCCGTCGCGACATCGGTCGCCGCCACCCGGTGGCTCACGCGCGCCGTCCGTGCGAAAGATCGGACCCCGAGCCATGCGCTCAACACGCCAATGCCGATCATCGCGAACCGATTGGTGATGATCACCGCGTCCAACCCCAGATGCTGCGTGTTGTAGAACTCGGCGCCGCGGTCCACCTTGAGCCACGTCTCACGCAACCAGCGGACACCGGCCGGGTCGGCCGCCATCAGTACCTTGTTCCACACGTCGGGCAGCCACGTCGGCGTCCACGACCACAGGAAGAACGCGCTCAGGATGAGCAGCGCCACGGGGAGCACGAACACGAGGATCGAACGTCGGGTCGAGGTCCCGATGCCAAACGCCACGCCTGCCGAGAACACGACCATCGGCACACCGAACAACAGCGTGGGACGCAGGTAGTTGCCAAGCACGAACGCCCCGCGCGTCTCCAGCATGTCGGCGTTCGGCAGCCACTGCAGGAACAGGATCGCCACTACCAGCTGCAACAGCAGGATGGCGACATAGGACGCGACCACGCCGGCCAACTTGCCCCACGCGTACTCTCGCGGCGTCAGGGGAGTGGCGTTCAACAGCTCCAACGCCCCGGCCTCGGCGTCCCGAATGATGGTGATCCCGGCCGCTGCCGAGACGGTGAAGAGGTAGAAGATGTACGAGAGCGTGGCAAAGATCTGCGAGATCGCGAACTCGGAAGTGAGCAACGCCTTCTTGCCGCCGACACTGGCGTCCCCTGAACCGATCACGATCGATACGTTGCCGTTGCTGATACCCCAGATGATCAAGCCCACCAGGATGAGCGTGATCCACGTCAGGGGACGGCGCATGTTCATCGCGAACTCGTCCCTCGCCACCACCAGAAAGCGCCGCATGCTCACGCGACTCCCTGCGCCGCCGACTTGGGCTGGTCCCGCATCTCAAGCAGGTAGGCATCCTCCAGAGACGCCGCGACCCGTGAAAACCCTTGCGGGGCCTGCCCGTCGGCGGAATAGATGCGAAGGTGGTTCTCGCCTTCCACCAGCACGGACTGAAGCACCCGGTACGACTGACCGAGCGTTTGCGCGGCCTCGGCGCCCACCGCGCCTTCGAAGACCTTGCCCTCGAGCGCCTGACGAGCTTCACGCGGTGACGTGAGTGCGACGACCTTCCCGCCGCGAATGATCGCAAAACGCGGACACAACACCGCCACATCATCCACGATGTGCGTCGACAGGATCACCGTGCGCTTCTCCGCCAACTCCGCCAGAATGCGATAGAATCGCAACCGCTCCTCAGGGTCGAGTCCGGCCGTTGGCTCATCGACAATGATGAGGCTCGGGTTCCCCGCGATCGCCTGCGCAATACCAAGGCGCTGCCGCATGCCGCCCGAATATTCCTTCACTTTGCGCCCCGCCGCGTACGACAGGTTCACACGTTCCAGCAGCTCCGACGCCAACTTCGACACACCGCCCGGCGCGCTCGCTCCCTTCACCTCCAACAGGTACTCCAGCATTTTCTGCCCCGAAAGATGCGGGAAGAAGCCAAAGTCCTGAGGCAGATACCCGAGCGACTGCCACAACCGCTGCGGATTTGCCAGGGCGTCCTGCCCGTCGATCCAGACCTCGCCCGACGTAGGCTCGAGAACACCCGCCAACACGCGCATGAGGGTGGTCTTGCCGGCGCCGTTCGGACCAAGAAGCCCGAACATCCCACTGGGGATCTCCAACGAGACGCCTTGGAGTGCGGCGACAGGACCTGGATAGACCTTCACGAGATTGCGAATGCTGATCATGGCTGGCGAGGTGAGCGACGATGACAATGGTCGCACCGCGGGCGCGCGGCGGACAGACGTGTCGAGCGATCGGAAATTCAGACAGGGACGGCAACAGGTAGGCCCCCGTCTGGACGGTGATGCTATTACACTCCGGCCATGACAGCTAGCAGCTCGTTCGCACTCGAGGTGCGCGGCCTGAGGAAAGCGTACGCCGATGTGGTGGCGGTCGATTCACTCGACCTGAAAGTGGCGCGTGGCGAGTGTTTTGGACTGCTGGGTCCGAACGGTGCCGGCAAGACCACCACTATCGAGATCTGTGAGGGACTGCTGCCCCCCGATTCCGGCGAGGTGGTGGTCCTCGGCAAGCGCTGGGAATCGGACGAGCGCGAGCTACGCCAGCGACTGGGTGTGCAACTGCAGGAGACGCAGTTTTCGGAGAAGATCACCGTCAACGAGATGGTGACGCTCTTTCGAAGCTTCTATGAACACGGCCCGTCCACGGCGGAGGTCATCGCCCTGGTCCAGTTGGAAGAGAAGCAGTCGAGCCGGGTCGGCGGCTTGTCTGGCGGACAAAAGCAGCGGTTATCGATCGCCTGCGCCTTGGTGGGCGACCCGGAGTTGCTCTTCCTCGACGAACCCACCACCGGGCTGGATCCACAGTCTCGGCGGCAGCTGTGGGAACTGGTTGACCGGTTGCGGCTGATGGGCCGGACGATCGTGCTGACCACGCACTATATGGATGAGGCCGAGCGGCTGTGTGACCGGATTGCCATCGTCGATCACGGCAAGGTGATCGCCGAAGGCACGCCGCGTGAGCTGGTGCGGTCGTTAGGTGCCGACCAGATGGTGGAGCTCACCATGCGGGATGGGGCGGCGCAGGAGTTGGACCAGTCCGCCCTCGCCGCCTTGGAGGGCGTGTTGAGCGTTCGTGTGGACGGACCTGTGGTTTCGTTGCAGGTCACGGCCGCGCACGTGGCCCTCCCCGCCCTCTTGGCCTTGGTGAATCGGGCAGGCGTCGGGGTGGCCGAGTTGCGCACGCATACCCCCACGCTGGAAGACGTTTTCGTGTCGTTGACCGGGAGGCACCTGCGTGACACCTGAATCGCCAACTGGGGTCGCCAGTGGCCGGCGCGATTCATTGGGCGGGCAGGACTACCGTCGGCCGTCGCCATTGTTGCAGCTGTCGCTCCTGCGCCTGCGCGAATTCCTGCGCGAGCCAGAGGCGGTGTTCTGGACATTCCTCTTCCCGTTGTTGCTGGCGACTGGGCTGGGCATCGCCTTCCGCTCCCGGCCAGCCGACATCTCGAAGATCGGTGTGCTGGCCACTCGCCCGGGCGCGGATTCGCTACGCGACATGCTGGCGCGCGATTCTTCGCTCAAGGTCCAGCTCCTCTCGGACTCCGCCGCCGATCGCGCGTTGCAGGTCGGTAGTGTGGCGCTCGTGATCGTGCCCGGCGTGAACGGGGGCGTGGAGTATCGCTACGACGATGCGCGCCCCGAAGCGCGTACGGCGCGGCTGCAGCTCGATGCGGTGCTCCAGCGGGCGGCGGGCAGACAGGATCCCGTGCCCGTGCAGGTGTCGCAGGTGAGCGAGCGCGGGTCGCGCTACATCGATTTCGTCGTCCCCGGCCTCCTCGCCATGAACCTCATGGGAAGTGGCATCTGGGGCATCGGCTTCGGCATCGTGGACGCTCGTCGGAAGAAGCTGTTGAAGCGATTCGTGGCCACACCAATGTCGCGCACGCAGTACCTCATGTCGTTCCTGCTCATGCGATTGGTCCTGCTGGTGATCGAGGCAACCGTTATCACGTTGTTCGGCGTGTTGGCGTTTGGCGTGCCAATGCGCGGCTCGGTGCTCCTGTACGGAGCCACCTGCCTGCTGGGGACGCTTACGTTCGGCTCGATTGGCCTCTTGATCGCGGCGCGCGCGCGAACGGTGGAAGGCGCATCGGGACTCATGAACCTGGTCATGCTCCCCATGTGGGTGGGTTCCGGGATCTTCTTTTCGGCGGAGAACTTTCCCGCGGCGGTGCAACCGGTCATTCAGGCGTTGCCGCTGACGGCCGTGGTTGATGGGCTACGCGCGGTGATGCTCCGTGGCGAGGGATGGGGCGTGCTTTCCAGCGAGTGGGCGATCGCCGGGGCGTGGTGTGTGGTGTCGTTTATCCTCGCGCTACGTCTGTTCCGATGGAAGTGAAGGCCACGCGCGGCGCCGTCCTGGCGGGCTTTGCCTCCGTCTACATCTTCTGGGGCTCCACCTACCTCTTCATCCGCTTTGCGGTGGAGACGTTGCCACCGGTCCCCATGGCGGGTATTCGCTTCGCCATGGCCGGCGCGATGTTGTACCTGTGGACGCGCTGGCGCGGCGCCGAGAAGCCGACACTCCCCATGTGGCGGGCGAGCCTCGTCGTCGGCGCACTGCTCATGAGCTCCAACGCATCGGTGGCTTTCGCCGAGCGGCGCATTCCATCGGGGGTCGCATCGTTGCTGGTGGCGATGACACCGGTGTGGATGGTCAGCTTCGATTGGTGGCGTGGGAGTGGTGAGCGTCCCCGCTCCGGCGTGCTCGTGGGCCTAGTGGCCGGCATCATAGGCGTCGGTTTGCTCCTCGGACCCGGACTCACGTCCGGCGGCGGAATCGACTTGTTAGGTGCCGGGGTCGTACTCGCGGGTTCCATCTCGTGGTCCTTCGGCTCCATCTACTCCCGCCATGCCCCACGCCCGTCATCGGCGCTGCTTGGCAGTGCCATGCACATGTTCTGCGGCGGCCTCGTGCTGACCACGTTCGCGCTCCTGACCAGGCAGTTCGACGGCTTCTCTCTGGACCAGGTGTCCACGCGCTCGTGGGTCGGCTTCGTCTACCTCGTGATCTTCGGCTCGCTGGTCGGCTTCTCCTCCTTTGTGTTCCTGCTGCGCACCACCACGCCCGCAAAGGTCGCGACCTATGCGTACGTGAATCCCGTGGTGGCCGTACTCCTTGGCTGGCTCTTCGCCGATGAGGAACTCACGTGGCGGGTCGGGCTGGCTGCCACAGTCATCGTAGGCGCCGTCGCGGCCATTACGACGTTCAGTGGAACAACCGCGGCGGCGCGAGCCAGTGAGCGCGTCGCCGAGAATAGCGAGGACGGCGCGACACGCGCCATGCTGGAGGAGGTCCCGTAGCCCTCGCCGGTGCCTGACCACGCCGCCAGATTTGCCGTATGAGCCTCTCCCACGACGTGGCGCCCGGGGAATTTCACGCCGCCCTCGAGCGGGTTACGCACTGGATCGAGGACTATCTCACCGATCCGTCACGGTACCCGGTGGTCTCGCGCGTTGCTCCTGGCGACATCAAGCGACAGCTCCCTGCATCGCCTCCTGCAGCTCCGGAGCCGCTTGGTGAGATCCTGGACGACTTCGAACGCATCGTGCTGCCAGGCATCACGCACTGGCAACATCCCGGCTTCATGGCCTACTTCGCCATCACCGGCTCCACGCCCGGCGTCCTCGCTGAGATGCTCGCCGCGGCTTTGAATGTGAACGGCATGCTGTGGAAGACGTCCCCGGCGGTCACCGAACTGGAGGAACGCTCGCTCGACTGGCTTCGACAGATGCTAGGCCTGGCACCCGGTTGGTTTGGCGTCATCAACGATACGGCCTCCATCTCGACGATGTTGGCGCTGGCGGCGGCGCGCGAGGCAAAGCCGGAACTCGATATTCGGGCACGCGGCATGGCCGGGCGGAGCGACCTTCCCGTGCTCCGCGTGTATACATCGGCCCACTGTCATTCGTCCGTCGACAAGGGCGCGATCACGTTAGGCTTCGGGCACGACAATGTGGTGCATGTCCACGTGGACGCCGCCTTTCGCATGCGCCCGGACGTCTTGGCCGAACGCATCGCCGAAGATCGCGCGCGCGGCATGCTCCCGGTCGCCGTCGTGGCCACCATCGGCACCACCAGCAGCGCCAGCATCGACCCCGTCCCGGCCGTCGCCGACATATGCGCCAAGGAGCGCCTCTGGCTGCACGTGGATGCGTCGTACGCGGGCGTAGCCGCGGTGATACCAGAGCAGCGACACATCATGGACGGAGTGGAACGTGCGGATTCGCTCGTTGTGAACCCACACAAATGGCTCTTCACGCCGGTCGACCTCTCCGCCATGTACACGCGCCGCCCAGAGATACTCAAGCGTGCCTTTGCCCTTGTTCCCGAGTACCTCATCACGTCGACGGGCGATGACGTCGTGAACCTGATGGACTACGGCGTGCAGCTCGGCCGCCGCTTTCGGGCGTTGAAGCTGTGGATGGTTATTCGTGCCTTCGGTGTCGATGGCATTGCCGAGCGACTGCGCGATCATCTCGCCAGCGCCCAGTCCCTCGCCGATTGGGTTCGAACCACACCAGACTGGGAAGTGGCGGCGCCAGTCCACTTCTCGCTCGTCTGCCTTCGCTATGCGCCGCCGGGAACGTCCGAGCAGGAGCGGGAACGCCTGAATGCGGCGATAATGGAACGCGTGAATGCCAGCGGTCGTGTATATCTCTCGCACACGAAGCTGAACGGAACGTACGTGATCCGCGTGGCCATCGGCAATCTTCGCACCGAACGCGCTCACGTCGCCGAGGCATGGCGACTCTTGCAGCTGGCGGCTGAGGAACTGGCATGAGTAACCAGGTCACCGTCGTCGTCACCGGCATTGGCGTCATGACGTGTGTGGGATTGAGCCGTCAGGACTTCTGGCAGGCGCTCACCAGCGGCACGTCCGGTATCGGGCCGATCCGTGCGTTCGACGCCGCACCATACGCGACACGCATCGCCGCCGAGGTCGTCAATTTCGATCCGCTCACGTACTTGCCGCGGAAGCAAGCCGGCCGAATGGGCCGGAATTCGCAGCTGGCGGCATGTGCGGCCATCCAGGCCGTCAAGGACGCCGGCCTCGACCTCCAACGCGAAGCATCGCATCGTGTCGGCTGCTGCATCGGCTGTGCCGCCGGTGACTACAACGAGTTGGAAGAGCAACACCAGAACTTCTTGAGTCGAGGCGCGAACGCGATCTCGCCATTTTGTGTACCGAAGGTCATCCCCAACATGCCGACGTGTCAGGCTGCGATTGCCCTGGGCATCCATGGACCCAACTTCGCGGCGGTGTCCGCGTGCGCCTCAGGCGCGCACTCAATCGGGATGGCGCTCAACCTGTTGCGCGCGGGACAGGCCGACGTGATGCTGGCGGGTGGGGCCGAGTCCACGATGACGCCGTATGTGCTGAATGGATATGCCGCGATGGGTGCCCTGTCGAAGCGCAATGACGACCCCAAGCGCGCCAGCCGCCCGTTCGACAAGGGGCGCGACGGCTTCGTGATGGCCGAAGGGGCTGCGGTGCTGGTGCTGGAAACACTCGCCCATGCCAAGGCGCGCGGCGCCGTGCCGCTGGCGGAAGTCGCCGGCTTTGGCATGACCAGTGACGCGTTCGGCATCGCGCAGCCGGAGCCGAACGGCACATGGGCCGCCATGGCGATGACATTGGCGCTGGCCGACGCACGCCTGAACACCAGCGACGTCGGGTACATCAACGCGCACGGCACCTCGACGCAAGCGAACGATCGCAGTGAGTCCAAGGCGATTCTCTCAGTCTTTGGGCCGCCTCCGCCCGTCAGCTCAATCAAGTCGATGGTCGGCCACGCCCTGGGTGCCGCCGGAGCCATTGAGGCAGCGGCCACCGCGCTCACCCTGCACCACGGGGTCATTCCCCCGACTATCAACTTCGAAGTGCCGGACGAGGAATGTCCGCTCGATGTCGTGCCAAATGTCGCGCGCGAGGTTCGCGTGGATGCGGCGCTATCCAACTCGTTTGGATTCGGTGGACAGAACGGCGTCCTGGCGTTCAGGCGAATCGGCTAGCAGCGATCGGCGCGGCCTAACGACTACCCGCAGAGTATCTGGCGCTCGATCCACACCGCCGAAAACCGACCACGAACAGGCTCTCGATTGGGGAACGTCAAGTCGACGGTCCCCGTCACCGCCTCCGTGCCCGCGTCGATCGTGACAGACCCGCGCGTTGCACCGACGATGTCATCCGCAGATCGCGAATACGCTGCAAAGCCGTTGTCGCCGACAAGCTGCACGGTTTTGCCACGCGCCTCCGACAGGGATCGCCAGATCGCCACCCGCACCAGCGGATACGATGGGTACGCCGACGTCACATCTGGATTCCCAGATAGCAGGATCGCAACCGCCGGCCCGTCGGCGGGACCGCACGATGGCGTCGCCGACGCGTACTGGAGCGGCCCAACAGGGCTCTGCACCGCGGAGCTGCACGACACGGCGCACGCGCCAACGATGCCGACGCCAACAAGGATTCGAATACCGCGCATTCCCTTCATGACCTGGCCCTCGGAACAATGGTTCTCCCTTTCACACACGCTCCCCGATTCACCTCCCCGACGAGAAGTGATGAACCGATCGTAAGGCCGTCAGACGATGCGGCATTTTGCCACGCGATGCCAATGCTCCCATGCCTCGTGCGACGTCATCGACCGGGAGTGGCCCGTCAACTGCTGCCGGAGCCGGGACCTGTACCCTGCTCCGCCGCTTGCGCCTCCACGGCGACCGCCTTCGTCTGTCGCCGGCGCAGCCAGAGGAACGCCGCGAGGGCGATGGCGATCAATAGCAACACCAACTCGTCCTCGTATCGGCGGACGTGACCAACCAGGAGCACGGCGCTTTCTCCGAAGAACCAGCCTAACGCGGTGAAAATGAGGGACCACGCGGCCGCCGCAATCGCACTCCCGGTCAGGAAGATCCGCAACGGCACGTGCGCCGCGCCGCAGGCCAGCGGCACCGCAATCCGACCGCCGAAAATGAACCGTGCCAGAATCGTGCTACGCCACGGGTTCCATCGCATGGCCCGCAACAACTTCTTCACGACGGGCGGGGACCGACGCAGCTTGAGGCGAACCCACGCGGCCCGCCACCGACCTATCAAGTAGAGCAGACACGTCGCCACCCACACCCCTACGGCGCTCGCGAGAGCGGCACGTGTAAAGCCCAAATGCCCTTGCTCGGCGGCGAACCCACCGACCAGTGGCGCCAACTCCTCGGTGACGATCGCCGACGCCCCGAGTGTCACGTACGCCCAAAACGCCTCCAGTTTGGCCAGGAGGGGCTTCGCCGCGACAACAATCAGGAGGGCCTTCGAAAACAACACAGTCGCCGTTACGTGAATGGGCTCGAGAGGCGCTTCTTCCGCAGACTCAAATCAACACTGCCAACGTGCGTGCATCGATCACGATACCTGAACCCTGTGCGGCGTCGCTGTAAGCGGCAATCGCCGGTCACCCTTCATACGCTTATTCGTTCGCTGACAGAACACTAACGGTCGCGCCGACAGCATGTCGACGCGACCGTTTCCTTCGCGATTCCCGGAACGGACCGGAGAACTAGTCGCCGGCCACAGCGCCCAGCGGCACGCGATGCTCGGCAGTCTGCTGCTTGACTCGGAATCCAAACTTGCGACCCAGAGCCGTACGCCACTCGTCCAGAATTTCGTAGAACGTGGGAATCGCCAGCAGCGTGAGGACGGTGGAAGTCACCACGCCGCCGATGACCGCGATGCCCATTGGCGCACGGAACTGCGCGCCCTCACCCCGACCCATCGCGACGGGGATCATACCGGCGATGAGTGCGAAGGTGGTCATGAGGATGGGGCGCAAGCGGATCGAACCCGCCTCGATGAGCGCATCGCGAAGTGGCACACCGCGTTCCTCACGCGCCCACTTGGCGAAGTCGATGAGCAGAATGGCGTTCTTGGCCACGATACCCATCAGCAGAATCACGCCAATGAGGCTCATGATGTTGATCGTGTTGGCCGTGATCGACAACGAGAGGAACACGCCGATCAACGACAACGGCAGCGACAGCAGGATCGCCAGCGGATCGATGAAGGAACCGAACTGCATGACGAGGATCAGGTACATCAGCATGATCGCCACGCCCAAGGCAAAGAAGATTTGCCCGAATACCTCTCCTTGCTGCTCTGCCTCACCGCCCTTGTTCACGCGGATACCATTCGGGAGCCCCAGTTTCAACACACTGGCAAGGGCGTCGTTCGTCACTTCTCCCATCGATCGGCCGTCGATGTTGAACTCGATCATGACATTTCGATCGCGGTTCAGGTGATTGATGACCGCCGGCCCGATTCCCTCGGTAATGTTGGCCACCTGCCCCAAGGGAAGTGTGGCGGGCGCCTGGTTCGGACCGAGGACCACCAAGGGTAACTGGCGCAGGTCAGATGCGCGCCGACGAGCGTCCTCAGACAGACGGACCACCACGTCTCGGGTTTCTCCACTGGGGTCCACCCAGTCGCCGGCGTCGATGCCAGCGAAGGCCGGACGCAGTGCCTGGGCGATCTGACCAACAGTAAGTCCTAACGAGTTGGCCAGCCCACGGTTCAGGTCCACGTTCAACTCAGGGCGCTGGCCCTTGGACGACAACCCGACGTCCACCGCCCCCGGCACGGTCTTCACGGCCTTGTACGCGTCCTGGGCAAAGTTGTTCAGCACCACGGGATCGTTGCCGCGAATCTCGAGCTGCACTTGCTTGCGGCCACCACCCCAGTCGGCCGCCAACACCGACACGTTGGCGCCGGCAATGGCACCCATCTCGCGACGGACGATGGCCGCAAACGGCGTCACCGTCATCGATCGCTCGTTCTTCGGAACCAGCTTCACGTATAACGATGCCTTGTCCACGGCGCCGCCGACGCCACCGCCTAACGTGGCATAGGTGTAGCGCACCTCCTTGTGCGACTTTACGATCCGTGTGGCCTCATCCACCTTCAGCCGAGTGTACTCGATGTTGGAACCCGGCGGCGTTTCCACCGTGACATTGATCTCCGATTGGTCATCCTCGGGCACGAACCCGAAGCCAACGTTCCGGAAACTCGGCACCATGGGCATCAGGAACACGGCCAGCGCGATACCAGCCGCCACACCGACCAAGCGGACATACCAGCGCGTGGACTTGGACATGATGAAGAGCGCGAGCCCCAACCCGAGCGTGGCGACGGCCAACCCGGGCAGACCCTTCGTCGGCAGCGTGAACGCGCCAAACAGACTTCCCAGGGCGATCACCACCACGGCGCCGCGATGGTCGAGCGCCCACGCGATGACCCGCTTGTAGTTCTGCGCCTGTCGGTTGAACCAGTGGTTGAACCTGTCCAGCTGTCTGGTGATCCACCACTTCTCATGCTCGGCGCGATGTGGGTCCGGCCAATACGCGGAGAGCATCGGGTCCAGCGAGAACGACACGAAGAGGGAAACGGCCACGGAACACGCGATCGTCAGCGCAAACGGCTTGAACCATTGACCACCAACCCCCGGCATGAACCCGATCGGCACAAAGACCGCCAGGATCGAGAAGGTCGTGGCAGCAACCGCCAGACCAATCTCGTCCGTGCCATCGTGCGCGGCCCGGTAGTGGTCTTTACCCATCTCCACGTGCCGCACGATGTTCTCTCGAACCACGATCGCGTCGTCAATCAGGATACCGATCGCCAGCGACAGGCCCAGGAGCGACATGGTCTCCAGCTTGAACCCCATCGCCCAGACGGCAATGAAGGACGCCAGCACGGAAACCGGCAGCGCCAACCCCGTGATGACCGTCGACCGCCAGGAATTCAGGAACAGGAACACGACGAACACGGTCAGCAGCGCCCCTTCGAGCAGTGCGACCTTTACGTTGCTCACCGAGTGCTCGACCCGCTCGCCGCTGTTCTTCACGACGTCCAGCGTGGTGCCGGTGGGAAGTCCCGTCCGAATGGATTCCACACGGGCCAGCACCTGCGCAGCGACGGTCGTGGTGCTGTAACCCGCCGACTTCTTGATGTCGATGCCGACGGCCTCTCGGCCGTTGAACAGGGCACCGGTGCGTGCCTCTTCTGTCGCGTCGAGGACGTCGGCCACCTGACCCAACCGGACGAGTTGGCCATTGCGCTCCACCACCACGATCTGTGCGAACTCCTCGGGTGTGCTCAACCGGCCCTTCAACCGGATCGACTTCTCATCCAAGGATCCCTTGATGCTCCCGACCGGGGCGGCGAGGTTTTGCAGCTGCAACGCCTGCACCACCTGCGAAACGCCAATGCCAGCGGCTTGCAGCGCCTCGGGCTTGATCTGCACCGTCAGCTCCCGCTCGACCTTTCCGGGCACCTCCACTTCGGCCACCCCTGGGATCGAGCGGAATTCACGCGTCATCCCCGGATCCGCCAGCCGCGTCAGCTCGCCTGACGTGAGCCCATTGGACGACAGGGCCAGCGAGACGATCGGCCGATCGGTGTCGTTGAACTTCTTGATGATCGGCTCTTCCATCTCGGTTGGAAGGTCCGTTCGGATGCCGGAGATCGCGTCGCGAATATCCTGCGTCGCTTCCTGCAGCGGCTTGTCGAACTGGAACTCGACCATGATCGAGGCGAACCCGTCCTGCGCCGAGCCCAGGACCTTCTTTACGCCCGAGATGGCCGACAGGGCCTCTTCGATCGGGTCGAGCACCTCGCGCTCGACCCCGTCGGGCGACGCCCCGGGGTACACCAGCCCGACGGTAACCACCGGCGGTGCCACGTCCGGGAACTCGTCAGTCTGCAGCTTGAACAATGCGAACACCCCGAACACGGCGAGGGTCAGCATCGCGACGACCGTAATGAGCGGTCGCTTGATCGCAAAATCTGAAATAAGCATACGAGAGTTTGCCCGTGGTTAGCGATCAGTTCTTGGTGACGGGACGATCCGATGGCGCAGTCACGCGAACCGCCGTTCCCGGCGTCAGGCCCTGCGCCGCGCCAATCAGTAGCGTGTCGCCACGCGCCAATCCCTTCAGGACTTCAACGCGTTCAGACTCCTCATCCTTGATGCCGACCTCCACTTCGACACGCTCGACTTTCCCGCCTTGCAGCCGCAACACGCTGGGCTTGAGCCCGCGAATGTCGACCGCATTGGCCGGTACCACCATGCCTTCGCGCCGTGCGCTCCCCACCCGCCCCTCGGCGAACAATCCGCCAACGAGCACGCCCTTCGCGTTGGGGATCGACACCGTGATACCCACCTGCCCAGTGGCCTGATCGGCGATCGGCTTGATCCGCGTCACCTTGCCCGTGAAGCTCTTCCCCGGATACCCACTGACGGTGAACGAGACCGGCGCTCCGGTCTTGACTGTCGTCAGCTGCGACGCTGGCACGCTCGCCTCCAGTCGCATCGAGCTCGGGTCCACGACGCTGAACATTGCCGTGCCGGGCTGCACGATATCGCCGGTGGAAGCCATCTTGGCGCCGACGATACCACTGAACGGTGACCGCACCTGCGCGTCGTCCAGCTGCTTCTGGGCCAAGGTCAGTCGCGCCTGGGCATCTGCCATCTGCGACTGCGCCGATGTGTTGTTCCATCGCGCCTGTTCCAGGTCGCGGTCGGCGATCGCCCCCGACGCGTTCAGGCGTTCGGCACGTTGTAGCTCACGGGCCGCAAGCTGGGCGGCGTTCTCGACCGTCGTAAAGGCCGACCGAGCCGACAGGAAGGCGTCGCGGACCGACCGATCGTCCACGCGCGCCAGCACCTGACCCGATCGCACGGGCGTGCCCTGGTCCACCAGCACGGCGAGGACCGGCCCACCGAGCTGGGCACGCAAGGTCGCGTCGCGCTCCGGTTGAATGGACCCGGAAATCGTGGGCCCGCTCCACAACTCGGCCGACCCCACGGTGACCACATTCTCCGGGCCGACCGCGGCCGCGGGTGATGTACTCTCCGCGCGCGCGTCCGACGATGAGTCCCCGCATCCCGTGAATGCGGCGACCGCCAACGCCGGCAGGAGCAGTCGAGCAAAGCGATAGAAACCTGACATGGAGGAAGTCTCCCGAGTGTCTTCGTGTAGGAATTGCGTCAAGATGGGCATCGTCGGCGCTATTGGGGGATAGTCGATGTTGCAGCTGCCGCCGCGGCGCGCTGCGACGCGCTCCGTGTGCCACTGCCGTTCGGCGCAATACTGCCACCAAAGCCGTTCCCGCTCGTTGCCGCGGCCGCGGCCGCACCACCGAGCGATTGCACCTGCACCCCGCCCACACCGAGCGGCAGGTCCTTCAGGAGCGCCAAACGCATTCGCGAAACCTGGAGGTTTCGAACGGCTGAGGCGCGGTTCGCCGATGCCTGCTCCAACAGGATGCGGGCATCGTTCAACTCGATCTGCGTGGAGATCCCCTCGCGGTACCGCACTTCCGCGATGGTGTATGCCTTCGCCGCTTGCTCCGCCGTGCCCATGGACGACGACAGGGCCGCCTGCGACTGTTCGAGCTGCGCGATGGCCTGCCGGGCATCCAGCGCCGCGAGCTCTCGGGTCTGGTCGACCCGCGCCTGGGCATCACGCAGCCCGGCTTCGGCCACCATCTTCTCTCCCCTCGTCCGTCCTCCCGTGAACAGGGGCAGCGAGGCGCCGATGGCGACCGTCCAGTTGGTCAGGAAGTTCGACCAGCTGGGCGCCCCACTCGAAGGGAACGCCACGCGTCCGTATTGCGACGACAGCGTGATCGTTGGCAACCACTCGGACTTGGCGCCGGCGAGGTTCGCCTCCTCCACCCGCATGGCCTCGATCACCTGACGCACCGGTGCCCGGTTGTCCACCGAGGTGTCTGGGCTGGCGGTGGCCGGCTGAAGTTCGCTCGCCGTCAGACTCACCAATGACTTGTCATCGGCCAGCGTGGTAGTCAGACTCACAGGTTCTGCATAGGATATGTTCAGCAGCTGCTTCAGCTTCAGGTACGCCAAGTCACGGCTCGTGCGCGCATTGATCACCTGCGGCATCTGGTTGTCCCGGGACACCTGGGCGCGCAGCAGGTCGAACTCCGACTGATTCCCGACCTGTCGGGCGATCTGGGTCTGCTTCAGCACGCTTTCTGTCTGTGTGAGCGAGGACTCGGCGATCGCCACCAACCGATCGGCGAGCACCGCGTCGAAGTACGACTCAGTCACGTCCAGGGCGAGCTTGGCGCGTTGGGACGCGACCTCGACGTCCGCCGAGCGACGTCCCGCTTCTGCCGCCCGATTCTGGGCCTGCACGCGTCCACCGCTGTACACGGTGAGTGATCCGGTCAGGCCTAACGAATACTGGTTCGCTGATCCAAAGCCAACCTTGGAGAAGTCGATCCCACCGCTTCCCGATGCCGAGCACGCGGCGAACCGCTCCAGCCCCTGAATCTTCTCCGTCTCCGTGGCGCTGCCGCCGGCGAGGTATCGCGTGCAGGGGGTGTAGTAGGTGGTGGTGTCGTGCGGCGGTACCGGCGGTACCGTGGGCGGGGGCGTCGGCGCGGACGAGCGTAGCGCTTCGAATTGCGACTTGAGCGTGCGCGTATAGGTGGCCGTCCCCGAGATTTGCGGCAGGTACTGAGAGCGGGCCTGCACCTGCAACCCTTGGGCTCGCAGCACGCCGGCCTGCGCGATGCGTACGGCCTCGCTTTGCGCGCTGGCAATGCGCAGTGCTTCGTCCAAAGTGAGCGAACGGCCGCCCTGCGCACTCAAGGGCGTGGCTGGCGCTATGGCCAGCACGGCGGCAGAAAGAGTGAAGCGCGAGAATATGTGGTTCATGGAGTCCCCTTGGGTTCGTTAGGCTCGTGCCGTCAGGCGGGTGGCGGTCCGGCGCCGCGGCGTGCTGCCGATGGCGGGCGCACCCATGGCGCGCAGGAAGACGCGGACATAGGCGGCTGCAGCCTTGTTCGCCGGCGGGAAGCCCGCCGGAATGACGTCGCGCGCGATGGCATCGGAGAGAATGGCACCGAGGAGCATGGCGACGGCCGCTTCGATGTCCACGTCGCGCGCGTGCCCCCACCGCTCGGCCAGCTTGCGGGCGTATCGGCGCAACTGCGTGTGTCCGCGCATACAGCCTTCACACGTCTGGGTTCCCATCTCGGGCATTTCCTCCACTTCGGCCATGGCCTTACGGATCATGCCGCCATGGCGTCGCAGGAAATTGAGCTGCACGGTCGCCCAAGCCGTCAGCTCCGACTGCGGATCCACGGGGACATTCGGCAGCAGGGCGGCCGTACTGCTGGGTGCGAAATGCCGAATCGCCTCCTCCAGCAACGCTCCCTTGGAACCGAAGAGCCGGAAGATCGTGACCTCGTTCACTCCGGCCTCTTCCGCAATCCGTCGCGTCGTGGAACCGCGGAATCCCGCTTCCGCGTAGACGCGCGCAGCAGCTTCAAGAAGTTTTTCGCGGCTGATCATAGGGCTCGAATGAGTAGTCGGACGCGTCATGGCGTGCAAGTACGTACTTGCATACGTCCTGGTTTCGTGACGAAGGCGCAACTCGTGCGGAACGGGGCCGCAGCAATTCGCACGTCGACATCACGTGTCGTCGCCCCCACATGACACCTCGGCATCGCATCCCTCCGAATCGCACGGGCCACTGCCACATGCGCCGGTGTGCCGCGTGAAGCACCGCCACGGCAGCGCTGCCCGGGTCCGACGTCACCCCACCTTCGGGCACCACCCCGCGGCCGTGCGCGAGGCCGCCCGGTTCACCCGCGGGATCACCACGGCCCGGGGGGGGAACCGTGTGACGGCGCAATTGGTGCACTCGTCATCGTTCTGGGCGCGTGGACGGTCGCCAACGTCTCGGCCCCACAACTACTTAAATGTCAGCGGACACCATCGTCGCACTCGGGCTCGCCGGAGCCCTGACGCAGCTGGGGAGCATCGTGCTCATCCTGCTGCTCATGTTGTTGCTGTCCGCCGAACAGCGCGCCGCCACACACTTTCGCTACTGGACCAACGCCTGGCTGGTGCTCGCGGTCGCGATCGCCGCCGTCTCGCTGCGCTACTCCCAACTCGGCGACGGGCTCAACCTCTGGCGGCGCCCCGACCGCGACGTCGCCGTCCGCTTGCTGTATCTGACGTATGCGACGGGCAAGCTCTGGTTTCTGGCGCTTCTGGTCGCGGGAACGCGCCTGCTTCGTACGCCGGATGCCAAGGTGCCCTCAACATCGCAAGTCGGCCTCGCCGCACTGACCGTTGCAACAGTTGCAGTAGCGACGGTCACACCGCTCAACGGCATAATGATTGTACAGAGCGCGCTGGCGGTGCCCGCCTTTACGATCAGCGCGTTCACGCTACTGGGCGCCCCACCGCACCGCCGTTCGACGGGCACGGCGCTCCTCGCCGTAGCCTTTGGCGCACACGCCGTCTTATGGGCTGCCTATGGCGCAACGTTCAGCCTCACAGCACTCGATCTGTTCAAGGCGTGGCTCTCCTGGATCCCGCGTTTCAACTCGTACTTCGACGCGATCCTGCAGACGCTGATGGCGTATGCGATGGTAACCGTGTTGATGGAACGCACCACGCAGGAGTCGCGCGATGCGCACGCGCGCCTGCAAGAGGCGCATGCTGCGTTGCGACGCGCGGCGATGTACGATCCGCTCACTGGGGCGCTCAACCGTCAGGCCTTCTCCGAGGGGATGGGACTCGAGGCCGCCATGAAGGTGAACGGCATCGTGTCCATCATCGACGTCGATCACCTGAAGCCCATCAACGATTCCCTCGGTCACACGGCGGGCGATTCCCTGCTTCGCCACGTGTCGCAATCCGTGTCCAACGTCCTGCGCGCGGATGACGCACTGTATCGATGGGGGGGCGACGAATTTCTCGTCATTCTCCCTGGAGCGGACGAAGTCAGCGCGCGGAGCATCATGGACCGCGCACTTGCCGCAGGTGCAACACTGTCCTACGCGGGCATCCTCCTCCCGGTGCGCGTGAGCTACGGCTGCGCACCGTATGACTCGCGTGACACGTTGGACGAAGCCATTCAGGCCGCCGACCGGGCGATGTATGAGGCCAAGGGAGCGAGACGGCCGGTCCGTGCCGTATCCCCCACCGGTGTCGTCGCGGTCGGCTACTCCAGCGAACCCGAGCCGGGTCTCGGCGTCTTCTAGCCTAACGCACGGACTGTCGGTTACCGGCGGAGGTAGTGCACGTACTTGGCGATGAGCGCACCACGCGTCGGCGTTCGCCATGGCACTCCGCTGTCCAGCTCCGTTGTCCACGCCGAGTTCCAGACAAGGTACGCGTCACTTCCCGGTGACCGGTTCCACCGCACGCGAGCATTGAAGGCCAGCCGCTCTGACTCGTTGTCGTACTGGCCGAAGAACGTCGCACTTACCCGTGGATTCATGGCGTAGTCCAACCGCACTCGACCGACCCTGGCCGAGAAGGTGTCGAATCCACCGCCGCGAATTCGCTTCCACTCGCCCTCAACGCCGATGAGAAGGTGGGGTTGTGCCCTCGCAAAGAGGCCGAATTCCACTGCGTCCCCAGTCCGCTCGTAGAACTCACCAACGCTCGCCGTCACCTCGGCACGCAACGTGCGCGCCGGCGACGACTCGAGCTGGAGCTCGACACGACTCCATGAATACCGCCCAGCGGCGATCTCCGTCCCTGGAAACAGCTCAAACGCTTCGCGCGGCACATCCCACGAACGCTGCCAGTTCAGCTCCACCGACGCCCCATTCTCGAAGTCAGCGCCGAACGGCCGTATCTCCAGTGACGCGTTGCTGAGCGAGCCATCGGTGTAACGCACCCAGTTCCAGGAGGGCAGGACGAAACTGAGCTTCCGGATGCCCAGTCGGCGCGGACGAGGTGTCAACTCGATCTGCCCCGCGAAACGCGAAACGCCGGACTGCTCCACGAATCCCAACGCCGGATTGAAGCCACGTCCCACGACATCGTACCGCATCACGATGTCTGCCGCATCATTCGGGTAGTCCAGCACGAACCGACCGTACGTGGCGTGACCCGTCGTGTCCGATCGTTCATCCATGGCGACCGTCCCCAGGAGCACGAGGTTCTGGCCGCGGACAATGTACGGCAGGTTGAAGTCGACGCCTCCGGCCAGCGATCGTCGGCTATTCGGCCGGTCCTGCAGTGTGGCCATCGCCCCAACGAATCCTCGCCCGAGCACATCGTGCTTCACGCGCGCCACGACATCGGTCGCGTCCTCGTTCCCTCCGGTGCGGATCGCCAGCAGCCCGACCTGTTCGGACGCGATCCGTCCCGTGAGCCGAGCCCCACCAAGAATCGGAACGGATGCCCCATTGCCGTCGAGGCCAATCCGCCGGCTGTCGAAGAGTTGCGTCTGCCGGAGACGGCCAAACTCGAAGATCCCCGATCCTTCGAGGAAGAAGGCGCGTGTTTCCGGAAAGAACAGCGGAAAGCGCGTCAGGTTCACCACCTGCCGATCCACCTCGGCCTGTGCGAAGTCTGTTCGATAGGTGGCATCCAGCGTCAGGGTGTTTGCCACGCCGAACTTGGCATCCAGTCCGGCGTCGGCGTGGGTCTCGCTCGCCGAAAGGACCGTGGGCGTTCCGTCCGCAGCAAAGGTGCGCTCCGTCAGCTTCGACGTTGCCGTCACGAATGGACGCAGTTCGGCGACCGCGCGGCCCGGCAGGTCGCGCAGTCCGTCCAGCACGCCGTAGCGCTCCAGGAAATTGATGCCCTCTGTCCGGCGCCAGGCTTGCCACAGGATCTCCTCGTTCTTGTGCGGGATTCGCCGGCCAACGTTGACATGGAAGGCGGTCGCGTCGCCAGCGTAGCGCAACGTCTGCCACGGAATGAACATCTCGGCCACCCATCCCTCGCCTGTGATTCGGGCGCGAGCGTCCCAGACCCCGTTCCATTCCGTGTTTTCAGATTCGAACGACAAGATCTCGGCGTCAGCGACGGTACCGTTTGGGTTCACGCCAAACAGGAAGCCGGAGCGATTGTCTCGACGTGAGTCGATCCCCACGATGAACAGGTCGTCCCCGTCGATATCGCCATCGCGTCGCAGCTGCGCATGGACGATTCGCGAGGGCTCGCGGTCGTACAGCCACGCACCCACCCATAGCCCCTCCGTTGACGCGACGAACCGCACGACCGTTCGCTCGGAACCCGGCGTGCCCTCGTCAGGATCCACTTGGCGCAGATCGATGATGGAGTCGGCAAGGCTCCAGACGCGTTCGTCCAGGTGACCGTCCAGGTGCATCGACTCAGACGTCCAGGTGACACGTGTGCTGGCGCGGGTCTGCGCGTGCACGGTGCCCAAGGCGGGGACGAGGGCGCAGACCGCCCAGCGCGTCCACCGCCTGATGTTTACATGGGGATGGCGGATGTTACCGGAGGTTCGAGGGAGCGACGGCGTCGTTGGTCATCCACCAGGACTTGGGAACGTCGCGTTGACGCGGCCAGATCTCGGCGAGCGTCTCTCCGTCGTACAGGCGGCCGTTCTTCATGACATATCGGATGGTATTGGTGTTCTTGATGTCATCGAGCGGGTTGCGATCCAGTACCACGAGGTCTGCCCATTTCCCTGCCTCGATGCTGCCAATGTAGCGTTGCAGCCCAATGGCTTCCGCACCGAAAATGGTTCCCACACGCAAGGCGTCCATCGGTTTCATCCCACCGCTGGCGATGTTCCACAGCTCCCAATGAACACCAAGGCCTTGCAGTTGACCGTGCCCGCCAAGTCCGACTCGCCCGCCAGCCTCTACGATCTTGCGCGCCTGCTCCGCGAAGAGCTTGAACGAGTACTCGTTGTCACGAAACCAACCGGGTCGGCGCAGGCCGCGGCGCTCCAGCTCCGAGAATGGCGTGAAGCGACGCAGTTTGGCGTCGGCGAAGATGTCGTAGTGCTCATACCACCAGTTCTCCGCCCACGGCCCACCGTACTGCACGAGTAGTGTGGGTGTCCAGGTGGTTCCACTTCGTGCAAACAGCTCTACCGCGTCCTTGTAGAGCGGAGCCACCGGCAACGTGTGCTCGATCCCGGCGTACCCATCCATCGCCTCCGTCATGTTCTTCTTGAAATCCAGTCCGCCTTCGAGCGTGGGCGTGATGCGTTGCTCTCGCGCCGCCATGATGATCCACTGTCGCTGCTTTCGGTCCCCCGCCATGTATTGCTTCAGCGTCTGCGTCTGATAGTGTTCGGAGTACCGCTTCATCACCTCACGGGCGTCGTCCGCGCTGACGACGTCATCCCACAGAAAGACGCCCGGACCGGTGGTGTACACACGCGGACCCAGCATGTCACCGGTCTCCACCAGGTCACCATATGAGAGGACATCGGTGGTCGACGTCTGGGGATCACGCGTCGTCGTCACACCATACGCCAGGTTCGCCAGGTACATGTAGGGCTGCGTGGCGTGGACACCCCACAGCGGCCACATGTGCGCGTGGATGTCGACCAGTCCGGGCATGATCGTCTTGCCGCTGGCGTCGATCGTCCTCGCCCCGGACGGTATCGTCACACTGCCCGCCGGGCCCACCGCCGCGACCTTGTTGTTGCTGACGACTACGTCGCCGCGCTCGATCACCTCGTCTCCCTTCATGGTAATGATGCGCGCGTTCCGCAACACGACGGTCCCGGTTGGACGGTCCTTTGTCGATCGAATCGTCACGTCCGTGCGCGTCGGCTGGTATGCCGGGCGCTTCTCCGCATCCTTCCCTTTTGTCGTTGAGTCAGCGATCGCCGCACTGGCGGCGGTGAGGTCATAGGAAAAGTAGGAACGACCTAACGAATAGTGGAACCCGCGGCCATCGATGTTCCATCCGACGAAATCGCCCCCCGTGCGCGTTATGCGGCGCGCCGGTACAGCGGCATTGGCACCCTGATTCACGGACACGGTCGGCACCTGCCCGCCCGTCAGCGGCATCGGCATCAGGTAGAGCTTGTTGTCGATCTGGGCCAGCACCTGGGAGCCGTCCGGGGAGATCAGCAGATCGTCGGCCTGACGCGGTTGCGCATTGGGTCCGGCCCCCGGCGCCTGAAACCCCGTCACCTTCAGGTGCGCCTTGCGATCCGTGCCATCCCAGCGCAAGGACGTCAGCCCGTCCGCGCTCTCATACACGTAGATGCGCGTGCTGTCCGATGAGAAGTGCGGCTGGCCAAAGTTGTTTAGCGGAGTGATGAGCTTCGCAGCTCCGCCGGACGACGGAATCCACACCAGCTCCATGATCGTCAACCCGCCGTTGATCTCGTCGTTCCGGATCTCCCGCTGGGCGCGCGGTCCGCGAGCCGCCACAATCCGTGTGCCTCCGGGGTTGTAGGCCGGACTCTCGTAGAATGCCCGCTGCGTCGTTAGGCGCTCCGGTTTGCTCTTGCCGTCAGCTGCTACCCGATAGATGTCGCCGCCATCCTCGGTCCACGTGACGTACGCGATGTACTTCCCATCGGGCGACCACGCGGGGGAGTGCTCGCCTTCGGCAGATTGGGTCACGCGACGCGGCGTTCCGTTCGGCAGCTCCAACAACCAGAGCTTGTCGAGGGCGGAAAATGCCAACTGCTTGCCGTCGGGTGACGGACTCGCCCCACGGATCTGGCGAACCGTCAGCACACTGTCGTTCATCTCGTAGTCGAATCGCGCCAACTCCCCAAGCATCACGTCGACATCGGCCGTGAATGGCACAGCGGTCTCCTTTCCGCTGCCCACATCCACGCGCCAGATCTTCCCGTGATGGGCGATGACGATTTCGCGCGAATCGGGAGTCCACGAATACCCAGGGAGCGCATCGCGCGACGCGCGCGATTCCATGTCGTCGCGCTGGATTTCGGTCAGCAGCCAGCGCTCGTCACCGGTTGCCAAGTTCCGCATTTTGAGTCCCGTCACCGCCATCTTGCGGGACGCATAGGCCAACCACTGGCCATCGGGACTCACCGCGGGACGCATGCCGGCACCGAGGTTTTGCGTTCGCGTGAAATTGCGGCCCGTTTCGCGATCGTACATGTAGATCTGGTACGCGCTTCCCAGCATCTGGTTGTACTGCGAGCCGCCGGTGCGTGCATTCGAATAGATGTAGCGCCCATCGGGACTGACGTTCGCGCCCATGAAGTGGTTCGGGCCACCTCCGCCCGGTCCTCCGCCAGCACTCGGAGCCGGCGTCTGCCCCGTCAGCTTGAAGCCCGCGCCGCCATCCTTGTGGATCATCCACAGGTCGAGGGTGCCGGCCCCTTTCGACGTCACCACGTAATTCCCGTCCGGTGTCCAGTCCGGCGACACATACGCAAAACCACTCCCCTTCGTCAGCGCCCGAGCATTCCGGCCGTCGATGTCGACCAGCCAGAGATTCTCGCTCCCCGATCGATCACTGACAAACACGATGCTCTTGCCATCCGGCGCATAACGCGGCTGGCCGTCGAACCCCGAGCCCCCACTGATGCGTGTCGCCGCCCCGCCAGCCAACGGAACGGTGTACAAATCGCCTAACAAGTCGAAGACCACCGTTCGCCCGTCCGGCGATACATCCAGGGACATCCACGTCCCCTCGTCCGTGGTGAATTTGAGCGGGCGCGTCGGCACGAGCGGAAGGTCGCTGTTTGGCGCCGTCTTCTTCGCGGTGTCGCCAGGCGTCTGGGCGGCGAGCGACGTCGCGACACACAATGCCGCGACGATCATAGGGCGATGGCTAAGCAGCAAGTCAAGGCGCATGACAGCAATCCATCGAGAAGGGGGACGAGGACCCGAATCGTCTGGTGATACGGCGCAACACGGGGGCTCGCAAGTCTTGGCCAGAATCGCCTTGACGCTGGGCCATCTCGCCCGCATGGTCCGCTCCATCGAACTCCTGAGACTCTCCATGCGCCGCGCGTTCTATGCCCTGGTCTTGCTCGCAACCGTCACGTCGCTCCTGCGAGCGCACGACCTGTTCCTTAAGCTTTCTGACTACTTCCCCACCCCGAATAGCTCCGTGAAGGTTGCAGTCCTGAACGGGACGTTCTCCACCAGCGAGAACTACATCACCCGCGACAGGTTGCGCGATCTCGCTCTGGTCGGCGGCGGCACGCGGAGCGCCATCGATACCTCGGCCTGGACACCGGCACCCGGTAACAAGTCGGGCTTTGTCGCCGTTCAAGTCAGGGGCCCAGGTACCTATGTCTTGGGCGCGTCCACGCTACCACGCGAGCTCAAGCTCCCCGCCAAGGAATTCAACGCATATCTCAAGGATGAGGGACTCGGTGATGTCCTTGCACAGCGCGAGCGGGACAATGAGCTAGGCCTCTCGTCAAACGAGCGGTATCACAAGCACGTGAAGGCGATCTTCCAAGTTGGCGAGCAGCGGACCGACGACTACGCCACGGTGCTCGGCTACCCCGCCGAGATTGTCCCGGCACAGAATCCGTACGCGCTGAAGGTGGGAGAGAAGTTCTCGGTCCATTGCCTGCTGGATGGGAAGTCGGCGGGAAGCGTCGTGGTCATCGCCGGTGGCCGCGACGGGAGCGGGGCGCGACTCCCAGTGCAGAACGTCCGTGCCGACGCGAATGGCACGGCAACAATCACCCTGTCGTCGCGCGGTGTCTGGTACGTGAAGTTCATTCGCATGGACAAGGCGCCGCACGATGGACTCACGCACGAAAGTCGGTGGGCCACACTCACGTTCGGCGTGCGGTGACGAGCAGCGTGGGGTCCGGCGCTGAGGCCGGACCGCCAGTCGCAACGCCGCCGGGTCCCGCGTGGTCCATCCCCGGGCGGAACTTGCTGCGGATGATTCGTGATCCGCTGACCTTCCTGTCCGAGCTGGCGCAGACCCATGGCGACGTCGTTCGCTTCCGATTGGGCGGCGAGGAGATGTTCCTCGTCTCCCATCCCGAGGCCATTCGCGACGTCCTGGTAACCCAGCAGCGGAGCTTCAAGAAGGGGCGAGCACTGGAACGCGCACGGGTTTTGTTAGGCAACGGCCTTCTCACCAGTGAAGGTGACTTTCACCGTCGCCAGCGCCGGCTGATGCAGCCGGCGTTCCATCGGCAGCGCATTGCCGCCTACGCGCAGACGATGGTGGAGTTCGCTGCACGGCGATCGCGGCGTTGGAAGAACGGCGATACCGTCAGCGTGCACTCGGAAATGATGGCGCTGACCCTCGCCATCGTCGGCAAGACCCTGTTCGACGCCGACGTCGAAGCAGAAGCACGCGACATCGGTGAAGCGCTCACCGACACCTTCTCGGCATTTCGAGCCAGCGCCTTCCTTCCATTAGGGCACCTGCTGCAGTGGCTGCCGCTTCCCGCCAGCCTCCGATTTCGTCGCGGACGCGCGCGCCTCGAACAGACGATCTATCGCGTGATCGCCGAGCGCCGCGCGACGGGAGTCGATACGGGCGATCTGTTGTCGATGTTGCTACAGGCGCGTGATGTCGAGGGGGATGGCACGGGCATGACCGACCGTCAAATCCGTGATGAGGCGCTGACCCTGTTCATCGCGGGGCACGAGACGACGGCGGTTGCATTGAGCTGGACGTGGTACCTCATTGCGAACCACCCGGAGGTCGAAGCGCGCTGGCATCGTGAACTCGACCAACTCGCGTCGCGCCCTGGATGACGTGGTCATCGGAGGATTTCGCGTGCCAGCCAACGGCATCGTGATCATGTCGCAATGGATCGTGCACCGCGATAGCCGCTGGTTTCCCGAGCCGGAGCGATTTGACCCGGACCGGTGGGCGCCTGACGCGTCGTCCGACCGGTACAAGTTCGCGTACTTCCCGTTTGGCGGTGGCGCGCGAGTGTGCATTGGCGAGCCCTTCGCGTGGATGGAGGGGATACTGCTCCTCGCCACGATCGGACGCCACTGGCGCTTTCGTTCGAGCGGCGAAGCCGTGCAGCCTCATCCCATCATCACGCTGCGCCCGCGAAGCCAGATGCTGATGCGCGTCGAGGCACGTCGAGGCTGACGACGTCGTTACTTCCCGGCTCGATCGCGTACGGGAATGACCAGCCGCTCAGCGGTATGTGTGGCGGAAAACGACACGACCTTGTTGTCCACCAACCCAGCCTTCTTGGCGGCCGCGAACACCTCGATATCGCGAAGCGTCGCGTCCTTGCCCTTGCGGTGCACGACCCAGATTGCACCTGCTGGCTTGATCGACGCCTTGAGCTTTGTCAGGCGATCCAGTGCCTTCGCCTGCTCGACACCGAACAGGATCACGTCGCTCTCACGCGGGATGCTGTCTGTGCGCAAGTCGGCGCCCGCTTCGCGGATCTGTTGGAGGACGGAGGCATCTTCCACATGCACCGCCGCCACGCGCATCCCTGGCTTCACGCCGAGCTTGTCGACCAGTGAGCGTGGATTCAGAATCTTCGCGGCCCACGGCGCGGCGAGCGCGCCAAGCTCGAGGGCGATGGAGCTGGCACCCGATGTCAGGGACAACCGCCCGTCGTGCGCCGTCACCTTCGTTAGGTCCTTGAACACGACCTTTACTCGCTCGGCATCGCCGCGAAACAGCAGGTGATCGCCTTCCAGATGCGCCCGACCAAGCTCGCGTTTGCGGCCCCGTATCAGGGTGCACGTGACTTCTTGGCCCATGGAAGTTCCGCGTGACGGTGGCAGGATTTCGGTAGCGGGAAGAGGATCGCCCTGTACCCGGTTTTCGACAAGGTGCTATCATCCATCACGGTCGTCGCACACGCAGGTTCGACGGCCAATGTACCTGTCGTGGAGCGTTTATGCGTGTTCTCCTGGTGGCCGGCCTCGTGGCATTGTCGTGGGCATGCGGGGGCGGGAACGATCCGAATCAGCCCGTGTTGGTGAGCTTTCAGTACGCCGAGACGCTCTCACCCGCGCCGGGATCGCCCACCTTCGATTCGGTTGCGGTCGCCGCTCGCGCGCTTTACATCTACCGCCAGGCGTTCGGCAATCTCTGCGGATCGACGCTGTCCTCTGGCGTTGCACCTGCTGGTCTGGAAGTCACCATGAACGTGATCCAGAACCCGATCCGCACCTGCGCCACGGGTCCCGCGCTCCTGACCTACAGCGGCAGCATCCAGCTCAATCCGGGCCAGTACCATCTGCGCGTGGTTGAAAAGATCGGTGCAAACCCCAATGGCACGGTGGTCATCGATCGTACATTGGTTGTCCCGGCTGTCGATTGAGGCCGGAGCGGCCGTCGGCCTCGCACCAGGTGTTGCGCGTGCGTGGGCGCGGGACGTCAGCCCCAGCTACCCGCGACCGAACCCCGGCATGATCCCATCAGCCGGCGTCATCCGCGTCGCCACCCGGGTGCTGCGCGTTGTACCTGTCGGACCAGTCCGCGCCCTGGCCAGGGCACTCGCGTGGATTGCCTATCTCGCCATGCCCGATCGACGGCGCACGGTGTTGCAGTCGCTCGCCTTTCTGCGGCCGGAGCTCTCGCCGGCTGAGCGTCGCCGATGGGCGCGACGCACCTTCGCGAATTTTGGGGCGGCTGCCGTCGATCTCTACCGCCTCCCCACCGCGTCGCGGGAAGAGCTGGGCCAGACCGTCGGCTTCGACGGCGCCGAACACGTGGACGCGGCCCTGACACGCGGCACCGGCGCCATCGTGATCAGTGCCCACCTGGGTCCGTATGAACTGGGCGGCGCTTGCCTCGCCGCCAAGGGGTACCGTACGTACGCCGTCGCCGAGAATCTCGCGCCGGACGTGTACGATGCGCTGGCATCATTACGCGAGGCCACCGGCTTGCAGGTGATCGGTCTGAACCGCGCCGGTACGGGAACCTACGCAGCGCTCAAGGAGCATGCGCTCGTGCTCTTGCTGGCCGATCGCGTGGTCGGCGATCGCACGCGTGGCGTTGAACTTCCCTTCAAGTCCGGCATGCGCGCTGTGCCGGTTGGACCTGCCGCACTAGCGGTCGCCACAGGTGCGCCGGTGATCGTCGCCTACATCTGCAAGGAGCCGCGCGGCGCACCCACGCGGTACGTGGTTCACTTCGATCCGCCAGTGTACGCCGATGCAAGCGAACCGGAGGCACGTGAGGCCCTTGCCCGCCGCTTGACCGCGCGGATCGCTGACGTGGTGGCCGCGCATGCCGATGAGTGGTATGTCTTCCAACCCGACTGGCGCACGGGAGCCGGCGCATGACCGACACCCCGGCGACGCGCGCACCCGACGGTAACGGTATCGTGGACGTGCTCAAGCGTCCGCCGTTCTCGCTCCTCGTCGCCGGCCAGACGATTTCGCAGTTGGGCGACAAGCTACACCACATGGCGCTCATTGCCCTTGTTGGAGCTGGAGCGACCGCCGACAGTGGCGGGATTGAACTGGCGAAGCTCTCCGTTGTCTTCACGCTTCCCGTGATCGTCTTTGGACCGATCGCAGGGGCCATGGTCGACCGCTGGGACAAGCGCTTGACGATGATCGCCTGCGATGCGATGCGCACCGTCATGGTGGCTCTCATTCCCACGCTCTATGCGGTGACTGGACACCTCTGGCCAGTGTACGTGGTCGCGTTCTGCGTCTTTGCGCTGGGACTGTTCTTCAATGCCGCGAAGATGGCCCTGATTCCCGAGCTCGTGCTGCGACCGCAATTGCTCGCGGCCAATGCAGCGCTCACGTCGATCGGCCGCGTCGCAACTGTGGCCGGCATCGTCGGCGGCGGCATCGCGATCGGTTGGAGCGTGTGGCACCGCTTTGGTTGGAGCGATTACGCCGCGGGGTTTTACATGGATTCGGCTTCCTTCTTCTTTTCGGTCATCACGCTAACGGTCATCGCCTGGCTGGGCGGTGGTAAGCGCCAAGATCGAGACGAAGTGGCCGAGAGTAGCGCAGCACCGGCATCGACGAAACTGAACATGCGCGGGATCGTACGAGACATACGCTCTACACTGGCGGTCGTTCGTACAGATGACACACTGCGCTTCGTCTTTTTTTCTGTGGTATTGCTCGCAGCTTTTGCTTCGTCCGCATACGTCGTTATGACCGCGTCCGTGCAGACGGTGATGGGCAAGGGCACGCGGGGAGTGGGGTACCTCGGTGGCTTGCTGGCTGTCGGCTTGATCACGGGCTCGCTCGCCACCGGAACTGTTGGTCGTGGCTGGGATAAGAGGCTGACCATTCTGTGGAGCATCACGACCGTTGGAGTGCTCATGGTGATCGGGAGCATCTGGTTCAGCTTTTCCACGTTCGTTCCAGTTGCCATCGTGGGAGGCGCCGTGTTAGGCCCCATTATGGTTTCGCAGGATACACTACTGCATGAGGCTGCTCCGACGGGGTCCCGAGGGTTCATCTTCTCGACTCGCGATCTCGTTCTCGGGGCTTCATTTATGATCTGCTCCCTCGTGGTCGGCGGGGGAATCCTACTCGCGTCGTGGTTGGGCGCGAACCAGCCGTACCGACTGGCTCTTGGTATGGCCGGTGCTTTGATTTGTGCAGCCGGCGTGGCGGGGCAGCTCTACAACCTTCGCCACCCTCAGGCGGGACAACCCGTTCCGCGCCGGTGAACCGCAGGCCCACCGCACCATCACCCTCACTGCGACGGCATGCGCATTATACAGGTGTGCCCATTCAGCTGGGACGCGCCAGGCGGTGTTCAGGGTCATATCCGCCAGCTCTCACATCACCTCACGAGCCGCGGTCATGAAGTCCTGATCCTGGCCCCGGGCTCCGGCTTGGAGAAAATTCCCGGCGTGGAAATTGTCGGCGGAACCATCACCGTGCCGTCGAATGGGTCAGTCGCCCGCATCTGTGTCACGCCATCCTCTGCGCGCGCCGTCCGGCGGACGCTGCGACGCTTCAAGCCCGACATCGTGCATGTGCACGAACCGCAGATGCCCGGAACGTCGATGTTCGCCACGCTGTACTCGCGTGCACCAGTAGTTGCGACGTTTCACTCGTACTTCACGCGTGACCACCTTCAGGGCCGCATTTACTCCTTTTTCGCTCCAGTGCTACGCCCGGTTTGGAGGCGCGTCGATCGCCGTATTGCCGTCTCGGCGGCCGCTCGGCATTCCGTCTGTTCGCGCATGGGCTACGATCCCATCTCCATTGTCCCAAACGGCGCCGACGTCGATGTCTTTGCTTCGGCGAAGCCAGCCAATCTTCCGCCGGGTCGGAAGCTCCTGTTCGTCGGGAGATTGGAGCCCCGAAAAGGCTTCCCCATCGCCGTTCGCGCCTTCAAGACCTTGGCCCTGGAGTATCCCGACCTCAGGCTGATTGTGGTAGGAGAGGGGGCTGATCGCGCCGCGCTCGATGAGCTGCCCATCGACCTGCGAGATCGCGTTCACATGCAGGGTCGAGTCACGGACGAGGCCTTGCCCACCTACCATCAGGCGGCGGACTGCTTCATCAGCCCCGCGACCGGTCAGGAGAGTTTTGGCATCGTGTTGGTGGAAGCAATGGCGGCCGGGCTTCCCATTGTCGCGAGCGACATTCCGGGATATCGCGAGGTGGCGCGCGATGGCGTCGAAGCGCTGCTCGTTGCACCTGCCGACCCCGCGGCGCTCGCCGAGGGCGTGCGGACGCTGCTCGAACGCCCTGCATTCGCGGCCGCGCTCGGCGCTCGGGCCTTTGACCGTGCACGCGACTTTGCGTGGGATGGCATTGTCGATCGGCTGGAGGAGATGTACCTGGAGTTGTCTGGCGGTACCGCCGAGCACGCGATCGCGCTCGCCGAGGTCTAGGAGTCGTCGCGCGTGGGGCTACGAAACAGCGGCCGACAGCAGGGCGTCGAGCCGCTGGGCCATGGCGGCCCACGTCCATTCCGTGTGAACCCAACGCGCACCGGCCTCGCCTAACGCACGTGCCTGTGCGGGGTCGCGGAGCAGCTGCAGGATGGCGGCCGCGATGCGTTGGGGCGACTCGGGATCTACCACAAGACCGGTTTCGTTTGGCTTGACTGCCTCTGGCGCGCCACCGGAGTCGCCCGCGATCACCGGACGGCCAACCGCGGCCCCCTGAAGGAACACGGCGCCTAACGCCTCGATGTCCAGGCCACCAAGGCGAGACCGGCATGGCATTGCGAAGACGTCGCCCGCGCGAAAGTACGCGGGCAGTTCCTCGTACGACACCGCGCCGGCAAAGATCACGCGATCGCTCCCTGGCGACGACGCCGCAAGCCGCCGCAGCGTCGGCTCGTACGGGCCATGCCCCACCAGCAGGAGCCGTGTGGCGGGAAATTCTCGGTGGATGGCGGGCAGCGCGCGGATCAGCATGTCCTGGCCCTTGCGTGCCACCATGCGCGACACACAGCAGATCACCGGGGCGTCACCAAGTCCGTGTCGCTCCCGCACGATCGCATCGCTCACATTGGGATGGAAGCTCTGCGTGTCGATCCCCGATGGGAGCAACGCCATGCGGCCATTCCACCCAAACGCCGGTTCGAGCTTGCGCCGCGCCCACTCGGAGACGGCCGTCAGCAACGACGCCGATCGTCCGATGTGGTGCAACATGCCGGGCACGAGGGCCCCTGTCAGCTCCAACCCGTGAGTGAACCCCCCGAATGGGATGTCGAGCTTCCTGCGGATGGCCGGTCCCATGTGACCGAGCGGCCACGTGGCCCCAAACAGCACCACGTCCGGCCGCCGCCCCCTCAGTTCCTCATGAAGCCGGCGTCGGACCCACGGCAGGGGCAGCATCATCTCCGTGTCGATCCGAACGACTTCGTGCGGGTAGGTCCGATCGAATGCCTCCCACCCCTTGTACTTGGATGAAAAAATCGTCACCTCACCGCCGGTCGCTACGTGCCGAAACATCTGGTCGACGTAGTAGTTGATGCCGCCTATACGTGGCGAAAAGTCGTTGGTGACGACGAAGATCTTCACGGATGTGAGGTGCGAAACGGAAAAGGGCGCACCATGTGACGCGCCCGGCAGGAAAGCTAACAACGAGGCCTGCCGCGCGTGGTGGACTACCGCGCAAGCCTGAGGTTGAGGTACTCGGGATCGTCAGTGACGTCGCGAACCACGTACCGCGCCAACCACGGCGGAAAGGCTGGTTGCTCGTCCGCCTCCGACAGCTCAACCTCTGCCAGCACCAACGTCCGGTCGCGAAAGACGTCGATCTCCCATGTGTGCGCACCATGCCGGATCGCATGCCGTTGCTTCAGGACACGCTTGCCCTCCGTCAGTGGCCAGACCTGCTCGAAGAACTCGCGTGTTACCGCCTCCTCAACTTCGGTACGAACGATTCCCGCCCCGAACTTGATCGTCCGCGCGTATGTGCTCTTGCGGCCACGCGTCGTCTTTCGCAGGCGTTCGACGATGCGATCTCCTGGTAAGTAGCCTTGATGCAACTCGGACATGCGTCCGCGCGGCATGCGTCGCGGCACGCCCTTGAGCAGGTATTTCCGTTCAATCTCCAACGGCGCCGGAGCCGCTTCTTCACTCAATGCCGTCGCGGCTCTCTCGAGATCCTCGTGAAACGGCGCGCTGCCCGACTCCACCCATTGTGCGCGGTACACGTCGAACTGTTGCGCCGCGTGATCGTGCATCTTCCCAGCCAGCGCCATGAGGCCGGCCCGCGACGGCAAGGCCGAGCGACCGTGCTGCGCGGCAGCGCCTGTGGCGACACGCTGCAACGAACGGCCCTCTTCGTCTGCCGCCTGCTGCAACGTATGATGCAGCGCCGCACCCCACACATGTGCATCGTGTACGGCTCCTAACGCGTCCTGCAGCCCCTTCAATCGGTCGATCACGGGTTGCAGGCCGGGATGGCTCGCCGCCAGCGGCTCCAGCAAGTATCGCAGTCGCTTGCCGGCTATCCGCGCCTCGTGAATCGCCGCGTCGTCTTCCACGTCCTGCACCTGCGCTAGCGCCTCGCGCAGCACCGCGCCTTGCACACGCGCCCGGTCGGCCACACGCTGCGCCAACGTGGGGTCGGCACGGTGTGCATCCAAGTGCACCACCGTCCGGAATCGACGAAGCCGGCGCTCGAGCCTCTGCATGACCGCGTCGAAGGATTTGTCCAGCACCTCATGCAGTTCGTGATCCGCCGTTCGGTGCCGACTGTCTTGCAGTCGCATGAGCCACCGCGCCGCGGGCCGGTGGCGTGGCGCGAGTTCCTTGACCGTGAGCATCAACCACTCGCGCAGCACCTCGGCGTCGCGCCCCGCGTTCGACCGCTCACCGTATTCCTGGAGCGCCTTTCGCACACCGCGCGGGCTGGAATCCCGCAGATCCTCGTCCATCATGCGCATCCAGCTGCGTAGGCGGCGTACGGCCACACGAAAGTCGTGCAAGGCGTCAGGGTCACCCGGCGCCCGGAGGCGTGCTCGCTCGCTTCGCACGTCGGCCATGAGCGACAGGGCCACGCGGCGTACCCCGTGAGAAGACACCTCGGTCGTCGCCAGCTCCGACAAGTTCGACATTGACTAGTCCGCGATCGACCGCAGCTGAGCGGGCGTCACCAACCACCGGAGGATGCCTGTCCCCGCCTTGCACCCGGAGCCAAAGTCCACGAGAGCGGCACCACCCTTCTTGAACTCCGCACTCGCCTCGGCCTTCTGCGCCAGACCCCACATCAGCAGGCGCGACAGGTGCGGCTCGTGACCGACCGCGGCGATCACGGCATCGGTCGCCTGCGTGCCCAACCACGCGAAGAACTCCTTCGGGTGTTGATCCGGCGTCAGGGCATCGACCGTCAGGACATTCCGCACACCTAACGCGGTCGCCACGATACGGGCGGTCTCGCGCGCGCGCACGTAGGGGCTGCTGACCATCACGTCGATCTTTGGCGACACGCGACGCATGCCTCGCGCATTCTTCGCCATGCGGCGTCGACCGTACTCCGTCAGAGGACGCTCAGCGTCGTTCTTGCCGGTAATCGCGAAGTCCTCGCGCGCTTCGGCGATCGCGTGTCGGATGAGCAGGAGTTGCATACCGCGGGGAGTGAGAGCAAACCGTCCGAGCCACCGGGCCCGGACGTCACCTCGAACAATAGCCGCGCATTGTAACGAACCCGGCGGCCGGCCCGTGCACTACTTGAGCCCGACCTGCCCCTTGATGCTGGCGATCAACTTCGCTGAGTCGAACCCGATACCTTTGCGAAAGACCGTGACCGTGCGGCGGATATTGACTGGCGCTTCCAGGAGATTTCCCTGCAGGATGACGATGTCGGCCTGCATGTTGGGTTTGAGGCTACCGACACGATCGGCTATTCCCAGCACGCGGGCGCCGTTCAGCGTCATGACCTGCACCGCCTCTTCTGGCGAAAACCCCGCCTCGATCAGGATTTCATAGTTGCGCTGGTCGCCGTACCCGGCGATGACGTGCAGACAGCAGGGATCTGAACCGGCCCCGAGGAGTCCGCCCGCTTTGAAAAAGGCACGTTCAAACGCCATCGTCTTTTGTAACACGGCGCGTGAGTTCGCGTCTTTCGCGGTGCCGGCGGTCGAGTACCAGCGGTCCACCGCCGTCGCCGCATCGGGGAAGAGCGCATCGATCACGCGCGCATCGCGGGTGACGCGCGTCGGCGTGGAGGTCTCGTACACCGCCAAGGTGGAGGTCAGCGAGACCTTGTGCTTGATCATCTCCTGGATCGTGCGTTGCACGTCCGGGTTGTCGAGGTTGGCATCCGCGAAGACGGCGCTGTCGCCGACCGTCGGGCAGACGTCGGGCTGCTTGTTCTTGTAGAACTCCGAGTTGGCGAACATCCCGTGCTCGAGGTTGTCGATGCCTAACGCCACGGCTTCACGATACCCCACCGAGCAAAGGTGTGCCGTCACCTTCACACCATGCTTGTGCGCTTCATCGATCGCCGCGCCCAGGTCGGCCCGCGAGATCTGCGTGTATGCCTTGAACCAGCTCACACCCTCCTCGGCCCAGTACCGTACGGTTCGGCGGGCATCGTCCGGGCCACTCAGCGGGTGCATCGGCCCAAGTCCGCCGCCGGCACCCTGCAGGTACGGACCGGTGACGAACAGCGTCGGGCCCACGGCGTCACCGTTGTCGATGCGCGTCTTCAGGTTCAACTCCTGGTACGAATCGGTGCTCCCCGCCGTGCGAATGGTCGTCACGCCGGCACCGAGGAACAGCCGGGGGTAGCTCTGGATCATCATCTTCATTGATCCGCCAGCTGCCGATGAGTAGTACATGTGATCGTGCAAACCCACCAACCCGGGAATGGCCGTGTGGCCCGACAGGTCCAACACTTGGGCGCCCGCCGGAATCGCCACGTCGGCGGCCGCACCCACAGCGGTGATCTTGTCCCCCGAGATCACGATCGTCTGGTCGTCGCGTGCCGGTGCGCCCGTCCCATCGATGACCCGGACGTGCGTCAGCGCGACCGTCGGTGCCGTCACGGAGGCGTAGTTGCGGACACTGGCCGACAGCTGGCGTTCTTGCGCCGCGCTCCCTCGCGACACCACCGCGAGCAGCAGGAGCGTGGCACGCACGCGAATCGCAATCATGAGAAGGGCCACCGAGAGAAGGTGAGATAACCGCGCTAGGAACTCACGTCGAACACGAGCATCATGCCGGTCCCAAGATGCTCCGCCACATGACAGTGCGCCATCCATTGGCCGGGGTTCGTCACCTCCAGCAGGATGTCCATCGTCTCCCCGGCCGGCAGCAGCGCCGTGTCTTTCCACACCAGATTGTCGTTCGGTACGCCATTGCGACTCACCACCGCGAGCCGCTGACCATGGAAGTGAATGGGATGGGCCATGGCGTGCAGCGTCGCGGGGTCATTCGTTAGCCGGATCTTCACCAGGTCGCCGCGGCGGAAGTGCCACCGGATGTCCATGTTCTCCTTGCCCGTCTCATCCCGAAGGAACCAGGTGACTTCGTCGCCCGTGATCGGCCAGTTCATCATCGGCATTCCGTCGTTCCAGTCCACCAATACTGGCATTCCCGTCATCATCGCCATCACCAACGGCGAGACGTTGCGCACCCGTACGCCTAACGTCAGCTGGTGATCGGGGGTGTCCGGAATACGCCGCCGCAGCGGCGCGAGCTCCCTGGCCGCGTGTGGGTTCGTGCGGAGCCGCTCGAATGACCGACGATAGTCCGGAGCGGCGGCTGTGTCGCTCACCACCACGCGGCCCAGCGTATCATCGACCGCAGTGAAGGTGCCCATCATGTGGTCCAGCCACTGCACGCTGTTCAGGATGGGCAGAGTTCCGGGCGAATCGAAGCGCGCTTCCACGACGTACCGTTCGGCCGGTGCAATGACCACGCTCTCCACCCACTCCTCGCGTTCGAAATCTCCCAGGTCCGACGCGACCAGTTTGAGTCGTGCGCCGGGGATCCTGAGGTTGAACGTCCGCGCATTCGCGACATTGGTGAAATAGAAACGGACCACCTCACCCCGCTTCACGCCTAACGTATAGTTCGGTTCTCCGTTCAGCAGGTAGATGTTCCCGAACCGCCCCATCAGCGCGTAGGTCGGCACGTCGCGGCCGAATGGGACCGGCCCGGCGCCTCCCGCCAGGAAATCATCCAGCGCCACCACCTCCTCACGGTGCACCGGCACTCGCGCCTGCGCGCGACGGGCGACGAGGATGTTCCCGTAGAGCCCCAACTCCTGCTGGACGTCTTCACGCACGTGCGGATGGTACCAGTAGATGCCGGCGTCAGGAAACCGCAGCCGATACACGAACGAGTCGCCAGGTGCGACCGCCTCCTGCGTCAGGTCAGGGACACCGTCGAAGCGGTTTTCCAGGCGCAACCCGTGCCAGTGCACCGTCGAGGGAAGGTCAAGGTCATTGTGGAACAGGATGGTCACCTCCGTGGCCTGACGCACACGGATCAGCGGCCCCGGGTACTGCCCGTTGTAGCCGTACATGACGAACGTGCGACTGCCAATGGTCCGGCGCACGAGTCCCGCACGCAGCGTCAGGGTGTCGCCGTCGTGCAACGTGACCAACTCGCGCGGCCGCGCCGGAGTGACGGGCCGGCCCGTGGTGTCGGGGAGCATCGGCGGAGTCCCCGGCGTCATGTGCGGCATGGCCATCGGCGCCAACCGCGGGTCGTCGGGCGGCATGGACCACATGCCCGGCATATCGTGCCCCATGTGGTCGCCAGCTGCAATCGGCTCGCCGCCAACCGTCATGCGTCCGGTCATCGCCAACACGGCGTCACGATGCGCCAGCAACAACGCGCTCGGTGACGTGGCCCGCAGCACCAGTTTCCCCGCCCCACGATGCGCTGGCATCGCTGACGCCTCGGCCGTCACCAGCACGCGAAATGGCTCGTACGGAATCTCGCCGACATCCGTGTGCCCGTTACGCACCTCACCCAACCGGATTTCCCGGTCCATCGTGATGGTGTAGGCCCACGCGACATATCGCGTGTACGCACCCAGCGAATCCGGGCGCGGCAGTCCGGATATGTCGAGGATGATCCGATGCCGCAGTCGTCCGTCCGACGACACCGAGACCCCGAACGGCGAACGGAGGGGTTGCAGCTCCATCATCCCGGTCACTTGCGGCAACGTCGGTACCGCCACCAGCTCGGAACAAAACGGCGTGGAGAACGGCGACAGGCCGCGCGGACAGCGTGCGGAGTCTCCCCGTTGTCCCCAGGCCGGCAATCCCGTCATCGCCACTAGCAGCGAAGCGAGCGCGGCAGCCCTCAGGACCGCCTCGAGTCTACCCCTCTGGTAGCACGCCCGGCCCAGCTCAATTCGGGATCCCTGACGCCTCTGGTTCACGCGCCGAATGTAGGTGCCTGCGTCAGTCTCGGCGAGGCGGGTCGCGCCAGACCGCTGCTACTGCGAAAACGTAGTACCGCGCGCCATCTTGGAACCGGGGCTCTTCTGTGAACTGCTTTGCGGGCATGGTCTCTGAATGCGAACTCGAACGGTTGTCGCGGCAGTGATCATCGTTGCTGGCATTGGGGCAGGCGCGTATTACGCGTCTCGTCTCATGCGGCAGCCGATCGAGTTTGAGGCGCCGCCACCGATCGTCGTGGAGGACGTACCCGATTCGATCGGCCCGCCGGCTCCGTCGTTCGTTGAAGCCCCCATTCTCTATGACCTCTCCCCCGCCATCACCACGATGGAGGGCGCGGTGCCCAAACGCTTTGGCGACCTCACCCAGCGTCTGGAGTCGCCTTCCAACAAGCGACTGCACTTCGCCTTCGTGGCCGACCGCTCGCCTTTTCAGGTCGCCATAGACGGGCAGAACGTCCGCATCTCCACCACCATCGAGTACGAGGGGCGCGGCTGGTACAAGCCGCCGATCGGGCCTGAGATCAGCGCCGCGTGTGGCACGGGAGGTGTTCCGCGCCCGCGGGTGCGCGCCACGCTTGCCTCACAAGTGAAGCTGACGGCGGACTGGCAGCTTCGCACGCGCACCGCCATCGCGCGGCTCGAACCGTTCAGCGACGAGGAGCGGGACCGTTGCAAGGTGACAATCTTTCGCGTGGATGTCACGGAGCGTGTCGTGGCGGCCACGCGCTCGGCGCTCCAGAAACAACTCGCGGCGCTGGATGCCAATATTGCACGCATCGACACACGATCCCGCTTTGTCTCGTGGTGGCAAAAGATGCAACAGCCGATTCGCCTCACGGACAGCATCTACCTCACACTTAATCCACGTGGCGCGCAACTCGGCAAGGTCACGAGCAACGAACGCACCGTGATCGCCAACGTGGGGTTGCTTGTGCAGCCCCGGGTGATCACCGGGCCGCGCCCGAATGACTTTACCCTGATCACCGCCCTCCCGCAGTTGGCGTTTGGCGAGATGCCGAACGTTGGCTTGAATGTGCAGATGGAGGGAGCGTTCAGCTATTCGGTGGCCTCGGCGCTGCTCCGCAAGGCCCTTCGGGGGCGCGAGATCAGCCAGGCGGGGCGCACCAT
The DNA here is from genome assembly GCA_044224875.1 of Gemmatimonadaceae bacterium. Classification (GTDB taxonomy): domain Bacteria; phylum Gemmatimonadota; class Gemmatimonadetes; order Gemmatimonadales; family Gemmatimonadaceae; genus JABAQJ01. Next base: position 38,947 of record JBGAJQ010000009.1, on the reverse strand, counting down.
TCGTATCGACAATGTCCAACTGACGGGCATCGGCGGAGGTCAGGTGGCGCTCGGCGTCGACGTGCGAGGGGACACGCGGGGCCGAGTCTATTTTACCGGCACGCCGACGATTGATACCCTGTCGCGCCAGGTGGTAGTCCCAGACCTCGACTATGATGTCGGCAGCTCCAACCTGCTGGTGCAGGGCCTGCAGTGGCTCAAGGGGGATGAGCTCCGCGACTTCCTGCGCTTGCGAGCGCGTCTCCCGGACTCCTCCGCCGTTGGCGCCCTCGTTCCCCTCGCCGAACGGGGCATGAACCGGCGTCTGGCGGACGGCGTCATCCTGCGCGCGAAGATCACCGACGCTCGTGGCCTCCGCGCGCACGCGACCACCGCCGATTTGCGCGTTTACGCGGTAGCCAGGGGCAATGCCCATCTCGCCATCAGCAAGGAGATCGCCAAGCCGGCGCCGCCAGATACCTTAAGGCGCCCGCCCAAGGACCCGTTCAAGATCCCGACGCCGTGACAGGCGGTCGGCGCCGGTGACCGGTGGCGTTCGGAGGGACTCGTTACCCGTGGCGACCGCATGCCCCCGTCGTCTCGGCACCTGTGACGTGCGTTTGACGTACGGACCGGTAACGTTTTTGGTCCTTCCGGGTGTCAGATGATCACCTTCCCACACGTGTCATGGCCGACCTGATCGCCCGCCTGAATGCCCATGTTGCCGATTGGTGCGTCATCGAGCGCGAGCTCGGCGGCGGCGGGATGTCGGACGTCTTCGTCGCCTTTGACAAGCAGCTGCAACGGCGGGTGGTGTTCAAGGTCCTTTCGTCGACGCTGACGGCGACGTTGTCCGTGGAGCGCTTCCGGCGCGAGATCATGGTAGCCGCGGGTCTGCAGCATCCGCACATCGTGCCGGTGCTCACCTCCGGTGAGGTGGATGGCCTGCCGTATTTCGTGATGCCGTTCATCGAAGGGGAGTCGCTTCGCACGCGCCTCGTGCGCGGCCCACTCTCCGTGCGCGAAACCATCGCCGTCTGCAAGGACGTGCTGGCGGCGTTGGCGTTCGCGCACGGGCGCGGTGTCGTGCATCGGGACATCAAACCAGACAACGTGATGCTGACGAGCGGTGCCGCGGTTGTCACCGACTTCGGTGTCGCCAAAGCCATCGCGGTGTCGCGACATGGCCGGCTGCCACAGGAACGCCCGGATCTCGTGAAGTCCGCGGGCAACGCCACGGCGCTGACCGGCGTGGGAATGACGCTGGGCACGCCGGCGTACATGGCACCGGAACAGGTGGCGGCCGACCCTAACGTTGATCATCGCGCCGACCTGTATGCGCTGGGCATCCTGGCGTATGAGATGTTGGTGGGAACGCCGCCCTTCTACGGCGCATCGCCGCACCAGCTGCTCGCCGCCCAGCTCTCGCAACCGGCGCCTCCCATCCGCGCCCGTCGATCGGACGTCCCGCCGCCACTCGCGGTCATCATCATGCGATGCCTGGAGAAGGAGCCCGCCCAGCGCCCCAAGTCGGCGACCGAGCTGCTGCGCATGTTCGATTCGCCGGACGTGACGAGTGGCGATTTTGTGGTGCCAGCGCGCAGCACGTGGACCCCGCGCCGGGTCATCGGCTGGTCGGCGGCCGGGGCACTCGCCCTGGCCGCCGCGGGGGCGCCGTTCTGGCCCGCGCGCAACGATGCCGGCGTGCCGGCACCGCGTCCAGCGCAAATCGCCGCGTTAGGCCCTTCGATTGAGGTTTCGTCGTTCGTGGCCATTGGCGGTGACTCGGCGGCGGGCGCCGCCGCACTCGGTCTCACCTCGCAAGTCACCAACGCCCTGGCTCGACTTCCCGGACTCCGCGTGGCAGCCGTGGAAGGAAGTACTCCGGGGACCGACTCGGTGGCCGGGCGTCGAGCGGCGATGCGGCTCGACGCCACCGTGCAGCGCGAGCGTGATCGTATGCGCGTGCTGACGCGCTTGACGTCGGTGGAGTCGGACTCCACGGTGTGGGTAGGTACCCACGAAGGGAGCGCTTCGTCCCTCTTTGCCCTCCAGGATTCCGTCGCGCAGGCCATCGTGCGCGCGGTGAGCGAGCGCATCCGCCGCTGACTTCGGCGCGTCGCCGACGCGACCAATCCGATTCGCAGGTCGACGCGTAGCCGAACGTAGATCGCGATCTGCACCCATTCACACGAACGACATCGGTTGCTCGAGGAGACACCTCGGCCACGCGCAGTGTCGCGTGCCACACGCCGCCGCCTGTCGTCGCATTCTCCCCTCACACGTTGGAGACGTTATGAAGCAGTGGATGCAGCGGCGCAGCCGAATCGCGCCCGTGTTGGCCGTCGCGACCGTCCTCGCGGGCCTCACGACCGCCGGGCTCTTGAAGGCCTCGGATCACCAGGACACCCCCACCGTGGAACTCAATTCACGGTACGATGTGAACGACGTGTACGCGTTCCCCGCGGCGACGCCGGGACGCATTGCCCTCGTATTGAGCACGTCGTCGCCGATCACACCAGCTCAAACACCGAGCTTCACGTTCGGCAACAAGTCGAAGGAACTCTACCAGCTCAAGATCGACAACAACGGCGATACCATGGAGGACCTGGTCTTCCAGTTCACGTTCAGCGGACCGGCGGGTGGCCAACAAGTCGCCATGCGCGGTCCGGTGAAGCCCAACGAAGTCGGACCGTCCAACACGTTGATACAGGGCGAACCGACACTCGCTGGTCCCGTGAACACCGTGTTAGGCTCGCCCTCCGGCATCCAGCTGTTTGCGGGCCCGCGCGACGATCCGTTCTTCATCGACCTCGAGTACTTCTTCCGCATCATCCCCGATCGCCGGCCCGTCTCTGGCCCCCTGTCCGAACTTCCCGATACGGCCACGGCCAGCTCGTTCCGTCCCGCCGGACAAGCCCAGGACTATGTCCGCGGCTACAACGACATGGCCATCGTAGTGGAGCTGCCGGTGAGTATGCTGGTCGCCGACCCCAACAACCCGTCCAAGTTCGGTATCTGGGGCACTACGTCCCGCCCGCGCCGCGGACCGGGCACCTAACGCCTACCTCAACCCTGATCGATAGGAGTATCCAAGCCATGCAGTGGAAGACCCAACTCCGACGGTTTGCCGCCATGACCATTGCCCTCGCGGCCACGGCCTGCAGCGACAACCAGGATCAACCAGGCGCCCTCGCGCCAGACAACGCCAGCGCCGTCACCGATGGAACCGCCGTCTACGACCAGATCGAGTTCCTCGGCAACCCGTTGATCAGCGAAGTCACCATCGTGAAAGCCAATCACGACGGCTACAACCAGACGCAGCCCTACAACACGGCCACCTACCGCCCGCAGACCGAGCAGTTCGTCACCTCCTTCGGTCGGCCACAGTCCCTGGCCACTTTGTTAGGCAGCGTCCTCTATCCCGATATGCTCGTCGTGGATCCGTCCAAGAGCCCAAGTACCGCCGGATGGCTCTCCTGGGCACTCGCCAGTGGGTGGGGCGGCCGGACGCTGACCGACGATGTCACCGACGTCGGACTGAGCGCGATCTTCAGTTCCTTGCTTGATCCCGGCAACCCACTCTGTGCACCCTTCCAGCTCCCGCTGTGCACAGACAACGTCCCGGCGAACGATAAGCAGTTCCTGAAAGCCTTCCCCTACCTCGCCGGCCGCCACGTGCAGTCGTGAGTTGTAGGCGAGGAACCGAATCCCGGTCAAAGGGGCGTCCCACGATTCGCGTGCGACGCCCCTTTCTTCGTGCGACCGCTGGATTCCCTCCCGGCCGAAGACGTTCGCAGTCTCCGAACCACGCCGCGCCGTCCCTTCCGGGGCCTTCGGACCGGCGGGACCGCGGGTGAGCTCGACTCCCCCACCCCTTGACTTTTCCTGAGCTTTGCTGAAAAATCAACACTGTTGAAATTTCAGCAGCACCCCAACCGGATTCTCACCCATGGCCGCCGCCCGACCGAACGACGATCTGACCCGCCGCGAAAGCCAGGTCATGAACATCCTGCACCGGCGTGGGGACGCCACGGTGTCGGAGATCATGAGCGATCTCCCCGATCCGCCGACGTACTCGGCCGTCCGTTCGATCCTTCGCATCCTCGCCGACAAGCAACTCGTCGCCTTTCGGGAAGACGGGCCGCGCTATGTCTATTCGCCGGCGCAGCCGACCGAGCGGGCGCGCGATGACGCCCTCGAGCACGTCGTACGTACGTACTTCGCCGGGTCCACCGAGCAGGCCATGACAGCGCTCCTCAGGCTCTCAGATACCGATCTCTCCGATGACGCCGTGGCCAAGTTGCGCGAGCGCATCGGACGGGCACGGTCTGGAGGGAGGTAGCCGCCATGTTCTCGACCCTCACCCAGTCCTTTGGACCACCGAGCACAGAAACACTAGTCATGCTCGTGAAGGCCACCGTGCTGCTGTTGATCGCCATGCTCGGGACCATCGCGTTGCGTCGGTCATCGGCTGGACTGCGTCATTTGGTGTGGATGGTGACGCTCGCCTCGCTGATCCTCTTGCCATCGCTCATTACGCGCCTGCCGTTGCGACTGGCGGTGCTCCCCGCCTCCTTCGCGGCATCCGTGGCGCGGCCAGCCGTGGCCAGCGAACAGGCCGCAGACCCAGTCGAGCCGCCTCCTTCGGCCTCGATGACTGGCCCGTCAGTTGCATCAGCTGAACAGACGGCGAACGTTCCCGCGGAGACCGATGGCTCACGGACAGCGAGCATCTCCCCAGTCACCGTGGTCTTGTGGCTGTGGCTGGCCGGTGTCGTTGCCTGCCTCCTTTGGTTGCTGCACGGCGCCTGGTCTGTGTCGCGCATCGTCCGCCGTGCCGATGTCATGACGGCCCCCGAATGGCAAGACTCGCTCTACGAGGTGGCCGACCGGATTGGGTTGGAACACGCGCCACGCCTGGTCGCGAGCCGTGACATCAGCATGCCATTTGCCTGCGGACTCACCCGACCGGTCATTGTGCTGCCACAGGCGGCCCATACCTGGCACGCCGACCGGCGCATTGCCGTGTTGCTGCACGAACTAGCCCACATCAAGCGCCGCGACCTCGTTGGGCACACACTCGGGCGCTTTGCCTGCGCCTTGTACTGGTTCCATCCCCTGGTCTGGACCGGGGCCCGTCAGCTGCGCATCGAAAGCGAGCGCGCGTGTGACGACATCGCGATCCGCTGTGGCGCGCGCCCCAGCGACTACGCGGAGCACCTGCTGGACATCGTAACGACCGTCCGCCGTCAATTCACCCCGGCCGTGGCCCTCGCCATGGCTCATCGTAAGGAGTTCGAGGGACGTATGCTCGCCATTCTCGATCCCGATATTCGCCGCACCGCGCCGTCGCGCCGACAGACGGCCTTCTCCGTCGCATCGCTGGCACTCCTCGCCCTCTGCGTTGGAGCTGCCGCACCCGCCGCCCCACCCGCGCCCACGGCACCACCACAAGCCTCCCTCGCCCGACCCGCCGATACCAGCGACTTCACCCGAGAACGTGCGGCCATCATTCGTCACACGGACACGACGACATCAGTCGCACGCCACACCGTGACCTCCGAGACGTCCCAGGATTCCCAAGCTCGCAACCGATCCCGCGCCGATCGTGACTTCGACAGCTCCATCTCGCGCATCGTCGAAAATGCCGCGCGGTCCGGCTCGAAAGTCGCCGCGGAAACTGTGCGACAATTGTTCGCCGGCGGCTTGAACGGGCAGTCACCACAACATTCGGACGAACGCTCCAAGTTGCTCCTCAACGTCCTCAAGACCGATACGAGCGCCACCGTGCGCCGCATCGCCGCCTGGGGACTTCGTGACTACGCCGAGGAGAGCGCCGTGGCCTCCGCGCTTGCCGACGTCTTGCGACGCGATACCCACGCCGAAGTGCGTGAGATGGCGGCTTGGGCGTTAGGCGATGCGGACCGCAATACGGTCGCGGCCGATGCCTTGGTGAACGCCGCCAAGTCAGATGCGAACGACAACGTGCGCGCGACGGCCATCTGGGCCCTCGGTCAGGCTGGCAACGAGTCGTCACTCGACGTGCTCACCGCCGCACTCGGTTCCAAGGATGAGGACGTTCGGGAGATGGCGATGTGGGCGATCGGCAGCATCGAACCCGAGAAGCTTCCCACCGGCGTTCTCGCCGGACTAAACGACGCGTCGCCTCGCGTTCGCCGCCTCGCAGCCTGGGTCGTGTTCCAGGTCGGAGACCCGTCCGCAGTGCCATCACTCGAAGCGGCCATCGATCGAGAGAAGGACTCGGACGTCCGGCGTGCGTTCATCCGCGCCCTGGGCTCCACTGGCGAAAAATCCGCGGACGTTCTCTCGAAGCTGCTGGCCTCGAGTGACCCGGACATCCGCAGCATGGCCGTGCGCGCGCTGGCCGGCGGCGGTGCGAGTGGACCGTGGCCCTGGCCGTGGCCGCGTCCCCGTCCGAACCCGTAGTCCCAGCTCAAACCCTGTATGCCGCTGCCTGACGGGAGTCCTCGTCAGGCAGCCGGGCATCACCCCCTGCTGCTGAAATTTCAACCGACGAACCTCGTCTGGTTCATGGTGGAGGATCGATGACTCGCCTTTCGTTGTGCCTGTTGAGCGCCGTGTTCATCGCGTCCACGGATGGTCGCTTTGCCTGCGATGCCGACGTGCGGACTGCGCCCGCGACTCACGCTGCCGTGGAGCAACCGGTATTCGCCACGTCACTTCCGATGGACGTCCGTGGGCTGATCGGACAGGCGCATGGTGCGTCTCCCGTGTTGTGTGGCCTTGCCTCCGACGGCCTCGTCGGGTGGGGCGGGCGCTGGGAAGACGCGCCATCGCCGCCCCTGGGCGTTGCCGTGCGCGCACGGGTCCGCCGCTTTCCACGGGGCGATGAGCTGACGCCTTCTGAAGTGCGATTTCTCACCGACTCGATTGCGTCAACGGACGCCTGCGTCCGCGAGTTATCAATTCGATTGTTAGGCAGCTTTGGCGGCGATGCCGTCGCCGAGCAGCTCCGCGACTTGCTCGGTTCGGCGCAGAGTTCGGTGACGGTTCGCCAGACCGCGGCGCTGGGGCTCGGGATGATCGGCGGCAACGTAGGCATCACGGTCTTGTTGCGGGCCATCCGCGACGACGATGGCGGCGTACGCGCCAACGCGGTGTGGGCGCTTGGCCGTGCCGACGATGGACGAGCCGTCGCGCCCATTCGCGACCTGCTGGCCGACGAACTGGTGATCGTGCGTGAAGCCGCGGCCGTCGCATTGGGTCGACTGGACTCGACGTCCTCCGCCGCGGTGTTGGAACGAGCGCTTCGGCAGGATGCCGCGGAGGGCGTGCGAAGGAACGCGGCTTGGGCGTTAGGCCAGCTGGAGGTTAAGGGTTCCAGCCCCGCACTTGCCAGTGCACTCCAATCCGACCGTGAAGGCGCCGTCAGGGAAATGGCCGCTTGGGCGTTAGGCGAGTTGGAATCGCGCGATCAGGCCGCGCCGCTCATTCGCGCACTCGCTGGCGACTCCAGTGCCAGCGTGCGCGAGACGGCAGCCTGGGCGTTAGGCAGCATGGAAGCGAACGATGCCAGCGATGCCTTGGGTACCGCGGCGGGGAACGATGTCCGTCCTCGCGTCCGAGGCACGGCAGCCTGGGCCCTCGGGCAGATTGAACCGTCGAGCGCGCCCCGCGGACTGCTGAAGGCACTGACGGACGAAGAGTCCGACGTACGAACCAAGGCCGCCTGGGCACTCTCCGAGATCGGTGACACGACGGCGATTGCGATCGTTCGAGAAGCGTTTCGTCGCGAGACCGACAAGGACGCACGGCGCGCACAGGTCCGGGCGATCATGCGCGGTGGCAAGGGATCGCAGGAGGCCTTTGGCGAGATGCTGCGATCCATGGACCCCGACGTCCGAAAGGCGGCCGTGCGCGGCCTTGCCGGCGAGGGGCGCGTCGACGTGTGGCCATGGCCGTGGCCCCGCCCTCGACCAACTCCCTGAGGCCCACGCGCTGCCGCCCGTTCGAGTCATCCCTCCCCGGGAAATGGCGTGGCGATCAACACGGAGGTGACGAGAAGTACCGCCACGGCAGCCGCCACCTCCAACCGCGAGACACGCCGCAACGCCGAGGGATCGCCCCGCTCCAACTGTGGCGTCGAACGCTTCCAGTTGTAACCGCCGAGCAACCCCGCCACGCCAACAACAACGACCTTGAAGAAGAGCAACTGGCCGTAGACGTCGGATAGGAGGTCGCCCCAGCTCGACAAGTGCAGGAGCGCCGACACACTCCCCGTCACGGCGACGATGGCCGCGGCGGTGAGCGCAACGGGCGAGAATGTGCGAATCAGTTGCAACGATTGCTTCGGACTCGTGACCGGGAGGACGCTGACCACAAGAACGGTGAGCGTGCCTAACCACGCGCCGGAGCTCAATACGTGCAACCCGTCCGCTATCACCGCCAACGTCGCTGCGCGTTCGGAGGCGATCGCGTGACCCATGAAGGCAGGCGTCGCACCGAGCGCCACCACGAAGACCGTTCGTACAACGCCCTTCACCGGAAGCGCGCACCCTAGCAGGGCTATGGCTTGGGCAATCCACCCGTGACCCCACGTCATCGCCGTCAGCACCGTGGTCACCATGGGGAGTACGTTCTCACCAGGATCGGTAAAGCCCTTGGCCTGAAGCACGAGCCGACCGCCAAGGGCCACCGCCAGCACCGCAAGCGACCATCGTCGCAATCGCCCTATTCGCTCGCCGACCGCAACACGCACGGGGTCGTTAGGGTCCAGTCGCCGGGAAAGCAGGGTGGAACATACGGCCTCCCCGATGACCAACAGGATCCCGGCCAGTGAGATGAAGCGCGCAAGAGTCGCCAGGTGGTCCAGCGTCACCGCGCCGCTCCATGGAGGCTCGTCGTCCGAGTCACCGCCAGCCATCCGAATTCAACAGGGGAACATGCCGGCGGGAATTCATGTCGGGAATCTGACGGTCGTCGCCAGGTCCCGGGAGTACCCGTGCGTCGCGTGACGGCGAGCTCGAACGTCAATGCCTGCGATACGTGCGGATCGCCGATTTCGCCGTATCTTCCAACGTCGCGAGGCCCGTTCCCCACACCCACTCGTCGACCACCATTCGTTAGGAATACTCGTCCATGCACGTGCTATTTGCTGAAGACGATCGACAGCTGCGGGAGTCCGTTGCGCGCGGGTTGCGGGAGGCCTCATACGCCGTGGACAAGGTCGGAGACGGAAAAAAGGCTATGCAGCTCGCCGCGGCCAACGAGTACGATGCCATCATTCTGGACATCCTCCTCCCACGCGCGGACGGCCTCGAGGTCTGTCGCACCATCCGGCGCAGCAACAGTCGCGTTCCGATCCTCATGCTCACCGCCCTCGACTCTGTCGACGACAAGATCACTGGTCTCGACGCTGGCGCCGATGACTATCTCACGAAGCCGTTCGAGTTCGGTGAACTGTTGGCCCGGCTTCGCGCCCTCACGCGCCGCCGCGGGGATGTCCTCGCGGCGGAGCTCGTGGTCGGTGACCTGGTGGTCGACACGCTCAAACGATCGGCCCGACGCGGTGACCGCGAGATACCGCTCACCGCCAAGGAGTTCTCCTTGCTGCACTACCTCGCCCGGAACGCCGGCCGCGTCGTGGATCGAGCCGAGTTGATGGCTCACGTGTGGGGAGACGATTCAGCCAACTACTCCAACATCATCGACGTGTATGCCAGCCGGCTGCGTCGAAAGGTGGACGAAGGCGAGAGTGTCTCGCTGTTCACGACGTCTCGTGGCGCCGGGTACATACTCGCCGCTCCAGAGACCAAGGGCGTGCCCACGAGGGCCTAACGCGTGATCAGGTGGCCGTCGTCCCTCCGCGCCCGCTTGACGCTCTGGTTCACCCTGGTACTCGGCGCGCCCCTCATTGCGTTCGCGTTCGTGTCCTACGCGATCTTTGCCAGCACGCTGCTCAGTCGCACGGATGAGTTCATTCGAGATGCCCTGTCGGCATTTGCACGCGAACTCGTCGCCGAACGGAGGCAGGCCGGGAGTGTGGGTGGTGCACTGCAGACCACCGTCGACGAGGTGCGTTTTCGCGACCTGCAGATCATCATCTTCAATGACTCGAATCGGGTTGTGGCGCGGGGGGATCACCTCGAGGCCGATCCCGAACGTCAAGACGTTCCACCGCTCGATGTGCAGCTGGTCGGTGGCTTGCTTCGTGGCTCGCCAGTCCTCCCACTCGCCCGAACGGTCGATGGCATGGGCGGTGGTTATCGGGTGCACGCGCGAGCCATTGAACTGTCGGGCCAGGAGTTGTACCTCACGGCCGCGTACCCGCTCCACGGCATTCGTGTCACGCTTTCCAGGATCCGCGGCGCTTTCCTGATCGCCATACCGTTGTTGCTGGCGATTGCGGCAGCGGGCGGATACTTCCTGGCGCGGCGAAGTCTCTCACCGGTCTCGGCGATGGCCGCCCGAGCCGCCGAGATCAGTGCCGCCAACTTGCACGAACGGCTGCCGGTAGCCGCACCACACGACGAGCTGGGAGGGCTGGCGCTGGTCGTGAATGACTTGCTGGATCGGCTGGAGTCGGCCTTCGCCCAGCAGCGCCGCTTCATGGCCGACGCCTCGCACGAGCTGCGCACCCCGACCTCGATCGTGCGCACCGAGGCGGAGGTGACGCTCGCGCGCGAGCATCGCGACGAGGGCGAGTACAGGGACTCCATTCGCGTCATGCTGGATGCCACACAGCGACTCACGCGCGTCGTGGACGATCTCTTCCTCCTTGCCCGGGCGGACGCCGGCCACCTCGCGGTGAGGTCGGACGACATCTATCTCGATGAGGTCGTGCACACGGCGACGCGAGGAGTCCAGCACGTCGCCGAGCGACAAGGCGTACAGGTCAAGCTGACGCACGTCGTGGATGCCCCGTTTCGTGGCGACGCCGACCTGCTCGGCCGTGCACTGTTGAACCTGCTGGACAATGCCATCCGCTATTCTCCTCGTGGATCAACGGTGGAAGTGCACCTCGCCAATGCGAACGGTCGATACGACGTACGGGTCACCGACGCCGGTCCGGGCATTCCCGCCGACGCCCGAGATCGCATCTTTGATCGGTTCTTCCGAATCGACTCGGCGCGGTCACGCGCCGAGGGTTCATCCACTACGGGCGCCGGTCTTGGACTGGCCATCGCGCGACATATCGTGGCGGCGCACGGTGGTGAGCTCGAGCTCGTGGAATCTCGGCCCGGCCACACCGTGTTTCGCATGACCCTTCCAGCGGGCACCGTCACCTGAGGGTCGTGGCCCAGGCGCCTGCCGCCGCTGATCTTCAACGGGTGGCGACGGTATAGCTGCGACTCAGCTGCTGCGAACGGCATCACCTAACGATGACCACGCCTCCTCGAGCAACGCCGTGATTCTCGCCCAATCGGCATCCGTGATCGCCTCGCCGCGCTGGTCGCGGAACACCATCGCCGCCACGCGCAACGTTGCGTAGCGTGACACACGTTCCGGCGGCACGTGATACATCGTGGACGCTACCCCGGCAATCAAGCGCTCCCAGTCTGCCGTGGTGTGCGACGCAGGCTCACGCCGAATGATCCACCACTCAAGTTCGTCGCGGGCGGCAGCCGGTGCGTCGAATCGTGCGGTGGCAATGGCGTTGACCCCTGCGAAGTACCGCTCCAGGTCAGGAAGCGCCCGCGCGTAGTCGACGCGATTCCGTCCGTCCTTGAAAGCGAAGGCCGCCTTGGCCGCTCGGTAGGCCATCACCATCGCGCGCGTTCTGGTCGCGTGAAACTGCGTGCGGTGGGACTCGGTGAGTAGCGCGAAGAGCTTCAGCCGTTGACGCTCGTAGTAGGCGCGCCACATCGCAGCATCTAGTCGACCGACCTCTCGTCCGTCGAACTGGCGAAGGTCTGTCTGGGGTGACCGAGCATAGTCCGCAGCGAACAGCACTGCGAGTGCAACCAACAGAAGTCCCAGCAGCTTCGAGGCAGCCGCCGTTCGAGCTTGGGATCGCGAGGCAATGATGGGTTGCATGTGACTTCTACGACACACGCGAGGAGAGTGGATTCCTGCGTTCGTCCGAGTGCTCGTCCCCCCGTTCGAGTCCGTACAAAACCCTAGACTTATCGGCAATTATCGGCAACATTATCGGCATTGGGCGGATTTCAGCAATTATCGGCAACGTTAATGACGCTTACGGCTGACGATTACCTTCCCGACCTCACTCGACCGCAATTGGGCGAGATCACACGCCTTCTCGGCGAGCTCGATGATTTCAAAGGCCACTGGAGAAGAGTTGCCGAGATTCGGGCCGAACGTCTTGCCCAGCTTCGGCAAGTCTCAACGATCGAGTCGACGGCGAGTTCGACGCGGATTGAAGGCGCCGAGTTAAGCGATGAAGAAGTCGCGCGAGTACTGGAAGGGCTACACGTCGACTCGTTTCGCGAGCGCGATGAAGCAGAGGTTCGGGGCTACGGCGATCTGCTCACGCTCGTTTTTGAGAGCTATTCCGAAATCTCTCTCACAGAGAATCACCTCAAGCAGCTGCACGGGATTCTCCTGCGACACTCGAGAAAGGACGCGCGTCATCGCGGCGAATACAAGAAACTCGACAACCATGTAGTCGCGAAGCATCCCGACGGCAAGGAGGAAGTTGTCTTCCATACTGCGTCGCCGTTCGACACGCCACACAGAATGACGGAGCTCATCACCGTTACGAACGAGGCCTTCGCGTTAGGTCATGTCCACGTTCTGTTTGTGCTGGCACGGTTCATCGTAGACTTTCTCGCCATTCACCCGTTCCAGGATGGCAATGGACGATTGGCGCGCGCCGTAACGACCCTGCTTCTGTTACGAACGGGGTACGAGTATGTGCCGTATGCCTCGCTCGAGCGCGTTATCGAAGAGAACAAGGCGAGTTATTACGCGGCGCTACGAACATCACAGCTCGCGATGCGCAAGGCACCGGCGAAGTTCGGCGATTGGCTGATCTTCTTGCTTCGAGCATTAGGCGTTCAGAAGCGGTCGCTTGAGGCGAAGCTGCAGGTGGAGACCTCGATGTTGCAGCTCTCGGCAGTACAACAACAGATCCTCGACTTCATCAGGCAATCAGGAAGGGGAACGACAACAGCCATCGGGCTGAAGTTAGGGATTCCGTACCGCACCGTGCGCTACCATCTCGAGATCCTCGTGGGCCGTCATTTGCTGGAAGCTCACGGGGAGAAGAAGGGGCGCTACTACACAGCGTCTACGGTCGAAACAGCGGAACTGCCGCGGATGCCCGCGGCGGGCACGAATGCGATAATCGCCGAGATCTATGAAGTGGGCGGAACCGTGAGCGCGAAGGCGCTCCTCCGTTTGGTAAAGAAGCACGGGTACGACGCCCGCACCGTTGGCATTCTGCACGGCCGTCGGCTGCCTCATCTCCGCCGAAACTCGAAGACCGGAGACAGCACCCTGACGAGCCGAGGATCGGAAAGCGCGCGCCAGTACTTGTTCGCCGCTCGCCTTGCGAGAACCGCCGGTGAAGCACGAGGGCTCCCAGACGGCACCTAAGCAAAGGCGGACCCCCCCCACCGACGTCCCAACCTCGGGCGCTCGCGACTCCCCCTGATTGACATTCAGGACCGGAAGTACTATACAACTATATGGCTATATAGCAGCGTATAATGCCGGGCTTACGGTGCCAGAGCAAGGCGTCGGGCCTAACCTTCCAGGGATGCAGGAGCCGTCATGAGCCGTACTGTTATTCTCGGCGCCGGGATTTCCGGACACACCGCCGCCACGCGGCTCCGGAAGCAGCTGGGGCGTGAACATGAAGTGATCGTCGTGTCGCCCAACAGCCTGTGGAATTGGATTCCCTCCAACATCTGGGTCGGTGTGGGGCTCATGACGGTGGAAGACGTCACCTTCCCACTCGCACCCGTCTACAAGAAGCTCGGCATTACCTACGTGCAGGCCAAGGGTACGCAGGTGTGGCCCGAAGGCGATGGACAGAGCGACGCACCCTTTGTCGTGGTCGAACATACCAGCCCGGAACGAAAGGGCGAGGTGGAGCGAATCGCGTTTGACTTCCTGGTGAACGCTACGGGTCCGAAATTGAACTTCGGCGCGGTCCCTGGACTTGGGCCAGACGGACACTCGATGTCCGTGTGCACCGCCAACCACGCCAAGGAAGCCTCGCAGGCGTTCGAACGCGTGGTGGAGCGAATGCGCGCCGGTTCCAGACAAACGTTGGTGATCGGAACCAGCCACGGGACATGTACGTGCGAAGGAGCCGCGTTCGAGTACGTGTTCAATGTCGAGCATGAACTGCGGACGCGCGGTGTGCGCGAGATGGCCGACCTCATCTACCTCTCTAACGAAAACGAGCTTGGCGACTTTGGCGTCGCGGGTCTTCACGTGGGTGTTGGCGGCTTCGTGACGCACAGCAAGACGTGGGCTGAGTCGTTGTATCGTGAGCGCGGTATTCGCTGGATCCTGCGCGCGCATGTGGAACGCGTGGAGCCGGGCAAGGTGTTCTTCGAGACACTGGATGGCGAGCACCACGAATTGTCGTTCGACTTTGCCATGCTCCTGCCTCCCTTTGGCGGCGTCGGCCTCAAGTCCTTCGATCGAGCCGGCGCCGACACGACCGCCGATCTCTTCGCGCCTAACGGTTTTATGCGCGTTGACGCCGATTACACACCGCGGCCACACGACGCGTGGAAAGCCTCCGACTGGCCGTCGACATACCAGACGCCGAAGTATCCGAACATCTTCGCGGTTGGCATCGCCTTCGCCCCGCCCCACCAGATCTCACAGCCGCGCAAGAGTCCCAACGGAACCGTCATCACGCCCTCACCGCCGCGGACCGGCATGCCCTCCGGCATCATGGGTCGCACCGTCGCGAAGACCATCGCCGACATGATCAAGGGTGGCAGTACGGCCAAGCCCCACCGCGCGTCCATGGCTCGCATGGGGGCTGCCTGCGTTGCATCTGCCGGTGCGTCCCTCTTGAAAGGCACCGCCGCCGCCATGACCATGTATCCGATCGTGCCCGACTACGAGCGCTTCCCGCAATACGGCCGCGACTTGAAGATGACCTTCGGGGAGATCGGCCTCGGCGCCCACTGGATCAAGCGGCTGTTGCACTACGCATTCATCTACAAGGCCAAGGCAAAGTTCGGCTGGCAGATCATCCCTGAATGACCGCACCTGCGACTTTGGAAGGAACATGAGCCCTGACTCGGTACCACTCACACCCGTGCCAACTGAGGACACGCGGTTTGTGCCTGCTCCTACCCCTCGCACGGTGGCGATGAGGACCTTCCTCCCCTGGCAGGCGTGGCGGTTCATTGTGATCAACTTGCGCATGCTGCGGATGATCGCGAAGTCGCACGATTGACACCGCGCGCACGCGCGCACGACTCAGGCGCCGTCATGCGACGGAGACGAGCGACGCACGGACAAGTCGCGGTACCCGCGCAGCCCATGCGTCTTCCGTGAGCATCCGCAGACGCGGTGCTCCGCCGTGTTGGCAATCGGGCTACTGCACCACGACGACGATCGCGTTCCGCCCCACGCCACCATGCCGATCCACAACCGTTAGCCAGACTTCGAACCGCCCGGCCTGGTTGTACACGTGGCTGGCTGTGAGCGGCGTACGCGGCAGTACGCTTCCGAGCTGCGTGTTGCCCTGGCCCGCGCCCCACGTCACAGTACCCTGCCACGGCGCGTCGTTTGTGCCGGCATCGGCGAATCCTCCCGTGATGGCCAGCGTACCGCCAACGGGCAACACCACCCGTCTCGCCCCAAGGATGCGCACGACTGGCGCCGCATTGCGCACGCTGAACGCCTGCGCATAGGTACTGGCACCACCGTCCTTGTCCGTCACGCGTATCTGCACCGGAAGGGTGCCGACGTTCGCGTTCGTGCAGCTGACGGTTGGTGACGATTGCGCAGGGCCGAAGGCTCCCGTGGCGCAGTCGAATTCGAACGTGAGGCTCGCCAGGTCAATCGGCGATGGATCCACGAGTGACACGAGGCTCATCGAGAACGGAGTACCTTGAACGACGCTGCTTGGGGCAACGAGTACCCCGGTGGGCGCGACGTTGCCAACCGTCACCTGCACCGTCGCGGTGGTCGTGTCATTGAAGTCGGCGACGCGCAAAATGACCGAGTACGTGCCATTGTCCTGATACGTATGGCTTGGTGACGTCGCACTGCTGGTCGCCGACCCGTCGCCAAAGTCCCACTCGAAGGAGATCCCTAACGGTGAGTTGTCCGGATCGAACGACTGCGATCCGTCGAGCTGGATCGACGTGCCTTCGACGCCAGCGTAGGGGCCACCAGCGTCGGCAACGGGCGGAACATTGACGCCGCCGGCTGGCGAGATCGTCGCCGTCGTGGAGGCCCTTCCGCTCAGCAGGCGTGGATCGGTGGCGGTGACCGTCAGCGCATACGTCCCGGCCACGGCATAGGTATGCCCAACGGTCGCGCCCGACCCATGCGGGCTCCCGTCACCGAAGTCCCAGTCGAACACGAGGGCATCGCCATCGGGATCGGTCGCTGTCGCGGTCAGCTGCAACGCCACGCCTTCCGTGCCAACGATGGGGCCGGCCACGCTCACGGTTGGCGCACGATTCCCAAGGTCCCATGCGACAGCGTACTCCCGACCAACGCGGTCCTTTGCGTAACCGACAATCACACCGGATGGACTGATGTCAGTGACCACCGCATCGTGCAAGACCGCCGAGAACACGTCGAGAATCGCAATGGGCGCCCAGCCGGCATTTCGGCTCCACACAATGCCGAATGTTTGCGTCGATAGGCCGGTCCCCGTGGTGCAGTATCCCGCCGCCAAGACATCGCCGCTCGTGGACTCCACGATTGCAACACCCGCTGACTCGACGCAAAGTCCCGCCGGATTGATATCGATGGCGTTTCCCCCATCCCATGCCATCGCGTGATAAGGTCCGGCCGCGGTCCCAATCACGATTCCGCTATTGGTTACGTCGTTGCCGGAGCCGCGAAAAAGGTCCGTAGGATTCCCGTTCGTCCAGAGCACAGCGTGTTGGCTTACTCCACCGGACTGACACCCCACCTCGCTCCACCCGGCTACGTTGGCACCGTCAGGCGAGATCCCCTGACCCACAGCAAAGCAATCGTCGACGGGATCGAGATCGTCGTACACCACTGGCGACCCGGATGCATCCCACACCACCGGCCGGCGACTTCCGACCGAGTTGATGTACCAGTGACCGACGATGAAGCCGTTGTTGCTGATCGCTCGAGCACCACCACTGCCACCACCACTGGCGCCTCCGGGCGGCGGTGCCAATGGTGAAGCTGGTCCGAACGCGGTGCTGACCCAGGGGCCCAATACGCAGTCAGTTCCAACAACCGTGTCCGAGTCGTTGATGTCCTCCGCGAGGGCGCATCCAGGGCCGGGGGTGAGCCCCCCTATCGACTCACCGCTCAGGAAGCCGCCGGCATTGCCAGCGCTGTTCACACCCACCGCGGTGCCGAACCGATTCACTGCGAGCGCATAGCTCGTCTGCACGTCGAGCGAGACCGCGTATTGCGTCGGGACAACTGCTGCGCTGCTCGCCAGCGCGGGAACCCGCGCCGGTGCAGGACCAAGCGGACCGGCTTGGTCACGGCACGCTGCCACCACAAGCAAGTAGCCACAGGCGATGGTCCCAAAATGCCGATGCATACGCGTCCCTCCCGAAGGTCATTGGGGCAGCCGAACTCCCGGGTGGCGGATCCCCGTCTGAGGGTGTGACGCTGTCACCTCTGGCTTTTTCTCACCTAGCATGCCGAGACCGGTCACCCGCCTGTTGCGAGCTGCCGATCCCCATGGCAAACAGCTCGGCTCGATCGCGGAGAAACCGTAGATTTCGCGCATGTTCCGCCTCGCTCTCCAGGTCGCGGTTGCAGCCGCCGCCGTCCCGTCTCAGGCCGCAACCGAACGTGACGTTCGCGCAGCGGTGGTTGCGGCCGAACACGCGGCTTCGGTGGATTCCGCTGCGGCGTTTCGCCGGGTCGTCGCGCTGGCCGCACCAAAGTGGGGCGGGGGCCGCCAGCGCGAATCGCTCGCGCTGGCCTCAATTGCGCGCTTCACATATCGGTACGACGAGGCGGAGTCGCACTATGCCCGGGTCGCCCGAGACACAGTGCCGAGCGACTTGTGGTCGCTGTACGCGATGCTTGGGCGCGGGCTTCTCGCTGCCATGCGTTGGCGGAGCGCAGAGGCAAGCGCCTTGCTGCTTCGTGTCGTAAGTACTGCGCCGGCCCTGCATGCGCCGGGCGCCGAGGCCGACGCATTGATTGCCCTTCAGCCACTCGTGTCGCGTGCCGTCGGCTTCGACTCTGCCAACGCACTACTGCGACGCGCCGAGGCGCTCGCGAGTGCGCTGGATGAGGAGCAGGTCTTGTCGATTCGGTGCTCCCGAGGGGCGGCGTGGCGCGCGGTGAATCCACAGCGCTCGGACACACTCCTTCGAGCCGCAATTGACGCGGCAGAGCGGCGTGGCTCACCACGGCTCATTGGCCGCTGCCGAATGGCACACGCGCAAACGCTCGAAGCACTCGGCCGACCAAAGGCGGCGCTCGAGGCGCTCGCTCCGGCGGCGGCCGCGTTCACGCTTGGTCGCGATGAACACGCGTTGGCGAGCCTCGAGCAGTTTACCGCGTACCTGCATGCACAATTCAACGGATCCTTCTGGTCTGCCAGGTCGGCCGCCGAACGGGCCATCTTGGCCGCGAACCACAGTGGCAATGCCCTGGTGATTCCCTGGGCGCAGCTCAACCTTGCCCAAGCGGCGTTGCGGGTGGGTGATGCGGCACTCGCGATTCGAACCGCCCGCGCCGCCGAGCCGGCCTTCCATGCGCTCAGCGACCGCTCCGGACTCGCGGCCGCGGCGCTGGTGCTTGGCGACGCCAGCTACATCGCTGGGCACCTCGACGACGCGGATAGCGCGTACACGCAGGCCAGGCGACGCTATGCCGAGCTTCGCTTCGAAGCGTCGCGTGCTTACGGGATGTTTCAGCTAGTGTCGACGGCGATCGACCGTGGCGACGCGGCAGTCGCGCGGCGTCGACTCGATGACGCGCTGGCACTGGCGACCGCTCGTCGCCTCACGGGCTACCTCGCGGCGGACCAGTACTACCTGCGCGGACGGCTGGCCCTCCTGGAGCACGATTACGAAGTCGCCAGCTCCAACTTCGCGCGCTTTCGGGAGAGTACGGGGGACGCCCTGCATTTCCGGTTCGACGCGGACATGCGAGCGGCCGAAGCCCTGGCCCTTCGCGGCCGGTTCGACGAGGCGGCCGCGTACTTTGAGCGTGGCACACTCGGACTCGACGCCTGGCGCGATCTCATGACATCGCGTGAGCAGCGGGTGGCCATGTTGCAGGGGCGTCGCAAGGATTTCGATACGGACCTGGGGCTGGCGACGATCGTGGACGCGTTTGCAGACAACGGGCGCGTGTCGCAAGCCTTCGCGATCGCCGAGCAGGAGCGGGCGCGTCACCTCTGGTTGCAGCTGGAGCGGCGGCAAGCCATGTCGGCGGACCCCGCGCCGGTCGATCCGCGCCGACGGTCACGCGTCGTGCAGGATCCGATCAGCATCGACAGCCTGCGCGCCGAGTTGCCGCGGGGAACGGCACTCATCGAGTTCGTGACCGGCCGCGGGCGCGAGCCGACCACGGCATTCGTCATCACCCGCGAGGGCGTCCATGCCGTCCGGCTTCCGCAGGCCGACTCGTTGGTCGAGCCCATTGCGCGCCTGGCCAGGGCCCTCGAGGGCGGACTGCCTGGTTCAGGACTCGCACGAACGTTGGCAGTGGCGGTGTTCGACCCGTGGTTGGCCCTTGTTGGAGCTGCCGACCATCTCGTGGTGGTGCCCGATGGCCCATTGCACCGGCTGCCGTTCGATGCCCTGCGGTTGCCGACGGGTCAGCTGGTCGTGGAGCGGTTCTCGATTGCCCTGGCACCATCGGCGCGGATCGCACTCGAGTGGTGGCGCGCACCCGTCCGGGCGAACCGCCGCGCCGCACTGGTGTTTGCCGACCCTCGCCAGGCCGCGGGATCGGCACGCCCTGCCCTGCCCTTTGCGCGCGGGGAGGCTCGGGCCGTGGCGGCCGCGTTCCAGCACAGCGAGGTCGCGGTGGGCGTCGATGCCAGCGAGCGCCGATTGAAGCAGGCGAATTGGCCTGACGTCGGCCTGCTTCACGTGGCCACGCATGCCGAGGTCGAGGACTTTGGCCTGACTCGCAGTGCGTTCTACCTGACGGCGGGTGACGGAGAAGATGGCCGGGTCGGCGTCGACGAAATCAGCCGACTGCCGCTCACCAACGCGCTCGTCGTCCTCTCGGCGTGCCGTACGCTTGGGGGAGTGGTCGCGAACGGCGAGGGGCTGCAGGGGCTCACGGCGCCGTTCCTGGAGGCGGGCGCCCGTGCGGTAGTTGCCACATATTGGCCGGTGAGCGATCGTGGCATGGCCACGTTCATGCAACAGTTCTATCGAGCCCTCGGCGCCGGCGCACCGCTGGACGATGCCCTGCGGCGGGCCAAGCTCGAGGCTGTGCGGCTCCGCCTCTCACCCGCCATTTGGGCCACGCTGATGCTCGTGGGCGACGGCACGCTCGTGCCGCTGGCCACGTCACGTTAGGCGCGGTGAGGGACCGTTACGGAACGACCTGCCGCGGCGCAGACCGCACGAGGGAGCCGTCCCGTCGGCGCGCCGCGACCGACCAGCTCCACGGCGTGCGCGAGCTATCCGTGGGCATCGGCCGGACGACCATCGTATCGGTCGTCGTGAGCGAGTCCACGATCGCCGCATCCGCGTTCAGCACCTCGAAGTGGTAGGCGGCCACGTCACGGGCCGCGTGCCACACGAACGATCCAGCCCCCCACGCCCTCCCCTCATCTGGCGTGATGACCTCCACGACGCTTCCCGAACGAAGCGTGTCATCGTTGGGCATGGTGCGACTCACCACCATCACCACGACCGCCGCCGCCGCGGCCACACCAAGCCACACGGGCAATCGACGCGGTCGCGTTCTCCGTTCTGCGGCAACCGCTCGAAGCACATGGAACTCGTGAGCGGTGTGCGGGTGGGCCAGCACGCGTTCGAGCTGTTGGGTCAGGTCGGAGCCGATGTACGATCCTTCGGCCAGCGCACGAATCACCTCGAGCGAGATCGCCGGCTCCGGATGTGCGGACCGTCGCTGGAGCAATTGCTCATACGCGTCACGCAACGCGTCGTCGGATGGATCGGTTCGTGTCACGAGTCGGCCTCCCGAAGGGCGTCCTTGAGCTCCTGCAGTCCGCGATAAAGCAGGTTCCGCGCACTCCCCTCCGAGGAGCGGAGGATGAGAGCGATCTCGCTGAGGTGATACCCAGTCAGATGCAGACGAACCGCAGGCCGCCGTGACTCGCCAACGCGCTCGAGACTGCGCTCGAGCGCCGTGACGAGATGCGCCTCATCGGTGACGACTGGCGATGGTACGTCTTGCGCAGCATCCAACGGTACTCGCTCCCGCTCTCGGTTGGCGCGTCGACGGCGCAGCATGTCCACCGCGGCTGACATCGACGCCTGATACATGTACGACGATGAAGGGCCCTGACTTTTCTCACCCTCCCGCTGCTGGTACTGCCACAGCTTGATCCGGATCTCCTGAGTGAGCTCGTCCAGATCGGCACCCACGAGGCCATACTTCCGAGCGGCGTTCCGGATGATCGCCGCCCAGCGTTGTACCTGTGTCTCGATGGCTGGAGAAGTGCCTGGGTGGTCGTTCATGGTCTTGCGAGCGTTGCATCTGTCGTGCCTCGACCGCCTTATATCAGCGACGTGCCGTTCAGAAGCCGGGCGGTCGTTCTCCGGCGACGGCAAATTCGCGCTCCAGCGCGACGCCCAGACGACCGATCGTTCCTTCATCGAACAGCCGACCGATCAGTGTCACCCCGTGTGGCACTCGCCTCGGCGGGTTGAACTTCGGCAGCGGATTCGCCGGATCGGGTGCCCAGTCGCTCCGCGCTTCACTCACGTTCACGAAGCCAGCTCGGACCGTTAGCGACGGATGACCCGTGAAGTTCGTCACGGTGAGCATTTCGTCGCGGAGCGAAGGCACCAGGATCGCATCGACACGCTCGAACATCGCCGCCAGCTCGTGTGCGAACCGACGACGCATCCGGTCTCCCTGAACGAAGTCGACTGCCGACAGGAACCGTGCCTCTCGGAACAGGTTCGGCCAAGCATCGGGTACCTGCACTTTGAGTTGGGCTGCCTTGCCACTTAGCGTCAGTTCCTCGAATGCCGCCGCGGCCTCGCTGAACAGCACGAGCATCAACGCCGAGTGCGGGACGTCGGGCCACTGCAGCTCCACTGGCGTCAGACCAAGACCCTTCGCCACGTCGAGCGCATGACGGTCGACGTCCGTGGCGGGACTCTCGCTCATCCAATTTGGGAAGTAGCCGAGCCGTAACCCGCGAACCGCCGCGCCGGCGTCGTAGTCCAGACGGCTGGCCACGCTCGACGGATCCCCGGCATCCGGCCCACGAATCGCGTTGAGTACGAGCATCGCGTCTTCGACGCCACGCGTCATGGGACCCAACTTGTCCAGCGACCAACAGAGGGTCATGGCGCCGGTCCGCGCCACGCGCCCGAAGGTCGGGCGCAGTCCGGTCACGCCACAACGCATGCTTGGGCTCACGATGCTGCCGCCGGTTTCACTGCCGATGGAAAATGCGACAAGGCCGGCGGCGGTTGCCGCACCCGGTCCCGCACTGGAACCCGAGGCCCCTTCTTCGGGCAACCAGGGATTCACGGTCTGCCCGCCAAACCAGATGTCGTTGAGCGCCAGTGCACCTAACGACAACTTGGCAATGAGCACGGCGCCCGCGTCGTGCAGCTGCTTGACGACGGCAGCGTCGGTCGTCGGCACGCGATCGCGAAAGGGCTCGGCGCCCCACGTGGTGCGAATTCCGGCGGTGTCGAGTAGGTCCTTGGTGCCCCACGGGATCCCGTGGAGGGGTCCGCGGTACCGTCCGGCGGCGATCTCGGCGTCTGCGCGGCGCGCCTGCTCGAGGGCCAGGTCTCGCGTCACAGTGATCACGCAGCGCAGCTTGCTGTCCAGACGGTCGATGCGTGACAGGTAGATCTGGGTGAGCCGTTCCGACGTCAGGGCACGCCGCTGCACCCACTGCGAGAGCCTGGTCACCGGTGCAAACGCGATTTCATCGTCGCTGGCTGGCAGCGGCCCCGGGTCGCTGTTGCTCCTGACGAAGCGGTCTCGTGCCGGACCCACCATTCCCACGGCGCGCGCGGGATCCCACAGGGTCGCGGGCGCGAGCGAGTCTGCCAACGCCACACTGCGCGGGCCCACGCGACGCTCCAGCATCGGCGCCATGGTTCGACGCCAGCTCTCCGCGGCCATCGCCCGCTCGTCGTCCGTCAGCTGCACCTGCATGAGCTTCTCAGATTCGGCAAACGTTGCTGACGTCACCCGGGGGCCGGCGGCGGGTGATGATCCAAAGGTTGGCGGCGCACCCGGAGTGCTGGAAGGAGTTGCCGTATTGCCAGGAAGCGCACCTGTCTGGTCGCCAGTGCTGCCAGTGTTGCGGCAAGCCGCCGCAAGACCTATGGCGCCGAGGGGAGCGCGAATCAGGAACTGCCGGCGCGTATTCATCGCAAGGCTCGCAGGTGGCGCCGGAGGTTGTCGTGCGACCTCCGATAGTGGAGAATGATGTGCAAAGGTCGAACCTATCTCCGTGACTTCTCCACGCTAGGCACCGATTCCTCATCGCCGTTCGCACCGTACGGGGAGCGCTGCCCTGGTAGCGAACGTCCTGACAGCCAACAACGAAAAGCGCCCCGCACATCATGCGGGGCGCTTCGTCGTCCAAGTCGTACTGAGAGGACTGGGGCGGGTGGATTCGAACCACCGACCTCCTGATTAACAGTCAGATTCTTCGAGGTTTCCAGCGTTGGCAAACAGCGATCCATCGCGCGTGCGCGCAATGACTTACGTAAAGATGGAATCAATTTGACATTGCCAGCCATTTCCATAGATTCGCTTCCCACTGCTTCCTATGTGCTTCCTACAGCAGAAATGAACGATCAGAAATGGCCACCGCTAACCTCACCAAACGAATCATCGATTCCCTCGAGTTCTCGCCCAACTGCGACTACTTCGTGTGGGACGCCAAGCTCAAGGGTTTCGGGGTAAGAGTCACGGAACGAACCGCCACAGACGGGCAAGTCCATCGAAGAAAGGCGTTCGTTGTCGGTTACCGGCCACGTGGAAGCAATCAGTTTCGCCGCCTGTCGCTGGGCGTATTCGGACCCATGACCGTCGAACAAGCGCGTATTGCCGCGCTTCGTCAACTCGCGTTGGTCAGCGACGGCCAGGATCCACTCGAATCACGGCGGGCTGTCCGCGGAGAAAAAACGGTTCGCGAGCTCGGCGAGTCTTTCCTGGAAGAAGTGGACGAGCGCCGAAAGCCCACGACTGCCAGCGAGTACAAGCGACTCTGGAAGAAACACGTTCTTCCCGCGCTCGGAACAAAGAAGGCCGCGATCGTGTCGGTTGACGAACTACGCCGGCTTCATCGTTCGCTACGGACAACACCGTATGTGGCGAACCGGCTCGTAGCTCTCCTGGGCGCGTTTTTCACGTACGCAGCCAGAGAGGGCGTGCGAGCCGAGTATGACAACCCGGCGCGCGGCGTCGAACTCTATCCGGAGACCGCGCAGGAGCGCTTTCTCACACCCAAGGAGTTTCGCAAGCTGGGTGATGCGCTGGGAAAAGCTGAGCGCGAGGGTGTTTTGCCTGCGCCGCAACACCGTCAGCAGCCCAAAAGCGCAGCAACGGCGAAGCACCGCCCTAAGAGTGCGGACACTCCGGTTCCGGCGAATCCGTTCAGCGTTGCAGCCATTCGGTTGCTGACGCTCACCGGGTGCCGCGAGAGTGAGATCCTGACGCTGCGCTGGGATGCCGTCGATTTTGAAAGAGGCTACCTTCGCCTGGCGGACAGCAAGACGGGCAAGGTGAACCGCCCGCTCTCGCAGACGGCTGCATCTATAATAGAGGCACTTCCGCGGATCGCCGGAAACCCGTACGTCCTGCCCGGCTCAAAGCCCGGCGAACATTTGAAAGAGATCAAGCGTGTCTGGTATGCCGTGCGGCACGCAGCAGGTCTCGAAGATGTGCGGCTACACGACTTGAGACATTCTTATGCGTCGGTGCCCGCGGCCGACGGTGAGTCCTTGCTGATCGTTAGGTCACTGCTGGGTCATAAGCGCGCTTCCACGACCGAACGCTACGCTCACCTTGGCGATGACCCGGTCAAGCGAGCAGCGAACCGCACAGCGAACAGTATCGCATCCTGGCTCGGAACGAGCCGTCCGCAACGAACCGGAAAGCGTGGTTGACCGATCAACCTGGTCGCCTAGACGAGGTGCTTCTCCCAGTAGCTCCGCGGATTCGACAGTACGGTCAGCGCGAGCGCGACGGCGTCAAAGACATTCATACTTTCGTCCTCGCTCATCCAGGGCCGTCGCTTTCGGGGCAACCTGCTGGTCAGCTCGGGGAAGGCATTAGCGATCGCAGTCGCGATTTCGTACTTCGTCGTTCCCGAAGGCTCAAATGTCTTGAGAACAATGTCCCGTGGGAGCACAGCAACTGCGTGGTGATGTAGCCGCAGATGCGCAGCAAGCGCGGCTACTTTTGCGCGCGTTCTCCTTCGCGCCTTCGTGGAACTGGCTCTCGGAAGAATGATCATCACTGGTCGGTACTTTTCAACAATGCCGTAGGCCTTGTCGATGAATCCTCGCAGCCGCGGGGACCACACGCGCGCAAGGCCGTAGTCGACAAGAAAGAGGTCAACTTCAATTACGGCGAACCCGAAACCCTTGGACGTTGGATCGATTGCAAGCACACGGACTCTTTTGTGGTACCACTCTGGGATCATGCTTCCAACGAGTTACTCAACTCCACGATTCGCCTTACCGCTGCGACCTTTTGTTTCTGGCGGGGGCTCGGAGGCACTTCCAGGAGTTCGCCCAGCAGCGCGGCGGCGCGGTGACGGATCCGCTGGTGTAAGGCTGCGTACCACTCTGGATAAATGCTGTTTAGCTGCGTGCCGAGGATTATCTCGTACGCGATCAGGATCTCCAGCGATGGCCGCTGCTCGCCTCGCTCGTGTCGAGACACCGTAGTGCCTGTCGCTGGGCATGCACTCTTGGTTCTTTCCGGCTCGCATCCTCCGCATATCAAAAAGGCAATCTCGTCTTGAGAGAGGCCAGTTCTACGCCGGAACGTGCGCAAATATGATGTTAAGTGTTCAATGAACATGGACGATACAGCTAGCGTATCGCTCTGTGTCGCCGATGCCAGAAGTGCAAACTGATCGGCATCGACGCATCTTCGGTGGAACGCGTATTCGCGCCACGTGCGGATGATCGCCAACTCCGCCGTTAAGGGCGCTCGTCGTTCACACCTCAAATTCATTGTACCCCTTCTTTAGAAGAATGCAGCCTGCAGTGTCCACTCCTTGCGTTCACTAGAAAGCGCGGGCCCCGTTTCCGGATGCCCGCGCTTGTTCTAACTCGTCGGTTGCGACGGTAGGGTTAACTTGCGATTCCGCTCACAGGGTGAAATGATCGGATCAAAGGTTCGCAGAATCTCACGATGAGGCATGATCATTTCTCGCACGTAAACGCGAACCATCGCATCGCCTTTGAAACTGTACCGGAACTGTACGACTGACATCCTCATCACGAGACGAACTGACCTTCCGAAGCTTTGTGGTGACGACGCGTTGACCAGGTGAGCGATTTCGGTGCACGACCGGCCCCGTGCCTCACCGAGGAAGGCTGCCCGCACCAAACGAGCATAGCGTAGGTACTGTTTCGGCGACGGAAGCCGTGCTCGTTGAAATCGCGACATGAGAGTACTCGGAACTACCTTCAAGTGCGCAGCAAGGTCGTTAGCCCTGGCCGTTGTCGACGCAAACGTCTGCAATAGGAAGCGCTTGCAACCAATCGGTGCATCGCCCAGTTCCGCTTCGATTGCGATCATCGCGGCGCGACGCGCTGGATCAAGAATCACTTCGGCATCCAGGCTCGCGCGAAGCCGATTCCATCCTGAACACCTCCGGCCATCTACAACGTCCGTCACCCCGAGTTCACCAAGCGCCCGCGCGCCTTCGATGAGGGCGTCACCCTCAGCATGCAGGACCAATCCGAGAACGGGACTTCCGGGAAAACCGCGCACGATCGAGGAAACCAGTGGCGCGTTCTGATCGGCAACCCGCCCTGCGGATATGATGGCCGCATTCGCCCGGTTTGAGCGCAAGTCAGCAGCTACGTCCTGCATGGACTCCCGATGAAGCGCAGTGTACGTGCCAAAGCCCGCCGCATCTACAGAATCGCGCTCCGATGGAATGAGCCATGTTGACACCGCGAGCTGCTGCCGGCGCCCGGCGCGCCGTCGCTCTATGCTCGAGAGAGGCGTCGTGCCGTTTGTTTCGGAATCGGCAGGCACTTCATGTGGTGTAACCTCGACGCTTGATGCAGGGCTGTGGAATTGCGCTGATCTTCTTGGACGATTGGTCATGGGTCCTCCCCGATTGGTCGCGCGCCATGAAAGGGCGCGAGTGAGAGGGGTGACCGTCGTAAATCGAACCAGCCGCCCCAGGTGATTGCTTCTGAGTGGACGGCGATTCGGTCGGTACAAGCGATGCCTAACGCTTGCCGTTGTTGCGAACTGCTGTTGCTAGCCCGTGACGCGAGTTCGAAAAGGACTAATTCCGGGTCGTTGAGACCCAGAGTTCTTCCTCAATCGTACCTGCGCGATATGCCCGTCAAAGAGTTGCAAATGCGACGGGGACGATCACATCATTCTCGTCGGTCCACGCGT
Organism: Gemmatimonadaceae bacterium; assembly: GCA_044224875.1. Taxonomy (GTDB): domain Bacteria; phylum Gemmatimonadota; class Gemmatimonadetes; order Gemmatimonadales; family Gemmatimonadaceae; genus JABAQJ01. The sequence continues at coordinate 11,071 of JBGAJQ010000009.1, read as the reverse complement.
CTGCTTAGCAAGCGCGGGTGGACATGGGGACATCTCCGCAGCTTCCTCATGCGCGTGCCGACGCGCGATTCTAAGCCGCAGAATCCGCCTCTACACCGCGCTCGACGTCCCCAACATCCCCAACGTCCCCGTCTGTCGCGATGGAGTATCGAGCAAAGAGCTGTGACAGCGACTGCTGGTCAGAGGCGGGAATTATGAACGTACCGTGGCTCTTGACCGGGCCGAGGGAGAGTCGCTTTCGGAGTAGCCCCCCAATCCACCGAGGCGTAATTGGTCGCCGATACTCTGCACCGTACATCTCTTCGAATTTGGCGGCTACGTCTTTCACTGTGATGACGCGCTCGGTTTTCAGCAGGTCGTGGATGATTTCGAGCAGCTGTGCCTCGAGACTCATGGATCGTTCAGCCGCGAGCTGATTGCTGTAACGCCTGGCGAGAGCATACAGTCGCTCCTTCGCTAATGGGCTGCTCATCGTCGCGATCAGCGGTGCAAATATCTGGGAGATCCGCGGCTCAATTCTTTCATCATGTGGCTGTACAAGCCTCCGAGGCTTGCCCCGGTTCCTGAACCGGAAGAGCAGTAGCTTGTTTCGCAGGAGCAATGCTTCCTCGTTGAATTCAGGAGGAAGGTTCAGAGGGATTTCTGGGCGAGGGGCTCGCCTGCCCATCTCCTCCGTGATACAGCGGCTTTCCAGCGCCCGATCGGCGAAGTGCCCGCGGGAGGCAATGATCTTTGGCCCAAAGACATGAAACGCGCGAGGGTTGTACTCTTTCGTCGGCGTGGCCTCGCTTCGGAGGACTGGGAATCCGTGAGCGTTGCCGTTGTTCAGAATCTTGATTACCTCGGCTCGCTCGTCCGATAGGCTGAAGTCGCTTTCGTCCATCACCAAGGTGCCGCGGAACGCGTCCAGGATTCGAAACAGAGGGGACACCGTCGAGGCTCCGCTCGCGAAGATGGGCTTGTAGCAAACCGAACCGGCAGTAAGCAGAAAACGGGACTTGCCGCTTCCGAAGTCGCCCCGTACACGAAGGTACGGAACCTCGTTGAAGAGATCATAGATCCACGTGAATACGACGTAGTGTGCGGCTATTTCTTCAAAGCCGTCGCTTAGATCGCAGTAGCGATTGATGAATGCCCTAACATCGGCAAGCAACTCCTCGTCAGTTCCATACTCCAGCGTTCCTGAAGCCAACAGGATCACATCGTGAGTGAGGAGATTGTTGCGGGGCGAGTACGGAACCGCACGTAAACTGCTTCCGAGTTCGACCGACGATGCGGTGACAAGAGTGTCGCCTTGTCCAACGATAAAGCCCGTCTGGTTGGCGGCGCGGTCATGAATCATCTCAACGAGCGAGCTGTCGGGCAGCACAAGTGAGCAGACGGTTTGTGTACTGGGGCTCGACTCGTGTTTGGGCTCTGACATTCAGTCATCGTAAGCCGGCAGCGCGCTTTGTCGAGACGGTCAAATACAGCGACAAAGCCCACTCGCTCTTTGTTCCTGAAGGACAGGCCAGCGTTACCACCATAGCACCACTCTGGCGGCCTAACGACGAGTGAGTTGACAGTTCTGCGGAAGTATGCTACAAAGGAACAGGAGTGTTCTACAATGCTCTCCGAGTGGCAGTCAGAAGTTCACGAGGGATTCGCGAATTTCTTACCTGCTACCAGGAGAATAGGATGCCAGAGAAGCTCACGAGGGAGATCACATTCCGTCCTCACGCTCGGCTCAATTGGGGACTCGCGAGGCATCAACAACACGAACGTGGCGACTTCGATTGGACGTATCGCGACGTGGTTCGCGTCGTTGATACGCATGACGGGTACCTACGCGTCGATCGAATCCAGAGTGGAAAACCTGTTTCAGTAATCTGCTTCAAGAACGCTTGCGAGCAGATTTCGGGAATCTCGGTTGAGGACGCGTAAGTTTCCTTCTATTGAATCGGGAAGAGCTCTGTCTATGACAGAGCTTTTTGCATAGGACCACGCGCGACTTCCTCGCTGGCGCCAGGTTGTTCAGTCTTTGCAGCTTTGTCGTTGGGCGTATGATGCCGCCATGCTATCAGCCCAGCGAATTCGAGAACTTGTCGGGAGACCTCATCTCAGTGACGCGGAAGCGTTGGCAATTCGTGATGACTGCCGGCGCTGGGTCGAGTTTGCATTCGAGGCCTACGAATCTTCAAGAGCGGCAGACGAGGCGGAGCCCACGAGGCGAGACCGGTTTCGCAGCGGCCGCGCTTGATGTCCGTTTTAGTCCGTGGGATACTGACCAACAAATGAAGGGAATTATTTATGTACGTGTTAGTAGTGAGGAACAGGTTTCCGGAACCTCACTTGCGTTCCAGGAAGACATTTGCCGCAATTACTGTGTCCAACACGGCATTGACGTCTTGAGCGTCTTTACGGAGGAGGGAGAGTCGGCAAAGACGGCCGATCGCACCGCGCTGTTGCAGGCGCTTGAGTTGTGCCGGAAGCAGCGGAACCAGATCGGAGCCTTCGTGGTCGCAAAGGTTGATCGCCTTGCGCGTAACACAGAGGATCATTTCTACATCCGTCGCGTTTTGACGCAGAACGGTGTCCGGCTTCACTCGGTGACGGAGCCAATCGGCAATAGTCCGACGGAGAAGTTCGTCGAAACCATGCTCGCCGCGAGCGCTGAATTTGATAACGCGATTCGTCGGCAACGGTGCACCGATGGTATGGTCTCTCGCATCCGCCAAGGCATTTGGCCTTTTAAGGCTCCGTTGGGCTATGCATGCGCGAATCACAAGAAGCGCGGAGAGAAGAAGACCCAACCAGATCTTCCAGATGCGCAGGTCTTTCCAATAATCCAGCGCGCTCTTCGAGCGTACGCTGGGGGCGAGGTGCAGTCACTCGCACAGCTTCGTGACCAGATGGACGCCTGGGGATTGGCTGCGCTGCGTCGGAAGCGCACAAGCATGCAATTGGTCGATCGTATCCTTGGACAGTATCTCACGTTCTATGCCGGGGTGTTGATTGATCCATGGACTTCAGCCCCTCACGAGGGGCTGCATGTTCCGATGATCGATCGTATCACAGCCGAACGCATCGGGCTCGCCCGATCTGGAAGGGCTCGAGCCCACCACCTTCGAAAAGACCGCTTCAACCCGCTATTCCCGTTGCGTCGCACAGTTCGCTGTCACATCTGCACTCGATCACTCACCGGAGCCGTGTCACGGGGCAATGGCGGTCATTACGCGTATTACTTCTGCAGCCGAGCCGAATGTCGACTTCGCACGAAACGGATCAGAAGCGAAGTACTGCACGATGCATTCGATCGGTTTATCAGCGATATCACGCCAAGTGAAACAGCGCTTCAGGTTCTGGAAGCGGACATTCGGGAATTCTGGCAGGAGCGAGCAGCCAAGAGCGCCAGTTCTGTCGCGAATGCTGACGCCGCGATCGCAGAGTTAACCGAGCGCCGCAACCGCATTTTTGAGATGCGCGAAGATCGTACCTACTCGAAGGACATATTCGAGGAACGTTTGCGAGCTGTCGACTCCAAACTCAACGCTCTGAAACAGCAGTTGACCCCGACGCGCTCGACCGCAACACTCGACGAGATCATTAGCGCGCTACGTTGGGCCACTTCGTCTGTCGCTGCCATGTGGAGCAGTTTTCCTCTCGCCGCTCGGGCGCGGTTGGAACGGTTCATACTGCCCGAGGGCGTTTACTTCGACGCTGCGGTCGGAGTTCGAACCACAAAACTGGGGCCGATCTTCGCCCTCACCACGCCCTCGACTGCCCTGAATTCTCCTGAGGTGAACCTCCGGTTCGATAGTTCGAACCTAAGTATGGACCATTTCATCGAGCTCGTCGAGTTGAGAAGGGATGTGGAGGCGACATTGAAATCACCTTCGCGAGCTGCCTGATCCGATACAACGTCCCCAATGTCCCCATGTCTACCAGCGGGAATCAGCGAGACGCTGTCACCAATGTGGCAGGGCTGCCGCCCGATAGGGTACGCCGAGTCTCGGACGGCGGCACTCCTGGTCAGACCCGGAAGTTGTGCAGGTTCGAAGTCGATAATTGGCGGGATCTTCGAAGCTGCGAACCAGCTTCACGCAATCAACCAGTGCCCCGTTCAAGTCCTCCGAGAGCGATTCCTCCTTCCCATCGGCTCGCGAAAGCAGCTACATTCGCTGCGTGAAGCGCCGAACGCGGTCCCGACTACTTGCCACACTGCTGGCGGTCCCGGCGGCATTCGCCATTCCCGGGTTGTCGGTCGCACATGGGCTTGATCATGCCGCGATAAGCAAGCACGCGTCGCATCACGTGGACGAAGCAGCCGCTTCATCGCCAACCAGCGATGCCCTGGTACCCGCTTTTTCGGACGCTTCATCGCACGGAGAAGACCATCAGCATCCGACCCTGGGCGCTGGTGGGCGCGGCAAACAAGACGTTGGGGGGCTCCCGACGGTAGCACGGGCCATCGATCTCCCGCTAGCGGCGTCCGACACCGACCCGCGCATTCCGTTTGCCTACCAGCGGATAAAAGCGCACGGGGCCCACGCGCCTCCCCCTCACCTGCGCGGTCCCCCCGGCAACAGCGACTGAACGCGTACTCCCGAGTCAGGGAAAGTACGCGCGTACCCGTGCACGCTCGCCGGCAGTTTCGGCTTGCGGCGCAAACAGTCTACTCAGGCGTTAGGCGCCAATCCCCTCATTGCGAGGGGCGCCACCGCCGGCCGACCCGGGGTCGTGAATGTCAATTCCATCTTGCGTGCGCGCTAAAGCCATCTGGTTAGCGGTCCTGCCAATTCTGGTGGCCGCGCGTCCGTCCGCCGCACAATCTCAACCTTCTGTCCGTCTCAGTCTTTCCGACGCAATCGCGGCCGCGTGGACGGAGAGTGCCGACGCCCGGGCCGCCGAATACGCTGTGGCTGCCGCGACAGGCCGCACTCGTCAGGCAGGAGCGCGAGCGAACCCGATTCTCTCGTACGGGCGCGAGCAGACCTCCGCCGGCGGTTTCGGAACTTCCCAGGACATCGTCGCACTTGAGCAGCCGATCGAGCTCGGGGGAATCCGCTCGGCTCGCATCACTTCCTCGCGACTGCGCGAGCGAGCTGCCGAAGGGCGACTGACGGCGCTCCGCGCTCAGATCGCCTTCGAAGCGACTCGCGCCTATGCCCAGGCAGTCGCCGCGCAGCAGCGACTGCGGCTCGCAGATCGGGCCACGGGAATTTTCACTCGAGCGGTAGACGTGAGCTCTCGCCAGCTGGCGGCGGGAGACGCATCCGGCTACGCCAATCGCAGAATCCGACTGGAGGCCGCGCGCTATGCGACGGTCCGTGCGGCCGAACAGCTGGAGGCGCGAACCACCTCGCTGATGTTGGCAGCCCTCGTCAGTCGATCACCGGATTCCATTGCTACCATAGCGGTAGAATTAACTGACTCCTTGCACCTAACGACTTCCGCTTCAGGGCTTGCGTTGGACTCCCTCATCGCCCTGGCGGTGCGAAATCGCGGCGATCTCAGAGCGGTGGAATTCGAGGAGGCGGCTGCCCGGTCGGACGCGCGCGGCGTCGTGGCCAGCCGGGTTCCACTGCCGGCACTGACACTGGGCTTCAAGAGCGAACGCGATGAGGCGAGCGCGGCGTCTGGTCGCGGGTTCGTCATCGGCCTCTCGCTCCCCGCGCCAATCTGGGATCGCAGGGCGGGAGAGATTGCGGCAACGGGCGCGGAAGCGTCGCGGCGATCTGCAGAAACCACCGCGATGCGGCGCCGGATTGCTCGCGAAGTCGCGGAGACTTACGAAGCCTGGCGAGCCGCGGATCAGGCACTTCAATCGCTGCGCGACGAACTCGGTGAGTCGGCGACGCGATCTTTGAACGCCGTGCAGGTAGCATGGTCCGAAGGGGAGATCACACTCGTGGAATGGCTTGACGCCGTACGGGCTTACCAGGAGGCCGAAGCGACGGTCATTGACCTCCGCGCCCAGACCATGATTCGCAGGGCGGCACTCGATCACGCCCTCGGACTCGCTGGACCAATCACTGCCGGTGCCAGCATGCCGGAGCGGAGTTCAGAATGACCAGGTACCTAACGACGCTAGGCGCCTTGGGCGCTCTTCTGCTCGTCAGTCCGGGATGCCGCCAACGCGATGTAGCCGAAGCTGAGAGCGAGCTGGCGGGCGGAGCGATCACGATCTGGACGGATTCCACCGAGCTGTTCATGGAACACCCGGCTCTCATCGTTGGCGACTCGGGCAAGTTTGCGGTGCACCTGACCGACCTGACCGATTTCGCGCCGTTACGCTCCGGCAGGATCACCCTTCGATTCCAGCCGCGCGCTGGAGGCGCACCGCTCATCGTGACGCAGGATGTACCGCGTGCCCCCGGCATTTATGGTCCCGCACCGCGATTCACTGCGCCGGGGGTGTACGAGCTGACGATTCTCGTCGATAGTCCGCAGGCTCGTGACAGCATTGCGGTGCCTGAGCTTCGCGTATATGCAAGCGCCGAAGAAGCGCCACGTGAAGACGGTGCCGGCGACGAGGGCATTTCGTTCCTGAAGGAGCAACAGTGGAAGACTCCCGGATTCAGCACGGCGTTCGCTACGACTGGAACTCTGTCCGGCACGTTCAGCGCTCCAGGCGTGATTGGACCGGCGGCCGGCCGTTATGCGGAAGTCGCCGCGACAGCAGGCGGACTGGTGGATCCGAGTGGCCTGTCCTCGTCCCCGATACCGGGCAGCCGTGTGGCCCGCGGCCAGGTACTGGCCTGGCTCGTACCTTCGTTAGGCGAAGGTGGCAGCGCCGCCTACGCCGAAGCGCGGGCCCGCCTGCGCGAAGCGGAGGAGGAACACGACCGGGCTCGCCGGCTGATCGAGGCCGAAGCAGCGCCCGCACGACGACTGCGCGAAGCAGAGATCCGGCTGGCTGCGGCGAAGGAAGCGCTTGCCGGGTTTGGCAACATCGCGACCGACGGACGCATCGCAATACGGTCACCGCTCGCTGGTGTCATCGGAAGCCGTCACCTCACTCCCGGTAGTCGCGTTGACGCGGGTTCGGTTCTGTTCACCGTCGTCGATCCGTCCGTTGTCTGGCTGACGGCGAACGTCGCGGCGCCGATGGCAACGCAGATCGGCCGCGGTACCGGTGCCACGTTCATGATCGATGGCGATGATCGCTGGCGCGACACGCGTGCCGTCGTCTCGATAGGGAGCGTCATCGATCCGGTGTCGCGGACATTGCCCGTCATTTATCAGGTTGCCAATCCCGACGGACGCATCAGGATCGGCGCGTTGGCTGCGGTCACCGTGAGAACCGGGACGCCGGAAAGCGGCGTGGTGGTTCCGGCGTCGGCGATCATTGAGGAGAACGGCCGTCCGATCATTTTCGTGCAGCGGGAAGGAGAAACGTTCGAGAAGCGTGCTGTCCAGCTCGGGCCTCGGACGAGCGAGCACGTTCTCGTGAGGGCGGGCCTGAGCGCCGGCGAGCGCATCGTAACCGGAAGTGCTTATCAGGTGCGCCTCGCATCGCTCTCGACGAGCGTGCCTGTTCATGGCCATGAGCACTGAGGAGGGGCGCCCATGCTGAATCGCTTTATCGCGTGGTCGCTCAGAAACCGGGCCTTCGTGCTCGCCGCGGCCGCCCTGCTGCTCGCGGCTGGCACGTGGACGGCGCTTCGCATGCCGGTGGACGTGTTTCCTGATCTCACTGCACCCACGGTCACCGTGCTCACCGAGGCGCACGGTATGGCGCCAGAAGAAGTGGAAGCACTGGTCTCGTTCCCGATAGAGACGGCCGTCAACGGAGCAACAGGCGTGAGACGGGTTAGATCCTCCACGGCTCAGGGCATCTCTGTCGTCTGGGTGGAGTTCGACTGGGGAACGGACATTTTTCGCGCCCGACAGATTGTTTCCGAAAAACTGCAAGCCGTCACCGCGGACTTGCCGGAGGGCGTGGCCGCACCGCTGCTCGCCCCGATCTCGAGCGTCATGGGCGAAATCATGATGATCGGACTGACCGGTCCGCAGGCGCCGCAGGAGCTCAGGATTGTCGCCGACTGGACGATTCGGCGGCGATTGCTCGCGGTACCCGGGGTCGCGCAGGTGGTCCCAATCGGAGGCGAAGTTCGGCAATATCAGGTCATTGCGCATCCGGCGCGCATGCTGGCCGCTGGCGTAACGCTGGAGGAGGTCGTGCGCGCCGCGCGTGGATCGAATGCGAACGCGTCCGGCGGCGTTTACATGGACCGTGGGCAGGAGTACGTCATTCGTGGCATCGGTCGCGTGCAGACCGTCGATGACATCGCGGCTACGCTCGTCGCCGTCCGTGGCGGTATTCCGGTGACGATGTCGCAGGTCGCGGACGTGCGTATCGGTGGCGCCCCGAAGTTTGGCGACGGGTCGGTCGACGCCGTGCCTGGCGTGGTGCTCGCGGTCCAGAAACAGCCGGGAGTGAACACGCTCGAGCTCACGCAACGCATTACAACAGAATTAAACGCCATCCAGTTGATCTTGCCCGCCAGCATGAAGGTTCACATGGAGCTTTTCCGGCAGGCGGACTTCATCTCGGTAGCGATCCGGAACGTGCTGCGAGCGCTGCGGGACGGGGCGATTTTCGTCATCGTGATCCTGCTTCTGTTCCTGTGGAACCTCCGCGCCACATCCATCTCCCTGGTAGCCATCCCGCTGTCTCTGGTGGTTGCGATCTTCGCAATGAAATTGTTAGGCATCACCATCAACACGATGACGCTGGGCGGCATGGCGATTGCCATCGGCGCGCTGGTCGATGACGCTATCATTGATGTAGAGAACGTCTTCCGGCGATTAAAGGAGAACCATCACCTCCCGGCCGGACAGCGCCGGTCAGCGCTGGCGGTCACCTACGAGGCATCGCGGGAGATTCGTGCCTCGATCGTCAACGCCACGCTGATCATCATCGTCGTGTTCCTGCCGCTGTTCTTTCTGGGCGGCGTCGAAGGCCGGCTCCTGCGGCCACTGGGCATCGCCTATGTTGTTTCGATCCTCGCGTCCCTCGTCGTTGCGGTATCGGTGACGCCGGTTCTGTGTAGCTACCTCCTGCCAACGTCGCCGGCTGTCACCAGGGAAGAGGAGAGTCGCGTCGTCGTCTGGCTGAAGAAGTATTACGGCGCGCTGGTAGAGCGCGTGATTGTGTATCCGCGGCAGGTGATCGGGGCAGCACTCGCCGTTCTCATCATGGCGATAGCTATCACGCCCACGCTGGGATCGGCATTTCTTCCGGAATTCAACGAAGGCTCGCTGACCATTTCCGTCGTCACAGTTCCGGGAACATCGCTCGACGAGTCGAATTCAATAGGGCGCCGCGTTGAGGAGATCCTGCTGGCGCATCCCAGCGTCCGGAACACCGATCGGCGCCAGGGACGCGCGGAGCTCGACGAACACGCGCAGGGTGTAAACGCCGCCGAGATCGATGCGACGCTTGAGGCAGACGTCGACAAGGAAACGACATTCGAAGAACTCCGACGCGAGTTCTCCGCGATTCCCGGCACCAGCGTCACCATCGGCCAGCCCATCGGTCACCGCATCGATCACATGCTGTCGGGCACACGGGCCAACATCGCGGTGAAGATCTTTGGACCTGATCTGTACGAACTGCGCCAGGTCGGCGGGAATGTGCGCGAGGCGATGCAAGCTGTTCCCGGCATTGCCGACCTCCAGCTCGAGCAGCAACTGGATGTCCCGCAGCTGCGGATTCTCGCGGATCGCGGCGCACTCGCCCGCCACGGAATGAGTGTGGGCGCTCTCGCGAAGGCAATCGACATCGCGTTCAACGGCGAGGTCGTGTCGCAAGTGCTCGAGTCGGGCCGGAGCCACGACCTCGTCGTCAGGTTCCCCGACAGCCTGCGCGCCAACGCGACCGCCATCGCCAATGTGGTGCTCGACACTCCGTCCGGTGTGCGCGCGCCGTTGTCACAGCTCGCGCGCGTGACGATCGAGCCCGGACCAAACACAATCTCCCGTGAGAACGTGCAGCGGAAGATCGTGGTGCAGGCCAACGTCGCCGGCCGCGATCTCGGGAGTACGGTGGCCGAGATCCGCCGGGTCGTCGCCGACCGTGTGACACTGCCTGACGGTTACCACGTCGAGTACGGAGGTCAGTTCGAGGCGCAGGAACAGTCGACGCGTACAATCCTGCTTCTCTCGATGCTTTCGATCGCCACGATATTTCTGCTTCTGTACGCCGAGTTCCGATCCGCTCGCACCGCTGCGGTAGTCATGGCAAACCTTCCGCTCGCGCTCATCGGCGGCGTGCTCGCCGTAAGGTTCACGAGTGGAGTCGTGAGCATCGCGTCCCTGGTCGGATTCGTGACCCTCTTCGGGATCGCCACCCGCAATGGTATCCTGCTCGTCTCTCACTACCGCCACCTTATTCAGGAAGGCGTGAGTTTCCACGAGGCGATCGTACGCGGCTCGCTCGAGAGGCTCGCTCCCATTCTCATGACCGCGCTCACTGCCGGACTGGCTCTCGTTCCATTGGCGATCGGAGGCGGTGAACCCGGCAACGAACTGCAGACACCCATGGCCATAGTGATCCTTGGCGGCCTCCTCTCCGCGACGGCGCTCAACATGATCGTCCTGCCAGCGCTGTGCTGGCTGCTCGGCAAAGACGTCATCGCATCGGAACGGGAGCGTTACGAACTCGAGTTACAGGACATGCCGGTCCCGTACGGCCTCGCACCACGGACCGTCTGAATGCGCGCCGACATGCTTCGACTCCGGATGCCGTTCGCCATCGGCCTAACGATCGTCTTGATGCTTCTGCTTCCGCTCGAGGCGTTCGCCCACGGCGTCACGGCGGGGGACAAGGGATACCTCCAGGAAGTTTCCGGCCGACTGCTGATTCCATTCGCCTACCTCGGCGCCAAGCACATGGTGACCGGCTACGATCACCTGTTGTTCCTGCTGGGTGTGATCTTCTTCCTGTACAAGCTGCGCGATGTGGCTCTGTATGTAACGCTGTTTGCGTTGGGGCACTCGCTCACGCTCATCACGGGCGTGTTGACCGAGATTCGCGCGAGTGCATTCCTCATCGACGCCATCATCGGCCTGTCGGTCGCCTACA
>JBGAJQ010000084.1:0-20530 GCA_044224875.1 Gemmatimonadaceae bacterium | reverse complement strand
GTCATGGGCACCTCCATGGGGTGCATGCACGCATGGGTTTGGGTGGAATGATTCCCCCAATTCGCCGACGGAGCCGCTCCTCTCGCCTGCGCGCCAACGGCTATCGCCGGCCGCAACCGCATGATGCGTCGCATGATCATGGACGACATCCGTGACGATCCTGAGTGGAGGAATGGGGACTATACGACGCAGCCCCGCGGCCTCCGTGCTGCGCAGGGGATGCTGTTCATGATGACGAGCGCTCCGCTGGTTCAGCAGCGCCAAGCGCCCACGCGCGAGGCGGCCGACTCGCTCATCCGCCGGTACATCGAGAGCCGCACAGCTGCAACGGACGCCAACGACATGCTGTACTACTTCGACGCCTCACGGGATTACGATCCGTCGAGTCAGTTGGGCCAGGTTACCACGCCCGTCCTGGCCATCAATTCGGCCGATGACGCGGTCAACCCACCGGAACTCGGCCTCATGGAGCGGCTCATTGCCCAGGTCAAAGGGGCCAAGTACATCCTGATTCCGACCTCAGACCAAACGCGGGGGCACGGCACGCACTCGATCCCGGCCATCTGGGGGAAGTACCTGAGGGAGTTTCTGGACGCGCTGCCGGAGCGATAGCTCTCCCGTGTCCGCGGCGGTGGGCGCCCGCGTCCATATCATCCGTCGGTCAGAGCCTCGCAGGCACATCGTACGTCACCACTTCGCCTCAGGCGTCTTCCCACCGGCTGCTGACGCGGTGGCGCTAATTGACGCCACCGCGCGGGTGGGCGACGGAGTGGGCACGCCATGGAGCTGGGAGTTCGGACCTGGTTTGGTCGCCTTCAAGTGGCGGATGAGCGTCATGCCCAGTTCGCTAGCGCCGCACTCGGCTCGGTAACCCGTTGCGAACGTTTGCGATACAGTTTGGCACCAGCGGCGTACGCCCGGTGGATGTGGATCGCCGGGTGCTTGGCTAGCGGCTGGTTGGTGGCAGCGACACACCGATGACACATCCCATGCAGACTCGTCTGTATGGAGATGCGCATCAGACGAACTCTCGTGCTTCGCGCCGTGCTGCTCCTCGGTGCCGTTTTGGCGTCCGGGTGCGCGCGCCGACTCACGTCGCAGTCGACAGCCGGCGCCAGCGGTCGCGTGGACTCCGTGCTCGCCGTTGCCGCGTTCGACACCGTCTGGCGGCTGATTCGCGACACACACTACGACAAGTCGTTGAAGGGGTTGGATTGGAGTGCGATCGGCGATGAGATCCGGCCGCGTGTTGAGCGCGCTCGCACGGCTGGCGAGGTGCGGATTGCCCTGACCGACCTCATTTCCAAGCTTGGCGATTCTCACTACGGGATCATTCCGTCCGAAGCGATTGCGTCCCCGACTCCGCGCACGCGGGCATACACGAGCACGGCGATCTGGGGGTGGACGTCAGCCTGGCGGGCGGCTCGATCGTAGTGACGCACGTTGATGCTGACGGGAGCAGGCGCCCGCCGGTGTGGCGACGGGCTGGATCGTGGAACGCGTGGACTCCCTGGATGCGGGTGTCCTGCTGCGGGGGGTCGCCCGTACCGAGGGCACTTTCGAGCGCCGGCTGGCGGGCATCTACGCTGCCTTGGCCATCCAACGTCGGCTGGCTGGCGATGACGGGAGCCCGGTTCGCCTGACCCTCCGCGATCCCGGCGACCGAAAGGTGCAGCTGACGGTAACGCGGCAGACCTCCTCGGCCGAGATCGTTCGACTCGGCAACTTGCCGCCGATCGTGGCGCAGCTGTCCACCGAGCGCTTCCTGGACCCCGATGGCTGCGTGGGCCTCATTCGCTTCACCAGCTGGATGCCCGTCCTGGCGGCACCGTTTGAGCGCGCCGTGCGCGAGTTTCGCGGGTGTCGCGGCATCATCCTGGACCTGCGTGGCAACCTCGGCGGCGTGGCGGCGATGGTGATGGGAACATCCGGGTGGTTCATGGCGCGCCAGGATACGTTAGGCATCCTGCGCACGCGAGATACGGAGCTGCGCTACGTCTCCATTCCGCAGCACGCCTCTGGTGACGGCCGTCGTGTCGAGCCCTACGCGGGCGCGCTGGCCGTCCTGGTGGACCGGCATTCGGCGTCCACCTCGGAGATGTTCGCGGCAGGACTCCAGGACGCCGGCCGAGCACGCATCTTCGGCGACACCACAGCCGGGCAGGCCCTGCCCGCGACGCTGTATCGTCTTCCCAACCACGACGTTTTGATGTACGTGGTGGCGGACTTTGTCACCAAGCGGGGCACCCGTCTGGACCGGCGCGGGGTGATTCCGGACGAAGTGGCCCCCCTCCGGCGGACGGATCTCATTGCGGGACGGGACGTTGCCCTACAGTCAGCGATACGCTGGATTCGCTCGGACCGGGCAAGGGCCAACACCCCGTAACCTTCGCTGCCCGGTCACGTACTAAATTCCGTGGCGCGGCGTGCTACGCCCGCCCCATCGATGGCGGTGTCATCCGCCCTCACACCACTGGAGATCGACATGCAACAGGTGTCTTCGCGCGCTCGCCGCGCGATTCGTCATTCGCTGTTTGTTGTAGCTGCCGTGGCTCCGTCCGTGGCCCGTGCCCAGACGTTGCCGGCGGCCAAGGACCTGATCGCGAAGTACGTCGCGGCGACCGGAGCGGAAAGCTGGAAGTCACACAAGTCGTCGCGCATGAAGGCGACCATGGACATGCCGGCGGCCGGCATGAGCGCCAGCATGGAAGTGCTGCACATCTACCCGAACATCATCTTCACGAAGGTGGAGATCCCTGGCATGGGCTCCATGACGTCCGGGTTCGACGGCACCTCGGCCTGGAGTGTGAACCCGATGACGGGCCCGCGCGTCGCTGACGGCCCGGAGTTGGAGGCGATGCGCCAGGAGGCCGACCCCGCCGCCAGCTACACCCGGTCGTCCCCCGAGATTGTCAGTTCGGAGACCGTGGAAAAGACCACCTTGGGCGGGCAGGAGTGCTACAAGGTCAAGCACACGTGGAAGTCCGGTCGCGTGTCGTACGACTGCTTCTCGGTGGCCGACGGACTGTTAGTGGCGACCCAGACCAAGCAGCAGAGCCCGATGGGTGAGATCGAAGTCGTGGCGACGCTGTCCGGCTACAAGGACTTTGGCGGGATGAAGCGACCCACGTCGATGACCCAGGAAATGATGGGCCAGCAGCAGATCATCACGATCTCGTCGTGGGAGTGGGATAACGTCGACTCCAAGGAGATGGAGATCCCGGCCGAGATCAAGGCCATGCTCACCAAGAAGCCGTAACCGCACCGTTTGCACGACGCGCGGCCGATTCGGAGTTCCGGGTCGGCCGCGTCTACGTCCCAACGATCAACGCCCCTCCGGACATCGCCTGCCGCATGAAAGTGCTGAAGAAGTCGCTGCTCTACTGGCCGTTGCTCTCGCTGTTCGTCCTGGCGGACTGTACCTCCAAGCGCATGATCGTCGAGCGCCTGCAGGTGCCCCATGTGCCGCATGACGTCATCGGCGAGTCGGTGCGTTTCACGCTGGCCTACAACACCGGGGCCGCGTTCTCCACGTCGTTAGGGCCGTATTCGCGGTACATCTTTGGCTGCCTGGCAATGGCCGTACTCGTGGTCCTGTTTGATCTGTACCGAAAGGCCGACGTCAGGGACCGACTCCAGGTCATCGGCCTCGCCTTGGTGTCAGCTGGGGCGTTAGGCAACCTGATCGATCGCGTGCGCTGGTCCCGCGGTGTGGTGGACTTCATCGATATCGGGACGGCCAGCTGGCGGTTTTGGACCTTCAACGTGGCCGACGCCTGCGTGACCGTTGGCGCCGTACTGCTCGGACTGGCCCTCGTGCGCGCCGACCGGGCCCAGCGCCTGGCTGGCGCCGGGCCCGACGCGTAGTCAGTTCGCTTTCGGCAGCGGTTTCTTCGCTCCCATCAGGAAATCCACCGCTACGTTCGTCATGGCGCGTACGCCGGGGAGCAACGCTCCCTCGTCGGCAAAGAAGCGAGGCGAATGGTTCGGGTAGATGTTTGCCGGATCCGTCCCTTTGGGCGTGACGCCCAGAAAGAAGAACATGCCCGGCACCTGCTTCTGAAAGTAGGAGAAGTCCTCGGACGTCGTGGTCAGGTCGCCAACCTCGGCCCGGTCCTCGCCGACCACGCGCTTGAGTGTGGGTACCATCCGCTCGACCAATGCCGGATCGTTGTAGGTGACGAGTCCCGCCCGGCCGACCATCTCCAAACGGGCACTGCCACCGGCGCCAGCGGCGATGGACTCCGCGGTCCGCTTCATCCGGGTGTGGATATCCGCGAGCATGTCGTCATTGAAGGTGCGGATGGTCCCGCTGATCTCGACACTGTCGGGAATGATGTTCTGCCGCACGCCACCTCGAATCATGCCGATCGTCAACACGGCGGGCGAGGTAATGAGGTTCTCCTGTCGGCTGATGATGGTCTGGAAGCCCAGGATGATTTGGGCGGCGATGACGATCGGATCAACGCCATTCCAGGGAAGGGCCCCGTGCGTCTGTTTGCCTTTGACAACCAGGCGATAGGTCTCTCCGCTTGCCATCAGCGGACCTGATCGATAGACGATCTTTCCGACTTCGTAAGGAAAGACGTGCAGCCCAAAGACGGCGTCCACCTTGGGGTTCTCGAGCACGCCTTGCTTGATCATCATTTCCGCCCCACCCTCCTCGCCGATCGGTGGGCCTTCTTCCGCCGGCTGGAAGATGAACTTCACGGTGCCCGCCAGCTCGTTGCGCATGCCTGCCAATACCTCGGCAGTCCCCATGAGGATCGCCACGTGATTGTCGTGGCCGCAGGCGTGCATGACGCCGACCTCTTGCCCGTTGAAGACCGCCTTCACCTGCGACTTGAAGGGAAGGTCGACTTCCTCCTTCACGGGGAGTGCGTCCATGTCGGCGCGCAGGGCGACCACGGGTCCCGGCTTTCCCCCACGCAGGAGCCCCACCACGCCGGTATGCGCGACGTCCGTCTGGACCTCGATACCTAACGAGCGCAGGTGGTCAGCAACAACCTTGGCGGTTCGCTTCTCGTTGTTGCCCAACTCTGGGTGCTCGTGGATATCCCGCCGCCATGCCACCACTTTCGGCTCCACCGCCTTCGCCCGGCGATCGATGTCGTCGTACACCTTCTGCGAAACCTGCGCTCGTGCGCCGGTGGCGAGCAGGGAAACGAGAGCGAGGACAGCGGGGATTCGAACGAGCCGGGGTTCACGACGGGTCATGGGTGCGGGCAGCGAGAGGAATCGGAGCCGAGCCGGAGCCCGGCATCCGGAGGACGGGGTGCGAGTGAAGAAATTCAATGAGAGGCCGATAATACAACGAAGGAGAGAAGCTGGGCCCTTAGAGGGGTCCAGCGCTAGCGGCATCTGCTCAGCGCCCGCGCCCGCATGGCCCAAGACAGCGTATCTATTCACGATCCCGCGGCAGCGGACGGCCCCTCACTCGGGGCACTCCGTCGAGTGATCGCCCACTTCGCCTGCGGTGTCCTGGTGCATGACGCCAGCGGGCATTTGATCCACTGGAATCCAGCGGCGGAGCGTCTCCTGGGATTGGGGACGATGACCGACGGTGGCGCGCCGCAACTGCTCTTTGCGGACGGGAGCGTCCTCGCGCCGGCTGACCATCCGGCCCGCGTGACGCTGGCGACACGCACGCCGCTCAGCGGTGTGATCATCGGCGTCAATCATCCCGACGGACGCCGGACGTGGATTTCCATGAGCACGTCCCTGCTGAGCGATACGGATGGCGGCGACGCCGATGGCGTGGTCACGAGCCTGGTGGACGTCACCGAATCGCGGCGCGCGTACGAGGAGCTCGAGCGTTTGGCCTTGGTGGCGCGACGCACTGGGGAAGCGGTGATCATCGCGAACGGGGCCGGCGAAGTGGATTGGGTGAACGATGCCTTCGCGCGACTCTTCGGTTGGTCCCTGGCCGAGATGATCGGCACTCGTCCCGGTGCACGCCTTCAGGGGCCCGAGACCAACCCCGAGACCATCCTGGCGATGCGCCAGGCGATCCAGAACGGGGAGTCCTGGATGGGGGAGATCCTCAATTACCGGAAGGACGGCACGCCGCTATGGTTGGAGCTGACGATCACCCCCGTCATGGACGAGCGGTACCGCATCACGCATTTCGTCTCGTTGTCGCACGACATCACGGCGCGTCGTCAGGCGGCGCGCCGGCTGAACCAGCTTTCGGCCGCGGTCGGCGCAACGGAGGACGGCATTGCCATCGTCGACTCGTTCCAGGAATTCAAGTTCGTCAACGACGCCTACGCCAATCTCTTCGGCTACGACCGGGGCGACGACCTGCAGGGCAAGTCGTGGCGCAAGTTGTTCGATGAGGTTCAGCTCAAACGGTTCGACGACGTCGTGCTACCCAACCTCTGGGCCGGCGACCGTTGGCGCGGTGAGGTGCTGGGACGAACCCGGACCGGCGTGACCTTTCCGGCGGAGATTGCCATCACCCTGCTCCCCGGGGGGAGCATGGTGAGCGTGGTACGAGACATCACCGAGCGGAAGACTCGCGAGGCCGAACAAGCGCGGCTGATTGCCATCCTTGAAGCCACACCGGACCTCGTCGCCATCAGCTCGGCGGATGGGTCGCTGCCGTACGTGAACCGGGCCGGCCGTCGCATGCTGGGCATTGGCGAGGCGAGTGGGCTGCGTTTGGACGACTTGTTTCCCGACTGGGCGCGCGACGTGGTGCGCGAGGTTGGCATCCCGACCGCGGAAGACCATGGCGTGTGGAGTGGCGAGACGGCCTTGCAGCGTCGCGACGCGTCGCAGGTTCCGGTGTCGCAGGTGATCGTGGCCCATCGCAACGCACATGGTGAAGTCGAGTACCACTCGACCATCATGCGCGACATCACGGAGCGGAAGGAGGCCGAAGACGCACTCCGTCGCATGTCGCTTCAGGACCAACTCACCCAGCTCTACAACCGGCGTGGGTTCTTCCTGCTGGCGCAGCAAGCGTTGAATGCGGCGCGCAAGAACCCGGGACACTGCATCTTGTTGTACTTCGACTTGAACGAGTTCAAGTCGATTAACGACACGCACGGGCACAAGGTGGGCGACGACGCCTTGAAGGAAGTCGCGGAAGTGCTCAGTGAGACGTTCCGCGACAGCGACGTGCTCGGCCGTCTTGGTGGCGATGAGTTCGTGGCGTTGGCGGTGAACTGCCTGGATCCTTCGGGAGATGTGCTGTTGCACAGGCTGGACGAGCGCCTGGCCGCGCACAACAATCGCCCCGATCGGGTGTTCAAGCTGTCGGTGGGGCGTGGACTAGCGCGGTTTGACCCGGAGCAGCCAAAGAACCTGCAGCAGCTACTGGATCAGGCGGACCGTCAGCTCTACGAAGACAAACGTGTGCGGAAGGCGGCTCGTTCCGTGGTGGCCGCCTCAGTTCCCCGCGACTGACAGGTTACAAGGTCGCGGCGTCGCCGGACGTCAACACGCGTGCGGCGAGGGCGTCGATGGCGGTGGCGTCCAGCTTGGAGCCACGCTCGCGGGTCAGGATCCCAAGGGCGGCATCGGGACTCATGCCGGCGCGGTACGGACGGTTGGCGGTCAGCGCCTCATAGATGTCGGCGACCACCAGGGACCGCGAGGCAGCGTCCAGCTCGTCGCCTCGCAGTCGCCATGGATACCCGCTGCCATCCAGCTTCTCGTGATGCGTGGCGGCCTGACGAGCGAACGAAGCGAACGCCGAGATGCGCGACAGGATGTCCCACGTGTACAGGGGATGCTTGTCCACGGCGGCACGCTCACTGGCATCCAGCGGCCCATTCTTGTCGAGAATGCGGTTGGAGACGCCCAACTTGCCGATATCGTGCAGCAGCCCCGCCAGCCGCAACTTTCGGAGTGCGGCGGTGTCGAACCCCAGCCCCTCGCCAATCGTGCACGCGTACATCGCCACGTTCGACGAGTGCTTATACGTGTAAGGAGACTTGGCGTCGATGACATCGGCGAAGGCGAGGGCCACCTGATCCAGTTGGGCCTCGTCGAGCAGACGTAGTCGGCGTGCGGGCTCCAGGGCGAGTACGTCGCGCTCCACCTCCGGCGTAACCATCGAACCCCACCAGCCGGCATCGAGACGCCAATCCAGCACGCGGTCCACGAGGTCGGGATCGAACCAGCGTCCCGAGCGCTCCTGCAGCACCTGCATGGCTCCGTCGATGCCGCCGGTGGCGAGAAACACCTCGGCGGTCTGCGCGATGTTGAGGATTCGTGACAGGAGTGGAATCTCATCGCCACGCAGGCCGTCCGGGTAACCGTGGCCATTCCAGTGTTCGTCCAGCGACCGAATGGCGTCGGCGGTTGCACCGGGAAAGCCAAGACGACGCGCGATATCGGCACCGCGTTCGCACCGTGCCGCAATGATGTCCTTGGTCATGTTCTCCTGGCGTGCAATGCCAAGGAAGAACTGCATGCGTGACCACAGCGGGCGGGCGAGTCCGGTATTGCGCCATGTTTCAACCGCCAGGTGCATCCGGTCGTCCCAGTCGACGACCTTCATGCGTGGTTTCACCTGCTGGTCGTCACTGCCGAACAGCGCGGCCATGCGCGAGGCATTCGACGAGCAGCCGGCGTCCTTGAGGAGGAGCGCGTAGTACAACGCAGCGAGATCGTCCTCACCCAGCCCGAGTTCCTGGCCCAGCCGCATACCGATCACGCAGGCACGGACCGAATGGCCTAACGGCTGGCCTTCGGTGAGGTCCAGGGCGCGGGAGAGAGCGGAGAGGACCTCCGACATCTGGACGGCCGTAGCGGGACCCGGTGTGGCGCGCTGGTGCGAGGCGGTGGGGTGCATCGTACCCGAGAGACGACACCCCTGCGCCTACGGCAACGCCTCGGCCGACCGTTGATCCGTCGTTCCCGGCTACGGTCGCCAGCTGGTCGGGCGCCGCCGATGGCCCGCTGACTGGTCCGGTCCCTCAGTCACGTACCGAGTTGCTCAGGCTTCGTCTGGCGATGTTCACCAAGACTTCCTCCAGGACTCCCTTGGATGTGCAAAGGACCGACTGGACGTTGCTTCCCGCCATGTCCTGTCCGCTGCCGGCCACGGCGACCTGAATTTCCTGTGGATCGCCGACCGTCGGTGAGATCCAGCTGGCGACCACCAGGGTCAGGCGGTACACGTTCGCGTTGACGCCGTTGAAGCCTTGCCCGCAGTCCAGGTACTTCGAGAGGGGCACCTTCTTGAGTTCGCGTCGCACCTGAAAGCGCTCGGCGACCACGATTCCGGCCTTGGTGTCCTTGAAGTCCATGGGAATGCCCAGGGAGTCATAGGCCGCCACCAAGGCACCGAGTATCGCGGCTCGTTCGCCCATGATCTTGAAGGGGTGAGCCAGAGAGTCCATGAGCACGGGTTGCGACACGGCCGCGATGCCTGCGCGAAGACCCGGGCCTTGGCCTTGCGCGCCGGTACCGCGCAGCGGCAGGACGGTCATTGCGGCAAGGAGGGCAAGAAGAGTGAGCCAGCGCATGTCCTAACGTGTTCCCTGTGCAGCCTTAGTAAGTACCGCCTCACGTTCCTCGGGAGACACCACGCGGCCGTTGGCGATGACGGTGTGAATCTTCGTGGTATTGCGGATGTCGACGAGCGGATTGGCCTCCAGCAGCACCAGATCGGCGACTTTCCCAGGGGCCACGGTACCCAGGGAGTCCGTGGCGTGGAAGAAACGCGCCGGTTCCAGTGTGGCGCTGCGCAATGCCTCGGCTGGGGTGAATCCCAGACCGACGAAAGACGCCAGTTCGTCGTGCAACGAGAAGCCCGGATAGATGTACGGATTGGACAAGTCGGTGCCGGGGAGGAAGCGTACACCCGCCGCGTGCAACAGTTTCGCGATCTCGAGCTGCCGCTCGTAGATCTTCTTTCGCGCGGCCCAGTCGGCGGGGGTGAGCATCCGGAATCGGAAATCGTTCTTCGGGTTCCACATGCCGGCAAACATCTTGGGCACGTACTTGAGGCGCGGGTCTTGTGCCAGCGTGCTGTCGTCCAGGTATGCCACGGAATGCAGCACGGCGAGCGTGGGGACCATCCACGTCCCGTTCTTCACGAAGCGTTCGGCCAAGGCCTTGCAGCGGGGCGCGCTAAAGGTCTCGACAATGGTGGCCGCTTGCGCGCGACCCACGACCCCCGCCGAGTCCCAACCCTTGGGAGACGTGACGGCGTTCGTGTACTGCGCCAACAGCTCGTCCTCGCGTGAGCTGCACGCCTGGGCGATCTGTTGCAGGTGCTCGATGGTCAGCATGCCGGCGTCGGACGCCTCGCTTGCCCTAACGAGGGAAGGGACATGGCCGGCGAACGCTGCGTGTCGCTTCTTGGCCTCATCGGCGATGGCGAAGAACTCATCGCGACTCAGCCGGCTATAGACCTTGATGAAGGCGGCTCCCTTGTCCAGCAGCGAGTCCACGGCATGTCGCGCTTCATCAGCGGATGCCACGCTTACGGACCCGGGCCAGATCGCGGGCTTGCCGTCCAGGATGTGACCGGACCCGACGATCCGCGGGCCTAGGACATCGCCTCGCTGGACAAGCGCGCGAGACGAGTCCATCCACTGTAACTGCGAGAACATCTCGCGCACCCCGGTGACGCCTTGAACGACGAGAAGGGGTAGGAACATCCTATCGATGCCTGGGGCGGCAGCGTGCACATGCATGTCCCACAAGCCGGGGATCAGGAACTTCCCCTCGCCATCGATCAAGCGAGCGCCGTCGGCGAACTTCGCGTTGGCCCCGGGCTGCACCGACTGGATCTTGTTGCCCTGCACGATAACGGTGCGATTTGGTACCACCCGCCCGGTCGAGACGTCGACCACGTTCACGTGCGTGATGGCGACCGGGCGCACTCCGAGACCTTGTGCCTGCGCCACACTCGTGGCGGCCAAGCTCAGTAGTGAACAGATACGTCCAGCGAACTTCATGGGATTCCTCGGGAGTACAGGGCATCGCGACCGTTGCCCTGCCAATCCGGCGCGACGGATGCCTAACGGTTCTCGCCCGGTCGGCGCCGGGTTCCAGGGCCAACACCCAAGGTATCACCTCCCTGCGACAGAATCACCTGCTTCAGGGTGTCCGTCGGCACCTTGAGTGCGTACAAGGCGCATTCGCGTATTGCATCGGCGCCGGCGGGGTGAGGTTGCCGCAGGCAACGCCAGTAGGGAAAGAACGGCGTGAGCGGGTCCGGCCACCGAACGGGTTCCCAGCGATCACCATCGGCGGCAAATCCGTCCGTGATCCGTCCCTTCGTCCGCAACTCGAGGTATGGGGATGGATGCGGCGTGCAGAACGGGGCGTCCCAGCACAGGTTGTTGCTGACCGGCACGACGACATTGAGGCCGGAATTGGTCGTGTAGCGCAACAACCGCGAACTCCCCATCGGGTGCAACCCGTGATCGGGTCCCGGTCGTGTCGCCAGCCCGCCGAGCATCGTCGACCGACCGATCCACGCAATCCGCTCGTACATCTTGGCCGGTGCAAAGATCGCCTGCACCAGGACCAGGGCACCGAACACCACGATGAAATTGCGCGCCACGTTGGCGACTCGGCGCGCGCGGTCCGCGTCATCCAGCGCCCGAGCGCCGTAGGCCATGCCTAACGTTGTGCAGGCCACGATCCACAACGAACCGACGGCAAACCGCGGATGCGGTGCCACCGAAAACCAAAAGACGAGACCGACAGCCGGCGCCAGGTACAGCGTCCAGGGCGGCGCCGAAAATTCGCGTCTGGCGCCCGACGTCCGACGCGCTCGCCACCACATCGCGGCGGCTATCACGGTCAACACGATCGGGAGCAGCAACATCACGCCGTCCTGCGGATTCATGCCCAGCCCCTTCACCCAGAAGCGAAACCAGTTGCCGTCCACCGGCACGTCGTGCTGCAAAAGCATTCGGGCACTGAAGGTGACCCAGTCCGCCTCGCTTAGCGCCTGTTCGAGTGGCACGCGCCAGGGCACCGGCGCGGCCAGCAGCGTGCTGGGATACAGGGGGTAGCCACTCAGCACCACCCCACGCGCCATCCACGAGGCCACGAGGAGCACGGGGACGATCAAGGCCGGCACCAACGCCCGGCGCGAGCGCGCGATCACGCCGCGAAACATCCACGCCGCCACGAGGAAGATCGAGAAGCCGATGACGGCCGCGCTCAGCTTCAACGTGACGGAGGTCGCGGTCAGCAGGGTAAGGGTCGCAAACCGCCACCGGCCCGTGGAATCGTTCCCTCCGGGCTCATGCGCCGCGCGAATGAGCAGTTCCCCGCAGGCGAGCAGCACCAGCCCGACGGGCAAGTCGGTGTCCAGGCTGCTGGGCTCATGGGCGAGCGTGGCAAAAAGCAGGAGCACGAACATCGTTGCGGCATAGGCGTCGGCGGCAACGGCGGTGGGCTGCGGCAGCATCAACCGGCGGATGGCACCTAACGAATGCAAGAGCACCGGCATGAGGAGGATGCCAGCCACCACGTGGTATTCGCGTCCGCGCAACGGTCCGACGTTCACCATCGCGCCAACGAGCAAGCTGGACGAGTTGAACGCCAGCCGCCCGTGCAGGTTGCCCAATCCGGGAATGATGCGCTGGGCGTTGGTCCAGACGATCGTCGGAATGTGATAGGCGCCGCCGTCGAAGTTGGAGACGGGGCCAAGCGCCATGTTCGCCATCCACAACGCCAACACGGCACCGATGGCGTGGAGCCACGTCGGTCGCGCGGTGCGAGCCGCGACGACCCACTCCCGAACCCAAGGTCGCGAGCGCGCGAGCCCCAGTCCACCAAGCAGCAAAACGGTCACGAGGGTGAAGGCGTCGATCGGGCGAACGAAATGCCAGAGCTGCAACAGGAGGATGGTGAGGGCGTACCCGCTCCAGAAGGAGTAGAACGGCGCCGAACCCTCGAGCTGACGCAAGATGAAGCGCTGGTACAGGAGCCCGATCCCCGTAAGGGCGGCAATCACGACCCCCCACACGCCGAGCACGGCGACATGGGCGAACAGGTACTCGAGGGTCAGCATGCCAGGTGTGAGCCTGAGAGGAGTCGCATGCGCCTAACGCCGACGAATGAACTTTCCACCGCCGAAGTCGCGACCCTTGGCTGGAGCCCGCGGGCGCAATTTGCCGTCGGGCCCCTTCACCAGCGAGTCGAGCAGCACCTTCATCCGTTGCAGGTCCGCCTGCCGTTCCGGGCGGGACGCCAGGTTCTCCTTCTCCCAGAGATCAGCCGACAAGTCAAACAACTGGTCCTTCTGTTGCGCGTCGAGGATGTAGTGCAGGGAACCATCGACGACGCCGTACATATGCCCGTCGTTGGCGCTCCAGGGTGGCAGGTTGCCGGTCTTCTTCTTCTCAACCGTCATGACGACCGCCTGTGCCGGCGGGCGCGACGTCGAGTCACCGGCGTACCGGGTCATCGACACGCCTGGGAATGGTTGCTCACTCGCCCCGGTGAGGTCCATGATGGTCGCCGGAATGTCACGGATGCTCACCGGCTGCATCACGCGCACTCCGGCGGGAACGCGCTTCGGGTACACGACCACCATCGGCACCAAGGTGCTGGTGGTGTGGAGCGTGAGTGAATGCGCGATCAGTGACGGGTCATGCTCCCCGAACTCCTCGCCGTGGTCTGCGGTGACGATGACGATCGTGTTGTCGAGGAGGTTCAGGGCCTGCAGGCGATCGATGAGGTCCTTGAGGTGTGCGTCGAGGTACCGAATGCCCTCATCATAGACGTCACGGGTTTCCTTCAACTCGGTTGGCGAGTAGGGGCGGGGGAGTTCGTCGTGCCAATAGCGCGCACCCTTCGCCGCGAAGAGCGTGTCGAAAGGAGCTGGCGGCAGGTAGGGCTCGTGCGCGTCGAAATAGTTCAGGAAGGCAAAGAACGGGCGATCGCCGCGGCGGCCGATCCACGCGATGAGGGCGTCGTTCACGTCGCTTGCGCGGCGCCGGACCAACTCGCGGTGGTCGCCGCGGGCCAGGGCCAAGGTGGTCCAGGTGGACTTGGCCAGCCACCACGTGCCGATGATCGTACCTAACGAGAGCGATGGCAAGGCGTCCCACGTGGTGAAGCCACGAGCCACGCCGAAGTCCGGCTGGAGCCAGTACGGATTGCCGACAAACCCGGCCGTCGCGTAGCCGCGCTTGTCCAGCGCCTCCGAGATGAGCGGCTGCGAATCGTCCAACGGCTGCCGGTGCCCGGTGGTCATCTCCTGCGGGTTGCGCCCGGTGAGCATGCTGGCATGCGAAGGCAACGACCACGGCGCCGTGGTGAATGCGCGTTCGAAGACCGCACCGCGCTGCGCGAAGGCTGTGAGTTCCGGCGTCGTGGGCCGGTCGTAGCCGTACAGTGAGAGATCGAAATGCCGCACGGCGTCCCACACGACAACCAGCACGTTCGGCGATGGCGTGGGCGCGGGAAGGCTAGCCAGGGCCCGCGATTCCGCCGTTCGACGCCAAATGGGAATGGCGATGGCGTACAGCAGCAACGCTCCGGCCATCCATGGCACCATGCGCGGCACGCGTCGCGCGAGGAACGCAGGACGCCGGTCGGCGAGGCGGGCGGCAACCGCTGCGATCCCGATCGCCAGCACCAACGCCGCATACCACGCAACACCAAGGCGCAGCGAACGCACAGAGCTGTAGAGAGCAAGCGTCACAAAGAGTGGGAAGGCCACGTGCGCCAGTGGCCGAGCGGCCCAGCGCTCCACAGGGGAACGCATGGCCACCAGCACGAGTGCTAGCAGCAACAACGACCCCGTGGCGGCCAGTGGCGCCATCCAGAACAGCTCGAGCGGTGCCAGCCCGCCAGTCGGAAGGTGCAACAGGGCAGAGCCCACCTTGATCACGGCGCCTTCTAGCAGCCCCGCCAGGATGCCCACCCACACCGCGGCAAAGACGACGGCGGCCACACCGGCCACCGGAGTGCCTGGCGTCGATGGGGGAGCGGCGGGAATGGAAGGACGGTCGATCATCGGCGTGCGGTGAGTGGGATTCGCCCTTTAAGGGCAGAAATCGGGCCGCGAGGCAATCGGCGGGACGGCAATGCGCCAAAGATGGCACACATCCTGCTAATTTCCAACGCCACATCAAGTTATGCGGATGGTGTCTTGCGGTGCGAGCGAGCAGCCGGTGATCAACCCCGCCTAACAGGAGGCACGTGTGCTCGACATTGTTGTTCCGCTCCGCGCCGAAGGCGTTCACACGATCCACGATCGGGACTTCACTTATCTATGTCTCACGTGTTCACCGCGATCAGCCAGGGAGGGAAACTCCGCAACCGGCGCATTGGCGCGGCGTCGACGAACACCCACGCGGCGGTGCCACGCGAATGAGAACTGATCCAGCGCACCAGAGAC
Organism: Gemmatimonadaceae bacterium; assembly: GCA_044224875.1. Classification (GTDB taxonomy): domain Bacteria; phylum Gemmatimonadota; class Gemmatimonadetes; order Gemmatimonadales; family Gemmatimonadaceae; genus JABAQJ01. The sequence goes on along the minus strand of JBGAJQ010000084.1, from coordinate 5,196 downwards.
TGCTTTCAGAATGCCATACATGAACCTGAGGAACGTGGTGAAGGCCCGCGCGCTACGGTCGGCGATTTGCGCGATGGCATCGGCGGCGGCGATGGCAGGCTGTCGCAAGGCCAAGGTACCAGTGGACGCGCCGGTCGTTGTCTCGGACTTCGTGCTCTCGGTCCCACCGCTCACTGGAGCGTTCGCCAGTGCGGCCCCCAATACGTGGGTGGTTGCCGCGCCCTTGCCGGCTCCACGTTCGCATCACGCGAGCGTGGCCGTGGGCGGTGTGGTGTTCGCGATTGGCGGACGGGATGCGTCGGGAACGGCCACGCAGACCACCTTTGCGTTCGATGCCGCGAGCAACCAGTGGTCGACGCGTGCGCCGCTGCCACAAGCGCGTGCGGGCATGGCCGCGGCGACGGTGAATGGTGACGTCTTCGTGTTTGGGGGAACGGACGCGGCCGGGAAATACGTGCGGACGATCCTTCGTTATGCACCCGCCACGGACCGATGGACGACTGCCGCAGAGTTGCCGGTCGCTGGCGGGTGCGGTGGGGCGACCGCACTCGGCGACGCGATTTATGTGTTCATCGGCTGTGACACGACCGGTACGATCTCCCGGCATTTCTATCGCTATGTGCCTGGAGGTATGGCGATCGACTCCCTCGCGTCGCCCGACGGCGATCATGCCGATGGCGCTTTGCTGACGGTGCGCGGTGCCGTGTGGCTGCTGGGTGGACGAGATGGAGCTGGCGGAGCGACGGACCGTGGCGAGCGATTCGACGTCCAGAAAGGGACGTGGGAAGCCGTGTCGTCCCTGTCGTCACCCCGCCAGGGGCTGGGGGCCGCGCTGGTCAACCAGAGCATTGTAGTAGCTGGCGGAAAGGGCTCTCCAGGCAGTGGGCGATCGGTCGCGTACCAGGACCCGGCACGCGGGGCCTGGATCGGTCGAGCGACGCTTCCGGCGGAACGCGCGTACGCTGGCACCGCGGCGGTCGGCCGATTGCTCGTTGTTGCTGGCGGTGAGGATGCCGCGGGGGTGGCCCAAGCCTCGGTTGCGGTCTTCAGGCACGGCGACTTCTGGTTGCGCGCGCCCTCTGTCCCGTCGGCGCGCGACGCCGCCGTCGCCGCGGAGCTTGACGGGAAGATCTACGTGATCGGCGGGTTTCTCGCTCGCAGCGGACTCGTGACGACGAATGAGGCGTTCGACATCGCCACATCCACCTGGAGCACGCGGGCGCCACTGCCGGCGGCGCGCGGGCATGCCATGGCCGCCGTCGCCAACGGACGGCTCTATGTCTTTGGCGGAAACACAGCGGGCGACAACAAGGCGCCGACCACGACCGTGTATGCGTACGACCCGTCATCGAACAGCTGGGCCACCGGGACGCCCATGCCGGTAGCGACCAACGGCGGTGCCGCAGTCACGATCGATGGGATCATCTATGTCAGCATGGGTGATGACAGCCGTGCCGTCTTCGCCTATGACCCGGCCAAGGACACGTGGCGCGCGTTGCCAAAGGCGCCCGCCGGCACCCGCGCCGCCGCCGGCGCCGGCATCGGCGGAAAGTTGTATCTGGCGGGTGGCAACGGATTCCTTCGGTTTGCCCAGGCCAAGGCCAGCGTCTATGACCCTGCGACGGATCGCTGGAGTACGGTGCCATCCTTGCCGACGGCGACGCGATTCGCCGCCGCTGGATCGTCGTCGACGGCGATGTATGTCTTTGGAGGGATCCATAACCTCAAGTCGGCGATCGCGCTCACGCAGCAGTTCGACGCAATCACCGGGACGTGGCGTTCGCTGGCGCCGTTGCCGGCCGCCGGCTATTCGGCCTCCGCGGTTGAGGCTGGCGGAGCGTTCTACGTGATCGGAGGGAAGAATGCGGCCGATCCGACGGCCCTCACTCGCGACCCGCTCGATCCCGAAGGCCAGGCACGCCCCGGTTTCCTAAGAGCCCTCGCGCCAGTCTGCCCGTCCGCGAGAACGCTACGTGGTTGAGGCCGGGACGGAAGCGAGAACCGGCGAGGTTCCACGCCGCCGACGCTTGGCGATCATGACCGGGACCACGAACATGGCGCCGATCGTCCCGGCCACCGTCCCGCCCGACGTCGCCAGCGCGATGGCACCAAACAGCGAGTCCGTGTCCGTGCCGATCGCCAGCGGCAACAGTGACGCCAGCGACGTGAGGGTGATCAGCACGATCATCCCGGCGCGGTCCAGGGACGCGCGGATCACGTCGGCCCCGCCGAGTGTGAGGCCCTGCTCGCATCGTCGCCGCCGGCGTTCCACGGCGCCATCGATCAGCAGGATCGCCTGGTGCACAGCCAGCCCCACCACCAGGATCACGCCGACCGCCGCCTCCCGCGTGAACGTCGCCTTCGCCACCCAGAAGGCCAGCATCACCCCGCCTAACGCCACGGGGAGGCTCAGGAACACCATGGACGCAGCCCACACCGAGTCAAAGACGAGTGCTACCGTCAGCACCACCAACACGATCCCGATCGAAAAAACCAGCCACAACCCCTTCTCGCTCTCATCCGGCTGGTAGAACCCGAATCCCGTCTCTTCCACCGTGTAGCCAGCAGGCACGGTGATCGACTTCATGAACGCGTCCTGTGTGCGACGTGCGAGCTTGGCCGGTCCCCGAAAATCGTAACTCACGATCCGCAAGTACTGTTGATCCTGGCGAGCGATATTTCCCAGCGACTCTCGCTCGTCGACGGTGGCAATCGCGTCCAGCCGCACACCATCGCCACTGGCGGTCGGCACGATGGTCTCCCGCAGCTCATCCAGCGAGCGCTCGCGCGATCCTTCTGCCTTCACGGTCACCGCGATTTCGTCGCCGCCGATCTCCAGCAGCTGTCGCCCCACGGCGCCACGCACCTCACGGGCGATGGCCTGCGCCAGCGCGGCCGCGGTGACGCCATGGCGTGCCAGCGCCGCGCGATCAGGCGAGATTGTCACGGCAAAGGTCTTTTCCCTTCCAAAGAACGAGGACGTGGAGATGGTCACGTCGCGGACGCGAGTGATCCCTTCCAGCCGCTGCTTGAGGTCATTCGCAATGCGCTCGGTGCCGGCGAACGAGTAGCCGAGTATGCGGATGCGGAACGAAGCCGCCCCGGCACCGCCAAAGCCTGACGAGAAGCCGGGCCCATTCCCGCGCACGCTGGCCGATACACCCCCGATCAGCGCGGCGCGCTGGATCAGCTCTTCCTCGATCTGCTGCGGAATCGTCGTAAACTCGGCGTCGCGCCGGAAGATGACCTGCATGCCGGCGCCAAAGGTCCCAAAGCTCTGCGCCACGACGCGTTCCACGCCCTCGCGCCTAACGGCAATTCTCTCCAATTCGCGCATCGCCACGTCCAGCGACGCCGGGTCTGACCCCCGCGGGAAGGACAACGAGGCCTGGATGTTGGTACGCTGGTCGCCAAAGCCGCTGAACGAGAAGCGGGGCACGCGCTTCACAAAGACCCAGGTGAGCGCCGTCAGGACCGCCACCGTCATCACCAGCGTCGCCCAGCGCCAGCGCACCATGGGGATGAGTAACTTGGCGTAGGCGCGGCGCGAGCGCGGCCAGCGGGCTTCATGCACGCGGTGCCCGGCGGCGAGCGACGGCACCATGACCAGCGACGAGACGATCGAGCACCCTAACGCCAAGGCAAACGCCGACGCAAAGGGCACGAAGGCCGCGCGCGCGTCTCCCTGCAGGTACAGGAAGGGGAAGAGCACAACGGCCGTGGTCATGGTGGCCCCGAGGATGGCCGGGGCGATGCGGCGAGCAGCTGCCGTCCGACCTTCCACGGTGTCCGGTGCCGTGCCTAACCGCTCGGCGACCACCAGCCCGTCCTGGACCAGGATACCGACTCCCATCGCCAGTCCCGCCAGTGTCAGCATGTTGGCCGGAATGTTCAGCAGGTACAACCCCAGTGAGGTGCCGGCGACCGCGAGTGTGGCACTGCCCATGACGAGCGCTACGGCGCGAGCATCGTGCAACATGAAGGCGATCACGAGCAGGACGGCCACGAAGGCGATGGCGCCGCGGATGAGCAGGTCGCGCAGCTCCTTGGCCAGCTCGATGCTGTCGTCGGACACGGCCCCAATGGTGACGCGCGGCGGAAGGTGGGACTGCACCTCCTTCGCCGCGTCGCGCAGTCGTTCGGCGGTCTTGATGGCATCGGCGCCGGCCAGTCGTGAGACGGCAAGGGCGATCGCCGGCTGCCCATCGATGCGAAAGAAGAAGCCGCGCGTGTCCTCGTCCGGCCGGACGTTCGCCACTTCACTGAGCTTGAAGATGCGCCCGCCCGGCCCCACGACCGGCAATCGATTCAGCTCCTCGATCGCGCCGGGTTGGTCGCGCAGGGCCACCGTACGTTCCGAACTTCCTCGACGCTCGAGACCTAACGAGCGTACCATCCGCGCGTCGCGCAGGGCCTCGCCGATCCGGTCGGGTGACATGCCTAACTGGCGAAGGAACCGGGGGTCGTAGCTCACCGTGACGCCAAGCTCCGTCCCACCACGGACGTCGATTCCTGCCACCCCTTCGATCGCCGACAGGCGCGGTTCGATCTCGTCGTCGGCCAACTTCTGCAACGCGCCGGCGGTGTACGGTCCGGAGAGGGTGAACCTTATGAGGGGTTCTTCCTCCAACTCTGCCGGTACGTAGTTGGACACGCGTGGTGGCGACACGCCGACTGGAAGGTCGGGCCGTAGCAGCTCCAACCGTTCGAGGATCGCCAATCGAGCGATCTGGACGTCCGTCTTTGGTTCCAGTTCGATCGTCAGATTCGCGCCATCTTCCGTGGACTCGCTGCTGGTCTTCTTCACACCACGCACGCTTTGCACGGCGGCCTCGATGGGCGAGGCGAGATACATCTCAGACAGCTCGGCGGACGCGCCCGGCCACGACGCCGCGATCTCGAGACGGGGGAGTTCGACACTGGTCTTGGTGGCGAGCGACAGTCGCGTGAAGGCCACGATGCCGCCTAACATCACGACTGAACTGGCCGCCCAGACTACGGCGGGCCGGCGCACCGCCCAGCCGATCATCGGGCGCCCCTCGCTCCGGACGTCCCGCGCGCGCGAACCGTCCACCACGTGCGAGACGCGTCAGTCATCACCGCCCATCTCCTTGGCGATCGTCGCATCGGTACGACTCGTCGAAAGGACCGAGCGGGTCTCATCCGGCGCCGGTGTTGCGGTGGTCGTTTGCCGAC
>JBGAJQ010000008.1:60063-120983 GCA_044224875.1 Gemmatimonadaceae bacterium | reverse complement strand
CGGACGCGTTCAGCCGCCGTCTGTGGTTGCGGCGCGAGGTTCGTTTGCTCCAACGGGTCTGCCGTCAGGTCGAACAAGTGCTCGCCACCCTTGGCGTCGACGAAGTAGTGACGGTCGCCGTCCACCACGCCAAACAGGTCGCCGTTGTTGGCCGTCCAGTCGGGGAGCGAACCACGGAACCACTTCTCGACGGACATCCCGCGCGGTGTGGCGGGCGGACGGAGTGAGGTGTCGGCGGACGCGTAGCGCGCGATTGGGGCGCCGGGGAAGGGCGAACCCGTCAACTTCGCCAAGTCGACGACGGTTGCGGGAATGTCCCGCAGACTCACCGGTTGCCGTATTCGCATGCCGGCGGGGACGCTTGGGGGATACACCAGCACGAATGGGATCATGGTACTGGTGGCGTGGAGCGTGAGGCTGTGCTCGACGACGGAGGGGTCGTGCTCGCCAAACTCCTCACCGTGATCGGCGGTGATGATGACGATGGTGTGGTCGAGATCTCCTCGTTGCTCGAGGTGCGTCAGGAGCTGGTGGAGCTGCTCGTCCATGTACTTGATGCCGCCGTCGTAGGCGGTTTGCATCTGTTGCAGCTCGACGGCGGAGTATCGGCGCGGGGTCTGCGCGGTCCAGTATCGCCCCGTTCGGCCAAACGACGTGTCGAATGGTGCTGGGGGGAGATACGGGGCGTGTGCGTCAAAGTAGTTGACGAACGCAAAGAAGGGTCGATCCCCGCGCCGATCGATCCACGACATGAGGGCGCGGTTGACGTGCTCCGACGGCCGCCGAGGGATGGATTGATACACGCCGCTCCACGCACGAATCGTCTTGTAGAGCGTGCCGGAGAGCCACCACGTGCTGGCGATGGTCGGCAGGTCCTTTGGCGGGCGGGAATCATACGTCGTGAAGCCGCGAGCCAGTCCAAAGTCGGGTTGGAGGAACGACATGTTTCCGACAAACCCGCCGGTTGCGTAGCCTTGCCGCGCGAGGAATTCGGAGAGGAGCAAAGGTGTCTCGTCGAGCGCATGTCGATGCGCAGCCGTCATGTCATTCGGGTACAACCCGGTCAGAATGGCGGCATGCGACGGGAGGGACCACGGCGTGGTGGCAAACGCGCGCTCAAAGACGGCCCCCTTGCGCGCGAAGGCATCGAGGTTGGGAGTCGTTAGGCGCTGGTACCCGTACAGCGAGAGATTGTGTTGTCGAACGGCGTCGAGTACGACGACGAGGACGTTCGGCGCCTGGCCGGCCGGCGTGGGGAGCGTTCCGAGGGCACGACGCTCACTCAAGCCACGCGTCACTGGGACGGCCACCGCGTACAGGGCCATGAGGCCGGCGAGCCATGGTGTCGTTCGGGGAACGTGCCGCTGCAACACCTGCGGTCGCTTGGCCAAGACTCGAACGACGACGACGGCAATGCCGAGCGCCAGAACGGCGGCGGGAATGTTCGCCACACCCTGTCGCAGACTCCGGATCACGCTGAACATCGCCAGACCGACGCACGCCGGCAGCGCCAGCTGCAAGAATCCGACACGCGGAAGCACTGCATCGAGGACAACCAGCAGCAACACCAGCGCGACCATGGTGACCGCGGCGGCCAGCGGAGCGTACCAAAACACTTCGGGCGGGATCAGCTGCCCTGCCGGGATGTGCAGGACCCGCGCTCCGATCTCCAGGATGCTTGCCTCGATGAGGCCAGCGATCACGCCGCACCACACGGCCAGTGCGATCGCCTGCACTCGATTGATGGCAAGCCCGACGTGCTTCCCCAGCCACGTTTGATCCCCTGCGACCGATCCCGTTAGGCGCTCGCCAGCCTTCGCACCTCGGATGTCCGATGGATGCACCGTCACTTTCCCTTCGCCCGTGCGCGACCGCGACCGGCGGGCCTGTCAGCCAGAATGGATACCCGCAGTTGTTCACGGAGGCGCGGGACTGCCTCACGCGCGGAGTCTACCCCAATCACGTTGTACTCCTCGTCCTTGTCCGCGTGATAGTCGAACAGCTCCTCGACCTGGCGCTTCCCCGCCATCTGGACCAAGTGCCATCGATCGTCGAGCACCGCCAGCATGGTGGACGCGTTCCGCGCTGCCAAGGGATTCGGTTCCGGGCCTCGCATGAGGAGAGCGACTGGCGCGCTGATGCTGTCACCGCTGTCGTTCCACGCGCGAGCGAGGGAAGCGCCGGGGAACGTATTGTTAGGCGCCGCGCCGGTGAGGTCAAGGATGGTCTTGCCCACATCACGAAGCGAAACAGCGCGCGTGACGCGCTTGCCGGACGGCACGTGCCCGTCGTATCGCACGACCAGGGGCACGCCCACGGTTGCGGTGTACAGGCTGTTCCCGTGCAGGCGGAGACCGCGTTCGCCAAAGTGCTCGCCATGATCGCTCGCAACGACCACGATGGTGTTGCGGAGTTCGCCAGATCGTTCGAGCTCGCCGAATAGTCGCCCGAGCTCAGCGTCCATGTACGCGATCTCGGCGTCGTACAAATCACGCTCGTTCGGCTCCGCCGCGAACAGCTTGCCAAAGGAATCGGGAGGCGAGTATGGAAAGTGCGCGTCGAAGTAGTTCAGAAACGCAAAGTAAGGACGCGAGGTGTCCCGCTTGGCGCGCCACTTGAGGAAGATGTCGGTCAGTTCCGTCGCCGGCATCAAGTAGTGCTGCGGTTTTGGCGGTACCTCGAATTGGCGCGCCAGTCCCGTTCGCTTCTCCGTCTGGTCTCGGCCCGTGTAGACACGCTCGGCGATTGTCGAATTTCCCGGAAGCGTGGAGCGCGCGATCTGCTCAAAACTGATCGGATAGTCGTGAAACTCGGTGAATCCGCGGGCAAGCCCCGACTCCCAGCTCACGAAGCTCGTGTTGGCAATGATGCCCAGCGTGTAGTAGCCCCTTCTCGACAAGACCTCAGCCAACGTGGTTTCACGACTGCCCAAGCGGCGACGAAAGTCGATGTTCAGCCACGCTGGATACCGTCCGGTGAAGAGCGAGGCGTGCGACGGCAGTGTCCACGGGGCAGTGGCAATCGCGGTCTCAAAAACGGTCCCCTTGGCGGCGAATGCTTCGAGCTGCGGTGTCGTGCGTCGCTCGTACCCATAAAGACTCAGTGCCGAGGCACGGACGGTGTCGAGAATGATGAACAAGACGTTAGGCGCACCGGCCGGCGCCGACGGCAACGCCGCAATCGTTCGTTGTCGGCCAATGGATCGCGTGGCGGCGATCGCCAAAGACGCCACCGTGCAGAGCGCGGCGAGGGAGATGGCCAGTCGACGTCCAATCAACACGAGGCGATCCGACTTCGACCATCGACGAGCGAGCTCAAACGCCACCGCCACAGAGAGGATGAGTCGCGCGATGGCCGAGAGCTGGCCCCAGGGCATAAGCGCCGAGAATAATGCCACGGCCAGGAACGCGGCCAGCGACCACTTGAGCAGCGCGCTGCGCGGGAGGAAAAGCGCCAAGACAAGGAACGGGAGCGCGCACGCGCCGAACAGCAACAGATGGGCAAGCGGCGACATCCAGGCCACGTCCCGGGATACGGTGGCGAACCCGCCACCCACTGTCAGGTAGCCAACTGCCCGGAGGAGAAAGTACACGGCAGATGTGAGTGCGCACGCAGCAGCAAGCCACATCACATCAGCCATCTTACGAGCGGTCGTGTCAGCAGTCATGGTGTTTTCTGAATGGCGTCGGGGCGCTCAAGAGCGAGACGCAACTTCTGGTCCGGCTGCCGTCAATCGATCGGGGAATCGGTCATATCGTCCGCTGTGAAAGAACGCGCTCAATCAAGGAAACGGCGTCCCGCAAGGTACGCCGCGGCGTGAAGCGTTCAACCACCGCGATGCCACCATTTTTTGCTCCAAATCGGCATTCGCAGCGCCAATCCGAAGGAAGCGTCGCCATCCGCCCTCGATCGGGGGGGGTGTTGCGCTGCCTTCAAGCGAAAGCCGCAGGCAACGGAGAGATCGCGCGCCGGCATGCGGAAATGCGGGTGTTGCGCCACGGTGCGATGGTGTGGCGTGTGCCCGAGCGAACAGTCATCAAGACCTCGGTGGATTTTCCCTAACGTCAACCACCCAGCAGTTGCAGCTTGAGCTTGCGAACGGCGCGCGCGGTGGGCACGCCCTTCACGTAGCCCAGGACAAACTGCGGCCGAACGTCGGTGAGAACGAAGTCGTATGGGAGGAACACCTTGGCTCGTCGGGCCCCGTCCGTCCGGAAGATCGTCCACACGCGGTCACCATCTCGATCGGGCGGCGCGTTGAGTGCCAACCAAACGTTTTCGCCAGGATCAACCGCCAGCCCAACCCATCGGGGCTCCTTTCGGTCCTTCGCCAGTGCGTCGATCATCTCGCTGGCCACGCTCGGCGGCAACGTCGTTAGGCGCGAGCCGAAGGTTGCGCGCACGGCCGAGTCCACACGGGAACGTGCGATCGGCACGTCGTCAGACACGAAATCGATGGCACCCAGTCGCCGGCCATTCGTCTGAAGCTGGGTGATCATCGACTCGTCGGTGCTGGCGACGTAAAGCCGCGTCGCCCCTGACGCGAGGTGGACGGTTACCCCAAACGGAGGATCGGTCCCCGGATCCGTGGCGGACAGACGCAGGAGTTCATGCCCAGAGAACGACCCGAGCGTGTCCACCCTCACGGAGTCACGGCCGCGACTGAGCCGCAGCAAGGCGGATCCCACGCGAACCAAGGACGCCGTTTTTGCGTCGGGAACTGACCCCTCCACGAGCACGAGCAAGTCGGCGGGGCTCTCGCACTGCAGGCCCAGGATCCGACCGATCGCGGGTGGTACTGAGCCAGAGGACGTTGCGTCGCCGTTGACCCCGATGTGCACGATTGATCGGTCTCGGTTACCAAGGACGATGAAACCACCTTGGGTGCAGACGGCCGAGTGCGAAGGGACCAGCGATTCAAGTCCTTTCACTGTAACAAGTTGCGACCCGTCTCGGCCGAGGGCGATTCCACCAGCGAGGGAGGTCACCACGGCTACCGCGCTGTCGCCCAAGGCGTGCACACCCACCACTCGGGCGCCCTGGGCACCGAGGTTTGGGAGCGCGTAGACGGTGGAGTCGGCGGCCGCGAAGAGCGGAATCTGCGGCGCTTTGGCGGCGAGATGGGGTGACTCGGAACCGCATGCCGCGGTGCACGCCAAAAGGCCAGCGACCACCAGGCGCTCGACAGTGTGGGCCATGGGGGAAACATGAGACTTCCGAGAGCGCCTGACGAGGGGTTCCTGCTGGGACGAATGGCGTGACGATCCCCTGTTTTCGGGCGTCTCGAATGTGAGTCGCCCGCCGGAAGGAATCCGGGGGGTCATCATCTATTATCCGCTCCGCCATTGACCTTCGAGTCCGAGCCCGCCCCCGATCGCTCCGCCGTTCTCCAGGCGCAGTACGCGAATGCGGAACGTCTCGTGAACGGCGTCCGAATCCTGGTGATCGGGACGCTGGCCATTACGGCGGCTCTTTACGCTCCGCACCTGACGGGGGCGCTGAACGCGACGAATGTCGCGGTGATCGCGCCGGTTTTGGCGTGGGCGATCGTGCAGCACTTTGTTTTCCATCGACCGCAACGTCGCTGGTCATCGCTCTCGCTCCTGAATGCGATGATCGACACGACGGCGATCAGCGTGCTGCTGCTGTCGTACGGGATGTTCGGGCAGCCCGACTTATCGGTCAAGACGCCGATCTGGGCGGCCTACTTTCTGGTGCTGGCGGCCCGTCCGTTCACGGGGTCGGCGCGCCGCGCCGGGATCACCGCATTCGTTGCAGCTGGCCAGTACACCGCTGTGGTGATGTACTTCGTGCGATCGGGAAAGTTGGCGTTGTTGGCAGACCCGCTGGCTGCGCTGCAGTCGCAGGGGACGTCCACGCTGGATGAAGTAGCCAAGGTGCTGTTGATCGCCGTCGGCGGCATGATCTCCACGTACGCCACGGGATGGATCGATCGGACCCTGACGGCCACGGTGGATTCCATGCGATCGTCCGAGGCGCGCTTCCGCACGGTGTTCGAGCGTTCGGCCGTTGGCATAGCCATGCTGGACGAACGTGGACGGATCCTCGAGGCGAACGGGGCGTTCCAGCGCTTCCTGGGGCATCACACGTCGGAGTTGTTAGGCCGCCCGGCGCACGCATTCGCGACGGCCGAGGAAATGGACGCGGCGCGTGAGCTGGAGGAGAACGTGGCCGGTGTCGCTGGTGAGTCGGCAGCGGCGGAACTCCGTTACACCCGGAGCGACGGGCGAACGGCGTGGGGCAGCGTCACGTTGTCGCGCGCCGATGCGTCGCCCAGCGTGCGCATGATCGCCATGGTGCAGGACGTGACCGAGCGAAAGGCACTCGAGGCGGAGCTGGTACATCAGGCGTTCCACGATCCGCTGACGGGGCTGGCGAATCGCTCGCTCTTCCGCGACCGCGTGGAGCATGCCTTGCAGCGCGGCGTGCGCGCGCATGAAGAAATCGCGGTGATGTTCCTTGATCTCGACAACTTCAAGCAGGTCAACGACACGTTGGGTCACGGTGCCGGTGACCGGCTGCTCTCCGCGGTTGCCGGGCGGCTACTCAACGCGACACGCGGGTGCGACACGGTCGCGCGCCTGGGCGGGGACGAGTTCGCCGTGTTGCTGGAGAACGTGCGGACGGATGCTGACGCGACGATTGTGGCTGAACGCATCAAGGCGTCGCTGCGCAATCCAATCGAGTTTGACAGCGGTCGCACGGTGACAGTGACGGCGAGCATTGGCATCGCCCGCGCCTGCGCGGACGAGGGGAGCGACGAGCTGCTGCGCAATGCGGACGTTGCGATGTACGGCGCCAAGGGTCAGGCGCGCGGCGACTACGTCATGTTCGATCCGTCGATGCACGCGGCACTCGTGGACCGTGTGTCCCTGGAAGGCGACCTCGCCCACGCGCTGACGCGCTCACAGTTGTCGGTAGCCTACCAGCCGATCGTCGGGCTCGAGTCCGGCGGGATCACTGGCGTTGAGGCGCTGATGCGGTGGCATCACCCCGAACGAGGCACCGTGCCGCCGTCGGTTTTCATCCCGATCGCGGAGGAGACCGGCCAGATCGTGGAACTCGGCCGGTGGGTGCTGCGCGAGGCGTGCGCGCGCGCCGCGGAGTGGAATGCCGAGCGCCCGGGTCGCCAGCTCACGATGACCGTGAACATCTCGGAGTCGCAGCTGACGGATGTGGCCCTGGTGAGCGACGTGTCCAATGCGTTGCACGACAGCGGTCTGGAAGCGCGGTTGCTGGTGCTCGAGTTTACCGAGAGCGTGATCGTGCAGAACTCGGAACTCGCGATGGAACGCCTCCGTCAGTTGCGTGCCCTCGGGGTTCGCCTGGCGATTGACGACTTTGGCACGCGCTACTCGTCGCTGAGCCACCTGCAGAAATTCCCGGTGGACGTGCTCAAGATCGATCGATCCTTCACGGCGGGGATCTCGCACGACGCGAACAGCGCGGCGCTCACCAAGACGATCATCGCCTTGGGGAACATGCTGACGCTGCGCACGGTGGCCGAGGGCGTGGAAACCTCGCAGCAACACAATCGCCTGAAGGAGCTGGGCTGCGGACTTGGGCAGGGCTACCTCTTCAGCCATCCGGTGGACGCCGAGACGCTGCAGCGCATGCTCGAGACGACGGTAACCCGCGACCACACTGCTGTCCCCGCGGTGTGAGGAACGCTCGTTGTAGCTGAAGGGCAGGCGAACGCGCTAACGTGTCGTCTCGGCCAGCACCTGGCGAAAGAGAGGCAGTGGGATCGCGCCCTCGATGCGGCGGCCGTTAATGAAGAAGGTGGGTGTGCCGCGAATGCTGACTTGCTGCGCCACCAAAGTCTGCTTTCGGATGCGCGTTCTGGCGTCACTCCCACGCGTGCAGGTCGCGAAGGCCCGTTGATCCAACGACAGGCGCTTGGCCAGTCTCAAGAACACCGACTGCGGCTGCTTGCCTTGAATCCACTCCTTTCGCACGGCGAGGAGGGAGTCATGCATCTCGAGGAACTTCCCCTGCTGTGCCGCGCATTCGGCGGCAACAGCGGCGTCCTCTGAATTCGGGAAGAGGCCAGTCACAAAGGGGACGAATTTCCACCTGATCTTCCCGTTCGCGATGTACTCCTTCTCCAGCGAAGGGAAGGTCTCGGTGGCGAAGCGCGCACAGTACCCGCACCCCATGTCGAGAAACTCGGCGATCCAGTTCGGTGCGTCGCGGCTGCCGAGGTCGTGCCCAAGTTCGTCGATGGCAATGCCCGATTGCTGCCCCGGGCCACCCTGTGCTGGAGGTGGCGCGTTGTTAGGCGCACGCTGAGCCGTGGTTGCCCGCGGCGTGAGCAGCACAGCCAGGAGCACGACTCGGAAGCAATGCCGCGCGATCGTTTTCACGATGGAGATGAATTCGGCTGAAGCGAACTGAGCCGTGAGAACTGGAAACGGGAGATGTCGTGTCTTGTCCGGCCATCGGCAACCAAGTCCGCGACCACTTCGCCAATCACGCTGCAGAACTTGAAGCCGTGTCCCGAGCACGGAGAGACGATCAGCACTTGTTGGTGAGTTGGATGCCGATCGATGATGAAGTGCTCGTCAACTGTATTGGTGAACATGCAGACCTTCGATGAGAGCAGCTTTCCGTTGGCTGAAGGAAAATATCGTTCAACGCAGGCTCGAAGCGTCGCTTCGTCGCGACGATGTGTTTCGCGGTCGATACGGTCTGGCACGACCGGCTCGTTGAGATGATGGTAGCGTCCGAGTTTGAACCCCGGTACGGCGAATTCCGGGAATCCATAGTAGATGCCTAGATCGCTTTCCAGAACAAAGACGGGAAGTCTGGTGGGAGCAAAGGCATCGCGATCGGACACTTCGAACCAGCCAAGTACCTGGCGCTCGGGCGTGAGGTGGGTGGAGAGCTCCGGCACAAGCGCGCCAGCCCATGCGCCCGCGCTGATCACGAGCTGTTTGGCATCGTACGTACCCTGGGTGGTGACGACGTGAACACCATCGCCGGTTGGCTCCCACGCCACCACCGGCTCGTATTCTCGAATGTTCGCGCCGAGTGCCCTGGCCCTGGCGACGTGCGCTTGCAGGCAGCGTTCGGGTTCAAGAAAACCGGCGTCTGGCTGGTACACCGCGCGCAGTCCGTCAGGAACAACAATGGCGGGAAATCGTGCCGTGATGTCCTCGGAGGAAAGCACCTCGTGGGGAAGGCTGTGCTCCTTGCAGGAGCGCCGCGAGCCCTCGAAGATGCGGCCGCCCTCGGGACCGATGTCGAGGCCGCCGGTGACATGGAGGAGGGAGGTCCCGGTCGCGCGCTCCAGGTCGCGCCACAGCTCAAAGGCGCGGCGAAGCAGCGGGACGTACGAGGGGTGCTCGAAGTAGGCTAGCCGAATGATCCTCGTCAGGCCGTGAGACGATCCCAGGTCGTGCGCGAGGGAGAACTGCTCGAGGCCCAACACGCGCTTGCCACGTGAAGCAAGGTGCGCGGCGGCGGCACTTCCCATCCCGCCAACGCCGACGATAATGGCGTCAAAGGAAGCGGTCATAGGGGCATTGGCGATCGAAGGAAAAGTGAGTGGGCGGACAGAGGAATTCGGGGAGCGAGGTGCCGATAATAGGGTGAGAAGCGGGCTCGAGCGAGGGCGCTCTGGCACACTCTTCGCCTAGGGGAGAACGCCTTCGCCCCGAGTGACCCGTGCTTGTTCGCATGCGTCAACCTTCTGTGATCTCACTTCTGACCGCGCGGGACCTCCCGCTATCGGCCCCGTCGAGTCCGCCAGATCGCACCCTGCTGGGTGGGACGTTGGCGGCGTCGATGGAGCGAATGACGCGGATGGTCGTAAATGCGTCCGGGGCGGAATCTGGCGTAATTGCATTACTAGGCAATGATCGACGCTGCTTTCAATTCGGTAGCAATCCCTTGCCGTGGATGTCGCATGACTGCGGGGCGATCGTCCGCTCGGGCATCCTTTCACTAACCATCGAGAACGAAGGCGCGCTGTCGGTCCGTGATGCCCGGCATGTGACGGACCAGGATCCGCTCCGTGGGGCGTCGCGCGAGCTGGGCATCGTGGCGATGGCGTCGGCCTCGATGACGCGCGCCGATGGCACCGTGCTAGGCGTGCTGTCCGTGTTTTCGTCGGAGCCGCGGGATTGGTCGGAGACGCACATGCGCATGTTGCGCGACGTCGCCGACATGGCCGCGACCGAGATCCAGCTCCGCCGCGCCTTGGCCGAGCGTGAGACGCGTGAGCGCCAGCTGCAACACGACTCACTGCATGACGCGCTCACCGGGCTGCCCAATCGTACCCTGTTCATGCGTCGTCTCACCGACGCATCGATGCGGGCGAAACGCGGCGACGACGGCCTGTTTGCGGTGCTCTTTCTCGACCTGGACGACTTCAAGGGCGTGAATGACCGCTTTGGTCACCGGGCGGGGGACGAGATTCTCGTGTCGACGGCTCGCCGGTTGGAGGACTGTGTCCGCGGCGGTGACCTGGTGGCTCGCCTTGGGGGCGATGAGTTTGCGATCCTGCTCGAGCGAGTGGCGGATGCGAGGGACAGCGCGATGGTGGCCGAGCGCGTACAAACGGCCCTTCGCGAGCCATTCACGGTGGGCGGGTGTGGGTACCGCGCGACGGCGAGCATCGGCGTTGTGCTGAGTTCTTCGGGTCACGCCCAGCCTGAAGGGATGCTGCGGAATGCGGACATGGCCATGTACCGCGCCAAGAATTCCGGGCGAGCGCGTTTTGAGATGTTCGACCGCGCCATGCATGAAGACGCGCTGGCCCGGCTGCAGCTCGAACAAGATTTGCGCCGTGCCCTGGACCGGGAAGAATTCGTGCTGCACTACCAGCCGATCGTGTCGCTGTCGACGGGTGAGGTGGCCGGCGTGGAAGCGCTGGTGCGCTGGCAGATCGCGGAGGGCAAGCCGCTCCCGCCGGGTGAGTTCATCCCGGTTGCCGAGGAGACGGGGCTCATTGTGCCATTGGGGCGATGGGTGTTGCGAGCCGCTTGCCGTCAGGTGCGCCAATGGCAGTTGGCGTCAGGGGTGGCCAACCTGCGCCTTTCCGTGAACTTGTCGGTCCGCGAGTTTGCGCAGCCCGACCTGGCGGCCCAGGTGGCCACCGTGCTGCGGGAGACACAGCTGCAACCCAGTGCCCTGCAGCTGGAGATTACGGAAAGCGCGATTATCGGGCATGGGCATCCAGCCCTCCACACCATCGCCGAACTGCGCAAGCTCGGTGTGGCCATTCACCTGGACGACTTTGGCACCGGCTACTCGGCGCTGAGCTACCTGCACCGGTTGACGCTGGATGCGGTGATAGGGGACCGCGCCACGACCAGCGTGATCGACTCTGAAGACCGCCCCCTGCAAGTGGTTCGTTCGATCGTTGGTCTGGTGCACGCCCTGGGGATGGACGTCGTGGCAGAGGGAATCACCACTTCACAGCAACTGGCACTCCTTCGCTCCATGGGTTGCGACCTTGGCCAAGGCTACTACTTCTCGGCCCCGCGCCCAGCCGAGGAGCTGACGGACTTGATCTCCAGCCGACGCACGTGGTGATTTGATTCGCCGGCGGCGCGCTCCGCACCGCCGCCTGACGCCTGGAGCGCGCATGCGAATCGTCAAAGCCACGGCACGAGACCTCGACCTGCTGGTTCCCCTCTTTGAAGGGTACCGCGCGTTCTATCGGCTCACGTCAGATCGTCCGAGGGTTCGTTCCTACCTGGCCGCCCGCCTGTCGCGTTCCGAAGCCACCGTGTTCCTTGCCATCGAAGGGAAAGGGAAGGCGCGTCGTGCACTCGGGTTCACCTTGTTGTATCCGACGCACTCGTCGCTGCAGATGGCGCGGGCGTGGGTGTTGAATGACCTGTTTGTCTCGCCGAACGCGCGTCAGTCGGGTGTGGCTTCGGCATTGATGGATCGTGCCGAGCGTTTGGCGCGTGCGACCAATGCAGCATACCTGGTCCTGGAGACCGCCGACACCAACCGCAAGGCGCAGGCATTGTATGAGCGACGCGGCTGGCGACGGGAGCGCGGATTCAGGCACTACACGCTGGCGGTATCCTAGGACGCCCAGGCGCCGCGATACCATGCGACGGTCTGCTCGACCGCCAGCTCCATCGCGGTGGGGATGAAGGGGCCGAAGGTTCCCTGGAACTTGTCAGCATTCAAGACCCACGGCCGTTCCCACTGATAGAGTTCGCGCGACACCTCGCGCACGATGGCGGAGAACCAGCCAGCGACCGTCATGGCCAGTCGCCCATGGACGCCGGCCGTGATCGGCCGGTTTGCCGCGAGGCAGGCGAGCCGCAGGAATTCGCGACCCGTCACCGCAGGGGCGGCCGGCAGGTGCCACACCTCGCCCAAGGCACGATCGTCGGTGCCTAACGTTATGAGTGCACGGGCCACATCTTCCACGTAAGACAGCGTGTGCGGCACGTCGAGCGACCCCAACCAACGCGGCGTGCCCCCGCCTAACACGTCGGAAAAAAGCGCATCGCCAACTACCGAGCCACCCACACGCGGCCCAAAGAAATCGGAGGCACGACCGATAGCCACACGTGCCGTGCCCGAGGCGTGGGCTTGCAGCAGGCGCTCGGCGACCTGCGCGCGGATACGTCCCTTCGCGGACACCGGTCGATTGGGCAGCGCCTCTGTGAGTTCACCCGTCACCTGACCGTACATGTACGCGTTGTCCACGTGTACGAGGCGCGCGCCACTCACGGCTGTTCCAGCGAGCACGTGGTCCACCAATGGGAGGAAGTCCTCGGACCATCGGGTGTACAGCGGTTGCGCCGCCAGGTACACCACCTTGCTGCCGACGAAGAGGCGCTCCCGGTCGGCGGGGTCGGTGATGTCACCTACCACCCACTCGACGCCCTCGAGCGGTTCTTCCGCTTCGCGGCGCGAGACGGCGCGCACATGCTCCCCGCGCGCGGCCAATGCTCGCACGAGCGCTTGACCGGCATTTCCCTGCGCGCCGAGGACCACATGAAGATCATGCATGTTCGAAAGCTAGTTGCGGCGATTCGGACGCGCGGTGGTTGGGAGTGAGCGCGCGGTGAACATCGATCGTCTACCGGCGTGACTAACGTCGCATCGCTCCCGGCCATGCGTATCCGGTGTCCCGGACCCGACGACACGTTGTCCGTCCCAGACCTGAAGCCATGGGAGCTGGCGCCGCCCCCTACTCGGCGGTAGCGTCCGCGACGAACAACCCTCACAACAGACGAGCCATGTCAGCAACGCCTGAACGCGCAGTCGAAACCACCGACCCGATTCGTGACGTGAATCGCAGGGACTTTCTCCGAAGCGGTGTGGCGGGGGCGGTGCTCGTTGGACCACTCCGAGCCCTGGAGCCGTCCGACTCCAGCCGTGAACCACGCACTGTCCAGGGAGCCGTGGCCGGCGCGCGGTCTGTGCCGGAGTTTGAGCTGGACGAGGTGACCGTCGGGCAGTTGCAACAGAAGCTGGCGTCGGGGGAGTACACGTCGCGCCGCCTGACCGAGTTGTACCTGTCTCGCATACAGGAGATCGATCGCCCAGGTGCGGTCGCCCTCAACGCGATCATCGAGCTCAACCCGGAGGCGGTGGCGACGGCCGACGCGATGGACGCTGAGCGCCGAGCAAAGGGCCCACGAGGTCCCTTGCACGGAATTCCCGTACTCATCAAGGACAACATCGACACGGCCGATCGCATGCGCACATCGGCCGGTTCGCTTGCCCTCGCCGACTCCATCGCGCCGCTGGATGCGGGGGTAACGCGCCGCCTGCGTGAGGCGGGTGCCGTGATCATCGGCAAGACCAACTTGAGCGAATGGGCCAATTTTCGCTCGTCGCACTCGAGCAGTGGCTGGAGCGGTCGCGGCGGCCAGACGCGAAACCCCTATGCGCTGGACCGAAACCCATGCGGTTCGAGCTCGGGCACGGGTGCACGGGCGGTGGACCCAGTTCGCCGGCAGCGCGCCCCGCTCCGCCGTTCTGCTGCCGGGAATGCGCACGAATCATCAAGGCCACCGTCCGAGATCTCGACCTCCTGGTTCCGCTTGCTGAAGGCTGCAGGCGTTCTCTCGGCTCCTCGACGATCCGGGTTCGTATACCTCGCAGCCGAGTTGGCGACGGGCGAAGCGCGACGGTGTTCTTAAGCGATCGAGGACGCGGCGCCTCGCATGGCACGTCTGTTCGTACCCTGCTGACATCGCTTTCTCCTCGTTGAGCATGGCGCGGGCGTGGGTGCTGAACGATCTCTTCGTGTCACCTGACGCACGTCAGTCCGGGGTCGCATCCGCGCTGATGGAACGCGCCGAGATTCTGGCGCGCCGCACCAAGGCCGCGTACCTCGTACTGGAAACGGCGGATACGAATCGGAAGGCCCAGGCTTTACGAGCGACGCGGATGGATGCGCGAACGCGGATTCCGGCACTACACGTTAGCCGTGACCTGATCGTCCAGGCGTCCGCGGTACCACGCCACGGTCTGCGCGATCGCCAGCTCGATCGGTGTTGGCGCAAACGGCCCGAAGACGCGCTGGAACTTGTCGGTGTTCAGGATCCAGGGTCGCTCCCATTGGTAGAGCTCGCGCGACACTTCGCGGACGATCGCCGAGAACCAACCGGCAACGGTCATCGCCAGCCGGCTGTGGGCGCCGGCGGCGACTGGCCGATTGGCCGCAAGGCGGCCAACCGGAGAAATTCCCGCCCCCGTGATGGCCGGGGCAGCGGGGAGGTGCCACCTCACCCCAAGACCGCTCGTCGGTGCCTAACGTGACGAGCGCGCGTGCGACATCCTCTATGTACGACAGGGTGTGGGGAACGTCGAGGACCCGAGCCATCGTGGCGTGCGGCCGCCCAGCACATCAGAGAACAAGGCATCGCCCACGACAGATCCGCCGACGTGGGGGCCGAAGAAGTCCGACGCACGCCCGATGGCGACTTGTGTCTGACCGGCGGCGTGGGCGCTGAGCAATCGATCGGCGACGCGCGGACGCGCCCCTTGGCTGAGGCGGGGCGCGGGGAAGAGTCTCGGTGAGTTCACCGCCACCTGGCCGTACATGTACGCATTGTCTACGTGCACCAGCCGCGCCCCGCAGGCGTGCGTGCCGGCGAGGACGCGCTCCACCAGCGGGAGAAATTCCCCAGACCAGCGTGTGGAGGGCTGAGCCGCCAGGTACACCACACCGCTTCCGTCGAAGACCCGATGCTGGTCGGCGGGGTTCATGAGGTCCGCCACGATCCACTCGACGCCTTCAGCGGTTCCCGGGCTCGTCGTGGCGTGACACGGCGCGCACGCGTTCGCGCGCGTCCGCAGGGCTCGGACGAGCGCTTGGACCGGCGTTACCGTGCGCGCCAAGGACCACGCAGGGCGCAGGGGCGTCGCGGTGAGGACGCGCGGTGGTTGTCGCGCGTGAACATCGATCGTCTACCGGCGTGACTAACGTCGCACGCGGGCGTGTTGTCCCGGACCCGGCGACTGGTCGTCTCTCGTGGTTGGGCGATACTCGGCGGTAGCGTCCGCGAAATCAACCCTCAACAACAGACGAGCCATGTCAGCAACGCCTGAACGCGCAGTCGGGTCGGTCCCACCCGATTCGTGACGTGCATCGCCGGGACTTTCTCCGAAGCGGTTGGTCGGGGAGCGGTGCTCGTTGGACCACTAGCGGACCGTCCGACTCCAGCCGTGAACCACGCACGTCCATCGCAAGTGACGACGCGCGGTCGGTGCCGGAGTTTGAGCTGGACGAGGTGACCGTCGGGCAGCTGCAACGCAAGCTGGCGTCCGGGAGTACACGTCGCGCCGCCTGACCGAGTTGTACCTGTCGCGCATACAGGAGATTGATCGGCCGGGCGGGGTCGCCCTGAACTCGATCATCGGCTGAATCCCGACGCCTTGGCGATCGCCGACGCGCTGGACGCCGAGCGCCGAGCGAAGGGTGCGCGCGGGCCCTGCACGGAATGCCGGTACTGATCAAGGACAACATCGACACGGCGGATCGCATGCGCACGTCTGCCGGATCGCTGGCGTTGGCCGACTCCATCGCGCCGCTGGATGCGGCGTGCACGGCCGCCTGCGTGAGGCGGGCGCGGTGATCATCGGCAAGACCAATCTCAGTGAATGGGCGAACTTTCGCTCGTCGCATTCGAGCAGTGGCTGGAGCGGTCGCGGCGGCCAGACGCGAAATCCGTACGCGCTGGACCGAAATCCATGCGGTTCGAGTTCTGGTACCGGGGCGTCAATCTCCGCCAACCTGGCCGTGGTGGGCGTGGGCACGGAAACCGATGGATCGATCGTGTGTCCATCCAACGCCAATGGTCTGGTCGGCATCAAGCCGACGGTGGGGCTGGTGAGCCGCGCGGGGATCATCCCGATTTCGGCGTCGCAGGACACCGCGGGGCCGATGTGTCGCACGGTGACCGATGCCGCGATTTTGTTAGGCGTCCTGGCCGGCGCGGATCCACGGGACGCGGCCACCGCGGCGTCACGCGGCAAGATCGCGTCGGACTATACGGGATTCCTGGATGCGTCGGGCCTCAAGGGCGCCAGAATCGGCGTGGCTCGAGATCTCTTTGGGCCGACGCCGGCCGTGGCCGCCGCGTTCGAGGAATCGCTGGCGGCCCTCAAATCTGCGGGGCGACGCTGGTCGATCCTGTGGAGTTCAAGGCGCTGGCGCGCGCTTGGTGACGCCGAATCCGTGGTGTTGCACGCTGAATTCAAGGTTGGCGTGAATGCATATCTGTCATCGTTAGGCCCAAGCGCACCGCACAAGACGCTGGCGGACCTGATCCGATTCAACGAGGAGCAGAGGACCGCGAGATGCCGTACTTTGGTCAGGAGACCTTTGTCGCCTCGGAATCGACGAAGGGCGTGCGGACACCGGCCTACGCGACTGCGCGGGCGAAGTGCCTGCTGGCAACGCGCACACAGGGAATCGATGCCGCGCTGTCGAGGCATCGTCTCGACGCGATCGTCGCCCCAACGGGGGGCCCTGCGTGGACCACGGACCTTGTCAATGGCGATCATTTCACGGGCGAGAGTTCCACCCTTGCCGCCGTCGCCGGATACCCGAGCATTACGGTGCCGTCGGCGTGGGTGCATGGCTTGCCGATCGGGCTCTCATTCATTGGGGGCGCGTGGCAGGAGGGCAAGCTCGTTAGGTACGCGTACGCGTTTGAGCAGGCGACGCACGTCCGGAAGAAGCCGCGCTTCCTCGCCACACTATAGGCGCGCCGCACTTCCGTTCAGCGAGGTTCCGTGCGATCATCCCTCTGCCGCTCCCATCGTCACCACGACCCCGCCGCCCATGTCATGGAAAGGAATCCTGCTGCGCTTTGTCGCTGCGATCATCCTCGTGTACGCGACGTTTAACCCGAGCGGGACATCCTACTATCACTGGGCGCTCGCGCCGTTGATTGGGCAGCTCAGCAGCTTTACCGCGGTGAAGTTCCTTGCCGGCATCGTGCTGGTGGTCGGATGGGTGATCTTCCTTCAGGCCACTCGGCGGTCGATCGGTTGGATTGGCGGGCTGCTCGTGATTGCCGTCTGCGCCGGCCTCATCTGGTTCCTGGCCGAGCGGCACGTGCTGAACGCCGGGAACAGCACCGTGCTGACCCATCTGGGACTCGTGGTGGCGGCGATCGTCCTGACGATCGGCATGAGTTGGTCTCACATCAGCCGCAATCTTTCCGGGCAAACAGACACGGACGTCGTTGGGTAGTCGGGCGCGCAGACCTTTGCGCAACTAGATGACCTAAACGGAGTTGCACGGGCGGTCTGAATCGCTCCCTCAGGTGACCAAGGTCACGCGGGGGGCGTCTTTAGGTAACCAGATGACCGCTCCCGAACCGATCTCCCCGAACCCGTCGCCACTCTCGCTCCTCGCCGTCTCCGAGGAGCTGAAATCGGCCGAGCACCCGCGCATCGCGATTTGGTGCGCCGCGGTGGCCACGAGTATCGGAACGTTGGTGCTGGCGGGCTGGACGTTCGACAGTGAGGCCCTGCGCGCGTTGGGTCGACGACCAGCGGCGCGATGAACCCGACGGTCGCGACGCTGTTTGTGCTTTGCGCAGGGGCGCTGTGGCTGTTGTCGCGGCCGAACCGACCTGCGGGCGAGCGCTGGTTTGCACGCCATCGCGTTGCTGGTGCTCAGCATTGGGCTGGCGCGCCTGGCGGCAGCCACGGCGTTGTCGACCGTTACGGTCGACGCATGCTCTTCGGTAACGCCATGCATGCGACGCCTGACGGGCGACAGAACAAGCATGGCGCCGAATACGGCCGTCAATTTCATCTTGATGGCCATCGCATTCCTCGCGACGTCCAGGCGTACGTCGCGCACGGCGGTGATCGGCGCAAGCGCTGGCTGGACTGGTGTTGCTGTCGAGCGTCGTTGCTTTTGCCGCCTACATCTTCCAGAGCGGGTGGTTCGAATCAATCGGCGCCTTCAACCGCATGGCTCGTCCGTCGGCGATCGCCTTTGGCGTTGGCGGTCGGGGCGTTCGCGTTGGAGGACCGCGCAGCTTGCTGGCGGTCCTCTTGAGCGAGGGCCCTGGGGTGCGTTGGCGCGTAGTCTGCTGCCCGCGGGTCTGTTGGTGCCGCCCTTGTTCGGGTGGTGAAGCTGCTGAGTGAGCGCGTCGATCATGGCTCCTGACGTGGCGAACATGCTGTTCGTGATCGTGGTTGCGGTGGTGTTCGTGGTGCTCATCTGCTGGAACGCTGCGCAGCTGCACGAAAGTCACCTGGAGCGGCTGCGCGCCGAGGAGGCGTTGCGCGAGAGCGAAGTGCGGTTCGCCTCCTGGCGGAGAACGGGAGCGACGGTCACGATGCACGACCTGAGTGGCCGGGTGACCTACGTGAGCCCGGTCATGCGAACGCGTGCTGGGATCAAAGCGAAGAATTGCAACGCATGACTCCGTTCGCGATCGTCCATCCCGAGGACAGCGAGCGCTATTGCCGTCACCTGCACGCCCTGATTCGCGGTGAACCGGTGACCGCCATCAGCTGCCGCATGCTACACAAGTCCGACGCTACATCTGGCTGGAGACCATGTGGCGATCGATTGCCAGTCACGATGGCAAGATCGTCCGGCTGCAGGCGAGCGCTCGCGACATTACCGAGCGAAAGGAGTACGAGCGGCAGTTGGAAGAAGCGCAGCGCAAGCTGACGGTGCAACAGGACCGACTCGATGGATGCCAACATGCGCTGGAGGCGCTGGCGACGCAGGACGGGCCTGACGGGGCTCAAGAACCGCCGCGCCTTCGAAGAGCGGACACGCGACGAAATCGCGCGCGCGCGTCGCGCCAATCGACCGCTGTCGGTCATGTTGCTGGACATCGATCACTTCAAGCAGTTCAACGATTCGTTCGGCCATCCGCGCGGCGACGATGCTGCGGGAGGTGGCGACATTACGCGATCGCTGCGAGACACGGACTTTGCGGCGCGATACGGTGGTGAGGAGTTTGCCATCCTTCTTCCCGACACGGAACGAGAGGGTGCACACCAATCTGGGCGAACGCCTGCGCGCCTGATCGAGCAGGACAGTGGATCGATAGCCCGATCACCGTGAGCCTTGGTGTGGAAGCATCGCGACGGACGTCGTTCTGGAGGCGCTGATCGAGCAGGCCGGACCGCGCGTTGTATCGCTCGAAGCAGAACGGACGGAACTCCGCAGATCGGCGTAAGCGTTCCTGCGGCCGCGGGTGATCGTTCACGTCAAGCGGGATCCAAACTCGTGCGCGACCAGTGTTCGGGAAGGCGTCGTTCACGGATGGGCGCATTTTGTGCGTGGCGCGGACTAGAATGGCCGATCACACACCGAGAAGGGACGTTCCTAATGAAAGGACTCCATCGTTTGGCATGGATCGCCCGTGATGCCTGACGCTGGCCCGCGCGTGTTGGACCGCGACGAGTGGCCGTGATCGGCGCGGCGGGGTATATCGGCTCCAAGGTGATCGATCGACTGCTGAAGGATCGACGTCAGGTGGAACAGATTGTCGCCATCGACGTGCGCGAGGTGCCGTCGCCCTCCAACGGCCGGGACGTCGTGTACGACGTGCTCGACATGCGTTCGGCCGAACTCTCCGAGCGTTTCCGCGAGCATGGCGTGAATTGTGTCGTTCACTTGGCCAGTGTCGTGTCGCCGCCACCGACATGTCCGTTCATGATCAGTACGCAACCGATGTGGACGGCACGCACACCTGGTCGAGTCATGCCTGACGGCAGACATCGGACACGTCATTGTGGTGAGTAGCGGCGCGGCGTACGGCTACCATGCAGACAATCCGGTTCCCATCACGGAGGATGCGCCCCGCTTCGCACGCGCGGCATAAGCGACTGGTCGAGGAGTTTTTGGCGCGTTATCGCGAGGGCGGCATCAAGGCGTTTGGTCGAGTTGACCATGCGCTACCGGTGACCGCGTTGCATGAAGCCGAACTGGTGTTGCGGCTCGTGTTCTTTGGATTCGTCCGCGATGACGATTGCATCATCAAGGGCATGAACGCGCGTCGAATCCGGTGATCGGTTTGTCGCCACGAACCGGTGCGCACTTTCTGATCGTTGGACGTCCTGCCATGGGGTCTGGGCCCTCCGTGTGCCATGTCTACCATATGCGACGACGACGTCGCGGTATTGTCATCAACGTCTCAAGCGACATTCACGCCAACGTCGACGAGTCGCGAAGTGTTTAAGCCGTGGTGGGCGTCTCGGCGCCCGTTACCACCCTGCGACAGATTGCGACGTCGTCACCGGGGCACGAATGGCCTGATGGAGCTGCACACCGGCGGACGTCACCGTTGTCCACGATGCGCTATACACCCGTTGGCCCTCCTACTAACACTGTCGCTTGTCGCAGCGCCATGGGCAGGACGTCACATTCCTCGGTTTCACGACGAGCGTGCCGGCGCAGCCAAAACGCCCAGTTCTCGTATCGAATGAACGCCTGCAGCGCGATTCGGTCGCCAACGCGTCGTCTACTTCTTGACGAGCCGCGAGGCATTCGAGTGGTGGAAAGGCCAGTTTTCGATCCCGGGGCTGACCCGCTCCGAACAGGTGCAACAGCGGTCCTCTTGAGCGAGGGCCCCGGGGGTGCGTTGGCGCGTAGTCTGCTGCCCGCGGGTCTGTTGGTGCCGCCCTTGTTCGGGTGGTTGAAGCTGCTGAGTGAGCGCGCGTCGATCATGGCACCCGACGTGGCGAACATGCTGTTCGTGATCGTGGTTGCGGTGGTGTTCGTGGTGCTCATCTGCTGGAATGCGGTGCAGCTGCACGAAAGTCACCTGGAACGGCTGCGCGCCGAGGAGGCGTTGCGCGAGAGCGAGGTGCGGTTTCGGCTCCTGGCGGAAAACGGGAGCGACGTGGTCACGATGCACGACCTGAGTGGCCGGGTGACCTACGTGAGCCCGTCATGCGAACGCGTGCTGGGATTCGTGCCAGAAGAACTGCAACGCATGACTCCGTTCGCGATCGTCCATCCCGAGGACAGCGAGCGCTTACGTCGTCACCTGGATGCCCTGATTCGCGGTGAACCGGTGACCGCCATCAGCTGCCGCATGCTACACAAGTCCGGACGCCACATCTGGCTGGAGACCATGTGGCGGTCGATTGCCAGTCACGATGGCAAGATCGTCCGGCTGCAGGCGAGCGCTCGCGACATTACCGAGCGAAAGGAGTACGAGCGGCAGTTGGAGGAAGCGCAGCGCAAGCTGACGGTGCAACAGGACCGACTGATGGATGCCAACATGCGCTTGGAGGCGTTGGCGACGCAGGACGGCCTGACGGGGTTGAAGAACCGCCGCGCCTTCGAAGAGCGGACACGCGACGAAATCTCCCGCGCGCGTCGCGCCAATCGACCGCTGTCCGTCATGTTGCTGGACATCGATCACTTCAAGCAGTTCAACGATTCGTTCGGCCATCCGCGCGGCGACGATGTGCTGCGGGAGGTGGCGCGCCACATTACGCGATCGCTGCGAGACACGGACTTTGCGGCGCGATACGGTGGTGAGGAGTTTGCCATTCTCCTTCCCGACACGGAACGAGAGGGTGCACACCAATTGGGTGAACGCTTGCGCGCCTCGATCGAGGCGGGACAGTGGATCGACCGCCCGATCACCGTGAGCCTTGGTGTGGGAAGCATCTCGACGGACGTCGTCGTTCTGGAGGCGTTGATCGAGCAGGCCGACCGCGCGTTGTATCGCTCGAAGCAGAACGGACGGAACCTGGTATCCGCGTAAGATTCGCGGCCGCGAGCGACGTTCACGCAAGCGGGTGAATCGACCAGTGTTCGGGAGGTGCTTGCGGTAGCCATTTGGTGCGTGGCTGGCTAGAATGGCCCCGTCACACGTGGAGAAGGGTGCTTCCAAATGAGAGGACCCATCGGCACCAGGCGGATCCGTCGTGCAACCTGACGCTGGGCCCGCGCGTGTTGGACCGCGACGAGTGGCCGTGATCGGCGCGGCGGGGCATATCGGCTCCAAACTGATCGATCGACTGCTGAAGGATCGACGTCAGGTGGAGGAGATTGTCGCGATCGACGTGCGCGAGGTGCCAGTCGCTCTGCAACGGCCGGGTGTCGTGTACGACGTGCTCGACATGCGATCCGCCGAGCTGTCGGAGCGCTTCCGCGAGCATGGCGTGAATTGCGTGGTGCACCTGGCGAGTGTGATTTCTCCACCGCCGGACATGTCGGTGCATGACCAGTACGCCGTCGATGTGGACGGGACCCACAACCTGGTCGAGTCGTGCCTGACGGCAGACATCGGACACGTCATTGTCATGAGTAGCGGGGCGGCGTACGGGTTCCACGCCGACAATCCGGTGCCCATCACGGAGGATGCCCCGCTTCGAGGCAACGAGGCGTTCCCGTACGTGCGGCACAAGCGTTTGGTCGAGGAGTTCCTGGCGCGCTACCGCGCGTCGCATGCCGAACTGGGGCAGCTCGTGTTCCGTCCCGGGACGATCCTCGGTGAACGCGCGTCGAATCCGGTGATCGAGCTATTCCTGAAGCCCGTGATCGTTGGCGTAGCGGGGTCGGAGAGTCCGTTCGTGTTCATTCGCGACGACGACGTCGCGGATTGCATCATCAAGGGCATTCACGAACGTCGCACCGGAGTGTTTAACCTGGCGGGTGACGGGGTCATGACCCTGCGACAGATTGCGACGCGCACCGGGGCACGACTGATGGAGCTGCCGGCCGACGTGTTGGCGATGGGGATGTGGGCCCTCCACTTCTGTCGCTTGTCGGCCCATGGGCCCGAGCAGGTCGCGTTCCTGCAGCACCGCCCGGTGCTTTCGAATGAACGCCTGAAGCGCGACTTCGGCTTCACGCCGACCTTGACGAGCCGCGAGGCATTCGAGTGGTGGTGGCAATCCCGCCGACCCGCTCCGTCGTCCTGAGACCGGCCTAAGCGTCGGCACTCTCCGGGGTAAGCCGCCGGCGGTGGCGCCCCCCTGACAGAAAACGAGGGTCGACGTGCGCAAAATCCCCGCGCCTCGTAGAGGTCCTCCCTACAGACTCGCGGTTGCGCCGAGGAAACCTTGTGGCCATCGGAACCTTTTCCGGCCTGTCTTCGGCTGTGCGTGAGTGAAGCCAGTCGCCGGAAGCGCGAACCACCAAACGGGGCTCCCACGCGTCGCTGAGGCACTCGGCGACATGCTGGTGCGGCCTCCGGAGGCCAAAGCACCATGACAACTGCCGCGGATCGGGCAGGCGCGTCGTCACGCGCGTCCCTGTCGGCGCCCCCCCAGCTTCAACGCCTGAACGAGCACACGCTGGAGGTGGTCTCGGATTCGGGTGAAGGCGCGCAGAAGTGCGGCCAGGTGTTTGGGGCGGTTTCTGCGAAGATGGGCAATGGCGTATGGACGGTCGAGATCATTCCGGCTGAAATCCAGCCCCCGCCACGTGTGCCGGAGGGAGCGAGCGGTTATCGCATCCGTATTGGCGCGAATCAGGTCACCAACTGGGGGGATGAGACCCAGCTGATCGTCGCATTCAACGAGCAGGTACTGCTGGCCCGACATCGATTGGGGGCGCTCGCACCTAACGCGACGATCCTGCTGGAGAACCGATGGGCGAGCGACGTACGGTGAAGCTGGGGATCTTCTTCAAGGACGTGTCGCGGCCGCGATACGAGGATGTGCGGCGTGTGGCGCCGCGCACGGCCGACGAACGCGTGCGCCTCCTGAACGAGGAGCTCGACAAGTATGCCGTCTGACGATCGCACCCAATTGGCGCTGAAGACGCTCGAGCGACCGATCGCGGAATTCCGCGCCGCGCTCGCCGGCGCGTGGGCGCAAGCCAATACGTACCTCGCGGGTCAACGCATGGACCCGGCCACCCGAGCCGCGACGGCGTCGCGTGAACTCGGCGTGTTTGCGCTGCAGCATCTGGATCCCGCCAAGTTCGCGGCCCTCTTTGCCAGTGCGGGCGCGTTGACGCCGGAGCAGGTTGCTCGTGTGGAACGGGCCGCCAAGGTACTCGAGGGGATGTTGGCGCAGGGCGAGGACCTCTTTCAAGTAGACGTGCCGTCGGGTGCCTCGCTGTCCGCGGTCGTTGGCGATGCGCTGGCGCAGATTGGCAGGGCCTTTGGCGCGATGTTGCTGGTAGAGCTGGTGCGGGGCGACCGGTTCCAGGCCGCCGAGCATGAAGGACTGCTCGATCGCCTCGATTTTCGCGCGTGGACGCGTGACGAGCGCCGTTTTGCACCGCCGTTGGTGGTGCATGTCGATGGCGCCGACCTGCAGGTTGGCGGACTCGCTGACTTCACCGATGGGCGGCAGAAGATCGTGCTGGTGGTGCGTGGCGACTGCGCTCCGGCGGCGCTCGCGCGACTCGTCACGCCCGGTACGTTGGTGTTGCAGACGACGGACGAGACGGGGCTCGATCGTGTGGCGACGACGGATGGGCCGGCGATTGCTGCCATCGTGGGCGCAGCGGCGGCGCGCTTCCTCCACGATCCGCGTGGGGGCAAGGAGCCGTGGCAGCGGTTCACCGTCTGGCATCTTCCGGATGCACCAAAGAAGTCGTTAGGTGGTGCGTCGGTGTGGCAGATGGGCGAAGACCTGCGTCAGCTGGCAGTGCTCTCTGCGGTCCCGGTGGGTGGCGATTCCCCCGATCGAGGCACGACCGTGTCCTCTGGGCCAGCGACGGTGGATCGCCTTGCCCAGTGGTTGCTTGGGCAGTCGGTGGCGGCGGACGGTCGCGCATGATCCTCACGGCGATCCTCATCCTCGGCGGTGTTGGCGTGGTGTTCGCGATCCTGATCGCGATTGCCTACCGCAAGCTGAAGGTGATTGATGATCCCAGGATCGACGTGGTCGCGGGACTGTTGCCGAACGCCAACTGTGGAGCGTGCGGACTGCCCGGGTGTCGCGCCTTTGCGGAGCAAGTCGTAGCGGGAGCGATCCAGCCCGCCAAGTGCACCGTGTCGAGCGAGAGTGGCGTGCTCGCGATCGCCAACTTCCTTGGTGTGGACCGTGGGACGGCGGTGAGGCGAGTGGCCCGGTTGCAGTGTGCCGGCGGGACGAATGCCGCCGTGCAGCGAGCCGAGTACCGCGGACTCTCCACCTGTGCCGCCGCCGCTGCCGTTGCAGGTGGCGGTAAGGGGTGTTCGTGGGGGTGCCTGGGGCTCGCCGACTGCGAGGCGGTCTGCGACTTCGATGCCATCCACATGAACGAGTTCCACCTGCCGGTGGTGAACGTGGATGCGTGCACGGCGTGTGGGGACTGTCTGGAGGCATGCCCGAAGGACTTGTTCGTGTTGCAGCCGGTGAACCATCACCTGCTGGTCCAGTGCCGCAACCTCGTGGCCGGTGATGAGGTGTTGGAGCAATGCCGTGTGGCCTGCACCGCGTGTGGCCGGTGTGTGCAGGACAGTGCCCCTGGATTGATCAGCGTGTCTACGGGGCTTGCCGTGATCGACTATTCGAGGATCGAGGAGGAGGACGCGCGGGCAATCTCGCGATGTCCCACGAATTCCATTGTGTGGCTGGAGGGGATGCAATTCGCCGCCGTCCGTGGTGAGAACGCATCGCCAGCGCACCGGAGCGCCGTCGCATGAAGATCTGGGGCAAGAAAGACGAGCCGACGCCAACCGCGGCCGCCGTCCGGTATCCGGGCGTGCTGGAAGCCATGGATGGCAGCGCGGCGGTGGTGGAGATGGAAACCGCCGCGAGCGAGGGAGCGGGAGCCTACCCGATCACGCCCTCCACGCAAATGGGTGAGGGATGGGCCGCCGCGGTGGCAGAGGGGAAGGCCAACGTGAACGGCCGCCGCTTGCTCTTCTTCGAACCAGAGGGCGAGCACGCCGCCGCGGCCGTGACGGCCGGCATGAGCATGATGGGACTGCGCGCCACGAACTTTTCCAGTGGCCAGGGCATCGCCTACATGCATGAGTCGCTATACGCGGCGGTGGGCAAGCGACTGACGTACGTGTTGAACGTGGCGGCTCGGGCCATGACTAAGCACGCACTGAACGTGCACGCGGGTCACGACGACTACCACGCCGTGGATGACACGGGGTTCTTCCAGCTGTTTGCCAAGGACGTCCAGGAATCGGCGGACCTCAACCTGATCGCGCATCGCCTGGCGGAACTCTCGTTGAATCCGGGCATTTGCGCACAGGACGGCTTCCTGACGAGTCACGTCATCGAGTCATTGCAGCTGCCGGAGCGCGCGCTGGTGCGTGAGTACCTCGGCGACCCGGCGGACGAGATCGACTCACCGACACCGGCGCAGCGACTGGTCTTTGGCCCACGGCGCCGTCGTATTCCGGAGATGTTCAACCTGGACTACGCGGCCATGCTGGGGGTGGTCCAGAACCAGGATAGCTACGCGCAGGGCGTCGCCGCGCAACGGCCCTTCTACTTCGACCATGTCGCGGCGCTCGCCGACCAGGCGATAGCCGAGTACGCGACGTTGACTGGACGACGCTACGCCAGGGCCAGCGGCTACAAGACGGACGACGCCGAGTACGTGATCCTGGGGCAGGGGTCTGTGGTTGCCAACGCCGAGGCCGTGGCGGATTGGTTCCGCAGCACCAAGCGGCTCAAGGTTGGTGTGTTGAATCTGACGATGTTCCGTCCGTTCCCGGCCGACCACGTCACGCGCCTGTTGAAAGGCAAGCGCGGGGTGGTGGTCCTGGAACGACTGGACCAGCCGCTGGCCGTGGACCCGCCGTTGTTGCGCGAGATTCGCTCGGCGATGTCGCAAGGATTGGAGAACGCCCGGGCCGCAAAAGGCGGGGCAGTGCCATTCCCTGGCGTTGCAGCCGTTCAGGCTGACGACATGCCGTCCTTCTACTCCGGTTGCTTTGGCCTGGGAAGTCGAGACTTGCAGCCGGGCGACATCGTGGCGGCGGTCGAGAACATGCTGCCGCAGGGAGCGAATCGACGCCAGTTCTACCTGGGCATCGACTTCATCCGCAAGGGCACGCGGCTCCCGAAGCTCCAGATCTGGCAGGAGCAGCTGCAGGATGCCTATCCGCACATCGCAGATTTGGCCTTGCCGTCCACGGGCGACCTGAACCTGATGCCCGACGGGGCAATCTCGCTGCGCATTCACTCGGTCGGCGGCTGGGGCGCCATCACCATGGGCAAGAACGTCGCGATGACGGCGTTCGAGCTGTTCGGCCTCCACATCAAGGCAAATCCCAAGTACGGATCGGAGAAGAAGGGTCAGCCGACGACCTTCTACGCGACCTTTGCACATGAGCCGATCAAGCTGAACTGCGAGCTGCGACACGTGGACGCGGTGCTCTCGCCCGACCCCAACGTGTTCCGCCACTCCAACCCGTTCAGCGGGCTTTCGGCGGGCGGTGTCTTCGTGGTGCAGAGCGACATGCAGCCCGAGGCCTTCTGGGAATCGCTGCCCGTGTGGGCGCGCCAGGAGATCGTCGACAAGAAGGTGAAGGTCTACGTGCTGGACGCCTTCAAGATTGCCGCGAGTGAGGCATCGGATGTGGAGCTTCGCTACCGCATGCAAGGCGCGGCGTTCATGGGTGCGTTCTTCGCCACATCGCCGTTGTTGGCGCGCGAAAAGGGCGACGAGCGCATGCTGTTCGAAGGCATTCGCGCTCAGCTGCAAAAGAAGTTTGGATCCAAGGGTGCGCAGGTCGTCGAAGACAATGTTCGGGTGATCCGCCGCGGGTTCACCGAATTCCGTGAGGTCACGCCCACGCCGGTGCGCGGCGACGCGGAAGTGATGGGTGACGTGCCTTCCATCCCGGACCTCCTCGACGAACCGGATGCCGAATCGGGGCTCGGGAACCCCGGGCGATTCTGGGAACAGGTCTGCGCCCTCTGCAAGCTCGGCCAGGACGGCATCGCCGATCCATTTGCGGCCGTGAGCGCGATTCCAGCGGCAACGGGCGCCGTGCGTGACATGACCGGCGTTAGGCTCGAGGTACCGGACTTCATTGCCAGCAAGTGCACCGGGTGCGGACAGTGCTGGGTGCAGTGTCCGGATGCTGCGATCCCGGGGCTGGTGAACAAGGTCGAGGACGTGATTGGCGCCGCGATCGACGCCGCGAAGAACGGGACGCCACTGGATCGCGTGCGGCAGATCTCCAAGGGGCTGGCGAAGGAGACGCGCCGCCAGCTCGACGCTTCCCCCACGCTCCTTTTCGGGGACGCCCTTGCGGCGGCGTATCCCATCGTCGCGGGCAAGCTCGGGTACGATGCCGACAAGCGCCATGCCCTCGATCATGAGTTCGAGCGCGTGCATGCCGTGGCAGCAGCGTTTCCGCTCGCTCGAACAAAGCCGTTCTATGACGTCCCGGAGTCGCGGGCGAAGGGAAGTGGCGGGCTGCTGTCCGTCACCATCAATCCCGAGGCATGCAAGGGATGCAACCTTTGCGTCGCCGTGTGCCCAGACGAGGCGCTGGTCACGGTCAAGCAGGACGCCGCGATCGTTGATCGGATGCGAGCGAACTGGTCGTTCTGGAAGACCCTCCCGGACACCGACGACACGTACGTCAACGTCAAGAACATCGACGAGGGCATTGGCGTACTCTCGTCGTTGCTGCTGAAGAAGGAGAACTACCGGTCCATGGTGGGTGGTGACGGCGCTTGCATGGGATGCGGCGAAAAGACCGCGGTCCACTTGGTGGTGTCTGCCGTCCACGCGCTCATGGGGCCGCGCATCGAAAAGCACGTGGAGAAGCTCGACCAGCTCATCTCACGGTTGGATGAGCAGGCCCGCACCGTCCTGGCCTCGGGTGCCGACATCGAGGCGGTCAACACGGCGGCTCACGAGTCGGGCGGGGTGAAGCTTGCCCTCGACGACGCCCAGCGCACGCGCCTCGACGCGATCGCCCGCACGTTGCACGGACTCAAGGACCTCAGGTGGCGGTACGTCGATGGGCCCAGTGGCAAGGGTCGCGCGCGTCTGGGAATGGCGAACTCCACGGGATGCTCCTCGGTCTGGGGCGCGACGTATCCCTACAATCCGTACCCATTCCCCTGGGTGAACCACCTGTTCCAGGACGCGCCATCGATCGCGATCGGCGTCTTCGAGGGGCACATGCGCAAGATGGCCGACGGGTTCATCCAGGTCCGTCGTGCCGAGTTGCTGCTGAGCGGCGAGTACGAGGCCGAGCGGCACGAGGCCGAATTCGGTGCGTTCAGCTGGAAGCAGTTCACAGACGAAGAGTTCCACTTGTGCCCGCCGATCATTTCGATGGGTGGCGACGGTGCCATGCTGGACATCGGCTTCCAGAACCTTTCCCGGTTGCTTGCGTCGGGCAAGCCGATTCGCGTCGTCGTCCTGGACACACAGGTCTACTCGAACACCGGCGGGCAGGCATGTACGTCCGGCTTCACCGGCCAGGTGGCTGACATGTCGGCGTACGGCGCCGCACAGCATGGCAAGACCGAGATGCGCAAGGAACTCGCGTTGATTGCCATCGCCCACCGCGGCACCTACGTCCACCAGACGTCGCAGGCCTCGGCGTCGCACCTCATCGCTGGCGTGTTGAAGGGGTTGCAGCTGCGAAGACCCGCGCTGTTCAACATCTACACGCCGTGCCCCGTGGAGCACGGACTTGGCGACGACTGGTCGCAGCACTCGGCGCGTCTGGCGCTCGAGTCACGTGCCTTCCCGTTCATCACGTACGATCCGGATGCTGGATCGTCGGTCGCCGACTGCTTGTCCCTGGATGGGAACCCGTCGCTGGATACGGAATGGCCGGAATACACCCTTCGGTACATCGACGGCGAGGGAGCCGAGCAGACCATGCAGCTCCCGCTCACGACGGCCGACTGGGCGGCGACCGAGGGGCGCTTCAAGAAGCACTTCAAGCCGCTCAAGGGCGAGGCGTCCGACGAGCAGGTGCTGTTCCACGAATTCATGCACCTGACGGAGGAGGACCGGGAAGGAAGAACGCCTTTCATCTACGCGACCACCAACGATCGCCGGTTGACGCGATTGAGCGTGTCGCGCGAAATCGTCCTCCTCGCCGCGGAGCGGCAACAGTTCTGGCTCGAGCTACGACATCTCGCGGGCTTGGAAGTGCCGGACAGCGTGCGCGATCGCGTCACATCGCAGATGGAGAGCGACTTCGAGGCACGAATCGCGGAGATCCGTCGCGAGTACGAGGGAAGAATCGAGCAACTCAAGGCGCAGTATCCGTTGCAGGTGGCGAAAAGGCTGGCGGAAGGGTTGTTGCGAAGTCCTGGTGGCCAGCGGCTGGCGCAGGAATTGATGGCGACCGGCATTCCGCTAGGCGACGGCGGTCTTGGCAGCCCGGCCCAGCCGGCTGGCGCGACGGGCACCGGGAATGGCGTGTCGACGGCGGCTGGACCCGCGACAGCTCCAACGGTGCCAGCGTCATCGACCGCCGCGGCCCCAACGGTAGCACCGCCAGCAACAGCGGCGACAACACCGGGGGTCGCTCCCGCACCGGCAGCTGCCACCCCCGGCGCGGACTCTGACGACCTGGCGATGGAAGCGTACATCGAATCCGTCAGGTGCACGACCTGCAACGAGTGCACGAACCTGAACGGGAAGATGTTCGCCTACAACGGAAACAAGCAGGCCTATATCAAGAACGCGTCCGCCGGAACCTTCGCGCAATTGGTGCAAGCAGCCGAGAAGTGTCCGGTCAGTGCGATTCACCCAGGCACGCCACTCAATCCCAAGGAGAAGGATCTCCCCAAGTGGATCGAGCGTGCGAAGCCCTTCAACTAACGCCCGTATGTTGGCGCGGATAGGGTTCCGACACGGGGTTCATCCCCCAGAGCACAAAGAGCTGACTCACCAGCTCTCCATCCGGCGTATGCCGTTCCCGGATGAGGTGGTTCTGCCACTGCGTCAGCATGCGGGCAACCCTGCCATCCCAGTCGTCAAGGCTGGTGACCATGTCGAACGGGGCGACATGGTCGCCAGGGCCGACGGCTTCATCTCCGTGCCGATCCATGCATCGGCCGCGGGTACCGTAACGGACATCGATTGGCGACCGCACATCGACGGCACGATGCAGATGGCGATCTGTCTTTCGGTCGACAAGCACGCGATCCACCTGCCTCGGCCGCGCCTCGTTCCCAAGTGGGATGGCCTTTCCACGTCCCAGGTGATTCAGGCCGTCCAGGATGCGGGCGTAGTTGGTCTCGGCGGCGCCGCGTTCCCCACACACGTAAAGCTCACTCCGCCAAAGGGTGCGGCAATTCACACGCTGATCGTGAATGGCGCCGAGTGCGAGCCATACCTGACGTCGGACCACCGCACGATGGTGGAGTATCCGCAGCGCGTGTTGTTTGGCATTCGGGTGATGATGCAGACCCTTGGCGTGAAAAAGGCCGTGATCGGTGTCGAGAACAACAAGCCGGATGCGGTGGAGGCGCTCCGCGCCAACCTGCCAACGGATATCGACATCAGTGTGTTGCCGCTGACGGTGAAGTATCCGCAGGGCGCCGAGAAGATGCTGATCCATGCGGTCACCGGGGAAGAAGTGGGCTCGGGCAAGCTGCCCGTTACGGCGGGAGTGATCGTCCAGAACGTCGGGTCGATCGCCGCGGTCGCTGAGATCTTCGAGACCGGCCTGCCGCTCATCGAGCGGATCGTCACGGTCAGCGGCGATGGCGTCCGCAAGCCGCAGAATCTGATCGTGCCTGTGGGCACGAAGCTTGTCGACCTGCTCGATCACTGCGGCGGGCTCGATCCAAACGCCGCCGAGGTGATCGTGGGCGGCCCGATGATGGGACTGGCGCAGAGCAACCTGGAGGCACCCGTCACCAAGGGAACAACGGGTGTGGTGGTGCTCACCAGCGAGCAGACGCGTGGCACGGCGGTGTATCCGTGCATTCACTGCGGACGCTGCCTGGATGCCTGTCCGGTCTTCCTGAACCCTTCACTGCTCGGCGACCTGGCGAAACATCAACGCTGGGAGGCCATGGAAGAGTTGCACCTCACGGACTGCATGTTGTGCGGATCGTGTTCATACGTGTGTCCGTCGAATATTCCGCTGTCGCAGCAGTTTGCGTTCGCGAAGGCAGGCCTGAGGAAGCGGAAAGTCGCCGCGGCGGCGCTGGCGGCCAATGGCGCTGGAGCAAAGTCATGACATCCAAGCTCGTTGTTACAGCGTCCCCGCACCTCAAGTCGCGCGATTCCACGCCGCAGATCATGTGGACGGTGGTGGGAAGTCTCGTGCCGATCATTGTTGCCGCCGGGTGGTTCTTTGGCATGGGCGCGCTCCTGATCATCGCCGCGGCCACGGCGGGGGCACTAATCACGGAGCGGATATTTGGCCGCTCCGGTTCGCTGCTCGATGGCTCGGCGATGATCACCGGGTTGCTGCTCGGACTCACGCTGCCGCCGGGATTGCCACTGTGGATGGCGGCCTTGGGCGGGGCGATGGGCATCGGCTTTGGCAAGATCATCTTCGGTGGGCTGGGACAGAACATCTTCAATCCCGCACTGTTCGGGCGCGCCTTCCTTCAGGCTTCCTTCCCGGTGCCAATGACGACCTGGCCGGAAGTGCGTGGCGCCTCGTTCTTCGCACTGCATGGCGACCTGTTCGCGGTGCCGTTCATGCACCCGCGCACTACAGATGCCATAACGGCGGCCACACCGTTAGGCGCGTTGAAGTTCGAGGGGAAGGGCACGGCATTGGCCGACCTCGTGATGGGTTCGACCGGCGGATCCGTGGGAGAAACAGCGGCGATTGTGATCCTGCTCGGCGGCGCCTACCTGGCATGGCGCGGCTTCCTGAAC
Source organism: Gemmatimonadaceae bacterium (assembly GCA_044224875.1). GTDB lineage: Bacteria > Gemmatimonadota > Gemmatimonadetes > Gemmatimonadales > Gemmatimonadaceae > JABAQJ01. The sequence goes on along the minus strand of JBGAJQ010000008.1, from coordinate 87,793 downwards.
TGGCGAATTCCGATTGCGGTGTTGAGCACCGTGGTCGTCCTTTCCGGCATTCTGCACCTGGCCGCCGCGAGGTACCCGGACCCCATGTTCATGCTGTTTTCTGGAGGACTCATGCTGGGGGCGGTGTACATGGCCACCGACATGGTGACGTCGCCGGTGACGAACGCAGGACGCTGGATTTTCGGCAGTGGTGTGGGAGTCATGACGGTCGTCGTGCGCATCTGGGGTGGACTCCCCGAGGGCGTCATGTACGCGATCCTGCTGATGAACGCGTTCACGCCCTTCATCAACAAGGCCACGCAGCCGCGAGTGTTCGGCACGACCAAGCGGGTGATCGCATGACACACGTGCATGGCGCCGGGGTGCCCCCCTCGATTGAGCCTGTGCCAGACACGCCGCCGTATCGGCTGGTTGCGACGTTAGGCATTGCCGGCGCACTGGCCGGATTGCTGGTCGCTGCCGTCTATCAGGTCACCTTACCGCCGATCGAACGCCATCGCGCGCTCGTCATGCAGGTGGCGATCGCCGAGGTGCTGAAGAGCCCCGCCCGCTGGGACACGCTTTACCTGGAGAACGGCGCACTCACGCAACATCCGCGGGGGGCACGAGGAGAGATGGAACGTGTGTTCGTCGGCTACGACAACACAGGCAAGAACATCGGCGCGGCGATTTCCGCGGCAGAACCCGGCTTCTCCGAAATCATCTCGCTGATGTTCGGCTACGACGTGGTGAGCGGCCAGGTCCTGGGCCTCAAGATTCTCGAGGAGAAGGAGACACCGGGCCTTGGCGACAAGATCGAGCGCGACAGCTCCTTCACGCGGCAGTTCGCCGGAGCCAAGGCGCCGATGAAGGCCGTGAAGAAGAAGAGTGGGGCCGACCCCTCGGAGATCGACGCGATCTCTGGTGCGACGATTTCGTCGCGGGCCGTCACCCGCATCATGAACAACGCAGTGGCCAAATGGGGACCGCTGCTGAGTGCGTGGAAACCGGAGGCGACCACTCGATGAGTACCGCGACTGCACCAGCTGCCGCAGAGCGTGTGGAGGTATCTGCCGCGCCAGAGTCGCCGCCAATCGTCGACCTTATGCGCGGCGTGTGGAAGGAGAATCCCGTGTTGGTGCAGATGCTCGGCATGTGCCCCACGATGGCCGTCACCAACAACGTCGCCAACGCCTTCGCGATGGGCATGGCGACGCTCTTTGTGCTGCTGGGATCGGAGTTCTTTGTGTCGCTGTTGAAGAAGTACTTCCCCAATGAAGTGCGGATTGCGTCGTACATCCTGATCATTGCCACCTTCGTGACGCTCGCGGAGCTGATCCTCGAAGCCCTGGTCCCCGATATTCACAAGGCGCTGGGCCCGTTCATCGCGCTCATTGTGGCCAACTGCCTGCTGCTTGGTCGCCAGGAGTCGTTCGCGGCGAAGCAACCGGTAGGACGCTCCGTGCTCGATGCGTTGGGCATGGGGGCCGGGTTCACGATGTCCCTCACCATGATGGGCACGATTCGCGAGGTGCTGGGCAACGGATCGTTCCTGAGAATGCGCGTGATGCCCGCCCAGTTTGAGCCGTGGGTGTTCTTTGCGTTGCCGCCTGGCGGGTTCTTCACCCTCGGATTGTTGCTACTGGCGGTTTCCATCGTGCGAGACATGCGGGCCCGGCGCGCCGCGTTGCAGGAGGCATAATGGGTGACCTGGCCTGGATTGTCATCTCGTCGCTGCTCGTGAACAACTTCACCCTGGTGATGTTCCTGGGGTTGTGTTCGTTCTTCGGGGTCACGCAGCAGATCGCCACGGCCTTCCGGTTGGGGCTGGCGAACACGTTCGTCCTGATCATGACCGCCGTGTCCGCGTGGTTCCTGAACAAGTATGTGCTGGGCACTGCACCATACCTGCGGACGATCGCATTCATCGTCGTGATCGCATCCGCCGTGCAGATCGTTGAGATGACCGTGAAGAAGTACTATCCCGTGCTGTTCCGTCAACTGGGCATCTACCTGCCGCTCATCACGACGAACTGCGCCATCCTCGGGCTCGCGATCTTTCAGACCAATCGCAACTACAACTTCATCCAGGGGCTGGCATTCGCGATCGGCTCGGGATTGGGGCTGACGTTGGCACTCACGCTGATGGCGTCGATCCGCGTGCGTACGGAGCTGACCGACGTGCCGCGACTGGCGCGGCCGATGGCCATCGTCCTCATCATCGCCAGCTGCCTCTCCATGGCGTTCATGGGCTTTGCCGGACTCGGAGCCTCCTGATGTCTACAGTGTTTGGTGTCGCGCTCTGCGCGTTGTTGTTCATCATCTTCGGGCTGGTCAGGCCGCGCACGGAATGCACCGGCGGCGGCTGCGGAGCCTGCGGCGGGTCCTGTCACCGCCATTCATCGTCATCGGAGGACGCGCCATGAGCGCCGTGCGAAGCAAGCTCGGACGCCGAGAATTCGTAGCCGTGGGTGTTGGAGCACTGGTGGTCGGCGCGATTCCCGCGGCGGCGATCAGGCGGCGGCAGGTGGTGAAGCGCACGATGCCGGTGATGGGAACCCTGGCCGAGTTCACGGTGGTGCATCGCGACGCTCGTTATGCTGAGCGGGCCATCGACGCCGCGCAACGTGCCTTGGCCGACGTCGAACGACGCATGACACGTTTCCGCGCCGATTCGGAAATCGGGCGCGCGAATGCTACGGCGCACTTTACCCCCGTGAAGGTGTCAATGGACACGATGCTCGTGGTCGATGCCGCCCTGCGCTGGGCCCGCGCATCGCATGGCGCGTTCGATCCCGCCATCGGTCGCGTGGTGGAGCTGTGGGACGTCATGCACCGGCATGAACCGCCTCCGACGCTCGCCGTCCGCCGCTTGGCCGGGCGTCGCCTGTTCGAGAAGATCGAGGTGGGTACCGACGGGTCGCAGCCGTCGATCTTCTTCACGCAGGACGACGTCCACCTGGACCTGGGCGCCATCGCCAAGGGATACGGCGTGGATCGGGGAATGGACGCGATGCGTGCGGCGGGCGTAGAACACGCCCTGATCGACGTCGGGGGTGAGATCGTCGCGATCGGTGGCCCCGCCCCCGATGAACCTTGGCGAATCGGGATCGCTGATCCGGGCGATCCCCGGGTCCTGCGGCAAACGGTGGAGCTGACGGACGGCGCCATCGCTACCTCGGGCGACTACGAGCAGTTCTTCCGATGGCGCGGTCGCCGCTATCACCACCTCATGGACCCCGAAACCGCGGCGCCGCGGGATACGCTGATGCATAGCGTGAGCATTCGCGCCGAGACGTGCATGGACGCCGATGCCGCGGCGACGGCCGTCTTTGGCATGACGCAACGGGACGGACAACAAGTGCTGGACCGCCGGTCACCCGGTGCGCAGGTGATCGACATGGCGTGACGGGCCACTCGCCGCAAAGGGCCGTGATAGGCGGCCGGCCGGCGATGGTCCCCAATGTAAGGAAGGTGCCCCATGAAGCCGCGCGAGGTGTTCTGCAGTGCTTGCGATCGCGACGTCCGCGTCCTGATGACAGACTCCGGACATGACGACGCCCAGGCGAACGTGCACGACCCCGAGGTCGTGTGTCTCGAGATCGGCGATTGGTGTTCTGGCAACCTATGCCCGTTAGGCGCTGCCGAACCGAACGCGATGGTCGCTCGACTCATCCGAAGCGGCTTGTCGCTCGAGCACCTGACCCTCACACGTGGCTTCTGCGCGGCCTGTAACCTGGAGAGCGATCTGGCGCTCTACGGCAAGGACATGGCCGCGTGTGTGGTCTGCGGCACCAGCCAACCGGCAACGCGTACCACGGACCGACGCGTGTCGCAACAGTCGCAGCCGCCGGCGAGCTGACTCACCGGCGCCGGACCCCCGCGTTGCGGAACGCCTCAGGACGTGGGGGTCAACAGTTCGTGCGGGAGCGGTTCCTTCAGCCGAACCGCCATCACGCTCTTGGTGGGATCGCGCCAATACGGTCCCTCGAAGCGCACGATCTCGCCGAGTGACTCGAATTCACCGCCGTCCCAGTGGAGTGAAGCCACCACTTCCTGACGCACGCACGCGTCGAGCGTTGTTGGAACCTCCATCAGCAATCCGTATTCACTCACGTTGATCGTATCCGATCGCGTGCTGATGAAGTGATGATCCGCGCCGATGTCCTTGAGCCGGACCTCGACGTGTCGTTCGATCCGCGCCGTGATTGGGCGCGTGGGGGTAAAGCTGGCAGTCACCGTTTGACCTCGGAGAAGGAGCTCCTCTGAGGAGTATCGGCACGGCCGAGCCTTTCCATATGATGGCCTGCCCCACGCGCCTCGGCGGCCCCCGGAAGCCGGCGGGGCGTTGCGGCACTGGGACTTGGGGACACGCCGTTCGGCAACGGATTTTCACGTTCAGTCATCGTTCTGTGGAATAGAGGTGTCCAACTCGGGAAAATACGCACCCGACTGCGGTGAATCTCGACTGGCAGGACCCTCGTACGAGTCCACATGCGAACAATCCGACTTGCCTTCCGAACGCTGTTCAAGACGCCATTCGTGACGGCCATCGCTATCCTCTCGCTGGCCCTCGGCATAGGCGCCAACGCGGCGATCTTCTCCCTGTTCAACCAACTGCTCCTGCGGCCCCTTCCGGTGAACGCTCCGGCCGAGTTGGTGAACCTCACGGCGGCCGGTCCGAAGCCGGGGTCGCAGTCATGCGGTCAGGCTGGCGACTGTGATGATGTCTTTAGCTACCTGATGTACCGCGACCTGGAGAAGGAGCAGAAGGTGCTCACGGGGCTCGCAGGGCACGTGGGCTTTGGGGTGAACCTTTCGTACAACAAGCAAACGCTGAACGGTTTGGGGATGCTGGTTTCCGGCTCCTACTTCCCGGTGCTTGGCGTCAAGCCCGCGTTAGGGCGCCTTTTCTCTCCCAGCGACGACGCGACCATTGGCGCGAACTACGTTGCGGTGCTCAGCCACCGGTATTGGGAGTCGCGCCTCGGCTCCGACCCCAACGTCCTCAACTCCACGCTGATCGTGAACGGGCAGTCGTTCACCATCATCGGCGTGGGGCCGCGAGGATTCGATGGCACCACGCTCGGCCAGCAGCCTAACGTCTTCATCCCGCTCTCCATGCGCGGGGTGGCGGATCCGGGGTTCGACAGCTTTCAGCGCCGCGACTCCTACTGGATCTATGTCTTCGGTCGCTTGCGACCTGGTGTCTCCATCGCGCAAGCGCACTCTGCCATCAACGCGATCTATCACCCGATCATCAACGACGTTGAGGCGCCGCTGCAGAAGGGAATGAGCGACGCGACCCTGAAGCGCTTCAAGGCCAAGGACGTTGGCGTAACTCCGGGGGCGCGCGGCCAGAGCTCCATTCACACGGAATCCAAGACGCCCTTGACCCTGTTGTTCGCCATCACCGGCGTGGTGCTCCTCATAGCCTGCGCAAACATCGCGAACCTGCTCCTGGCTCGCGGTGCGAGCCGCGGGTTGGAGATGGCGGTTCGGCTCTCACTTGGCGCGGGGCGCACGCAGATCCTCCGGCAGCTGCTGACCGAATCGCTGCTGCTCGCGCTCATGGGTGGTGTGGGGAGCCTGCTGGTGGCGCGCTGGACCCTGTCCCTCATCTCCGGCATGCTCCCGGACGAAACGGTGGCCTTCCTGCAGCTCCGACTCGAGCCGAGTGTGCTGCTCTTCGCCGCGGGTCTGGCGGTGCTGACCGGGTTCCTGTTTGGCGCCTATCCGGCGTTGCAGAGCACGCGACCGGACCTTGTGAACACGCTGCGCGCCAACTCGGGCAAGGCGTCGAGTTCCAGGGCGTCGGCGCGGTTCCGCACCTCGCTGGTGACCGCGCAGATCGCCCTCTCTATGGCCCTCCTGGTCTGCGCCGGCCTGTTCGTGCGCAGCCTCGTCAACATCAGTCGCGTCGACTTGGGCCTTCGTCCGGAGAACGTGATCACCTTCCGAACGTCGCCGGAGCTGAACGGATACGAGCCCGCACGTTCGCGGCAGTTCTTCCTGAAGGTCGCCGAAGAGTTGCGTGCGCTGCCGGGGGTAACGGCCGTGTCCGAGGATCGCGTCGGACTGCTGGCCGGGAATAACTGGGGGAATGGCGTGGAGGTCGAGGGCTTCACGAGCGGACCGGACATCGACAATGGCTCCCGCTTCAATGGCGTCGGGCCCGGTTTCTTCACGACGTTAGGCATGACGCTGCTGGCGGGCCGCGAGTTCACGGATGCGGACATTGCGGGCGCGCCAAAGGTCGCGGTGGTCAATGAGACCTTTGCCAAGAAGTTCAACCTTGGCCGCAATCCCATTGGCAAGCACATGTCGGCCGGCGGATCGAAGGAGCTCGACGTCGAGATCGTGGGATTCGTGAAGGACGCGAAGTACTCGCAGGTGAAGGACGAGGTGCCGCCGGTCTTCTTCCGTCCATACCTGCAGGACACCACCGTCGGCTCCATCAACTTCTACGTGCGCAGCACGACGCCGCCGGAGCTGATGCTTCGCACGGTGACCACGCTCGTCAGCAAGATCGATCCGAACCTGCCACTCGAAGACTTGCGGACGCTTCCGCAGCAGATCCGCCAGAATGTGTTCCTCGACCGCATGATCAGCATGTTGTCGTCAGCCTTTGCGATCCTCGCCACCCTGTTGGCGGCGATCGGGTTGTACGGCGTATTGGCGTACACGGTCGCGCAGCGAACGAACGAGATTGGCGTCCGCATGGCGTTAGGCGCGAACGCCGGTCGGGTCCGGGCGATGGTGTTGCGGCAGGTGGGTGTGATGACGGCGATTGGCGGATTCGTTGGCATCGTGGGAGCGCTGGCGCTCGGGCGCATGGCGTCCTCGCTGCTCTACGGCCTCAAGGGGTCCGACCCGCTGGTGATGGTGCTGTCGGTCCTCACGTTGACCGCGGTGGCCCTTGGTGCTGGCTACCTCCCGGCGCGCCGAGCCTCCCGGATCGCTCCCATGCAGGCGTTGCGTTACGAGTAGAGTCGGGGCCGTCGGGCGGCCTCTGGCCACTGGCACCTGGGAAAACGAACGCCGGCGGTCTCCCGCCGGCGTTCGTCGCACGTATGAGCTGACGGTTCGCTACATCGCGACCTTGTTGCCAGACACGTCGGCCTTGGAGATGAACCCGGCGTCCGCCCCGAACCAGATCAGCTTCGTCTTCTTGTCGAAGACCATGTGCCGGATGGTGTTCCGATCCCCCGGTACCTCAGTCACGCTGAAGAACGACTTGGACTTGGGATCGAAGCCCACCAGGCGATTCAACCGGTCCGGGTTGGCCTCCGCGACCCACACACGATCCTTGTCGTCGATGGCCATGCCGTAGGGCAGCGACTGCGCGCCTCCGGGGAGGAGCCACTCATCGCTCTTGCCCGTGGCGGGATCCAGGTGACCCAGGTAGCCGCGGGTGTAGTCCGTGTAGTACAGCTTGTCGGTGGAGGTGATGCCCAGCCGGCGATCCCGCGTGCGATCCGACCCCACCTGATACGTCTTCAGCTCAAACGTCGACGGATCCAGCGTGCCGATGGTGTTGGTCCCGAACAGGTTGAACCAGGGGCGTCCCTTGGAGTCGAGCACGATCCCGTAGGGGCGGGCGTTCGGTGTCGGAATCTTCACGATCCGGAACTGCTTGGTGATGAGATCGAAGTACCCGACGGCGTTCGACTGCTGTGCCGTGAACCAGATGTTTCCCTTCTTGTCCCACACCATGGTGTGCGGATCCTTGATGCCGTCGGGGATGGCGAACTCCTTCACCTCTCCAGTGTTCGGGTCGAGTCGCCCGAGCGTGCCGTTGGTGTTGCCGGAGTACCAGACCATGCCCTTGCCATCCACGATGCACGTGTGTGGATGCGCCCCCTCGGGAATCGTGAACTTCTTGAACTCTCCGGTCGTCGGATCGAGCCGCGCGATGTAGTTCGCGGCCTGACCCACAAAGAAGATCTTGCCGTCAGGAGCAACGGCAGGATCACGGGGCCGCCCCTCGCGCCCCCACGGCACTTCGTATTGCCGCACCGGCGTGGTCGGGGCCTGCGCGATGACCGGCTGCGCGAGCGGACTCGCGACGATGGCGGCGAGGAACCAGCGTGACTTCATGGGGGGCCTCCAAAACGCATGAAAAGACAGCTGCTGTTCCCCCATCAACGGACAGGGGACACACAATGTTGCCGGGTAGCGGCCTCAGGGCGACGTGGCGGCACTCTGTTTGTCCCACACGAAGCGCTTGAGGAACCCGCCGATCTGGCTCCAGGTGTCCAGCCAGCGTGAGTGCAGCATGGATTCGTGCAGGTCGTCCGGAATGACCATCAACTCATAGTGAATGTTGCGAGCCCGTAGGAGCTGAACCAGCCCAACGGTCTGCGCGAAGTCGACGTTGCGGTCGTCGTCGCCATGCACGAGGAACACCGGCGACTTCCAGCCGTCGATCGCTGAAATCGCCGACGACCGATAAGACACGGCGGCAGAGTCCAGCGAGCTACCCCACAGATGGACGCCGGCGAGGTCCGCACCTGCCACAAACAGGTCCGAATTGCGCGCCAGCGCCTGCGACGTCAGCACACCGCCGTATGACAATCCCCAGATGCCGATTCGCGCGGGATCGACGTCGGCGCGTTGTTGCAGCCACTTACCGGCCGCGAGGACATCCTGATATTCCGCATTCCCTCGGCCGCCGGTGTTCGGTGCTTGGCGGAAGGAGCGTCCGTACCCGATCCCACTGCGGTAGTTCACCGACAGCACCACATATCCCTGGGAGGCCAGCCACTGGTTGTAGGCATACGCCCAGTGATAGAACTGCATGTAGTGATAACCGGGCATCATCTGCCGCACCGGTCCACCGTGGACAAAGATGAGCGCAGGCCGCCGTTCGCCTGCCTTGGCGTCACGCGGCAGGAAGAGCTGGTTGTGGATCTCCATGCCGTCAGGCGATTTCACGATCACCACCTCGGGCGTCACGTGGGCCGCCGTGGGGAAGTCAGCGCCTAACGCGGGGTAAACCGGACGAGCTGTCCCACCGGCGGCAGGGACCACGGCCACCGAGGCCGGCGTTCGGGCGTCGAAGTACAGGACCGCCAGCTGCGACCCGTTGGCCAACGGCTGTGGGTTGGTTTCGATCCCGTCGCCCGTGGACACCTGTCGTGGGGTGCCACCGGCAACGCTCACCGCCCACACGTGCCGCCGCTCGATGTCGTTGGCGTTGGTGCTGTAGTAGAGTGTGCGGCCGTCCTTGGACAGGGCCGCCGAGGTGGCGTCCTCGATAAGTCCGTTCGTCGTCGTCAGCATCACCGGACGGGCCGGCGTAGCGGCCACATCCAGTGAGTAGTACCGCTCCCACTCATCGTTGGACGCGGACAACGGGAAAAGCACATGGCCGTCCGCCCACACCAGCGCAGGAATGAAGGCAAAGGTCGAGTCGTCCTTGGCATTGCGCCACAGTTCCCGTCCCTTTCCCGTGGCGACGTCGGCGATCATGACCGCCAGCGTGGATCCGCCCGCGAAGGTCGCCCGGCACAGTCCCGGAGGCTCCTTGGCCTTGGCGCTGTCGGCGGCGGGGTTGGAAGCTTGCGCGAACTGGAAGAAATTGTTGCCGGGCAACGGAGCGTGGGCGCAGGGACCGCGCGAGGCACCCGCCGCTGGTGAGGCCGGCCCATTCGGGTTGCCGATACTGCCTAACGCCACCTGTCCCTGCTGTCCAAAGGGAAGTCCGGGGCGACGCGTGAACGCGATCTGCTTCCCGTCTGGCGACCAGGCCGGTGCATCGTCGAAGTCGACGCTTGGCGCGAGGTACGACACGCGCCGGGTGGCGACGTCGTACACGCCGACAAAGGAGTGATTCCCCCGCATGCTGACGAAGGCCAGCTTGCGACCGTCGGGGGACCATCGCGGGCTGCGCTGCGCTCCCCACTCCTTGATGAACGGCTTGAGTCCCAGGTCCATGCTGTCCTTCGCGATGCCTGGCGTTAGGCGGGCGCGGTAGACCTGGCCGTCCTTCACATACGCGGCGCTGCTTCCGTCGGGCGCCAGCGCGGGATCGGCGCCAGCGACCACCTTCCACGGCTGACCTCCGCCGGTCCGCGCCGCCCAGATGACACGCTCGCCGCCATTCGGATCGTGCGAGGGGTTTGCGACCCACCCTTCACGATTTGGCGCCGAGCCGCGGACAAAGAGCACGACCTGCCCGTCGTCGGAAATCGAAACGTCCGTCAGGTCGACGCCGTCATCGGCCAGGAACTGCGTCAGCCGCACGGCCTTGAAGCCAGGAGCGGCCGCCGTGTAGACGTTTCGCATTCCCTTTTCGTAGGTGATCCAGGCCACTCGGTCCGCCTTTCTTGCGCTCACCAACTCGAGCGGTGAGGCAGGACCCATGAACTGCTCGATCGTCGGCTTGGCTTGACCGGCCAGTGGGGTGGGGACGAGGAGTAGCGAGATCAGGCTGGCGGTCGAAGAGGTGATCACTAGGCGTGGCATCGGGGAAACTCCGTTGGGACGCGAACGCAACAGCACCGGGGCGGTAGACGACGAATGGCCCGGACCGACGCGAGCGGTTGTCCTTTGACGCGGGCGAGTCGAATGCGGACCTTCTGGAAATTGCGTCTCGTGGCAGGAAACACAACGTCGGGGTGCGGCTTTGCTGCCCTTCGCCGTCAACGCCCACCTCGGCGAGAGGGTGGAGAGGCTTCCCGCCGTCTTGACCTGGCTACCGGTGGTCCTCCTCGCACGTGCGTCCGTGTGTTTCGAACCTCCGGTCGCCGGGCGCCACCCAACCAAAGGCAGCCGCACGAAAGTTGGAAGGGCCAAAGTCCGACCGTGGGCGACGGCGCCGGGAGTTGCCGATTGACCGCGGGCAAATCAGCCGCAAGTTCCTCTGCATCGTGACTTCTATAGAGAGATCAATGCTTGGGCACCTCGCCGGCTGGCGCCGGGCCGCGCTGGGCGGCGGTCTGCTGGTGGCGACCGGAGTGCTCGCGTCGCAGCAACCCTCGACGCTGCGCACGCGCTGGGCCGGCGACGTCAGCCAGACGAACCCGCTCCCGGAATACCCGCGGCCTTCAATGCAGCGAGGGCGTTGGGCGTCGCTCAACGGGCCGTGGCAATATGCCATTGCGCCGAGGGTCGGCGGGCGCCCCGTGCGCTGGGAGGGCCGCATCCTGGTTCCCTTCGCGGTCCAGTCGCAGCTGAGTGGCGTTAGGCGCGATGTGTCGGAGGAGCAACGCCTGTGGTACCGGCGCGAATTCCGCGCGCCGACACGACGTGCGGGCGAGCGAGTGTTGCTGAACTTTGGCGCCGTCGACTGGGAGGCCGAAGTGTGGGTGAACGGGCGCCGCCTCGGATCCCACCGCGGGGGCTACGACCCGTTCAGCTTCGACATCACCGATGCCTTGCGCGCGTCCGGCGCTCAAGAGCTGGTGGTCGCCGTGTGGGATCCCACGAACCGAGGCGGGCAGCCTCGCGGCAAGCAGGTGCTGCGGCCGCACGGCATCTGGTACACGGCGGTCACCGGCATCTGGCAGAGCGTGTGGATAGAGCCGGTTCCCGCTACGCACGTGGTCGCATTGGACACGCGCACCGATGCGCCGTCAGGTTCCGTGAGCATCAACGCACGCGTCGCCGGTGATGCCAGTGCGCGCGTCAGCGTGCAGGTCCTGGACGGCGACCGTCCCGTCGCATCGGCAACTGGCCGCGGCGGGACGCCACTGACCCTTCGCATTCCCGGGGTTCGCCTCTGGAGCCCCGACGATCCGAAGCTGTACCGGCTCCGCATCGTGACGGGGTTGGACACCGTCAGCAGCTACACCGGTATTCGGAGCATTGGGCTCCAGGTGATTGACGGCGTGCAGCGCATCGTGCTGAATGGCAACCCCGTCTTCCAGTTCGGGCCACTGGATCAGGGGTGGTGGCCGGACGGTCTGTACACCGCGCCGACGGACGAGGCGCTACGCTACGACATCGAGATGACCAAGCGCATGGGCTTCAACATGGCGCGCAAGCATGTGAAGGTGGAGCCCGAGCGATGGTACTATTGGACTGACTCTTTAGGACTGCTGGTGTGGCAGGACATGCCGTCAGCCGACAACGACTCGCCGGAGTCGGTCAAGGGCTTTCAGGACGAGCTGCAACGCATGGTGGACGCCCGCCGGTCACACCCATCGATTGTGATGTGGGTGCCCTTCAACGAGGGGTGGGGACAACACGAGACCGGCCGCTATGTCGACTGGCTCAAGGGCTACGATCCGACGCGGCTGGTAAACGCCGCCAGTGGCTGGGACGACGAAGGCGTCGGCGACATCGCGGACGTGCACTCGTACCCAGGGCCAGCCATTCCGCGTGACGACGGCAAGCGAGCGCTGGTCCTGGGCGAGTTCGGTGGCCTGGGACTGCCGCTCACGGGCCACACCTGGGTGGCCTCCGGGAACTGGGGCTATCGTTCGTTTGCCGACACCGCCGCACTCTCCAGTGCCTACCGCGGTGTGTTAGAGCTGGTGCGCCCCCTGCCAGCACGAGGGCTCTCGGCGGCGGTGTACACCCAGACGACGGATGTGGAGGTGGAGGTCAACGGTCTCATGACCTACGACCGGGGCGTGATGAAGCTGTCGAAAGAGGGAGCAGACGCCAACCGGCGCCTGATTCAGGCGAGCCGCGACACCAGCGGTGCCCGCATTCGCCGCGAACCATATGGCATTTCCACCCTGGGAGAGATCGTGGACGAGTACACGCTGGTGAACAGGAACGGTGTGACGGTAAAGGCGATCACCTTTGGCGCCACGATCACGTCCGTGCTGACCCCCGATGCGCGCGGCAACGTCGGTGACATCGTGCTCGGGCACGATGACCTCCGTGGATACAAGACGGCCTCGCCGTATTTCGGCGCCGTGGTGGGTCGCTACGCGAACCGCATCGCCAACGGACGGTTTTCGCTGGATGGCGTGGAGTATCACCTCGCAACGAACAACGGCCCCAACGCCCTGCACGGCGGGCTCGTCGGCTTCGACAAGGTGGTCTGGCGCGCCGAGCCGATGAAGAACGATCGCGGGGTTGGCGTGCAGTTTTCGTATCGCAGCCGCGACGGCGAGGAGGGCTACCCCGGCGCACTGGACGTCCGCGTCACGTACATGCTAGGCGACGACGACAAGCTGACGGTGGACTACTGGGCTGTCAGCGACAAGGCGACGCCTGTGAACCTGTCCCAACACACCTACTTCAACCTGGTCGGCGATGCATCGCGCGACATCATGGATCACGTGTTGCAACTGGATGCCGACCGGTTCACCCCAGTGGACGCCGGTCTGATCCCAACCGGCGAACTTGCTACCGTGGGCGGCACGCCGTTCGACTTCCGTCAGCCCACACGAATCGGCGAGCGCATCGACGCCGCGGACGAGCAGCTGCGACGGGGCGGCGGATACGACCACAACTTCGTGTTGACCTCCGGCGCCAGCGGGTTGCGCCGGGCGGCGCAAGTCTGGGAGCCGACCAGCGGACGCACGCTGGAGGTCTGGACCACCGAGCCTGGCGTGCAGTTCTATACGGGCAACTTCTTGGACGGCACGATACACGGGAAGAACGGACGTGTGTACGCTCGCCGCTTCGGATTCTGCCTGGAGACACAACACTTCCCGGATTCCCCGAATCACGCGGCCTTCCCATCGACCATCCTGCGCCCAGGGCAAACCTTCGCGTCGCAGACGGTCTTTGCCTTTGGCGTTCGACGTTAGGCGGCCCATGCGAATCGTGCTGCGAGGTGCCCTCTGGGCCCTACTCCTGCTTGGCGGTCCACTGGCGGCACAGTCGGCGGCCGACAGCGTGTTCGACCGGCGTGAGGTGCGCATTCCGATGCGCGATGGAGTGAAGCTCTTCACCGTCGTGCTGGTGCCACGGCGCGCCGTTGCCCCGCTGCCCATCCTCATGTCGCGAACGCCGTACGGCACCGATGGGTGGGGAGGCACGTACAACATTCGCGAGGCATTCAAGGAGCTGATCGACGACGGCTACGTCTTCGTCTTTCAGGACATCCGCGGCCAGCACCAGTCCGAAGGGGAGTTCATCATGAACCGGCCGCCGCGCGACAAGCGCGTGGCCAGCAGCGTGGACGAGGCAACGGACACGTGGGACACCATCGACTGGCTGCTCAAGAACGTGTCAGGCACAAATGGGCGCGTAGGCATGCTCGGAATCTCCTACCCGGGCTTCCTCGTCAATGCGGCAATGGTAGAGCCGCACCCCGCACTCCGCGCCATGAGTCCACAGGCGCCAATGGTGGACACCTGGATGGGAGACGACTTCTTCCACCAGGGAGCCTTTCGTCAGTCGTATGGCATCGAGTGGGTCTCGGGACGCGAGTCTCGTCAGGCGGGCACGGGTCCGCTCAAGATCACGCGATGGGACACCTACGATTGGTACGGCAGCTTTCCGACACTCGACTCGCTTGGACGTGCCACCGGCGCCAACAGGTGGCCAACGTGGCAGCGCTTCATCGCGCATCCGGCGTACGACAGCGTGTGGCAGGACCGCGCGGTGCAACGCTACTTGAAGCACACTGATATCCCGACGCTGACGGTCGGCGGCTGGTGGGATCAGGAGGATGGGTACGGCCCACAGGTCTCTTACAAAGCCTTGGAAGCGAGCGATGCGGCCCACAAGAATTTCCTGGTGATCGGCCCGTGGTTCCACGGCCAATGGTATGACGAAGACGCCGACTCGCTCGGCTCCATCCGCTTTGACCGAAAGACCGGGGATGATTTCCGTCAGCTACAAGCACGCTTCTTCGCCAAGTACCTGAAGGATCGCGAGGGAGAACCGGTCGCCGAGGCCACCGTGTTCGATGCCGGCGTCAACGCGTGGAAGACGTATGATGCATGGCCGCCCACGCAGGCCACCACGCGTTCCCTGTACCTGCGCGAGCAGGGGCGGCTCGCCTTCGCGCCACCCAGCACAAGCACCGGGGACGACCGATTTGTCTCGGATCCGGCACACCCGGTTCCCTATCGTCCACGGCCGATCCCGTCGTACGTGGAGTGGGAAACATGGCTGGTGCGTGACCAGCGCTTCGTCACTGGGCGGCCCGATGTGCTCGTGTGGGAAAGCGAGCGGCTGACTGAGGATCTCGTCGTCGCCGGAGACATCAGGGCCAAGCTCTTTGCCTCAACGACCGGTTCGGACGCCGACTGGGTGGTGAAGCTGATCGACGTCTACCCCGATTCCGTGAAGCGCCCTGAAATGCGTGGCTACCAACTCATGGTCGCGAGCGAGATCATGCGCGGCCGGTACTGGAAGGGATTCGACAAGGCGACGGCGATACCGCCAAACACGCCGGTGTCGTTCACCGTCGATTTGCATCAGCAGTCGTACACGTTCCGAGCGGGACACCGCATCATGGTGCAGGTACAGAGCACGTGGTTCCCGCTGTATGACAAGAATCCGCAGACCTTTGTCCCAAACATCTTCCTGGCCAAGGCATCGGACTACCGCGCCCAGACGCATCGCGTGTACCGATCGTCGTCCAGGGCGTCGCACCTCGAGTTGTCCGTTGTGTCACGTTAGGCATTCGGGTCAAGTCCTGAAACCGTCAACTGGAGCTTCGCCCGACGCGCCGAGCAGTCGCTCCTCTGGGCTGCCCCTGTAGCGAATGGGTCGTGAATAAATTCAATGAGTTCAAGCTGGTACGTGTCATCGCTTTCGTCAGTAGGATCTACGTCAACCTGCGCTGGGAACCTGTCATGAGACGTATCCGTGGTGTGTTGTTCATTGCGAGCTGTGTGGCGCTGATGTTCCCGTTGCACGCCGCCGACGCGCAGGGCAAGCGGTCGCTCCGCCTGGACGACCTGTTCCGCGTGCGCAACGTGCGTGACGCACAGGTCTCACCTGACGGAGAGTGGGTGGCCTACGTCGTTTCGCAGCTGGATTCCGTGCGGGACAAGTCCGGCAGCGACGTGTACATGACGCACTGGAGCAGTGGCCGCACGGTGCAACTCACGCACACGCCGGACGGTGAGTCGTCGCCGCGTTGGAGTCCGGATGGCCGCTACCTGTCATTCGTGGCGTCGCGCGGCGATGCCAAGAGTGGTGGACAACTTTGGCTGCTGGATCGCGCCGGTGGTGAGGCATTCAAGCTGACGGAGCACAAGGGCGGGGTGGAGAGCTACGCCTGGTCCCCGGACGGCAAGCGCATCGCCTTCACCTCCCAGGATCCGGAACCCGACCCACCGAAGGACTCCTCGGCTGCCAAGACGCCCAAGCCGATCGTGATCAATCGCTACGCGTTCAAGCGTGACGTCGAGGGGTACCTGGGTGACCGCCGGAACCACGTGTGGGTGTTCGACCTGGATTCCAAGAAGGAGATCCAGCTCACGAGCGGCCCGTACGATGACGCGAATCCTGCGTGGTCCCCGGACGGCACCAGGATCGCCTTCGTCAGCGAACGCACGGCCGATCCAGACCGCCTGAACAACTCGGACATCTTTGTGGTGGATGCGCGCGCTGGCTCAGCGGTCCGTCAGCTCACAACCTTCAACGGACCGGATGGCGGTCGACCGGCTTGGTCCCCCGACGGGAAGTGGATCGCCTACCTGCAGGGAAGTGCCCCCGAGTTATCGGCGTATTCGCTCAATCGGCTGGCGATCGTGCCGGCGCAGGGCGGGGAGTCGCGGGTGCTCACCGCGCAGCTGGACCGGCCAGTCAGCGATCCGGAGTTCACAAGCGACGGCGGGTCCATTCTCGTGCTCATCGCCGACGACCGCGCACAGCACCTCGCCCGCGTGCGCGTTGCCGATGGCAGTACCGAGCGCCTGGTGGAAGGGCGTCGCGTGATCAGCGAACTGGCCGTTGGTGGCAAGGACCACTTGGTGGTCGTCGCTGGCACGGCATCTCAGCCTAACGAGATCAGCGCCGTCGACGGTGCTTCGCTCCGCGCCCTGACGCACGAGAACGATGCCTGGCTGCAGGAGGTGCAGCTGGCGACGACCGAGGACTTCTCGGCGAAGGGAAAGGATGGAACGATCGTGAACGGCCTGCTCGTGAAGCCCGCGGGATACCAACTGGGAAGCAAGCTGCCGACGCTGCTTCGTATCCACGGTGGGCCCAATGGACAGGACCAGCACTCGTTTTCCTTTGAACGAGAGCTCTTCGCCGCCAACGGGTACGCCGTGATCGCCGCCAACTACCGGGGCTCGTCGGGTCGCGGGCAAGACTACCAGAAGGCCATCTTCGCCGACTGGGGGAACAAGGAGGTGCAGGACCTGCTTGCCGCTGTGGACCAGGTGGTGGCGTCTGGCGTCGCCGACCCGGACCGGTTAGGCATCGGTGGGTGGAGCTACGGCGGCATTCTCACCGACTACACCATCGCCACCACCACGCGGTTCAAGGCCGCCACCAGCGGCGCCGGGAGTGCCTTGCAGACCACCATGTACGGGACCGACCAGTACATCTATCAGTACGCCAACGAACTCGGCGATCCATGGAAGAACCCGAAGCTCTGGGAGAAGTTGTCGTATCCGTTCTGGCATGCCGATCGGATCAAGACGCCGACGCTCTTCCTTGGCGGCGAGAAGGACTCCAATGTCCCGGTGACCGGCGGCGAGCAGATGTATATGGCATTGAAGAGTCAGGGGATCGACGCGGAGATGATCGTCTATCCCAACCAGTTTCATGGCATCACGATTCCGAGCTACCAGCGGGATCGGCTGCAACGCTACCTGGCGTGGTACGACAAGTATCTCAAGCCCAAGATGTGACGCTGGATTGATGATCGACTCCCCATCCCCCGACGCCGAAGGCGCATCGACCACCGGAGCCGGTGCTCCGCGAGAGCTGGATAAGCTCTTTTCGACCGTGTACGCCGAGTTGCGACGTTTGGCGCATCGGCGTTTGCGGTCGGAGGCGCCGGGTCACACGTTGAACACGACGGCGCTGGTTCACGAGACGTACTTGAAGTTGGCGTCACAGCGTGGCGACGCGTTCGGCAATCGCCAGCATTTCTTTGCGTTGGCCGCTCGCGCGATGCGCCGGATTCTGGTGGACTACGCGCGTCGGGCGCGTGCACTCAAGCGGCCTACGGCGCAGCAACCTGTGTCGCTTTCCGCGCTGGAAGCGTCGGGCGCCGCCTTGGCTTCGCCGTCATCGGCAGGTGTCGCCGAACGCGCGGACCTGCTCATGGCGTTGGACGAGGCGTTGACGCAGCTGGCGGGGATCGACGAACGGTTGGCGCGTGTGGTGGAGTATCGGTTCTTTGCCGGGATGACCGAGGCGGAGACCGCGGAGCTGTTGGGTGTCACGCCGCGTACCGTGGCTCGTGACTGGGTCCGCGCGCGGGGGTGGTTGCTCACGCATCTGGACGACTCGGTGACTGGCGGCTGAGTGGCGACATGAGCGAGCCGCCGGGCCAACCCCGATCGGTGGAGGAGGAACGGCGGCTGTTGGCGTTGGTGGACCACGCCCTCGAGCTTTCAGCGTCGGACCGGATCGCATATCTGGATCACGCCTGCGATACTGATCCCGCGCTGCGACAAGCCGCTGATGCGATGATCGCCGCCTGCCAGCGCGTTGAGGCTGGCGAGGACTTCCTGGCGTCACCCGCCGCCGACTACGCGGAACCGTTGCTGCGCCGCGTCGACGACGTGGATGCCGAACGTTCCCCCTTGCCGGCCGACGACGTGGTCCAGGCGCTCGCGTCGGCCTATGAGTTCGAGCGCGAGATCGGCCGCGGCGGGCACGCCGTGGTGTACCTGGCCCATGACCTGCGCCATGGTCGCGACGTGGCGATCAAGGTGATCCGGGCCGGCCTGTCGACCGAAGGGCACCGAGTGCGCTTCCAACGCGAGATTGCGATCGCCGCACAGCTTCAACATCCATACATCGTTCCGCTGCTGGATTCCGGTGAAGCTGGCGGTTCGCCGTACTATGTGATGCCGTACATCGAGGGGGAGTCGCTCCGGCAACGACTGGATCGCGAAGGGGCGTTGGCCATGGACGATGTGGTCTCCCTCACGCGGGACATGGCCGAGGCGTTGGACGCCGCCCACGCGGGCGGCATCGTGCATCGTGACATCAAGCCGCAGAACGTGCTGTTGCGTGGCGGTCACGCCTTGGTGGCGGACTTCGGCATCGCGCTGGCGCTCGAAGCGCCGGCCGACTCGCGTGTGACGGAGCTTGGCGTCGCCGTGGGAACTCCGATGTACATGAGCCCCGAGCAAGCGCTGGGGAACGCTGACGTTGACGGTCGCAGCGATGTCTATTCGTTAGGCTGTGTGGTGTACGAGATGCTCGCCGGCGAGGCCCCGTATCCGAGTGTGACCCCGTACGCGGTGCGGTCGAAGCATCTCCATGCCCCGGTGCCGGACCTGTCGATCCTGCGGCCCGCCGTCCCCGTGGGTGTGTCGGAGGTGCTCTCCAAGGCCCTCGCCAAGCAGCCCGCCGACCGATTCGCGTCGGCGGGCGAGTTTGCGCGTGCGCTGGCCAGCGCCGCCACCGGGAAAGCCAGACGGCCGCGCGCGATTTCTCGTCCGGTCGGAATTGCGTTGGGCCTCGCAATCCTGCTCGTGGGCGCCTGGTGGGTGCGTCGCCAGAATGTCAGCGCGCCGCCAGCATCAACCGTCGCCGCGACTGCGCCGGGAACACCAGACCTGCGTCGCATCGCGGTGCTCTACTTCGACAACCTCTCCGGAGACGAAGAGGTCGGCCGGATTGCCGATGGGCTCACGGAGGACCTGATCGATGCATTGAGTCAGGTGCGTGGGTTGCGCCTCATCTCGCCGAACGGAGTTCGGCCGCTCCGCGATCGGCCGCCACCCATCGACAGCATCGGGCGACTGTTGCAGGTGGGAACAGTGGTTGGCGGGAGCCTGAGCGCGTCGGCCCAGGTGGTGCGAGCCAGCGTGCGGCTGCTGGATCCGCGAACGGGCGAGCAGATGGATACGCGCACACTGGAGGTGCCCCGATCGGAGGCACTGACGCTTCGGCAAGGCGTCGCAACCCAGGTCGCAGAATTCCTCCGGCGCCGGCTTGGGCAGGAAGTGACGCTGACGGAGGAGCGGCAGCAGACACGTTCGCTCGCGGCGTGGGAGGCGGTACAGCGCGCGCAGGAGTTGTCGCGCCAGGGCGCGCGCGCGTCGGCGGTGTTTCGAGAAGCCGAGGCGCGGGACCTGTTGGGGCGCTCCGACTCGTTGTACGCCGCGGCCCAGCGATTGGATGCGCGCTGGAGTGTACCGATGGTGTTGCGAGGACACGCAGCGTTGCAACTGTCGATGATCGCTACCTCCTCGGCACCGGTCACGGAGCCTTCCGCGCCAATGATCCGTCGAGCCGTGGCGTACGCCGACGCCGCGCTGCGCATCGGAGCCGGGGCGCGAGCGCTGGCCCTCCGCGGCTACGCCCGGCAGTTGCTCGGCACCCTTGGACCCAACACCGGGGCCGACACACTGTTGCGGCTGTCGGAAGCCGACCTGCGCGCTGCCCTGGACGAGCGACCCGATGACGCGCGCTCCTGGTACGCGCTCGGCGAAGTCCTGAATGCCACCGGCCGGTTCCCCGAGGCTCTGCAGGCACTACAGAACGCCTACGAAGGGGACGCCTATCTCACCGAGGTCGTGGACGTCGTCGAGCTGCTGTTTGTCGTGTCACTCTATGCCGAACGGTACGACGACGCGGCCCGGTGGTGCGAGCTGGGTGCGACGCGATATGCGGAGGGACCGCGATTCGCCTCGTGTCGGCTTACCTTGCTGGGATGGCGAGGTCGCTCGCCAGCGGACGTACGAGCCGCATGGGATGAGCTGGCGAGGCTCGAAGGGAGCGCCCTGGCAAACGTCTATGCCTCCCAGTGGGCGTACGCGCGCTTCCTGATTGCCGCCGTCGCTGCGCGCGCGGGGTTGACGGACTCGGCGCGTTCCATGCTCACATCGACGCGCGCCGGCGTGCTCGCCGACCCTTCGCGCGAACCGGCACGCGCGGCCGAAGCGTATGTCACACTCTTGTTAGGCGACCGTGCACAAGCGTCGGAGATTCTTAGCCGCCTGGTGCGCGAGCAACCACGGGAGCGGTTGAGGATCGCTCGCTCGCCGTGGTTCCGTCAGCTGGCGAGCGATCCTCGAGCGGCGGATGTCTTTCATCCGTAGATCGATGCTACGGCTTGCGCGCTTCGCGAACGAATCCCCGAACCGCGGCAGAACGCATTGCTTGCGTTGCCTCCAGACCAATCACGCGCACGTAATATGGCACGGCGAACTTGTCGACCGCCGCTGCCGACAGGAACAACGCATCGGCGTCTACGGGAACGGGAATGGAGTCACGGCTCCCGTCCTTGCGCGTGATCTGTAGCGTCATGCTACGAATGTCTGTCCTGGCCGTGAAGTTGCCCGGCGGCACGCAGCGATCCGTGAACCAGCGTGAGTCGCCCCCATGAATACAGGCGGCGATGCCGTCGCCTGGCTCTGATAGGGTGAGACCCGGCCCCATGACGCGCGCTCCGCGTCCCAGCTTCCTGGCGAATTCGGTGGCGGTCCGCAGGTCCGGGAACGCACCCACCGGAGGATTCAGGGGGTCCCCACTCAGTACGACGTAGAGCGGCTTCCCCGTGCGGTAGCCGTCCAGTGCCTCGGCAAAGCGCTTCACCATGACCGTCGTCGGCGGTTCCTGCGCGTCCAGCCGCGCGGCGAGCAGCATGGCGGTGCACCACAGGGAGGTCAGAAGCCAGCGTGTGACGTTGGGCGAGGCAGAAGATCGAGCCATGTGCATGACGTTCTCCGATCGAGTGTGCCTTAGCTTACCGCCTAGACTCGCGTCCCGCATCGTGAACGGGCACCGTGCCTATTCCGTCGTAACCATTCTTCACCATGCCCGGCCCACTCGACGAACTCATCTCCCTGCTGGACCTCGAGCCTCTCGAGGTCAACATCTATCGCGGCACCAATCGCGACCTGGGCTCCGGCCGCGTCTTCGGCGGTCAGGTGTTCGCGCAGGCGCTGGTGGCCGCCCGGCGGACGGTCGAGGGCCCGCGCGAGGCGCACTCCGTCCACGGGTACTTCATCCTCCCCGGCGACCTGAGCGCGCCGATCGTGTACTTCGTGGACCGGCTGCGGGACGGCAACAGCTTCACCACACGCCGCGTCACCGCGATCCAGCACGGTCAGGCCATCTTCAACCTGTCGGCGTCGTTCCACGTCCACGAGCAGGGTCTCGAGCACCAGGCGGAGCATCCGTCAGCTCCACCGCCGGAGGGCCTGACGCCCGAACTCGACATGATTCGGCAGATGGCCGACAAGATCCCAGCGGCGCTGCGTCCCGTGCTGACGCAGGACCGTCCGCTCGACTTCCGGCCCGTGGTCCCTTCCAACCCGTTGCGGCCCGTCCGCGAGGCGCCGGTGCGGCAGGTGTGGTTTCGCGCGATCGACCGGTTGCCGGACGATACGTTGACACACCAGGCCGTGCTGGCCTACGCCTCGGACTACCGCTTGCTGACGACCGCGCTCCAGCCACACGGGTTGTCGTTTGGTTCGCCCAACCTGCAGCTCGCATCGCTGGACCATTCGTTGTGGCTGCATCGCCCATTTCGCGCGGACGAGTGGTTGTTGTATGCCATGGACAGCCCGATTGCGTGGGGGGCGCGGGGTTTCGCGCGTGGGGGCATCTACACGCGTGACGGTGTGTTGGTGGCGTCGGTCGCCCAGGAGGGGCTGATACGAGTGCGTCGTTAGGCGTGGCGCTACGCCGAGCCGTCCAAGAGCGCAGATCCAGCGGAGTCCAAGCCGCGCGTTTGAGGCACGCACCCGGCCGGTTGTGTCGTCGTCGCTTCTCGACGCCGGCGGATCAGCTCGTGTGGCCGGGCAGGAGCCTAAGCGCCGGCAGCTCCCTAGGCGACCGAACGTGCGGAGGAAGCGGCAGGGGGCCTGCCAGTTCTTCGCGACAGCTCCATGCTTCTGGGTCCCCGTGTGAGCAGAAGAACCTACCGAGGTGTTGGCCCGCATCGACGACATACACCCACACGGCGGTGGTGCACGGACGGATCTTGAACAAGTATCGCCGGTGTGAACCATCGACCAGCGAGCTACCGGTAGACCGAGCGGAGTCTGGCTGTGAACACGGTGTCGGACCCATCTCCACCGCGGTTGCTATGATGGGAAGCTCCGTACCGGCGGAAGCATGAGAGACCAGTGCGGACACGATGTCAGTGTCGCCGGCGCTTGGCGATCTGGCCATCGAATCGACGATCGGCGCCCGACGACCGAGGAATACGGTATCGCGCGGCGATGCACCTGGAGCGATCGTGTCCTCTCGCTGCTCCCATGAGGGATGAAAGTAGCGGAGGAGCACGTCGTCCGAATCCGTTACTGAGTAGCGCACGACGCCCGCAGTGTCGGGAAGCACGCCTCCCAGCGATCGCGAGCCAAGACGCGGGGTTCGCCAGCGTATGTAGGTCTCAAATCGGCGCCTCGTCGCAGAGTCGAGGACCGTGAAGGCCACCGAGCGCGTCGGCGGTTCGACGCAGTCGGATGTGACCACGGTGAGAGCACCCTTGCTGCCGTTTGACCTGGTGGTTTCTGCGTATAACGGATCCCCACCCGTGCGACGTGGGGCACAGGATCGGGAGCGTCGTACAACACCTGAAGCGCGGCGATCCGAGCCACTCCACGCGCCGAGTCGCCAACCGAAAGGTGGTCTCGGCCAAACACCGATGTGAGAAACTCCGGTCCAGCCGTGCTCTGGTCCTTCCCCCGCTTGGTGGTAACCTCGACTTCAACGCCTGCCCAGTAGAGAACACCGCCGGGATCGCCAGTCACTCGCGCCGTCCATTCGTACGCGCATTCATAGTACAGGCCGTCGACTCGGCCAAAGCGCTGCAGCGGTCCGGTGACGCTCACGAACGCAGCTGGGTTAACGACTGGCGGGTCCACGGGTGGCGCGTCCACCCTCTCGCTTGCACCGCCACACGCACACGCCACAATCGACAGGGTGATTCGCCAGCGTTTAGCCATAACTCAGCATAGTGACGACTTGCTAGCGGCGCTAGTGATGCCCGCCCGCGTCGGCCGCGAGAACGTGGGGGCGCTACGTGTTGGACCTGGTCGGCGGCCGCCAGATGCCCGTCATCGCGCTCACCAGCACTAGTCAGCGCTACTACATATGGTATGACACCGTGATCATCGCGAACGGACTGTTCCGGCAGATCTACATGTACCGGGATTCGCTGTCCGATGGCACATTCCTCGAGAACGGCGGCGACAGTTCGTATTCCTATCAGGCCGCGTTCGACACGATTTTCATGCGGCTATCGTCGGCGCGCGTCGAGACGAGCTACGTGACATCGGCTGGGATCAGGGCGCCGGTAAACGACAAGACAAAGTGGTTCTGTCCGACCGGGCGCTGCGACTACTTCTTCCGCCGTCTGCCGTAAAGGTTGGGGCGCGCTCCTCGCGGCGTGTGGACGTGTCCGAGGTGGTCGACACCTGCATGCCCTGACGATCTCGATTCGGTGCTCGACAAGCGATAGAAGCTGCCAGGACTTGTCTGTCGCTCTCGATAGGCGGGACACCCCTTAGGCCTCCAGCGCCCTCCCACTCCGCTCCGGAAACGCCAAGATCAGCAGAGCACCCAACCCAAAAAACGCCGACGTCACCGCCAGGGCACTCCCAATTCCAACCCTCGGCAACGTCGCCAGGTAGCCGATCGTGTACGGCGCCAGTGCCCCCAACCCGCGCCCCAGGTTGTACGTCAACCCCTGCCCGGTGGCGCGTATCGCCGTCGGGAACAACTCCGCGAGAAACGAACCGAACAGGCTGAAGTACCCGTACCCCACGAAACCGAGCAGGGGACCTAACGCCAACAGGACGCCCGGGCTGCGCGCCATCTGCCCGTAGATCGGCACCAGGATCGCCGCAACGAGCACATACGCGATAAAGGTGCGACGCCGTCCAAACCGATCGGCGATGAACCCGAACGACAGGTACCCCGCATAGGCCCCGAGCTGGGTAGGGATGATCCACCCGGCAGATCGAACGATCGACATACCCGCGCCGCCACGTTCAACGGGCGTAGCCAGGAAACTCGGCAGCCAGAAGAACAGCCCCCAGTTCGCGAATTGCACGCACGCGGAAAGGAGCGTGGCCAGGATGGTCCGCCGTCGCAACTCGGGGCTGAACAGGGCGCGAAAGGGGCTGGCGTTGGCTCGCGGCTGCGCGGCGCGTTGCCGCCACGCGGGCGGCTCCGGCACCTGTCGCCGGATCCAGATGGTGACCAACGCCGGCAAGACACCCAGCACAAAGAGCCAGCGCCAGGCGTCGGCGCCTAACGGCAAAACGTCGAGTACCAGCGCCGCCAGGAGTGCCGCAAGGATGTACCCGAGGGCCCAGCCGGATTGCATGATGCCGATCGCCTTGGTCCGATGCGCCGCGGGCCACGTCTCGCTCACCAGCACCGCTCCGGACGCCCACTCACCGCCCATCCCGATGCCCAGGATCACTCGCCAGAACATGAGCTGCCGCACGCTTTGGGAGGTCGCCGCACCTAACGAACAGAGGGAGAAGATGAGGATAGTTGTCGTCAACGCCCGGGCGCGGCCCACACGGTCGGCTACCACGCCAAAGAAGATCCCGCCTGCCGCGGACATCAGGAGTGTGACGGTGCCCAACAGACCAGCGGTCGCGTCATCAAACCCGAACGCGGCCTTCAGTCGGCCGATCGCCATCACATAAAGCAAGAAGTCCATGGCATCGAGCATCCACCCGAGCTTGGCGGCGATGAGCACCCGCCACTGTTCGCGCGTGATGTCCCGGTACCACGGTGTGGTTGCGCTCGTTGTGGTCAAACGTGCACTCCGGTCTGGAGGGAGCAGTCTAGGAACGGATCGGCTCGGCGAATGGTGCACCGTTGACCGCGGCTTGGCGAGATAGGAGCCCATGCCACCACCCAGCCCGCGCCAGCACTGTTGGAACCATCGCGGATGCGCACGGCTTTGTCAGGCGAGAGCGTAGCGTGTCGTCCCCTTGGAGGAAGCCCGTGCTCACGACCCTTGCCAAAACCGTGTTCCTAGGCGGCAGTCTGGCTGCCGCCCTCACCGTTGCCATTCACACGGCTCCGAGCGCCAGCATGCCGGCGGTCACCCTACCGGCGCCACTCACCGGTCATGGCGTTGAAGCTGTTGCTGGTGAGCGCATCGCCTATTTCGCCGGCGGCTGCTTCTGGGGCATCGAGGCGGTGTTCGAACACCTGAAGGGGGTCAAGGAAGCCGTCTCAGGATATGCCGGCGGCAAGGCAAAGTCGCCGAGTTACGAGGACGTCTCGTCAGGCGACACTGGGCACGCCGAGTCTGTGCGTGTCGTGTATGATCCGTCGGTGATCAGCTATGAACAGCTGCTGCAAGTGTTCTTCGCGGTGGCGCATGACCCGACGCAGCTCAATCGCCAGGGGCCCGACGTCGGCACGCAGTACCGCTCGATTGCTTTCTACCAGAATGACGAAGAGAAGAAAGCGATCGATGCATACATCGCACAGCTGACCAACGCCAAGACCTTCAAGCGGCCGATCGTCACCCAAGTCCTTTCACTCGGCGCATTCTATCCCGCCGAGGCGTACCATCAGGACTACATGGCGCATCATCCGGACCAGCCGTACATCGTCTACAATGACGCGCCGAAGATCGAGCACTTGAAGCAGGCATTTCCGGCGCTGTTCAAGAGCTGACCCAACGGGCGGGAGGTCGCGCCGGACATGATCGTTCTGTGCCGTCCGCGAGTCCATGTCTCGCCGTTACCAGCAATTTCTTCGCGACGGCGAAGTCCTGGAGCGGCCAGACTTCGACGTAATGCGGCTGGTGATTCCACATCCTCGGGGACGTCCTCCCCACAAGATTCCGGCGCCCGTGGGGATGCAAACTCCAACGGGCGCCTGATGTCGATGGGCTCTTTAGCCGCCTAACGCACTAGTGTCTGGATGACGAACGCTGCGGTGAGTGTGAGGGGGATCGTCAGCATCCCGGCGAATCCACTCACTGCGGCCGCCTCCAACTGCGACTTCTCGCGCCACGCCCCGCTCAGCATGATGCCCGCGCTACGACCGAGCAGCCACGCGGGAACTACGGCCAACAGGTACGTCCAGGAGCGCGTGAGCACGGCGCCCGGCACGAACAGGAGGAGCGCCACCAGCACCATCGCCCCATAGAGGGTGGCGGCGCGCTCACGGCCAAGGACGACGGCGAGCCCACGCTTCCCGGTGGACTCGTCGGCGTCGAAGTCCGGGAACTCCCGTAGCAGCTTCAACGCCGGCAAGGCGACGAACCAGGGAAGGGAGACCAGCAGCGGCATCCAACTGAACCCCTGCTGTACGTAGTAAGCCGCAAAGATCACCAACCCCTGGCCGATGGCGATGAACAACTCGCCCAGTCCACGATACGCCGCGCGGATCGGTGGCGCCGTATAAAACCAACCGATGAAGATGCCCAGTGCACCCAGCGGGATGGTGAGCGGGCCGGTGTGTCTGCCCAGTTGCAACCAGAGTCCGAATGGAATGGCGGCGGCAAAGCACACGACGGAGAAGAGCAGGGCCTGGCGGCGTGGAATGAGTCCCTTCACCAGCACGCGTGTGCCACCCGTGGTGGTGATGCCTACCTTGTCGTCGCCTCCGATGCGATCGAAGTTTGCCCGGTCGTTCTCGTAGTCGAAATACTCGTTGGAGACGTAGGTGCCGTCGGTGAGTAGAAAGAGACCGACGAGCGAGATCCCGAAAATGCTCCAGTCGATGGCGCCAGCCTGCCACCAGGCGAGGACCGTGC